>NZ_NUNF01000044.1 GCF_002585305.1 Bacillus sp. AFS037270 | reverse complement strand
TGACCCTGCTTTCGCCGGCCTGTTGACAAGTCGCCCTATATCGGAGCTGACCAAGGCGCTTGCGCTTTTCTTATTAAGGGAAACGTTATCTTTAGTAATTTCAGGAAGATTGATTATAATGGATGGTAGGAGCCAAAATAGTAAATAACACTTTTCGAAGAAGGGAATGGTGTAAATGGGTTATTATGACGATCATACACAGGGACGCTACCGAGAGCAGAGAGGTAAAAGAGGCAGTGTGTTTCTCGCCAGCCTGGCCGGTGCAATAATAGGCGCAATTATTGTGATCCTTGCCATTCCAACTCTATCAAAGCAAGGAGTATTGCCCTATAAACTAGCAACAGATCAAAATCAGGCAGCAGAAACAAATACTAATGATAACCAGCAGAATGTAGTCGAGAAGGTTTCATATGACGTAAATACAAATACGACAAAAGCGGTTGAAAAAACAGGTGCTGCAGTCGTTGGCATTAATAATATCCAATCATCAAGTTTCTGGTCTGATAATGGGGATTCATCAGAAGAAGCTGCTGGGACCGGATCAGGAGTTATTTATAAAAGGGCAGGCAATAAAGCCTATGTGGTGACGAACCATCATGTTGTAGAGGGTGCAACAAAACTTGAGGTAAGCTTGGATGATGGAACAAAGATTCCTGCTAAGCTGCTAGGCAGTGACGTTTGGACAGACTTAGCCGTGCTTGAGATCGATGCAAGTAAGATTAAAAAAGTGGCGGAATTCGGTAATTCTGACAGTCTGAAGATGGGAGAACCAGTTATTGCAATTGGAAATCCGCTTGGGGCAACTTTTTCTGGTTCTGTAACCCAAGGAATTATTTCAGGTCTAAAAAGGACCATCCCTGTTGATATCAACCAGGATGGTGTGGTTGATTGGCAGTCTGAGGTATTACAAACGGATGCTGCAATTAACCCTGGTAACAGCGGCGGAGCGTTAATCAACATGGCGGGACAGGTCATCGGCATTAATTCAATGAAAATATCTCAGGAGGCTGTTGAGGGGATTGGTCTCTCCATCCCGATTAATTCCGCTAAACCTATCATTGATGATCTTGAACAGTTTGGCGTTGTTAAACGTCCATATATGGGTGTGGATTTAAAGTCAGTGAGTGAAATTCCAGCGTATTATCAAGAGGAATCACTAAAATTACCTCGTGATGTCAATTATGGTGTCGCCCTTCGTCAGGTAATGCCAAATTCACCAGCCTCCCAAGCAGGATTACAAGAGCTGGATGTCATTGTTGAAATGGATGGGGAAAAAATAAACGATGTGATTGACCTTCGAAAACATTTATATCAGAAAAAGAAAATTGGCGAGAAATTAAAGGTTAAGTATTATCGTCAAGGAAAGTTAAAGGAGACTACTTTAACGCTGTCAGGCGAAAAACTTGAATAAGCATTAATTTGGGAAAGTGAGTCATTCACTTTCCCATTAATATTTGTATGTTATGATGGATGAGGCCAAAAGTATGATAACCGTTGGAAAGGTAAATATAATCTTAATGAATTTGTTTGAAAGTGAGGAGTAAGAATGATTTATAGCTGTGAAGAGCATGTTGACATTGCATTAGATGATATTGTGGATAAGTATCAGACTTATCCAGTTTTATCACAAGTATCTGTGGATAAATCAACTGCTAGTTGTGAATATTGTGAAAAACAGGCTGTATATATGGTGGCGAACAAATGATTCCATACAAGATGTGGATAAAAAATGTGAATATGTGGATAACTTCTGTGGATATCTTGTTTGTAAGCTGTTTGTAATTAAGTTGAAAAGGGTTGTGGATTGTGAATATCTCGATCATAACGGTTGGTAAGTTAAAAGAGAAATATTTACGGCAGGGAATCGAGGAGTATTTAAAGAGATTAACTGCTTATGCAAAAGTTGAAATGGTGGAGGTTGCAGATGAAAAGGCTCCTGAGGAATTAAGTGAGCTTGAAATGCTGCAGGTGAAGCAGAAAGAAGGCGAACGGATTTTATCTAAAATCAGCCAGGATACATATGTGATTGCGTTAGCGATTCAAGGAAAACTTCAGTCATCTGAGGAGTTGGCTAAAAACTTAGATCAGTTAGCTACCTATGGAAAAAGTAAGGTTGCATTTGTGATCGGGGGATCGCTGGGTTTGAGTGATGAGGTAATCAAACGCTCAAATGAGCAGTTGTCTTTTTCAAGGATGACTTTTCCACATCAACTAATGAGGTTAATCCTAGTTGAACAAATATATCGGGCGTTTAGGATTAATAGGAATGAACCGTATCATAAGTAATTTTCTAAAAATAGAAATGGGGCTGTCCAAAAAGTCAGGTAACTACTAATCTTTGGTAGCCCCCTCTTATTTTATTTTAGGTTGCACTGATACCAGAAAATCATCCCGCGCATGTCGCCAGCTACTTTCAGAAAATGATCCTAAAAATACAAAAGCAGGTGGAGAAAAACGAATGATTTTTCTCCACCTGCTTTATTTTAGGGACTTATCAGACAGCTCCTTCTTTATAATAGCCTTTATCTATATAAACCCTGCTGGATTTTAGCTGATATCAATCTTTTTGGATGTAATATGCATTCAGTTAAGTTAAGGCCGTACGTTTCAGTGAACGATTAAGTCATTGTAAGTTTTTGAAGAATGCAATCTACCATTTCATTGATATCCTCGTTTTCCTTGTTTTTTAGGAATTCGGGCTTCAGCACCTGGAATTTCTTCGCCTCATAGTAATCGTACAAAGCCTGTTTCAATGAGAGCTCCTCTTCCATTAAAAAAGGGGAATTAACCAGTTTTCTTAGTACAGTTTCATCCTGCATAATGATGATCGTGGGATTCAGCTTATTAAAGACTCCTGCTTTCATGCCATTGAAATAAAATGAATGAAGGGTAGACAATTGTTCTGTTCTTGATTGCATCTTTTTATCATAAAGAAGTGGGCAGCTTCTTTTTAAATCATTCAAATAAATATCTGAAGCATAAATAGCTGAAAAAACAGCTTGTTCAAACACTTTTCGAAAACGAAGTGGGTAAGATAACTCTTCGTTGGAAATGGCTTGACCAGCTTCATTTATATAATCAATACAGATATTAGTTAGTTCCATGATGATGTCTTCCTTTGATGAAAAATAGTTATACAAGGAAGCTCGACTCAAATTCATCGTGCGGGCAATATCTTGAATGGTAAGGGAAAGGAATCCTTGGGTACGAACGACATCAATCATTTTTTTTACATAGGCCCTTCTCATCATCTGTCTTTCACCAGGTGCAATTTTTCTCAAAGTATCACTCCCTTTATCCCGAAATTATATCATAATCCAATACAGTGAATGAAGATTCTGGTATTCCAATTCTTCCTAGTTTACAACGGAAGGAAAGTAAGGTATGGTTATATAGTCAACATTTTAGACAATTTATATACATATTGTCTAAAGTGAATGAAAACAATAATCTTTTACAAACATTAGAATAAATACTCAATAGGAAAAGAGGAGAAGATAAAAATGACTAACATGACGACATCACAAGTGACAAATGATTTTAATAAAATTACAACAGAACGCCGTTCCATAAAAAATTACGATCAATCAGTAAAAATTAGCCGCGAAGAGATGACGGAAATTCTTACATTGGCAACACGTGCTCCATCTTCAGTTAATATGCAGCCATGGCGCTTTCTTGTGATTGAAAGCCCTGAGGCAAAAGCAAAGCTTGCCCCACTGGCTCGTTTCAATCAGACCCAGGTTGAAACATCATCAGCCGTTATTGCTGTTTTTGGTGATTTGAATAATTTTGAGAAATTCGAAGAAATCTACGGCGCAGCGGTAGATAAAGGATTTATGCCTTTAGAAGTAAAAGAACGAATTCATGCATCCTTTACTGGCTATTTTGAAACCATTTCACGCGAAGAGATGAAAGAGGTGGTTTTGGTGGATGGCGGTCTAGTATCTATGCAGTTCATGCTTGCTGCCCGCGCTTATGGATATGATACAAATCCAATAGGCGGATATGAAAAGGACCAAATTGCCGAAGCTTTTGGATTGGATAAAGACCGTTATATTCCAGTTATGTTGATCTCTATTGGTAAAGCAGCAGATAACGGATATCCATCTGTACGTCTCCCAATTGACCATGTCACACAATGGAAGTAATGAAATATAAACAAGAAAGGATTGAGGTGCAATGATTATTATTCATGCTACATTCCATATAAATCCAGTGAAGCAGGACATTTTTCTGGAGGAAATCCAGCCACTAATCGCTTCTTCAAGAGAAGAGAACGGAAATATTTCTTATCGTCTTCAAAAAGATGTAGAAAACGAAAATGTATATACGATGGTGGAAGTTTGGCAGGATATGCAAGCTGTTACCAGCCATAATTCAGGCAATCACTTCACTAAGTTCGTAGCTAAAGCAAAAGACTTCTTGAGTGCACCATTAGAGGTTAAAGCATTTGAAGGAAAGCCATTAAAAGTATAGAATTGTATTCTTAAATATAATGAAAAATAGAAAGGGTGTCCCAAAAGTATAATTTAGGGACACCTCCTTTTTTGCGTCTATAATAAAGAAATTAGGGGACACTCCATCGTATTCTTCTATAAGATTTTTAGCAGTTTCGTTAATTTTCAGTCAGGATTTTCTTTTTCATATGAAGAAAAAGAATAGCTGAATTTCTCCACTTGCGCATATGCTTACTTTAATATTCTCCTTTAATGACAAAAAACGAGCCCCGAATGGTTCCAGCTAGTTTAGACTTCTGTCTAGCAAACTTAAACTTCCCTTCTAATTCCTTTGGTACCTCCATCCCCTCAGAAAGTTTAAAACCAACGGCCCGCTTCTTAGGATCATCAACCGTATACATGACGTTGACCCCAAGACCATCCTCATAAAAGACGTAGGCAAATTTGATATTTTCCACTTGAAAACGCGACGTTTCTAAAGGTTTGGCCGCAAACTCAATATCACGTTCTTCTTTCAAAATTCGGCTCACATAATCAAGGGTCTCCTGGCTTTCGCTAGCTGGTACAACCGTAAAATCATGCTTGTATTTGTTCATAAAGTAACGAGCTTCATTAGCACGTAAACCAGCGAGTGCTTCTGCTGCGGGTGAAGACTCTAAACCGACCGTAGACACATTTTTAAAATCAACGATGGACAATTCCATCACTCCTTTTATTTCTTTATCTCCTAACAATAGGAATCCACATTTCACCAAATACTAAGCCGTTTCGTTGCCCCATCTCAACCGTTGCATTTGGCCCGCCAACATATGCAAAATTCTTTGCTTCTGGCAAGACTTGACCAAAGGCAATGCCAGTAAGCTTATTACTCAACTCATCAGCCGTTTTCTCTTCCCCTTTAACAACCAGGTATTCTCCCTTAGGGAATTGGATAACTCTTGATTCTTCTGGTAGCGATGCCTCTGTCATGACGCCAGCATAATGCATCATCTTGTTATTCACCGCCTCATTCACGGCAAAAATGTAATCATTGGTGGCTATGGCTTTTAACATGTCAAGCCTTCCATCTTGTTTGACGGCCGACCAAAAGTCTGCCTTTTCCTTGTTTATGCCAGCAAAGTCGGTGTAAACGCTCTTAAGCTCAGTTCCAATACCTAAAACGGTAAAGCTTTCTTTTTCTTCTAATGTATAATTTTCCATATTAAAACCTTCCTTTTTTTAAAATTATCAAATGATTTGTCTTCTCACTTGATGAGTTTATAATAGTCTTTAATCGTGTCAAAAAATGATACTGTTTAGGAGGCCCCGATGAAAAAAGTTGAACGAATTAATATCATTATGCGGTATATCAACAACCGATCCCACTTTACAATTTCTGAGATCATGCAAGAATTTAACATCTCTCGTTCGACAGCTATTAGAGATATCAGAGAAATTGAAGCCATGGGGATGCCGCTTGTCGCTGAAGTTGGAAGGGATGGGGGTTATTTTGTCATGAACAACTCTGTGATGCCCACAGTTCGCTTTACTGATAATGAGATCAAGGCTCTTTTTATTGCCTTTATGGCTACAAGAAATCAACAGCTCCCCTATCTAAAGAGTCGTCAGTCTTTAGCTGAAAAATTATTAGGCCTCATCTCAGAAAACCAGCAAGATGACCTTGTTCTTTTAAATCAAATCTTGCTTTTTGAAGGGACCAACCCCAATAATCCCGACCTGCTTGAACTGTCAGACCTACCCCATCCTATGTTAGAAAAACTCATCCAAATCCTTCTTTCGGATCGCTATTTATTGATTACCATCCAAGAAGAGAAGGTAATCAATTCATATCCAATTTTTCTTTTGCACCTTTATCGTGAAAAAGGCAGTTGGCTGATTGATGGCTTTGATGTAAAGGATGAAAAGAGGAGGATTTTCCCTGTCGACAATCTCACCAATGTCGAACCATACCCTATGGAAAAAAGATTAAGTAAGAAAAAAATTTTAGAAAGACTAAGGAAGCAGGAAGAAGTAATCAACCTTGTCCTTGAACTTGGTCCAAAGGCGATTGCCCAGTTTAAAAAATACAATCCTTTAAAAGTTTCAATTTCCTATACGAATCCTTACCAAAGCACAGCCATTCTAAAGACTTTTATCAATGTCAATAATTCAGAAGAATTGACCGAAATAACAAATTGGCTGCTTTTCCTAGGTGAGGATATCAAGGTCAGGGAATTACCAGAAGAAGTCTTAGAAGGTTTACAAAAGAGATTATTCCTATACTGCCCATAAGCAGTGCCAGTTAAAACCTCTAAATTTTGAGTTTGTCCAGTTGCCAGTCCCACCTCTATTTGCACACCCACAGGAGATGGAGGTTTCTGAATCTTGAATATACTATAAGAGGTTAATAGTATTTTCTATACTGTAATTTCAAGAAAAAACGTAGAGAAATGGAAGAAAACTAATTAGTGAATCACTACAAGTTTGTAATTTATCTCGTAGGATTTTCTGAATTTCCTTGCCTGTAAATTTCCTATCAATAACAAATTCATACTATTTTGAATAAAGATGTCTTAATTGTTAACTATTCTTATAATTTGGTTGACATTTAAGATGAGATTCATTATTATCATAGTTGTAAAAAGTACATATTGATGATTAGGAGATATAAGAATGAAAATTAAAGAAATTACCTTTGTAGGTGTGTTTGCCGCTGTCATGGGTGCTCTAGGAGTAGTTCCGCCTATTATGCTTTCTTTTACACCAGTTCCCATTACATTACAAACTCTAGGTGTTCTTCTTGCGGGAGGGGCATTGGGAGCAAGATTAGGTGCGATGAGCCAAACGATCTTTTTATTACTTCTCGCTGCTGGAATGCCTCTTCTATCTGGAGGAAGAGGTGGACTAAGTGTATTTGTCGGACCAAGTGTTGGTTATATAATTTCATGGCCTATTACGGCTTTCTGTATTGGTTATCTACTATCACGTTTTCAAACTTTAAAAATACAACATATTTTATTTATTAATCTGACAGTTGGAATTCTATTAATCTATTTAATTGGAATTCCTGTCCAAGCATTTATGATGGGCATTCCTCTTTTAAAAGCTGTTCAGTTAAGTTTAATTTATATCCCAGGGGATGTCTTAAAAGCCATACTAGCTTCTATTTTAGTTTACAGACTAAGAAAACACCCAGTTTTTTCACGCTCATTAGCAACAAGTTATTCCAATAACTTATCTAAAAATATCTAAATCTTAAGAGACACCAAGATGTGTCTCTTTTTTATAGAGGAGATTTATCATGGGAAATATTACAGAATCATATAAGACTTTCGCAAAATTATCCCCAGACAAAATCGCAATCCATACGAATCATCAACAAATCAGTTATCAAGAATGGTATGAATTAATCAATCAAACAGCGAATTGGCTTCATTCTTTTCATTCAGAAAATAAAACAATAGGCATCCTTTTGCCAAACGGTATCCCTTTCCTACAGCTCTTTGCAGGAGCCGCCAAGGCAGGATGGATTGCTGTTCCATATGATTTGAAATGGAAGATAACCGAATTGGAAGAAAGGGTGATACTTTCGGATCCATCTATCATTGTCACAACTAGAGAAATTTACTCTCAAATCAAACAAAGTATTCCAAATGTAATGATTTTGGATGATAGTTTACAGCAAATCTCTCAGTTCGATCCTACAACTGTATTGAAAACGGAAGGAAATCTGCCTTTTTACATTGGATTTACATCTGGTACGACTGGAAAACCAAAAGCATTTGTTCGCTCCCAAGATTCGTGGGTGGCTAGCTTTGATTGCAATCGTTTTGATTTCGGGTTAGATGAATCTGATCAAGTTCTTATTTCTGGTGCCTTAACCCATTCTCATTTTCTGTACGGAGCCATTAGCATTTTGTATTTAGGTGGAACCGTCTTTCTTTTAGATAAGTTCTCTCCTATTGAAGGACTATCATGGATACATTCCTTTCCAATTACAACGATATATGTAGTTCCGACAATGGTAGAAGCATTCTTGAAAGAAGGAATTCAAGTCGATAAGTCTATAAAAATTATTTCATCTGGTGCAAAATGGTCGGATAGATCTAAATTAGAAATCCGTAATATGATTCCTAACATGACTATGTACGAGTTTTATGGGGCTAGTGAATTGAGTTTCATTACTGTACTTCCTGATAGTGAAGGTATTCAGAAGGCTACAACTGTCGGAAAGCCTTGTTATGGTGTAGAGGTACAAATACGGCGTCCAGATCAGGAATTAGCAAAGCCAACTGAGACCGGAAAAATATATGTAAGAAGTAAATTGATGATAAATGGGTACTTTGATCATGGTGAAAGGACTATTCATTCAATTCAAGATGAAGAGGGGTGGGCCACAGTCCATGATATGGGATATTTGGACGAAGATGGCTTTTTATATATTGTAGGTCGTGAACAAAATATGATTTTATATGGAGGAATAAATATTTTTCCTGAAGAAATAGAAAAAGTGCTTTCCTTACATCCAGATGTCGAAGAAGTTGCTGTAATAGGCCTATCAGATTCGTATTGGGGCCAGGTTGTTGCTGCGGTAGTGAAAGGAAAAAGTAGCCAATTAGAGTTAAAAAGATTTTGTAGGGCTCATTTATCTTCTTATAAAATTCCACGAAAGTGGTTTTTTCTATCTGAAATGCCATATACAACGAGTGGCAAGATAGCTCGTGCCGAGCTAATAAAACGAATGGAAAAAAAGGTGGTCAATGATTAAAAGAGCGGTAATTGTCCAAGCGAAACGAACACCAATTGGAAAAATGGGTGGAATCTTACGAGATATTCAGCCACATGAGCTTGCAGCTCCTATCCTCCAACATTTAGCGAATGGATTGGAAGAAAAAATAGAAGACATCATTTTGGGAAATGTAGTTGGGCCAGGTGGAAACGTAGCTCGAGTTGCTGCATTAGAAGCAGGACTTCCTCTTTCTGTACCGGGAATCACAATTGACCGTCAATGTAGTGCAGGATTAGAGGCGATTCGAATGGCATGTTACTTTGTCCAAGGCGGAGCTGGCCGTTGTTATATTGCTGGTGGTGTAGAAAGTACGAGTACCTCTCCGTTTCCAGCTAGAGCAAGATTTTCTCCTGAAAAAATTGGCGACCCAGATATGGGGGTTGCAGCAGAATATGTGGCTGAAAAATATGCTATTTCAAAGGAAATGCAGGATGAATATGCACTATTAAGCTATAAACGCAGCTGGGAAGCTTACGAAAAAGGATATTTTAATCAAGAGATTATTAGAATTGGTGATCTCTACCAAGATGAAGAGTTTTTTAGGAAAAGAAAGATGGAAGTACTTTTAAACAGGATGAAGCCTATATTTAAAAGGAACGGTACAGTTACTGCAGCGAACAGCTGTGGGATACATGACGGGGCTTCGGCTGTACTTGTCATGGAAGAAAACATGGCATTAAATAATGGATACCATCCTATTTTACGTTTTTTGGATAGCGAAGTCTCAGGTGTACTTCCGACTTATCCAGGAGAAGCTCCTATTCCTGCTATTCAAGCCTTAATAAAAAGAAACCAGTTAACCATTGAGGACATTGACCTAATTGAAATAAACGAAGCTTTCTCTTCTAAGATTGTTGCCTGTACAAAAGAACTTTCTATTCCTTATGGCAAGTTAAATGTTTGCGGAGGAGCTTTAACGCTAGGACATCCTTATGGAGCTTCGGGAAGTATCATGATCACAAGGCTTTTCTACGAAGTACAAAGACGAAAGGATATCAAATATGTACTAGCCGCGATTGGAAGTGGTGGAGGAGTTGGAGTAGCAGTCCTATTCGAGGTGGTAACATGAAAACTAAGGAACATGAGATTATTTTTATTAAAGAAGATGTCCAAAAATTTGTCCAATTGATTAGTGATCGAAATCCTATTTATCAGAATTTGGAGAGGGCAAAAGACTATGGTTTCGAAACGATCCCTCTTCATCCAACCATGCCAATGATGGCTTATAAATGGCTTGCCTCCCCTTTGGAGCTACAACATCCTGTTATTCATCGAAAACAGAAATGTATCCAGCATAAGAGAATGTACATTGATGAGGTCTATAGAGCGATAGTTGAAGTTACAGATCAATTTCAACGTCAAAACGTTACTTTTATTAAACAAACTCTATATTTATATAATAGGGATGGAAAACTTTGTTTTGAAGGAATATCTGATTTGATTGTGGGTGGTTTGTCTTGAATATGATTACTTTTCAAATTACCGAAAAGGACGTTGAACAATATGCTGTCATTTCTGGTGATTACAATCCAATTCATTTAGATATGGAGGCGGCGAAACAACAAGGATTCACTAATAAAATTGCCCATGGAATGCTAACAGTGGCCAAAGTGTTAAGTGTACTTTCGAATGAAGCTCTCATTCCACAAGAGTTGTTGAGTCAGTATGAATTTACCTTTATCTCCCCTGTTTTTGTGGGAAGTCTAGTAACACTGACTATCAAACAAGCGGAGAATAAAATAAGAGTAGAAGGAAAATGTGGAGAAAAGATAGTCGTAAAAGGACGTTTGATAGTAGTTAGAGGAAATCCCTGATGATTTATACTGGAAAGATGTGTGAGTCCAAGAGGAATCTCCTCAAAATTCTAGCAAAGTATTAAAAAATAAGAGCCTAAGATTAGGCTCTTATTTCAATATAAACAAAGGAGCTTGACAGCCCCCCTCATTCAATGGAAGGGAATCACCTAGTAACCGGAAACCTTGAATTTCCACCTTCAATCCTTCCTTAGAATGAAAATATTTTAAGCTACTTGAAAACAGGGATCATTGAAATATACAACTTCAGAGAGAATGTTACAGCCCTTCATGTTTTTGAGAGCCTCTCTTGCTTCTTCTTCAGTTTCGAATTCAAACAGGGAAATGTTTGATTCTAAATAACGAGTTATAATCCACATAAAATTTCCTCCTATTTTTTTTACGTTTTTTCTGTCCTGCAAACAGAATATCAATAAATATGGCTACAGAAGACATATGCTGTGTTTAACCTTAAAGTTGATTTAGCTTTAATGAAGTTTCAATCCAGGAATTGAAGATTTAATTATTAATTGCTACGGATTAATGATAATGCAATAATGGAAATATATAAAATGCTAAAAAATTATAATGACATATAAAAAACTTTTATATGGTGGAATTTGGGTTAAGATGGTGGATTATCGTGATTGGGAAATACTGAAGGTCCTCTATAGTCAGAAGAACCTAACAAAAGCAGCACGGCTTTTGTTTATTACCCAACCTGCATTAACCAACCGTTTAAAGCACATGCAGGAAGAATTAGGTGTCAAAATAGTAACCCGTGAAAGTAGAGGAGTTCATTTTACCCCACAGGGAGAATATCTTGTTTAGTGTGCCGACGATATCCTTGCTCAATATAACAAAATAAAAGAGCATGTTAGGAATATGAATTATAACGCAGGAAATGAAGTTGTAGGAACATTGAAATTAGGTGTATCCAACTTTTTTGCTAATTATGAACTGCCCTATATTTTGAAATTATTTAAAAGCCAGTATCCTCATGTGGAATTTAAAGTGATTACAGGTTGGAGTAAAGATGTAACGAAACTTATACACAATAAGGATGTTCATATTGGCTTTATTCGCGGCGACTATAGCTGCAGAGGACTGAAGAAACATTTATTATTTGAAGAAACAGTTTCTGTTACATCGAGGGAAGCGATTGATATCGTTGATTTGCCAAATCTCCCTAGAATTGACTATAACGGAGATTATTTATTAAAATCATTAATTGATAATTGGTGGGCAGAAAACTATTCACAGCCGCCTTTTATCAGTATAGAAGTGGACCAGGTTGATACTTGTAAGGAAATGGTTATAAATGGATTAGGCTATGGCTTCTTGTCCAGCCGTATTCTTAATGATATAGGTGATTTATATAAAATAGTTTTAACGGATCAAAAAGGAAATCCTATATTACGCAGAACATGGATGTATTACCATAAGGAATCCTTGGAATGGAATGTCGTGAAGGCTTTTGTGAATTTTATTGAGACATTGGATACAAATGCTTCAAAAAAGATTTAACCCCATGTTGTTAACGCTGATTTTTAGATTCAAATTCTTAAAGGTCACGGTGAACCGTATCATAAGTAACAGCGTGGAGGTTGACTGCAAAATTGAGGGTTTTGGAGCGATGAAATAAAAATCTGAATTTGTTAAAAAGGTATAACTCGAATGTTCATTCAAAAAGCCCTGCAACCCCTTGTTATTTAAAAGGAGGTGCAGGGCTTTTTTAGTAGATTGAAACCTCAGGTTAGGACGGTTTTTAGCATGTTAGTTTAATATTGTTACCTTTACTTGCTTTACTCCAAAATTGATTGCATCATGCTCAGAAGGAATAAAGATATCAATTCGATTTCCTTTAATGGCTCCACCAGTATCTCCAGCGACTGCTTCACCATAGCCTTCTACATGAACTTTACTGCCAAGTGGTATAACAGATGGGTCAACTGCGATGACCTTTGCATTTGGGTTTGCTTTAAGGTCAATTCCAGTAGCCGTAGTACCAGAGCATCCCTCACACGAAGCCGTATAGGCAGTTGCTTTCACTGTAATTTCTTTTGAACTTGTATTATTTGTTGATGCTGCTGGTACCGCAGGGACACTTTCCTTTGAACTTGTATTACTTGTTGATGTAGCTGATACTGCAGGTGCATTTTCCTTATGTGCTTGGGCTGCAGGTATAGGCTGTTTTTCAGTTACAGTGTTATTCACAGTATTTAAACTATCAAAGATTAGTAGATTTAAACCAGGATGGATAAGATCGGTATGTAATTCGTTCCACTCTTTAAGTTGCGAAACAGTTATTTGATTATCCATGGAGATGTCCCATAGTGTGTCACCTTGTTTAACAGTATATTGTTTTTTCGGTGAAATGGTTAGAATATCTCCGGGATGTATAAGGTCCGTAGTAAGGCGATTCCACTTTTGGATATTTTCTAAAGATGTATTATTCTCACGTGAGAGATCCCAAAGGGTATCACCTTTTTGTACTGTAATAGTTGCAGCTTGTACATTAGCACTTACAGTTACTGAGAGTATAGCAACTGCTAAAATTGTTATCATTATTCTTTTAAGCATTCTTTTCCCCCCATGTTCTTTGGTTGCTAATTTTTCATAATAGTAACATAGATATTTCTGAGACAAAGAACAGGGAGATGTTAAATCGTTTACATCTATGGCATTTATATTGCGATAATATTTCTGAAACAAATGAATATTCTATCTACGGAACCTTAGCCAATTAGTTACAGGAATAAGTTAAAGAGGCAATTTTTGAATGTATGTCTTTCTTAAAAAATCCATGGAGGAAAAGGATTATGTGATATCACATAATCCTTAATAATAGATTAGTTGTTAAATTACTTAAGAAAGAGAGGGCAGTCTTCAATCGATGTGCTTTATCATTACGGGAATGAAATGGTTTTTTCATAGTTTTATACTTCTTTATCCAATTCCCCAAACCTTTCGTAGTTCAGTAGGTATGAGAAATGGGGTATATTGATAATCGGTCATGACGAGTGACTGGCGCTTAAGAAAGGCCAGCCCAAGTCGATTGACCGTACTTCCAAAAAAGCCTGTATAATCTGAATCAAGAAAAAAGCCCATTAGCTCTTTAAATTTCATAATTTTTTTCCAATTGGTGTGCGGAACTTTCATCCAGTCTGCTATTTCATTTCCTACGGTTTCTCGGATAAGAGCAGGGATAATGTTGTCAAACATCTCACCGGGAATGAGGCCTGCATGAAATTCAAGTAAAGCACGGGTCATCTGGACTCCTTCAGGAGACGGCCCGTGGTGTCTTTTTTTAATGATTACCTCTAACTGACTGGACTCTTCCATGGTTTTAGGGATAATATCTTCCCGAACTCCTAGCATGATTCCGACAATTTTCCAAAAGTACAGGTAATCTTCCGCCTGTTTTTCTGTTATTTTCATACCTAAATGGCGCAGCCCTTTAATGATAACACTGGAAAAGGTTAATAGAGTACCAAGCAGATCCTCCTGACAAATGGGGATGCCATTTTCTTTTTCGTCCCATCTGCCAGTTTTTTTTATCAAATGCCGAATGGCTGAATGCATTAAACGGACTTTTTGAATTGCTTTGATTCCCTTTCCTCCGGATTCAAGTCCGCCTGGTGCCATGACTTGGAGGACAAATTGCCCCGTTTCTGCTATTCTGCGATATGCATTTTGGCCTAAGCGATAACTGAATGTAAGGACCTTTACACCTTTACGTGCCGCGTAACAATACACAAGTGAGCATGTTGATAATAAGAAGGTGATGGCAATGCCATGTTCCCGAAATAAGTCAGTTGCGTTTCTTATTCGTGCCCAGTCCACGCCTTCTGGGCAATAAGCGGTATCCTTCAGCCAACATTCAATATTATCAGGCAGCTCCTCCGGATACTCTTGGTCATTGCGCATTAATTGTTTCAACAAATTATTTACGGCGCTGACCTGACTGTTCTTGAACATTTCTTCAATTATTCGGTCCGGAACTGGATCACCTTCCATCCGTAACTTCTCCAAAAAATCGTCTGTATAGAACATTCCTTTCCCCCTCTTACTATCCCTTGGTAGATCAAAAGACTTAAAATGTTTTACATATATATTTCTATTAGGACATTATTATGAAAATGTGTTTGATGTTAACAAGGTAGTGAAATATTGGTTGAAGTTCATGCAGCTAGCTTAAATCTGGTTGATTACCAAACTGCAATTAGCGGCAATTCTAATTGGGTTTATCCTCATATTCTCGGTTTAGACTCAGCAGGAGTGGTGGCGGAAACCGGTGATGGGGTAACACACACAATGGAAAAAGGGGGATTGTGTCGTATATCATTGGGATCTTACTAAAAAGGGAGATTATGCAGAGTTTACAGTTGCAGCTGCAAACAGATTATGTGATTGATTACCGTGATGAAGACATTCTGGCCAAAGTCATGGAGATCACCAACGGGTGTGATGTAGATGCTGTGTGGATGCAGTAAGTAGACAAAGTGCAACGGATTCTCTGGAAATCCTTTCCTTTCAAGGGCACATCGTCTTTATCTGTGAGACACCTGACTTTACAAAAAAAAAAATAAAATCTTATACAAAAGCTGTTTCTTATCATGAAATTGCTCTCGGAGCAGCTCAACAATTCGGTGACCTTATTTAAAGAAGTACGAAAAGCAGCTACATGTATAGCTGCTTTTTCAATGGGGTGACTAGTACCAAAAGATTTTTAGTTTTATGTATATTGACCTAAGATAATACCTTTAACTAAACTTTTCTATCGACTGCTTGAGGAGGTTGCTCTAACCATTTTTCTTTTATAGCTAAAAGTAAACCTTGTCCATAATACTTCTTCATGTCTTCAGATATTTTCTCTAATTTAGACACAATATCCGTCCTTAGACTGGAAGTCATAGACTGACTTATCATGGCAAAACAGAATATCCCTAGACAAGTATTTACAAAGAACAACAATAATCTATCGGAGAATGGAGACATCTCTACATCGGAAAATTTATAATCCCCAGATGCTGATATCGGAATATTTTCTTTTTCAAGAACTTCTTGAAGTGAATCTAATACTTTTTTTATTCCATCTCTACCTTTACTAAAGTGTTGTTTTACCTCTTTTGCTTTGGCTAATTTATTAAAAGTAACAAAAACCATTTCTGAAAACTGTGCTCTATGAACAATTCTGGATAAATTAGAAATTTCAGCAGCATTTAGAGGTCTTGAACCACCAAAAAAACCATTTAGATAGAACATGGAATCTGCAAATTCTACCTCACTATCTATCGCGACTTGTGGAGGCTTCAAATATACTCCTTGTGATAACATTAAGTCCACGATTTCATTCTGGATTTTTACGGAAAATGCAATATTAACTTGGAAATGATCTCGAACATCTTTTCTAGTGCAATCTGATAATGCAATTGGATATGTACTCATCGAAAGGTGTGTCAGATCAAAACAAAAATACAAAATAAATGTATCTGAAAATACTTTGAGTGCGTCAATCCTTACGTCCTCTTCAGTAAAACCACGAGGAATAGCAAGATTTTCTTTGGTGAAAATTACCTGTAGTTCATTGATGCTCTTTTTAGATTGATTTAACATCTTTTCTATCACTTGTTTTATTTGACGATCTTCTGTGCTGGCAAAAAAATATTCAAAAAGTCTTTGCTCCATACTGTTCTTTAGATAGGAAGACCAAAGGTTAGATACTTCGTTTGTAGTTAATTCTATAAAAGGCAAGTCGTTGTTTGTCTGGCTCATTATAATCACTCCTTTCTAATTATTGTCACTCTTATAACGAAATTTATTACAATGCCTATCAAAATAGAGGATACCAACCAATATGTATGAAAGCCAATTCAGTATCAAAGAAAAAACAGCAAGTCTGCATTTCTAGAAATGGCTTTAACTTAAGAAGACCGGGAATTGATTTCTTGGTCTTTTTTTGCTGTTTGTTCCCCTGTACATAACATTACTGTAGAATTTTTAAATATTTATTGGAAACGCTTAAAAAAACAATTGAAAGAAATTTTTTTACAAGGTATTATAAATACAGGCAAAATGTTCACGTTAACATTCAATTAAAAGAAAATGGGTAAGAAAACCAATACTGCGGAAATTGCGGAATAAAATTTTTTGATTTATTTTGTTAACGTTAACAAAACCTTTTGTAACTGATTCGGCTTTTTAAAAAGGCAATATTTACAATTAAGAAAGATGGTGAAAAACATGCGTGACCTCATAGATGAAAATTTTATTTGAAAAATGAACCAGCAGTCCGAAAATGGGGAAGCGCCAAATAGAAATGAGTTATTAGGAAAGATTCTCCAAGGCATTGTTAACAGAATGCATAAGAATTCTTTGGTTTTGATCTATAAAAAAAGACCCCACCGATATTACTAGTATTATTGGCGAATAATATTAGTAAAGTGGGAATCTCATAAAAAATTTATCAGAACAATTATATCAAAAAGTTACATGTCCATTCAAGATAACTAGTTTAAAAGAATGAGATATCATATATCTTAGGTAGTATTGCAAGCGGATTCATATTTGATTTTTATTGAAAATGCAGGTCCTATTACATAAGGGTGGTGTATTTATGACAGAAAATCTTGCAAAAAAATTAAAGGAAGATAATAACGGATCGGCGGAACAAGGTAAAATTACCACAAAAGAGAAAGTTAGTTATGGATTTGGTGATTTTGGAAACGGATTCATGTTTGACTTAGGTCAGTCCTATTTAATGCATTTCTATACAGACATTGCTGGTATTAGCGCGGCGGCTGCGGCAGGTGTTTTTTCATTAACGAAAATTTTTGATGCTTTTATGGATCCTTTGGCAGGCTCCATTATTGACTCAAGGACACCTGGTAAACGCGGTAAATTCCGTCCTGTTATGATGCTTGCATCTATTTTGCTGGCCGTTATGACGGTCGTTACATTTACAATGCCGGACCTATCAATGGGTGGGAAAATTGCTTGGGCGTATGGTACCTATATGGCATGGGGGCTAATCTATTCATTTACAAATGTTCCTTATGGTTCTTTGGCTTCCGTTATGACGAGGAATGTTGGCGAGCGTTCGATTATGGCATCAACACGGCAAGCAGGATCCATCGGTGCTCAATTAGTTACTGGTGTTGCTTTTGTTCCAATCTTGATGCTATTCCCAAGTCAAAAAATAGGTTATCCAATAACGGCTGCCATTATGGCATTAATAGGTATTATTGGTTTTTGGATTTGCTATAAAAATACAAAAGAACATATTAAATCTGAGAATGTTAAGGGGAAGGAAAAGCAATCAGCGAAAGACTATTTCCGAGTTGTCTTCACAAACCGTCCATTGTGGTGCTTAATTTTAATGACTCTGTTTACGATTTCAGCAATGAATACGAATAACGCAATGATGATTTATTTCTGCCAATATAACCTTGGCCACGTGGGTTTACAGCCAATTATTAACTTCATCCAAATGGGTAGTTCAGTTGCAGGTATTGCCTTAATTCCAATGCTAGTACGCCGCTATGGCAAAAAGAAAACAGCAATGGCAGGTCTCTTAATTGGTGTCCTTGCCGATGGTTTAAACTTTATTATCCCAACAAACATTTATACGTTTATTGTCTTAGTATCGATTGGTTATGCCGCTTTAGCCATTTCAAATGGTGTTACATGGGCATTTGTTTCAGATACCATTGATTATGGACACTGGCACACTGGTGTTCGTAAAGAAGGTGTTACATATGCAGCATTCAACTTCTCTCGTAAAATTGCACAATCACTTGCTGCTCTAGTTTCTGCTGGTGTTCTTGCTGCAACTGGCTATGTTGCGAATGCTCACCAATCTGCAGGTACACTTCTAGGAATTAAGGGTACAATGACTCTTTATCCAGCTGTTGCCTTACTGTTTGCTGCTATCATTCTCGGCCTACTATACAACTTGTCTGATGATAAATTCAGGAGCGTTGCTAACGATTTAAATAATGGCCGTTGGGAAAATGGAAGATTCTAATAATAAGAGTGACCAATGAATAAGGACTAGGGGGTTATAACCACTCCCCCGTCTTTTAGAAAAACAGCTAAGCGGCTATAATAGTATTCAATCATATGTACTCTTGGTAAAATTAGAAGCGGAAGGTTAAATGAAGGGTGAGAAAAATGGTCACAATTAAAGATATAGCGAAACTGGCAAATGTATCCCATACGACTGTCTCCCGTGCATTAAATGACAGTCCGCTTATAAAGCCAGGAACTAAGAAAAAGATACAAGAAATAGCTGCTCAGCTAAACTATATACCTAACTTTAATGCAAAAAGCCTTGTCATGCAAAAGTCTTATACCATTGGCCTTTTCTTTACAAGTATTTCAAATGGTACATCACCTAGTTTCTTTGCAGACACTGTAAAAGGCGTTAATAGTGTGATTAATGAGAATTATAATTTATTTGTAAGAGGTATAGATGATTATCATGACTTTTCATCGATTCATCATAAAAGATTCGACGGGATTATCCTGATGAGCCAAAGCGAAGTGGATAATGCTTTTATCTATCATGTGCTTAATCAAAAAATTCCTATTGTTGTCATTAATAGAGAGGTCAACGATCAGTCTATTATAAATATCTTATCTAACGACCGGGAAGGCTCGTGTCATGCAGTAAAGTATCTCATTGAAAAAGGCCATAAGGATATTGCGGTTATTGAAGGGATTAAAGGGTTTAAATCCTCATTGGAGCGGAGAGAAGGATATTTAAAAGCACTGATTGATGAGCAGATTCCTATTCGTAATGAATACATTGTTAACGGAAATTATGATATGGAAAGCGGATATAAGGCGATGGAAAAATTGCTGGACTTAAAGAATCCGCCAACGGCTGTCTTTTGTTCAAATGATGACATGGCAGTTGGTGCAATCAATGCAGCTTTTGCAAAAGGGTTAAATGTACCAAAAGATATATCTGTAATCGGCTTTGATGATATTCAAGTCGCGCAATATACAAACCCTTCATTGACAACGGTAAAAAAACCGATTGAAAAGATCAGCAGACACGGGGCAGAAAAGATCTTAGAGGCTGTTGAAAATCAAGAAATGAAGGGCGAAAAGATTTTTGTTGAAACAGAGTTAGTCATAAGAAAGTCGGTTTCTGAAGGGGAATAATGGTTATTCCCCTTCAGCTGCGAACTCGTAAACATTATAAACAAAAAATAAAAAAGCCAAAGTCGAGGATCCTAGTCTTGTCTTGGCTTTTTTATCTTAGATTTACCGTTTCATTTCAATCATAAATTTATACCGGTCAGCACGATAGGAAGACCGAACATATTCAACGGGGGTTCCGTCCTTTAAGAAGGTTTGTTGTTGAATCAGCATGATCGGAGAACCTTTTTTTATTTTTAAAAATTTGGCTTCCACTTGATTGGCAATCGACGATTCAATGACTTGTGAAGCGTGATCAATTTGAAAATTCAATTGTTCTTCAATAAAGGCATAAACTGACTTTTGGACAATCTGTTCCGTTAGACCTTTCACAAGGTTTGCCGATATATAATTCGATTCTAAGGCCATAGGGACATCATCAGCTAACCGAATACGTTTAATTTCATAAACGGGGCCATATTCTTGAATACCGAGCTGGCTGGCAATTTGACTAGTTGCAGGTATAATTTCGAAGGAAATTAACAGACTCCCTGGTTTTAGCCCTCTAGCAACCATGTCTTCGGTAAAGCTTCTTAATCGATGAAGTGGTTGTTCAATTTTTCGCTCCGAAACGAAAGTACCTTTTCCCTGGATTCGGTGTAGATATCCATCATTCACAAGCTGGGTGAAAGCTTGTCTCACCGTCATCCGGCTGATTTGATATTTTTCGGCATACTCTCTTTCGGGAGGAATGGAATCACCAGGTCTTAACTCACCCTTATCAATTAAATCTTTTATAAGCTCTTGAAGCTGATAATATATTGGGATGGGGGAATCCTTTTTAATCATTCTCCTCTTAACTGCATCCTTTCTTTTTAAACTCGGGAAACCGGTCTGCTCTCATTTAAAAGGATACAGAGAGGAAGAACTCAACTGTGAACCTTTAAACCAGCAATTGCAGCCTTATCTGCAATAATTGTAACACATGGATGATTTTTGAGCACAGATGCTGGGAATTTTTCATCTACATTTTCAGTCAAAAGCCTCTTCAAAGCTTCTTTTTTTGCTTCCCCGGAAACGAGCAGGAGAATTTCTTTGCTTTTCATGATCGTGGCAATTCCCATTGTAATTGCTTTTGTTGGAACTTCCTCCAAGCTACTAAAAAATCTTGCATTAGCCTGTCTTGTGGAAGGAGCTAGTTGAACCACATGGGTTTGGGAACTGAATGATGTTCCGGGTTCATTAAATCCGATGTGGCCATTTGCGCCGATTCCAAGAATTTGAAGATCAATTCCATTATGTTTAGTAAGTAAATCCTCATAAAGCTCGCATTCTTTTAAGACATCATCGACAGTTCCACGTGGAACAAATGTGTTATTCTTTTGAATGTCAATGTGATTAAATAAGTTATCATTCATATAATAACGATAGCTATTTGGGTTGTCTCCAGAAAGTCCGACATATTCATCTAAATTGAACGTTGTAACCGCTTGATAGGAAGTCCCATTCTTTTGATGATCGGCAATTAAATTTGAATAGATTCCCATCGGAGTCCCGCCTGTTGCGAGTCCAAGCTTAATTTTAGGGGATTGATTGACCTTTTGAATTATATAATCGGCAGCTATTTTACTCATATCTTTATAATCTGTTGCTTCAATAATCTTCATGTTGTTTTTCCTCCTTTAGTATAGGCGACCTTCCCACGGCATAACGTCATGTAGACATCTAAGTTCTCGTCAAGAATAACAATATCAGCATCTTTTCCTACAGAAATACTGCCCTTACGATCAAAAATATTCAGTTGTTTAGCTGGATTGACAGCGGCCATCTCAATAGCCTCTTCGATTTGGCAGCCAGTAAAAGATATAATATTTTTTACGCCCTGACCTAATTTTAAAATACTTCCTGCAAGAGTTCCGTCACTCAAGATGGCTTTGCCATCCCGTACGGTTACGTCCTGCCCGCCCAAATCATAGTTCCCGTTTTTTAGACATTTAGCCCGCATGGAATCCGTAATTAAAATGATTCCTTTTTTCCCTTTTTGCTGATAGGCGAGGTTCACCATTTCTGGGTGGACATGCACCCCGTCCACAATGAGTTCTGCTTTTAACTCTTCTTTTAAAAATGCTGCCCCTACCACGCCTGGTTCACGGTGATGCAATCCGCGCATTTGATTGTACAAATGTGTTACATGGTTTACTCCTGCATCGATGGCCTCCATTACTTGTTCAAATGTTGCGTCGGTGTGGCCAATTGATGCAATCATTCCATTTGCTTTTAAGTGCCGCACCAGTTCAAGACCGCCTGGCTGCTCGGGAGCCAGTGTGACAATCTTGATCGTGTGACCGGAGAGCTCTTCCCATTTTTTAAACAACTCCAAATCTGGATTAATAATATGTTGAATGGGTTGAGCTCCTGCTTTATTTTTATTCACAAAAGGACCTTCAAGATGGATTCCTAGTATTTCTGCTTTTCCTGGGGCCTGCTCTCCATTGATGTACGTTCCGGCATTCACTAATGCCTCTTCAATTTGATGTTCTTCCTGGGTCATGGTTGTTGCTAGAAAGCTGGTGGTTCCTTCGCCTGGTAGTGCCTTGGCCATGATATCCATAGCCTCTTTCGTGGCATCCATGGTATCTGCTCCATTGACCCCGTGGATATGAACGTCGATAAAACCTGGAACAGATTTAAATGACAACGGAATGTCGAGCACCTCAAATTCTTCCTGTAGGGAAAGATTTTCAGTTGTTCCTAATTCCACTATTTTTTGATTTTTTATTTTTATATAGCCATTTTCAATCCATTGATCTTCAGAATATATTTGAACTCCCTTGAGCAAAATAGGTTTAAAATTTGTAATCATTTTAATTACTTCCTTTCTAGACACCTGTAATTCTATCATCTGCAAATTATAGATGTCTATACCAATTTTTTGCGATTGTTATAGGTATTTACTTATATTATATGGTAAACAGTCAAGGTTTTCCAATAAATTCATTTATTATTGGTATAGACAACTATAACAATTCAATGGTACTATGGTCATTGTGAATAAGAAAAACGCTTACATGAGAAAGAGGAGAGATTACTGATGTTAGGATTTCTACAGCGAATTGGAAAAGCATTAATGCTTCCGATAGCAGTTTTACCAGCAGCCGGATTGCTGTTACGTTTTGGTCAGCCGGATCTGCTGGATATTCCATTTATCGCAAATGCAGGTAATGCTGTTTTTGCAAACTTAGCTTTAATTTTTGCCATCGGTGTTGCAATGGGGTTTGCAAAGGATAATAATGGGGCGGCCGCGTTATCAGGGGCCATTGGTTACTTGGTTTTAACACAAGGAACCTTAGCCATTGATAAAGATATAAATATGGGAGTTTTAGGGGGAATACTCACAGGGATAATTTCAGGATTACTATATAACCGTTTTCGTGACATTAAGTTACCAGAATGGTTAGCTTTCTTTAGTGGAAGACGATTTGTACCAATTGTAACTTCCATTACAATGGTTATTATTGCTGGAATTGCAGGATTTGTATGGCCGCCCATTCAAGATGCTATCAATGGGGTTGGTAACTGGATCATTGGTTTAGGTGCAATCGGAGCAGGTATTTTTGGGATATTAAACCGTTTGCTAATTCCGCTAGGTCTGCACCACGTCTTGAACAGTTTGTTTTGGTTTCAATTTGGGACATTTCAAGGTAAATCGGGGGATATAGCCCGTTTCTTTGAAGGTGATCCAACCGCTGGAACCTATATGACAGGTTTCTTTCCTATCATGATGTTTGGCTTACCTGGTGCAGCACTTGCGATTATTGCAGCTGCTAAGAAAGAAAAAAGAAAATCAATTGCAGGTATGTTTGTCGGTGTAGCATTAACCTCGTTCCTTACAGGTATTACAGAACCAATTGAGTTTTCATTTATGTTTATTGCTCCGCTGCTTTATGGAATTCATGCAGTGTTAACAGGTCTTTCTTTTGTAATCGTCACTATGTTGGGGATTAAAGATGGCTTTACCTTCTCAGCTGGTGCAATTGATTATATTTTAAACTTTAATATTGCTCAAAAACCATTACTTTTGTTATTACTAGGTTTGATTTACGGAGTTATTTATTTTGTTGTTTTTTATGGAGTCATTAAAGCATTTAATATAAAAACACCTGGTCGTGAAGATGAGGAAGAAGTAACCGTGGAGAAAGAAACGATAGAAACGGCTGTAGGAACAGATAAATACGAAACGATGGCTTATCATTTTATTAATGATATTGGCGGTAAAGAAAATATAACTAATATTGATAACTGTGCAACCCGGCTTCGTTTAAATGTTAAAGATATGGATAAGGTTAGAGATTCTTCCTTAAAATCACATGGTGCAAAGGGCGTCATGAAACTAAACAAAACAAACCTCCAAATCATTGTAGGGACGGAGGTAGAGTTTGTAGCAGATGCTATGAAGCGATTGGATATTAAGTCAGTTAATATTCCTTCTGTGCAACAAGGAACAACTTCTGAAACTCAAAAATATTTGCCTTTAAATGAACAGGATTTTGTGATGCCGATTGAGGGTGAGATTATTCCGATCACCGAAGTAGAAGATCAGGTATTTTCACAAAAGATGATGGGAGAGGGCTTTGCGATTATTCCCGATAAGGGTTCTGTAGTTTCCCCTGTTGATGGAGAAATTATGAGTGTCTTCCCAACTAAACATGCGGTCGGGATAAAATCTAAACAGGGATATGAGTTATTGATTCATATTGGTTTAGACACAGTTAATTTAAAAGGGGAAGGATTCACTGTCCTTGTAAAAGACGGAGATCCAGTCACAAAAGGACAGGAAATTCTAAAATTTGATTTAGAAAAGATTAGGAATTCGGCAACGTCTACTGCTTCTCCTATTGTTTTTACAAACTTAGCCAAATTAAATATTAAGAAACAAGGGAAAATTTCACAGGGTGAAGCAGGTGTTATTTCAATAGAGTAACTCTATTACGTTTGAACGTATCAATAATAGAAAGTTAAAAATGTCCATGTTTTGTGGGCATTTTTTTTTTGTACTTATTCAGCCCATGTTTGTCGAACTGTCCACCAGAATTCAAGGAAACGTCGTTTAGGATCATTTATTGAGTTTTCACCTAATTATCTGACTAGTCTAAATATAATAAGGACGAATACCTATGTTTTTATGAAGGGGAACGAGTTATGGAGTTCAAGCGTTTTTCTTTTTTCTTCGTGTTTGGATAAACAACACTGCCATAAGTGAATTAAGATAGGATCCATACAGAGATAAGAAGAAAGGCAGGAAATCATAATAACGATTTCCTGCGTCTTCTTTTTTGTTGATTCATACTGACTTGTAAATTAAAGAGGAACTGTTTCTTCGAGTTTTAAAATCTCTAGGATGGATATAGTAATATACATCATCATTTAAGGAGGCTTTATTACATGGAGAAACTACTTCAAAATCAAGTTGCTCTTGTTACGGGAGCTGGATCAGGGATAGGCAGGGCGGCTGCAATAAAGCTTGCCCAAAATGGAGGAAAGATTGCTTTAGTAGACTTGCACAGAGAAAATGTAGAAGAAGTTAAAAATCAAATCGAAGAAATGGGCAGTGAAGCGCTCGTCTTAGAAGCCAACGTATCAAATCCCGAAGAAGTAGAAAACTGCTACAAAAGAACGGTTGAACAATGGGGCAGACTGGATGTTGTCTTTGCAAATGCTGGCATTAATGGGGAAGTTACACCGATTGAGGATATGGACCCGAAAGATTGGGATCTGACTATTTCTAATAACTTAACAAGTACCTTTTTAACTGTTAAATACGCCATTCCTCATTTGAAGTCTAATGGAGGAAGCATCATTATTACTAGTTCCATAAATGGAAACAGGGTCTATAAAAACTTTGGTATGTCTGCGTATAGTACATCCAAAATTGGTCAGATGGGCTTTGGAAAAATGGCGGCGCTGGAGCTTGCCAAGTATCGTATTAGGGTCAATGTGGTCTGCCCAGGAGCTATTGAAACCAATATCAATGAAAATACATGGAAAAATAAAGAGAACTTGAAAAAAGTTGAAATCCCGATCGAATATCCACAAGGCAGCCAGCCGCTAGAACACGCAGCAGGGAAACCTGAACAAGTGGCTGACTTGGTTCTTTTTCTTGCTTCGAGCCAATCCAGCCACATTACTGGAAGTGAAATTTTTATTGATGGAGCAGAATCTCTTTTATAATGATATATAAAACCGCTCTGCTCTGTAATAGAAAATAAAATGCTCACATATTGTGGGCATTTTTTATGAGTAGCTTATTCTGCCCATGGCTGGCGTACAGTCCGTACTAATTCAGAAGAACGAATGGCCTTTTCCATCATAAGACCAAGATATTGATCCTGGGAGGCCTCAGGCAGGCTATAAAAACTTGGTCCTCCTGCTACATATTTTCCCATTTTTTTTAAGCATGAAGCGATGGCTATCTCATCATCATAAAGCCTTGCTGGGATAAAAGGATTCCGATATATCCATTGTTCTCCTGCTATGATTCCTTCAAGATAGTAGCCATCCTGGTTCTCCTCCTCTCCTTTGTTAATACGCTTTAAATCCAAGTGAACAGGTGTAGAATAATCAGTCAATGCTGTCAAACGGTTATCGAATATTTCCCCACGGTCGCCACGAACAGATAAATGATTGGAGCGAATCCAAGAACGGTGTTGGTCCTTTGTAAAATCATAAACTCCTAACTTTTGCTTATCAAATTCTAGCCAAACTAGGTCTCGCTCAGCCTCAATGATTTTTTCTTCCTTTGGAGGACCACTGCGATCTGGACCTGCGACTATTGGTGCTTTAAATCTCATTCCTCTAATCACTGCATCCTCAAAGCCAATTCTAAGCATTTTTCGCAGCAAGCTTGCGCCATGATAAAAGTGGGAAATAGAAACGGTGGCTTGTGTGACATTTCCTAATCTTCCAGATTGAATAATAGAAAGCCTTGCCTGCTGGATCGGGTGTAGATGGTATTGTTCAGCGACCTGTACTATTGCTCCTTTACAAGTAAGCTTCTCGTGCAGAGTAATTAATCCATCTATGGTTGGAGCTGGAGGAGTTTCGGCTAATGCAGGAATCCCGAGCTCTCCCAATTGCAGTAAATATTCAGGGCATGCTGATCCACTAACGGATACTACCACAAAGTCAGGATGCTCATTTTCCAACAGTTGAGTTAGATTCCGATAAGTGGCTACATTCCACTTTTGTTCTACTAATTGCCCTTTAGCCTCATCCCTTACAACGATTCCAGAGACATGAAATTGGTCAGGCAGAGCCTGGGCTATTCTCAAATAATATTGTGCCCGGAAGCTAGCGCCACCAATAATACTGAAATTAATCACCGTTAAGTACCTCCAAATCTATCGCCTTTTATTTTTTCTAGAAGATCAAGTGCCAGGGTAGTCAAGAGTTTATTGTCGGCCAAAAACTAGTAAAATGAGCCAACCTAGTAGCCAAGGGTTTAAAGGTGTATTAATTCGTAGAAGTACAACAGAAGGCAACCGAGTAAACCAATTCGATTGCCATTATAATATCTGTTTTGTTGTTATTTATGATTATTTTAAGTGAATGAGAATAAAGGATTCATCATCGCTTTTATGATAGACATTTTTTTCATTATTTAAGGACTGTAATATTTCCTCTTTTAGTTTAAATAAAGGTAATGATATTGTTTTCTTTAATAAAGGAGCTAAATGATTAGAAGCAAGGGGATCAACACCATCAGTGTATAGGAGCAGTCTGCCTCCCTTTCTAAAGGTAAAGGTCTTAGTTTTAAATTCAACACCTTCAAAGGTTCCAAGTGGTGGGGCTGTAGAAAATAATTCATATTGTTTTCCGTCAGAGTCCTGCCATAAAGCAGGGGGATGACCTGCATTGATATAATCTATTATTTGCTTTTCTGTATCAATTAAAAGAAAGATACCGGTAGAATAATGCCTAGCTTCCTCATTATTCCGAAACAATTTGTGAAGGTGGCTATCCAATTCTTTCATGACAATATCAACAGCAAATCCTGCTGAAATTAATCTTTGAAACAGGGATTGAAGAGTCATCGTAATTAAAGCTGAAGAAATACCGTGGCCCATAACATCAAGCAGGATGATTCCATAGCGATGCTGATCAATTTGATAAATCCCGTAGATATCACCGGATAATTCATCAGATGCATTATAGAATACTTCCATTTGAACTTTTTCATTGTTAATCGGATCGGTTAGTGATGTTTCTTGAATAATTCTAGCAAGCTCCAACTCTTTCTTTGTTTCTATTTTATATTTATGATTTTGTTTGTTAAGTTCAAGTAGTTCTTCCTTTTGAATTTTGAGCCTTTTAAGGGTAGTCTCTAATTCTGCATTCACTTTATGCTTTGCTTTTAAGGCTTCTTCGGTTTCCTTTTTCGCTAAAAGCAATTCATTTTCATACTCGTTTCTTTTGCGCATCGGGATAAGAATACACTCAAATACAGTTGTCTCTTTTACTCTTCTAGAGAGAGCGTTGATAAGAACGGGTATCTCTTCGCCCTTATTGGACGATAGTGAAATATACATTTCCTCAACCTGATGTTCAAGTTTTAAAAGTGAAAAAAAATAGAATTGAAAGAACAGCCGAGCAGGGACAGTAAGGATAGAATTGACATGCTGCCCTGTTAATGAATCTTGGGTGTAATCGAGTATCTTGAGCAATGTTTGATTAATGGATAATATCACTCCATCTTCTGACAAAGTCAGAAATCCACATGGTGCATGATTCAATTGTTCGTCCATTAAAAATGAACTCCTCTGCCTGCTAAGCTGACATCTATAGAAGCCATGCTTAGGTATTGGCGGATTAAGCGGATCGTCTCCTCGGGATGGCTCATATGCGGGCAATGTCCTGTTGCATCCATATATTTCAACATACTATTAGGAAGATGCTTGTGAATATATTCTCCTACCGCTAAAGGAGCAATAATATCATTTGAACATTGTAAAATAAGCGACGGTACTGTTACTTTTATTAAGTCGCTGCGATTGTCTGCAAAAAAAGCTGCCTCCGCAAATTGACGCGCAATAATAGGGTCAGTGGAACAAAAACGTTCTTCCAGCTGATGTTTAACCTCTGGTCGCTTTGGATTATTTGTCACCGTCGAGGCAAAAACATTCGCCCAGCCTATGTAATTTTTGTCCATCATATCAATCAAACCTAAAAGCTCCTCTTTTTCAAAGCCTCCATAGTAATGCGGAGGGTCATTTAGGTAGCATGGAGAAGGACCAATCATAACAAGATGAGAGAAGTACTCAGGATGACTCAATGATGCTAGCATACCAATCATACTTCCAACAGAGTGTCCAACAAATACAAGGTCTTTTAAATTTAAGGCTGAACAAACATCCAATACATCTTGTGCGTATCCTGCAAGACTGCTATATCTTTTCGAGTCATAAGCATGTATGTCTGAACGGCCCAAACCTACATAATCAAATAAAATGACTTGGTAATCTTTTTCGAACGCTTTGGCAACTGACTTCCAAACCGTTTGGTCACAACCAAAGCCGGGAGCAAAAATAATTGATTGTCTGCCATGGCCTTTTACCTTCACATTATTCCGAAATAAAATATCCTGGTCCATCCTGATGCTCCTTTCTAGTATTATATTATTTATATATCATATCACTTCCCTTCCTAAAAATGGGTTTTCTCCTATAGTACTAAGGACCTCACTTTAATAGTTTGGTATTCTGAACTATTGTTCCTATGCGTTTCCTAGTTTAAACAATAAACAAAGTCATCAGTGCATCAAATGTGAAAAACCAACTCTAAAGAGATGGCCTTTTTTTACTTACTTATTATGACAATGTTTAAAGGTTTACCTCATTTAATGATTTTGATCCCTTATAAGGGTCTATTGTTTGGATGGTCCCGTCCTCGTTATATTTTAATTCAGTATATTTAACGCAGCGCTTGTGGTCGACTCCATTTGATAAAGAGCAATCATGATAAAATAAATACCATTTATCCTCAAATTGAACAATTGAATGATGGGTGGTCCATCCTATTACAGGAGTAAGAATAGTTCCTTTGTAAACAAATGGTCCTTGAGGATTTTTACTCATGGCATATGCAATTGTATGTGTGGTACCAGTAGAATAAGAAAGATAGTAAATTCCCTTGTATTTATGAACCCATGGGCCTTCAAAGTATCTCCTTGACTCATCACCAGCAAGGATTGGATTTCCCTCTTCATCCACAATCAAAATTTCCTGAGGTTTTGATTTAAAGGTAAGCATATCTTCACTTAATTCTGCTGCCATTGGTCCTAAAGCAGGTTCTAAATCAGCAGGACCTTCCCCATCAGGAAGATAAGCGCCTGTCCGCCACTTCTCTAGTTGCCCTCCCCAAAGTCCGCCAAAATACATATAGGCCTTATCATCATCATCTACTAAAACAGCCGGGTCAATGCTAAAGCTACCGGGAATGTAATCTTTTTCTGGTGTGAAAGGACCAGCAGGTTTTGAACTTGTAGCGACCCCAATTCTGAAAATATCATTTGTATCCTTAGCAGGGAAAAATAAATAATATTTATTGTTTTTATATGCTGCATCTGGTGCCCACATCTGTTTCTTTGCCCATGGGACATCCTTAACATGAAGCGATTCCCCGTGATCCACACAAGGAGATTCAAAATCATCTATCGATAGGACATGATAATCTTCCATCGAATAGTGTTCCCCTTCGTGAGTCGAAGGTCCCTCATGATCAAGGTCATGAGAAGGATAAATATAAATTTTACCTTCAAATACATGGGCGGAAGGGTCGGCTGTATAGATATGTTCCACTAACGGTGTATTGGGTTTTACGATTTTTTCCATTTGTTGATCCCCTTACTATTTAAGATTTTAATATATTTTTAGTTATGTATAAAAGTAGGAAGCGTTTTATATAGAACAAGAAGTTAAGACGATTTACTTGAAAATATTTGGTTTTATAATATACTTAGTTTATGCAATCAACAAAGAATTGTCAATAACAGTATGCAAGCCAATGATAAATGGAGGAGTGGACATGAAAAAAGTAGTCATAACAGGTGGAAGTGGACTTCTGGGAGCGGACGTCATAAAAGAATTCTTGGACCATGGGTATGATGTTGTGAATGCAGATATGAAGTATCCAAAACAAGCGCTTTGTCGGACAGTTATTACAGATTTGACCAATCTAGGTGAGGTGTACGGAGTATTGGCTGGTGCTGATGCGGTAGTACATCTTGCAGCGATTCCCGTTGCTTACTCACACCCAAATGAAGTGACCTTTCAAAATAATGTCATGTCCACTTATAACATTTTAGAAGCGGCAGGGAATTTAGGAATCAAAAAGGCTGTCATCTCTTCAAGTGAATCGTCATATGGCATTTGTTTTTCAAAGCAAAATCTACAGCCTCAATATGTACCAATAGAGGAGGACCATCCACAATTGCCGGAAGAAAGCTACGGGTTGTCCAAGATTGTTAATGAGAAAACCGCGGATATGATTCACCGAAGAACAGGTATGCAGGTAGTTTCGTTTCGATTAGGAAATGTTATTTCTCCAGAAATGTATAATAATTTCCCTGGTTTTATTCATGACGCGGAACAAAGAAAAACTATTTTATGGAGTTATATTGACACGAGGGATGCTGCAACCGCTTACCGGTTGGCTATTGAAACCGACGGTCTTGGCTCTGTTGCCCTTAATATTGGTGCCGATGAAACAAGTATGGACATTGAGAGCAAACAATTAATGGAAATTTGCTATCCATCTGTAAAGGATTTCCGCAGGGACTTAACCGGTTTCGCGCCATTATTAAACAATGAAAGGGCTAAAAAGCTGCTAAATTGGAAGCCCATTCATAAATGGAGAGATTACGTTAAGCTTTAATTGTAGATGCACGGGGACGGTTCTCATGCTTTCGAAGCATAAGAACCGTCCCCGTGTTTGCCCGTGTTTATTTCAAGAGTTCCCCAAGAGGTCTATATATCCAGTCTATAAATTGAGTAGGACCAGGCATATCAGGGAAAAATAGCATTAGGATGGCCAGCATCCACCCCAAAATAGATAGTGTAAGGAGTGCTGCCTTTTCCTTAACTTGCTTCTTCTTTAATCTGGACGATTGAAAAAGGATGATCACAATAATTAATGCGGTACATCCTAAAATAGTCCCCCATTTCATTCTTCTTTCACCTCGTTCTAAGGGAATTTAGGATTAATTGAGTTCATTCCTTGTCTGCGAACATGTGCGTTTATATCATATGAAACTTCAACATCTGGATAAATTTTATCCCAGTTATCTTTTTCTTTTTTCCAAATCTTTGGGTATTTCCGGTGAAAAGCTTCGGCAAATCCAAAAATATCAGCTTTCATATCCTTTTGCACAACATTAAGTGCCACTTCTACTTTCTTTTCAATTCTCTTTTCCAAAAGTTTTTGAAGCTTTTCGGCTACTTTGGGATTGGAGGCGTCTAGAGGTGTTGAGTTTTGTACAATATCGTTTTCAGTTGTAGCTTTAAAGACTATTTTCCATTTACCATTTTCAATTTTGGGAATTAACTCTGTCTTAGCATTAAGAGATTTCAACGAAATATATCCATCCGTTTCCTCCGGTTTCAAAGAAACAGTAGACAGCTCGATTTCATCTCTCAACCATAAGACCCCTCTTGTCACTGAATCATCAATATGGCCGATCATCTTGTCTTTTTTAAAGATGGCCGTTCCAGTAATATAAGCAATGGTTTGTTTTCCTTTGCCCTTTTCCGGGGGAAGGATCTTTATCCACGGAACCCCAAGATCACCAGATTCACTGATCATCATTTCCGCCAGATCTTTTGTCGATACATCCATTCCAATCTTTAGCGAGACCAACTCTTTAAGCACTTCTGAAATATCACGCTCAAGCGGGGGCAAGAGGCCTAAGACCTTTTTCACCTTTACTGAACTAATAAATATATTTGTACTTTCCCGAATTTGCGGATAGCGCATGATAAAGTCAATATGTGAGGCAATTCCCTCTTTGGCAAGCTCCTCATCAATAATGAATACTTTACATATTCCCCAAAAAATTTGACGCGGAAGAATTTCCTGAAGTTTGGACATGGCTTCAGCAAGCGTTTTACCTGTTGCCTTTCGTACGAATGTTTTTACACTGCTGCCACCGCCTGTCCCTTGTTGTCCTGTCTCCCCTTTTGGAACAATGGTAAGAACGATAAGTTCAATCGTCCCATCGGTTTTTTTATCAATTCCTGCTGCCGTAACCAATGCCAAATTATTTAGTTCCTGCCTGTCCCAACAACCGCTTAAAAAAACACTTGATAGGATCAAGAAAAATAGAACTAAATATTTAAAAAAGGGGTGATTCATCCTGCTGTCTTTCCTTTCTTTTGCTTCGATCTATTTTTGACTAATGCAATAAATAACATAATGACAGGTAAACACAATTGAAAAGTTAGTAAATAAAAAGGGGCTGTCGAACTAAGAAAGTGAGCCAGTTCCTGCAGATTGGCTGCCGACCATTTTCCCATCAGAATCAACAATAGACCTGTCGGTAAAACCAATGGCCGGAAATCAGACAGTTTCAGCCATTGAGCCATCCCAAGTACGAGGGCATAATAAAAGACTGTAATTTTAACAAATGCGCCCGCTACCCAAATGGCCATAACAACCGCTTCCAAATGTTCAAAAAAATCGGCAATACTTATGTACCTTGCTGCAATCATCACGGGATAGGTTACCACTGAATTCAATTTTCCAAGTAATAACAAAGTCATAAAATTGGTAATAACCATAATAAACATCACACTAAATACCGACAACATTCCCCATTTCAGTCCCTTTTCTTGATCGGTTAAGTAAGGGAGGAAAAATGAGATGACAATATATTCACTAAACCAACTTTGCGGTACAACGGAGCCAAGTAATGAAGGTTTTAGGCCATTTTCTAAGAGAGGGAACATATGGTTAATATCTAAATCCTTAAAGAGCAATATAAAAATGGTTAGATAAAGGAGGAGAACAACTGGTACGATGATTTCAGAACACCTTCCAATCACTTCTAGTCCCCCGTAGACAGCAAAAGCGGATACGGCCACCATAGATCCTAAAACCACCACCATTGGAGTGAGGTGAAGGAATGTACCTGAGACAAACTCGCCATACTCTCGGATAATAATGCCGGTTAGATGCAAATAATACAGTAAATAACAAGCAGCAATTATTTTTCCGATTATTTTTCCGAGTATTCGTTCGCTGAATTGTATTAATGTTTCTTTAGGATAGAGCTTATGAAGACGATAGGCGATATAGACAACGATAAACCCTGTAACAGAAGCCCAGATCGGAGACAGCCAAAGGTCCTGTTTTGCATGTTTCGCTGTTATGGCAGGAACTAACATGAGGACGGTTGCCAGAATAGCAGGATTCATCATGATGGCCATTTGAATAGAAGATATTTTCCCGCGTTCAATCATAGATACAATTCACCTCCCTAATCCTTTTCATTACCAGGCCCGGGTCTGAGTCCCCTTGACTGGCGATACTTATTATATTTTCCTGTCAGGTGTGGACGCTGTCTAAGAGACCACCAAGGAGCTCTCAGTAAAACATCTTTTGTTCCTGAACCCTTTAATGGGGCCATTGGAGCCAGATATGGAACCCCGAATGAACGTAATGTACATAAATGAACAATAATGAATAGAATACCGAGCATGATACCAAGCAGCCCAAGTGTCCCGGCGAAAAAAATCATCGGGAAACGAAGCACTCTGATGGCAATGGAGGCATTGTAGCGTGGGATGGCAAAGGAGGAAATCCCTGTAATCGCAACGACCATAACCATTGGTGCCGATACAAGACCGGCAGAGACCGCCGCATCCCCAATTACCAGTGCTCCGACAATACTAACGGCAGAGCCGACTTGTTTTGGCAATCGAAGCCCGGCTTCCCGCAGTGCCTCGAATGTAATCTCCATTATTAGGGCCTCAATTAGGGCAGGAAAAGGTACCTTTTCTCTGGACTCCGCAACGCTAAGCAAAAGAGTTGTTGGGATCATCTCTTGATGAAACGTCAGAATCGCCACATAAGAGGAAGGAAGAAGCAGTGCAATTAGTAAAAAGCAGTATCTCAGCCAACGAATTAATGTTCCAATCATAAACCGTTGATAATAGTCTTCAGGTGACTGAAGCAAGGAATAAAATGTAACAGGTGCAATAAGGGCAAAGGGTGTACCGTCTGTCAATATGACTACCCGGCCTTCAAGCAGTTGCGAGGCAGCTGAATCCGGGCGCTCGGTATTGATCATTTGCGGAAAAGGAGAAAAAGGGTCGTCCTCGATAAATTCCTCAATATAACCGCTTTCCAAAATACCGTCTATATCAATTCGGCTTAATCTGTTCTCGACCTCTTCTACCAACGTATCATCGACAATGTCTTTCATATACATATAGACCACCTGGGTTTGACTATACTTTCCCAGAGTGATGGATTTCATTTTTAAATCAGGACTTTTGATTTTGCGGCGCAAAAGTGAAATATTAACCCCGATGGTTTCGGTGAAACCATCCCTAGGTCCGCGAACAACAGATTCAGCGATTGGTTCCTCGACAGAGCGTTTCTCGCTTTTAGATAATCCAACTGAAATACCTTGTGAGTGTCCGTCAATAAGAATAGTCGGGTTTCCTTTAGATATTTGTTCAATGATGTCGGCAAAAGTAGTTAATTGGGTCACCTTTGAAACAGTTAATTTTTGTTTGATAATAACCTCTGTGCCTGCTGGAGTTAATTCATCTATTTCCATTAATGGTGTAAGCACGCTGCGGTCAATCTCTTCTATGTTCGCTAAACCTTCTAAATAAACAAGGATAGCGGAGGTATTTCCACCTAAAATAAAGTTTCGAAAGATCACATCAGGGCAATCCGTATAGATAGATTTTAGAACCCATTCATTATCGGACAAGTTTTTAGATAGCACTTTTTTTTTTAACTGGTTCTCTGCATCACCATTTTGTCGCTTTGACTCAACTGAATCTATTTTTTTGCGTAAAATGCTAAATAATTTCATCCCAACTTCCCCGCTATACTTTGATTGTGATTCAAAAAGAATGGCTATGGATGTAAATGAATAGTTTTTATGGATTTTACCTTCGTTTTATTTTGATACCTAAATGGTTTTTTTATCCAAAGAATTGTTTTTATTAGATATGTCTCTTTTTGTCGCTTTAATTCAGAGAACTGTTTTAAAGACTCCGTTTGTATGAAAGTATTAATGTAAAAAGAGGCAGGAAATCATTGATAATGATTTCCTGCCTCTTTTGTCTATAAAACAATTTCTGCTTGTTATTATTAATATACGACTACGGGTTCATTTTTACTGAGCGTATTATATACAGTTTTCATAGCACTTGACGGTGTATTGACACAGCCGCCTGACCCTGCGGTAAGGTAAGCATTACTTGCCCAGTTACTTCGCCAGCTCGCATCATGGAACCCGCAGCCGCTAAGTGTAAATGGTGCCCAATATTGAACTTTAACTGAATAATTCCCATGACCAACACTAGTTCCCTCAAGTACAGAAGGAGTTTCTTTATACATGACATACCACACTCCCGGTGGTGTATCTTCATTCGTGTTATGTCTGCCTGTAACTACATTGGTTGTAAAAGCTAATTTCCCATTTTTATAAATCCAAATACGCTGGTCCTTAATGGACACCTCAGCATAGGTGCCCCCAATCCCACCGTTGGTTGTGGCATTATAGCCGGTTCCGTAAGTACTCCAGCCAGATCCGTAAATAGACCCTGCCTCAAGTGATTTTTCGCCTTTTTCGAAGGCTTCCTGTACCCGCTTTGATTCTTTAGTAACATTAATAGCCCAGCCGTAGGATTCTCCTTTTACTGTTACGACTGATCCTGAGTGGGTTTTAAATTTGAAATCTTTATTTAATGTGGATTGAGCGTCATTAATATCATTAATCTTGTTTTTAATTTCTTCCGAGTTAATCGTAACCTTCAGATCTTTTGTCACAGTGGCATTTTGAATTAGATCACTGCCTTGTAAAGAATAAACCTTATTTTGAACTTTATAATCAACGGTACGTTGAACAAGTTCCTTCAGCTTATTCTCTTCTTTTTTTACAATTGGACTGTCTTCTTTGATCGGCTGTATGTATTCAGGTTTCAAAAAGATTTCACTGGTATATTCCTGTTTTTGATAATCCTTTAATAATTGAGTGACATCATATTGCTTTCCATCAACACTTTTAGAGACGACAATTTTGCCCTGTTCTAAACGGGCCTCCGCATCTTTAGGAGCTAATAAGCTTTTATTCATAGAAAGGAGCTTTTCCTCTACAAGTTTTTTCATCGTTTGGTTTCGATACAGATCCACCTTTCCTGGCTGTAGGGAAAAGTTTTTTTCTTTTGAAGAAGGCCAAAAAGTCTGCTGGCTTTTTAACAGTTTCTCCACACTAGCAAGATCATTACTCGTGAATTCCATCTTCGTATCTGTACCATCGAAAATACGATCTTTTCCGATATAGACATCGTTTTTTAATACTGTTGATTTAAGTTTTTTTAATGCTTGTTCAGCAGTCAGGCCGCCCGCTTTTGTGTTATTGATCGTGATATGTGCATTGAAATGGGTTGACTGGTAATAGTAGACACCCGCAAATATTATCGCAATGATAACAATGAAGCTGCTGCCAATGATGAGTTTATTTTTACGCAAGACCTTCACCTCTAAAGGAGTTTAAGTATTTCCAATATTGAAACTATTTAATTCGAAAATCTAGTAAGCTATTAGAGCATTTATGACTATTTCAATTATACCAAGATAATACCAAAATTTCACTCGGTTGTTACCTTTTATAGTTATAAAAGATAGATTAATAAAAGGAAAATGTATCGCAAATATGTATATCTGCTTGTTAAACTCATGATTTAGAGACCTCTGAACGGGTAAAAAAGACTCAGGAAAAATGTAGGTATTATTGAGTGAAAATGCTTAAAATGTAAAATTTACAATTTTTGTGGAATAAAGCAGCTGATCATTATGCTAATAAGGAGGAGCCAGTTTTCAACGGAAAAGGCAGAACCACCTGATTGCCTATAGCAAATTAAAGATGCCATGCATATTTTATTAAAGATCGTTACTATTGTACGATAGTAAATCAAATAATGATGAGCATGGTCTATTTTTGCCTAAAGGGGTGGTTTCTTGACACGAACACTATTGGCAAGTATCTTGCAAAAATGTTTTGCAATAGCAAGTAATGAGCTGATGAATCAAATAAGTTCTGGACAAGCTTTACTACAAGCGGTTAACCCTGAAAAAAATCATATTACTGCGGAAAAGGAAATCAATCAAATAATTAACATCAACAGGAATAAAGAAAATCCTCACAGAATTGTTATTGTGGGAGCAGGTTTGGCGGGGCTCACTTGTGCCTATCGTTTGAAGCAGGCTGGAATTTCATCTACAGTCTATGAAGCAACGGGGCGGGTTGGGGGACGTTGTTGGACAAGGAGGGGTTTCTTCAAGGAGGAACAAATTGTCGAACGTGGTGGTGAATTCATTGATACGAATCATAAGGAGATTCTCGAACTGGTAAAAGAACTAGGTTTAAAGCTTGATAATTTACCCATGGCAGAATCAGCAGGAACTGCACCAGTTTATTTTTTCAATGGAAGTCCTTATTCCTTAGAAGATGTAACAAATGATTTTATAAAGATTCTCCCTAAACTAAAAAGGGATTTAAAAGAAGCTGGTGAAATGACACTTTATAATAGCTACACAGAACGCGGATATGAATTGGATCATATGTCCGTTACTGATTATATCAATGAAATCGTTCCAGGAGGGATTGATTCTAAATTTGGCAAATTATTAGAAGTTGCCTATACGATTGAAAATGGAGCTGATGCCGATCAACAAAGTGCATTAAATCTACTTTATTTATTAGGATTTGTTCAATCTGACCGCTTTCAAATTTACGGAGATTCAGATGAATGCTTTCATATAAGGGGAGGCAATGATCAACTCCCCGAACTATTAGCCCAAAATCTTAATGGACAAATTAGATTTAATTCTCAATTAGTAAAGATTGAACAAAATGATCAAAATGAGATAAGACTCTATTTTCGAGAAGCTGATAAAGAATTTGAAGTTTTGGCAGATAAAGTAATTCTGACTGTACCCTTTAAAATTTTAAGGATGATAGATTATGAGAATGCAAGATTTTGTTCATTAAAAAAAACAGCGATTAAGGAGCTTGGAATGGGCGTTAATACGAAACTTCATGTCCAATTTACTAATCGATTCTGGAAGGGGCTTGGAAATAACGGAGAAACATTTGCCGATACAGGCTATCAGCAGACTTTTGAGTCCTCTCGTGCACAGCCTGGTAGATCAGGAATCCTTGTCAACTTTACAGGTGCTGATACAGCAGCAGGTCAGATGACCTCTACAGAGGAGGAGTTAAAGGAAAGGACTAGGGATTTTTTGGACAAGTTAAAGCATGTTTTGCCTGATGGCGAAATACACTGGAATGGCTTATCTACTGTTGATCACTGGTTAAGTAATCAATGGAGCAAAGGAGCGTATTCCTATTGGAAGGTTGGCCAATTTACGAAATTTGCTGGTATTCCGGGGGAACGGGAAGGCAATATCTTCTTTGCCGGTGAGCATACTTCGATTAAGTATCCAGGATATTTAAATGGAGCCGTTGAAACGGGAGAAAGGGCTGCAAATGAGGTAATTAGTGATTTGTTTCATTTAAAATAGTTAAGAAAAGGGACACTCCGTGGTGGAATGTCCCTTTTCATTTTAAGGTAAGTATAAAAGTTTTTACCTAGAGAATTGTCCAGCTCCAGCGCCTAACCCCTCGANNGGCGCTTGCGCTTTTCTTATAAGATTAGTTGTTTTGTAGAGAAAAGTTAAATTTGTCTAGAAGCTTCCTTAGATACCCAGCTTTTTCGCCAAGATAGCTTTGCAATAAGTACGACGATTAAACCAGCTAATCCAATTCCAGCATAAACCAAAAAGCCTGGTGTATAGGTTCCTGTCATTTGTTTGAGTGTTCCTAGGATATTTGGGACAAAGAACCCGCCGATGCCGCCTGCTGCTCCAACAATGCCGGTAATCCTCCCTATTTCATCTTTAAATCTATGCGGGATTAATTGAAAGACGGCTCCATTTCCCATTCCCAAGAATAACATCCCGAAGAACAATAAAGTTGTGACAAGCGCTAGAGGTGGAAGCTGGCTGACACCGAACATGCATAGGGCGATCGCTATAAATAAAAAGGTCAAAAGACGAGTGCCGCCAATTTTATCCGCAATGGCACCGCCAACAGGGCGGAAAAAGCTCCCAGCCGCCACACAAAGTGTTACAAAATCCCCCGCACTAACCTTCGATAATTGATATTGGTCTACAAAAAAGATACTTAAAAAGCTTGATAATCCAACAAATCCGCCAAAAGTAACACTGTAAAGCAGGCAGAAATACAAGGTATCCTTCTGTTTAAAAATAGTAAAATATTTCCCTGCCTTTTTGGCTGAAGGCTGTACTGGTGCATCTTTAGCCATTAGGATATAAAGAATAAATACAATTGAGAGAGGAATAATTGCTAACCCAATTACATTATGCCAGCCAATATTTTCTGCAAGACGCGGGCCGAAAAGCGTGGCAAACAGGGTTCCACTGTTCCCAGCACCTGCAATTCCCATCGCTAATCCTTGTAAATGAGGAGGATACCAGCGGCTTGCCATTGGAATAGCTGCTGCGAAGCTTGCCCCCGCTACCCCTAGAAGGATACCTATTAAATAAAGTTCTGTTAATGTCTTGCCAAATAACCATCCCCAAACAAGTGGAACCAACGTGACAAGCATTCCAATAATGGCTGTTTTGCGCGGTCCAATTCGGTCTGTTAAGACGCCAAGGATCAGCCGGAAAAATGAACCACTAAGAATAGGAACCCCTACAATGAGTCCTTTTTGTGCGGGAGATAGACCGAAGTCCTTTGTAATAAAAACCCCAAGCGCACCTAATATCACCCAAATCATAAAACTGACATCAAAGTATAAAAATGAGGCAACTAATGATGGTGCATGACCACTTTTTCTTAACTCTGCTAACTTCATACCAGTACTTTCACTCCTTTTGTGTACAGTAAATCGGTACCAACTGCTTTCGCTTTTAAATACGTATTACCAGCCGACATTTGGCTTTTTTGAAAAGATAACCTTCCCTAGTATCAGTAAGAATGAGAATAAATTCGCTTCATTTTTCATATTGGACCCTCCAGCTTTTTTTTATTTTTTTGCATGTTGTAAGAATAATCTGCCAACATTTTTTTGTCATGGATGCTGTAAGGTCTTCTAACATGGAAATTTTCGTGTTAGGAAATATAACATGATTGATTTCTATTGCGTTAACTTATGAAATAATAAACGTTATTCATGGCTGTAGGATGTACTCTTACAATACTGGAGGTTTGTTATGAGGAAGCAAAAGCTAGTATTAGTAGGCAACGGGATGGCAGGGGTACGTTGTATTGAGGAGATCGTAACTCTGAATCCTGAAGCTTTTGAAATTACGATTTTTGGCAGTGAGTCACATGTAAACTATAATCGGATTCTTTTGTCCACTGTGCTGCAAGGCGATACATCGCTTGAGGATATTACCATAAATGATCGTGATTGGTATGAAGGAAAACAAATTAAACTATTTACCGGGGAAACAGTTGTAAAGATTGATACCGTAAAACAGGTTGTCATTACAGATAAAAAGCAAGAGATTTCTTATGATCGACTCATTATAGCGACTGGCTCGGTTCCATTTCTTCTGCCGATACCTGGTTCGGATAAAAAGGGAGTTACGACTTTTCGAACAATTGAGGACTGTCAGTCGATCATGGAAACAGCGAAGCAGTATAAAAAAGCCGCTGTCATTGGCGGAGGGTTGTTAGGGCTCGAAGCGGCAAGGGGGCTCCTCAACCTTGGAATGGAAGTAAGTGTGGTCCACATTGGCCAATATTTATTAGATAGGCAACTAGATCAAACTGCAGCGAAAATGCTTCAAGCTGAGTTGGAAAACCAAGGAATGAAGTTTCTTTTTGAAAAACAAACACAAGAAGTTATCGGAAGCAGCCGGACAGAAGGGCTGATTTTTACAGACGGATCCAAGCTTGACGTAGATTTAGTTGTGATGGCAGCTGGGGTTAGGCCGAATGTTCAGTTAGCCAAGGAAAGTGGAATAGAAATAAATCGAGCCATCCTCGTGAATGACTTCTTACAAACGAGCATCGAGAATATCTATGCCGTCGGGGAATGTGTTGAACATCGCGGAAGTGTTTATGGATTAGTTAAGCCGCTGTATGAACAAGGAAAGGCGTTGGCTAAGCATATCTGCGGCATTGAGGACCAAGGCTATAGGGGTTCCGTTCTTTCGACACAATTAAAGATCTCAGGTATAGAGCTGTTTTCAGCCGGACAGGTACATGAGGACCCCTCGTCGAAGTCAATTAAACTATATGATGAGGTTAATCGGATCTATAAAAAGGTGGTCTTTAAAGATCATAAAATCATCGGGGTGGTCCTTTTTGGAAATACCAGTGACCGTACGAGATTGCTAGATATGATGATCAAACAACAGGATGTATCGGACCTTGAAAAAGCCGCTTTACTGCAATCTTCACCTGAGGCCGGCAGTTCAATGGCTTCAATGCCTCTTAGTGAAATAGTATGTAACTGTAATGGAGTATCAAAGGGTGCGATCTTGGAGGCCGTTCAAAAAGAAGGATTGACAACCGTTGACCAAGTGAAAAAATGCACGAAGGCATCAGGATCCTGCGGCGGCTGTAAGCCGTTAGTCACGGAGCTGCTAGCCTATATAAAGAGCGATGCTTGTAATGAAATTATTAAGAAGAAATCCATGTGCTCCTGTACCTCTCTGACAGAAGATGAAGTGGTACAAGAGATGCAGCTCCTCGGCTTAACTTCCCCACAAGAAGTAATAGAGCAGCTGAATTGGAATAGCAAGAATGGCTGCAGCACCTGTCGTCCGGCGCTTGAATATTATCTAGGAATGATTTATCCAGAATACGAAAGCGAACAAGAGCTTCAGTTTGAAGACGAACGGTTGAATGTAATCGTTCAAGAGAATGGTGCGTACACGTTGATTCCCCAAATGTATGGCGGTATAACTTCGGCAGAACAGTTACGTACCATTGCGAAGGTTGCTGAGAAGTATAGCGTAAAAAACATTGCTGTTACAAGTGAACAAAGAATTCATTTAATGGATGTAAAAAAGGATGTGCTAAGTGAGATATGTGCAGACTTAAACATGCCGTTAAGCAGCACATATGGAAATAGGGTACAAAATGTCAAGACTTGCATTGGCGAACATGTTTGTCAGTGTAATAAACAACCATCTTTAAAGCTGGCTGTTACTCTTGAAAGGAAATTGGCATCCTTAAAAACCCCATATCGTGTAAAAATTGGTGTCTCTGCCTGTATGCATAATGGTGCAGGCTCCACAACTAAAGATATTGGAATCATTGGAACCGGATTAGGCTGGGAAATTTATGTAGGAGGCAGCAGCGGGAGAATGGTGCGTTCAGGGCAATTATTGGCGGTTGTCCCCACGGAAGCTGAAGCTGCTGAAATCATTATGGGGCTGATTCAGTATTATCGTGAATCGGCAAATTACTTGGAACGAACTTGGCAATGGCTCGATCGATTAGGCTTAATCCATGTAAGAGAAGCATTGTTTGATCAAGAGCTTCGCCAGGAATTATTAGTGCGGTTGGACGAAGAACTGTCAGTAAGAAAAAGTATTTTAGTGAACAGCGACTATCAGTAAAAGTTAATGAATCATTTCGGTAAGAATGAAGGCGAATAATAAAAGTTACAGGACGAAAAGGTGAGGAATCTTGACGGAATTGATGTTAAAGTATTTCCGAAAAAAGCAAAAGGAAGTGCAAACGGAAAAGGTATATAATACCCAATGTCCTTATTGTAGTATGCAGTGTAAGATGCAATTAATCGAACAGTCTGTTGTTTCAAGAAAACAATATAAAACGGTCGGCAAGGATAATCCAACCACCCAGGGGCGTCTATGCGTCAAAGGAATGAATGCTTACCAGCATGCTTTTAACAAGGAACGATTAAAATATCCGATGTTAAAGGTAAATGGGGAATTTGTCCGGATCTCATGGGAACAGGCTTTAGAGCAGATAAAAGCTCAATTTACTAGAATACAAGAGGAAGACGGACTTAATGCCTTAGCAGTGTATGGGAGTGCATCGATTACGAACGAAGAAGCTTATTTACTTGGTAAATTTGCCCGAGTTGCTTTAAAGACAAAGTATATCGATTATAATGGCCGGTTATGTATGTCGGCAGCTGCTTCAGCTGCCAGTCAAACCTTTGGAATGGATAGAGGATTCACAAACAGCCTGGCAGAAATTCCATATACCCGGTGCATTATTTTGGCGGGAACGAATATCGCGGAGTGCCAGCCGACAATCATGCCTTATTTTGAAAAAGCAAAGGAAAATGGGGCATTTATTATCGCCATTGATCCACGTGAAACAGCTACTACGAAACTTGCAGACTTACATTTAAAGTTGAGGCCAGGGACAGATGCAGCATTAGCAAATGGGCTGTTAAAGGTCATTGTGGAAGAAAATTATAGTAATAAGGCATTTATACAGGAACGTTCCAATGGTTTTAATGAGGTTAAAGAATATTTAGCCACAGTAGAGTTAAGAGAAATAGAAGTCATCACTGGCGTTCCCATAAACGAGATTCAAAAAGCGGCAATCAAGTTTGGTAAAGAAGAAACAGGCATGATTTTTACTGCGAGAGGAGTCGAGCAGCAAACAGATGGTTCGGCCGCCGTCCGTAACCTTCTTAATCTCCTTGTTGTTACTGGCAAGCTAGGTAAGCCGAATTGTGGCTTTGGGGCCATTACCGGACAAGGAAACGGCCAAGGAGCAAGAGAGCATGGTCAAAAAGCTGACCAGCTCCCCGGGTATCGTTCGATTGAAAACAAAGAACATCGAAAGTTTGTGGCAGATGTTTGGGGAATCGACCCGGATGATTTGCCGGGGAAAGGCGTCTCTGCCTATGAAATAATGGAGAAGATTGATGAAGGAGAAATTACTGGACTGTTTTTAATGTGCTCCAATCCAGTTGTCTCCAATCCAAATGCACATTTTGTTAAGAATGCATTGAAAAAATTAAAATTCCTTGTTGCTGTGGATTTATTTGTTTCAGAGACAGCTAAACTCGCAGATTTAATTTTACCAACATCTTCTTATTTAGAGGATGAAGGAACCATGACGAATGTGGAGGGAAGGGTAACGTTACGAGAAGCGAGCTGCCAATGCCCGGGTGAGGTGAAGCATGATTGGCAAATCATAGTGGATATTGCTCGTACCCTCGGAAAGGAAAAGTACTTTTCTTTTTCATCTGCTGAAGAAATTTTCAATGAATTGCGATTGGCAAGCCGGGGTGGAATAGCCGATTATTATGGAATTACCTATGAAAGGCTGCGAAAGGAAGGCGGTATTCTATGGCCATGTCCTGACCTTGAGCATAGAGGGACTATAAGGCTGTTCGAAACCTCTTTTGCTCATCCTGATGGCAAGGCCAAGATGGTTGTCGTTCCCAATAAACCTGTGGTTCCAAAGGAAGAAGTAAACAGCGAGTTTCCCTTGTATCTGACGACTGGGAGGGTCATGTCTCATTACTTAACAGGAGTACAGACCAGGAGAAGTCCTGCGTTGGCAGCTAGAAATATTGAATCCTATATGGAAATTCACCCTGCAACAGCGATGGATTATCAAATTGCAGACCATACCTTAGTTAAAATTGAATCACGAAGAGGAAGCATCACTGTCAGAAGCAAATACTCCGAGACAATCCGTCCAGATACCGTTTTTGTTCCATTTCATTGGGCAGACTCACAGAATGTGAATGTTCTTATCGGTGGAGAACTAGACCCTGTCTGCCGGATGCCTGGATTCAAATTAAGTGCCGTGAATGTAAGTCCCTTAAGCTAAAACAAGTAAAACAAGGGGACGGTTCTCATGCTTCTTTCGAAGCATGAGAACCGTCCCTTTGCTTATTTTTGAACTTTTGTTAGCTCTTTGTTTAAGGTGTACATCATTTTATCGGTAAATTGTTCTGGTGCCATGGAGGCGATGAAGTCGATTTGCATTCCTGCTGCCATTCCGTACATTGGATGTTCAGTAAAGTTGCCTAAGTATTTTTCTAGGATTGCCTTTGTTTCTTCATTCTCCATTAAGGCCTTAAACGTATCACGTGTAGAATAGACGTCATCGGTGATTTCTATCTCCTCTACTTCGACATCTTCAATGTCTGGCATTTGGAACCAGTTTCCGACTACTCCGCCTTTATCCTCTTCCGGAGCTTCATAGCTTGGATTTGGCTCTGCTACTTTCATGAATCGAGCTGTATCCTCTAGAATGACGCCATCTTGGTTGGAAGTAACCTTGATTTCGGTAATTCCTTCTTCTAACTCCACATTTTCAAAAATAAACACGCGATTGTCACTTGTTTTCGTTCCAATCTCTTTGCCATTTGTATAAAGAGTCAGTTCTTCACAGTTTGAATAAACTTTGATGGTGATTCGCTTATCCGCCCGTTCAATGTAGCGTTTGCTCGTGATGTGAACAAATTTCTCATCAGACCAGTTTGCTTTATACATGTAGAAGGCGTCTTTTTTAATTCTGCGGTCGTATGTGATTAACCCTTTGTTGTTTCTGCCTTGTACGCCGCCTTCGTCGCGGATATTGGCCCCAAAATCAAACATATTCCAAACATACGTTGACCATAGGTATGGACGCTTTGAGAAAATTCCCCATACTTTTTCATGATAAAGAGCATGATATTCCTCTGAATAATCCTTTACCTGTGGATGATTGGTATGATATTGCAGGATTCCTTCTGCGCCATATTCGGAGATACCTAGAGAAACCCGTGGGTTGGTTTGATGGAAACCGTCTAGCCAATCAGCGAAGTCCTCAGCTTTTCCTTGGTACCAGCCGTAATATTTATTATAGCCGACCACGTCCGTCACATAATTGTATTCATCTTTATCAGGTACGAACATGACATTTGCCATAGTGGTTAACCGGGTTGGATCCTCTTTTTTCGTGAGCTCATTTAATTCATTTACAAGTCTTCTAAGCTCTGGGCGCTCACCGCTGATTTGAATTTCATTTTGGATACCCCAGAACATAATCGATGGATGATTGAAATTTTGACGAATTAATTCTGTCATTTGCTGCTTGGCATTGATTCCTCCTAACTCATGTTTCGACATAACGGAGATAAATGGAATCTCAGCCCAAATGACCATGCCCTCCTGATCGCAAAGTTCATAGAAAAACTGATCATGCTGATAGTGGGCCAAGCGGATCGATGTGGCGCCGACTTCTTTGATTAGTTCCATATCTTCTAGGTGTTCTTTTTTCGTAATCGCCCAGCCCATGTCTTTGCGGTCTTGGTGTCTAGATACGCCATTCAATCGAAGCGGTTCTCCATTTAAAAAGAAACCATTTTCCGGATCAACGTGGAAGTATCTCACTCCAAATGGGATGGTTATTTCATCAAGGATATCGTTAAAGCTGACCAGTGAGATCTTCGTTTCATAAAGGTATGGGTTCTTTTTTCCGTTCCATAGTGTAGGATTTTCAATCGTAACAGGGATCTCCACTTCTTTTGTCTCTCCTGCTGCTAGAAAAACATCCTTTGCCCCGTAGGCTACATTTTTACCATTAGCATCTAAGATATCTGCCCAAACTCGTACTTTCTTTTCTACATCTAGGTCATTTACTATCTTAGATTTGACTGTTAAGGCAGCACGCTCATTTGAAACATTTTCTTGAATAACATAGACACCTTTAGAACCATAATCGAGTAAATCAAAGTGAATCGAATTCGCAATAACCAGATTTACATCACGATAAATCCCGCCGTAGAAAGTGAAATCGGCCATCTGTGGATACACATCATCGACAACGGTATTATCAACTTTGACTGAGAGTATATTCTTTTTTCCAAAATCGACTACATTTGTAATGTCAAAACGGAAAATGGAGTAACCGCCGCGGTGCTGTCCAAGATGGTGGCCATTCACATATACATCCGTAATACTATTAGAGCCATTAAACTCAATATATACTCTATTTCCTTGTTCTAATGCATCTAATACAAATTCTTTTCGATACCAGCAGGCACCTTTATAATAATCAAAGCCATTGGCACCATCAATTGCATTCCAGGTGTGAGGAACTTGAACCTCCTGCCAATTTTCTGTATTAAAGTTTATTGCACTTGCATTCTCTTCATCTTGTCTAAGAAATTTCCAATCAGAATTAATATTTAAGACTTTTCTCATTTGGCTTCCTCCTAAATATCGTTTAAACCAAATTCATTATAGTATACGTTTTCAATAGATAATCATACAAATTTGACCTTATTAGCATAAATATTGCATATTTTCTTCTGAACGGTTTTAATAGTGGAAATAGATTAGGGAGGATAAGAAAGATGAGTTTATCGATAGATATCACTAAAAAAGGAAAGCTCCTGCAGTCGATTACTTATTTAGATGTAAAGATTGTGGACTGCGAGGGGAGTATCATCTTTCAAAAATCGCAAATTCAAACCCCCTTGCTCCTACAACCCTTCGCCAATGATGATCCAACAATAAATGAAAAATTAATGAGGGCAGAGAACGATCAGTATTTTCATTACATAAATAGCATTGGGCTGGAATACTTAGCAGCAGGGATTTGGAGTAATAATCACTATAAGGGATTTATTGTTTTGGGCCCATTTTTATCTAGTATTCCTTCCAATGAGCTGATCAGTGACCTTATCTCAACACATAAATTCCCAGTTAGTGAGCGGAAACAGCTTCAAGATTATTATCAATCACTTTCAATTATTGGCAGTAACAAGTCTACCTATTTGGGGGATCTGCTGGTTAATATGTGTCAACATTCCTATATTGATGGTAAATTAGTGAATACTGAAGTTCGTAAGTCAGTGGAAAAAGTTGAAAAAGTCCTTTACGAAGAAGATAAAAACTTGATTGAGGAGCGATATAAAGCGGAAAAGAAATTAATGAGGGCGATAGAAAAAGGCGATATGGAAGAAATCGGCAAGTTATCAAAGGAGGTTAAGGGGATGCTGGACTTTTCAGACCGTATTCCCGAGAGCCCCTTTCGTTCAGCTAAAAATCTACTTTTTGTCTTAAATACCTTATGCAGGATTTCGGCTGAAAAGGGCGGCCTACAGCCCATCATTGTACACCATGTGTCAGGAAAATTTGCGATCCTTATTGAAAGAGCCCCAAATCTTCCATACTTAAAACTATTAGCATCCGATATGATAAACGAATATTGCGGTCTCGTTCAGAAACACTCAAACCGGGATTTCAGCATGATTGTTAGAAAGGCAGTCGATTATATCCATTCAAATCTTGAAAAAACACTAACTCTAAAGGAAATTGCAGCTAGCATCCACGTCCATCCTTCTCACTTATCTCGCAAGTTTAAGCAGGATACGGGCAAAAGTATCATTGACTACGTAAATCAAAAAAGAATCGAGGAAGCTATGCTCCATCTACAAACCGGAAGTGCTACAGTTACAGATATTGCTTTAATTGTCGGATACAATGATTTGAATTATTTTACGAGGGTGTTTAAGAAATTCACTGGACAAACTCCTTCCCAATATATGAAAAAAACGGAATGACGGTTCTCTTGCTTCCAATGAAGCAAGGGAATCGTCCCTTTGCGTATAAAAAAGAAGCAAGAGAACCGTCCCCTTGCTTCCAATCTATTAAGCTAATCTCATTTTAAAGTCTTGATAGCCAAATTCGCGTACAACTTCACAGTCGCCATCTGCTTTTTTAATAGCGATAGCTGGTAGTGGCATGCCGTTAAAAGTCGTGTTTTTCACCATTGTATAGATGGCCATATCGCCAAAAACTAAGCGATCACCGCTTTTTAATGGCTCATCAAAGGAATAATCCCCGATGACATCTCCTGTTAGGCAAGTTTGCCCGCCAAGTCGATAGGTGTATGGCTTTTCTCCTGCTTCCCCTGATCCAAATAGAGGAGGGCGGTAAGGCATTTCTAATACATCTGGCATATGGCAGGTTGCTGAAGTATCAAGAATGGCAATCTCCATTCCGTTTCGATGTAAATCAAGTACGGATGTAATAAGATAACCTGCGTTCAAGGCAATAGCTTCCCCTGGTTCAAGATATACTTCTAAATCATATTTGTCTTGCATTCTCTTAATGCAAGCTTCTAGTCTTGGAATATCATAATCTTCTCTGGTAATATGGTGGCCGCCGCCAAAGTTGATCCATTCCATTTGCGGAAGCCACTCTCCAAACTTTTCTTCCACTGCATTTAAAGTGGTTTCTAAGTCGTCAGAGTTTTGCTGGCAAAGGGTGTGGAAGTGCAGCCCTGAAACACCATCAAGTAAATCAGGACGGAACTGCTCTTTGATTACACCAAATCTAGACCCTGGTGAACATGGATCATAGATTGCATGTCCAATTTGGGTAGAGCATTCAGGATTAATGCGTAAGCCCACTTTTCTGCCGGCTTCTAGCGCTTTGTTCTTAAATTTTTCCAACTGGGAGAAGGAATTAAAGATAATATGATCGCAAATCGAGATAATTTCATCAATTTCATCTTCACGATAGGCGGGGGCAAAGACATGATTCTCTTTGCCCATTTCTTCGTAACCTAACCGTGCTTCGAATAATCCACTAGCCGTGGTACCACTTAAATATTTTCCAATGAGGGGATACATTGTAGTCATAGAAAATGCCTTCTGTGCCAAAACAATCTTAGCTCCTGTACGCTGCATAACGCCGTTTAGGATTTTTAGATTTCTTTCGACGAGACCTTCATCGATGACATAACATGGTGTTGGTAATTCTTCAAACCGCATTTTATTTAATTAGCTCCGCTTCTTTTTTCTCAGCAGGTTCATCATCAACAAGCACCGGATTAAAGTCTTCTACCCATGGAAGTCCCCATTTGTTTAACTCTTCCATGAATGGATCTGGATCAAATTGTTCAATATTATATACGCCAGCTTTGTTCCACTTACCAGTTAGAATCATTGCTGCACCGATCATCGCAGGAACACCTGTAGTATAAGAGATGGCTTGAGAGCCCACTTCTTTATAGCACTCTTGGTGGTCACAAACATTGTAAACGTAATACGTTTTGTCTTTTCCATCCTTTTTTCCTCTGAAGATACAGCCGATGTTTGTTTTACCAACTGTACGAGGTCCAAGGGAAGCTGGGTCTGGTAATACAGCCTTCAAGAACTGAAGAGGGATGATTTGTTTACCTTCAAATTCAATTGGCTCGATAGAAGTCATACCTACATTTTCAAGTGCTTTTAGGTGTGTAAGGTAGCTTTGGCCAAATGTCATGAAGAAACGGATACGCTTAAGTCCTGGGATGTTTTCAGCAAGAGACTCAAGCTCTTCATGGTAAAGCAAATACATATCTTTTTCGCCAACCTCAGCGAAGTTATAAACGCGTTTGATTTCCATTGGCTCTGTTTCGATCCATTCGCCATTTTCCCAGTAACGTCCGTTAGCTGAAACTTCACGAATATTGATTTCAGGGTTGAAGTTTGTTGCAAATGGATAGCCATGATCGCCGCCGTTACAATCAAGAATGTCGATATATTCAATTTCGTCGAAGTAATGTTTTAATGCATAAGCAGAAAATACGCCTGTTACACCTGGGTCAAAGCCGCTGCCTAAAAGGGCTGTGATTCCGGCTTTTTCAAAACGCTCACGGTATTCCCATTGCCATTTGTATTCAAATTTTGCCGTATCTTCTGGCTCATAGTTTGCTGTATCCATATAGTGTGTCTTTGTTGCAAGACAAGCATCCATGATCGTTAAATCTTGGTACGGTAATGCTAAGTTCATTACGATATCTGGTTTTACTTCATTAATTAATCCGATTAACTCATCTACATTATCTGCATTAACCTGTGCAGTTGTAATTTTTGTTTTGCCGCCATCAAGTTTCGCTTTTAATTCATCACATTTCGATTTTGTACGGCTTGCGATACAAATTTCTTCGAATACTTCACTGTTTTGTACACATTTATGGACCGCAACAGATGCTACGCCGCCAGCCCCGATAATTAGCGCTTTTCCCATTTTTCATTTCTCCTAACCTAATAGATTTTTTTAAGGCACAACTAAATTCCGTAACAACAAAAAAAGCAAGTGCAAAACGCAGGAATTAATTGCGCACAACACTTGCTTTGATATATTCAATATTAAAAATCAAGTATATCCATGACATAGAGTCATATCTATACTCTACCAAGTCATCAGACACCATGGCAGAAAGCTTTTTAATATTCAAAATATATCATTTTAGGATCAGAGTCTATATAGCAAATAATCACTTTTACCACTCTTATTGACCGTTTCACAAGTTGTGTGCATGTGCACTGGTTGTAAAGTAACCAACTTATAAAATTTGAGCTTTTAACTCAATCAATAAGGCAACCAAAGTTGCCAATCGGCAGTTGACCCGGCTGTCCGTATGGCCTTAACTTCCTAGGAAGTGGTCAAGGTTATCTGCTTGGAAAGATCCAGATATATTGAATATTAGCTTTCCAAAAATCATGCTACTTCATAATAGCAGTACTTAAATATAATGGCAATAGAAAAATAAAAAAAATAAATAAAAAAGCTGGGCACCAATCAGATTATCTTATTTTGCCCGATGAACCGTCAGTTTAACCTTGTTTGTTTCACACATAAAGGTAGAGAGGTGTACAGGTTCATCAGCTAAATTAAATGAAATCTTTAAAATTTTAAAGAGATTAGCCCCGATATCGCACTCCAGCCATTTAGCGTAGTCTTTTGTGGCACCAATAACATCAATAATTTTGTCATTACTGACAATTTCGGTTTGGTAATCGTTCAAAAGAATTTTATACGTTGATTCATTTCCAACAATTTTCTTTTCTAGATCTGGGAATCGAATTAACGAGAAATGGGCAATATCATAAAAAAGAGGACGATCATTTACATACATTAGCCGCTCAAGTTCCAAAATTGGGCTTCCTTCCTCAACTTTAAGATATTCTGCTATTTCTTCAGTTGCAGGTATGACCTCACTTTTTAAAATTCGAGAATTAGGGGTCATGCCCAGCTGATGACTGAACTCTGAGAACCCGCTTACAGAAATCAACTCGTTATGAAACTTTTTTGAGGTAACATAAGTTCCTCTTCGTGGAATACGTGTTAATGTTCCGTCCTTTACCAACTCCTCAATTGCTTTTCGGATGGTAATCCGACTTACGTTATAAATTTCACAAAGTTCAGCTTCAGTTGGTATTTGTTCATCTGGTTTATACTTACCTTGCTGGATATCATTTTTCAACATTTGCCTTATTTGCATATAGAGTGGCTGGGGGGTAGAAGGATTTAAATTCATTACTTGCTTCATCCTTATCCGTCAATAAATTATAGTATCTATTATACATCGAGAGCCCAGTCCTAGTCACCATGCACCGAAATATCGAATCGTTTTTGCAGCTGTTTCCGTACCTAACTGTAAACATTCGTTAATAGTACAGCCTTTCAATATTCCATAAATAAAACCTGAAATAAAGGAATCGCCGGCCCCCATTGTATCGACTACATTCTCTTCTATTACACCAAATTGGTGAAATTGTTGACCATCATAGGCAAGAGAACCATTTTCACCTAATGTTGCCACAGCAACTTTTGAGCCAAGGTTTTTAATTTCCTTTAAATACTGACGTATATAGGCATCATCTTCCGTATAGGACAAAAAGGCATAATCGACAAACGGTGGTAAGGTTTTTACCAGGGGATCATTTAATTGGTTTGAAAAATCAAATGAGGTGAGCAGCCCCATTTCTTTAAATGCAGGATAATATTGCTCCACATGCCCCCAAATTCCAGCATGTACGCATTTGTGTGTTCCAATAAAAATAATTTCCTCCGGCGTTAAGGTGAAGTCAGCCATTACACCTTCATCGTATTCTCCGAATTTGCGATCATTTCCGACTAATTCAACATAGGTAATAGCCGTTTTTCCTTCCTTCTGAGAAAGATGAGTAGTATCTACACCCTTGTTTTGGATAGCACGAATCATATCCTTACCGTATGAATCAGCCCCAACCCACCCAATATAGGACGATTCAGCACCTAAACCTTTTAAATAGACAGCGACATTGACTGGATTTCCTCCAGGATAGGCCTTCCCGTTTGCCTGATAAACATCCATGCAGTTATCTCCGACAGCAGCTATTTTCATTGCTATATCCCCACTTTTCCTTTTTTAAGAAGAAACGAGCACTACGAGTAGTGCTCATTCATCATTTTTAATATTCCATTTGGCGATAGTATCTTCTAAGCTCTAACGAATGGTTCCGTTCACGCTCAAGGTAAACACTGATTCTGCTTAAGACGGACCAATTAATGCTAACAGCAAAGTGTTTTCTAAATTCCTCGCTGATCCCTTCCATTTTAAAATCTTTTGTATCAATAATCGTTACATTCTTTGTTATATTCTCAACAAATCTTTCTACACGGTCCATAAGAGGCCTTGTTTCATCTTCTCCCTTTAGTAAAATCACACTTGTATCTTCGACGACAAGTTCAAGCGTACCATGGAAAAACTCGGCGGCATGAATGGATTTAGCATGGATCCATTGCATTTCCTCTAAAACACACATCGCATAGCAATAAGTATTTCCCCATAAATTACCGGAACCCACCATCATGTGATAATCTGTATCTTTATGTTTGATCGCAAATTCCTCTGCTTTTTGATCAAAAGATTTAACGGCATTCAGAATGGCGCGTGGAAGTAAATTAACTTCCTTCGTAAATTGCTCATATTGAGGAAATTCATCATGGTTGTACATAAATCGGAAGATAACCATGTAGAGAAGCATATAAAAGGTATCAAAAGAATGTTTTTCTGAACCTGTAGTTATACAATAGTCGACCATTTTTGTTAGTGGTGTATTCGGCTCTGCTACTAGTGCAATGGTTGTGGCACCTTTTTCTTTACAATACTCGGCAGCTGCAAGGGTTTCTTTCGTTGTTCCGGAAACAGAGGTAAAGATACAAACTGAATCTTTACTAAAATGCTTATGGTTCATAGCCATAAACTCTGCTGCAATTTCTGCATGAACGTCAATCGTAGAGTTTGATTTTAGAATATACTCATAGGGATACATCATGGCAATGGTTCCACCTGCACCGATAAGAAAAATGTTCTTGTAGCCTTTTTGGCAGATTTCATCGACAAAACCTTCAATTTCCCCTCTAAATGCAAGGCCCTCTTTTTCAACAAGCTTAAGGAATAATTCTTCATCAAATTTCAACATGGACTTGATCCTCCTTTTATGATGGTTAAACTATTTGTTATGTCTTGTATTATAGTTAGATATAACAAATAATGCAATGCGTTTTTTAAAAATAGGAAGTTAGTATAGTGGAGCTAACTTCCTATTATTCAGGTCATGCTACTACATCATTGCCCTTTTTATTTGCAGACTCAAACCTCTTATTCCAGTAAAAGTAAACAGGAAGTCCGGTTGCAATAACAATAAATGCTGCAATCATACCTTGCCAAGGGGCCCAAGTGAAGGTCCCCCAAGCAAGCCATGAGGCACCAAGGATGGCTAAAATAGTCGTTAATTTCCACATTGGCATTCGATAGATTGGGTTATAATCATCCCGTTTACGGCATTTGTAAACGGCTGCAAAGTCCAAAATATTTATGACAAGTTGAATGAGCGTGAAGTACCCAAGCAAGGCTGTTAAATTACTCATAAATACAAGAATACAAGCATATGTAACCTGAATAATAATAGAAAAACTAGGAGTTTCATATTTAGGATGAACCTTAGCGAAACGTTGGAAAAATAGGCCATCTTTCGCCATCGCATATTCCAAACGAGGCTGAAACATTATACAGGAGCTTAATGATCCGAGAATAACAATAATGGCAGTAATTGCGACAAAGGAAGAAGCAATATGAGAAAGACCTGGAATATAACTCACAGCCTCTGAAACAGCAGCATTTGAATGGATTAATTTATCAAACGGCATTAAGCCGATGACACAAATTGCAAGCAATGTGTACAACGCTAGTACAATGAATACCGAGCTAATGAGTGCACGTGGGAGAATTTTTCCAGGATTTTTAAATTCGCCAGCCATAAAACAAATCGCTGCCATACCTGTGTAAGCCCAAGTAGTTGCGGAGACGCCTCCGATTAAACTTGTTTTTACAGCTCCATGCGCAGGCACATATGAAAAATTACCAGCTTTCATATACATTAAACCTAAAACAATTACAATAATAAAAGGAATGATCTTAACAGCAGTGATAATAACTTGGAATAGTCCACCCTCTTTTACACTTCGATAATGGATGGAGGTAATGACTAAGATGATCGCAACCCCTAACAACTTACCAGCTATACCAGAAAAGAAAGGAAAAAAGGTAGCAAGGTAAGAAACAATTGCTAAAGCCATAATAGAAATAGAAGGGGGATCTAATGCCCAGAACGTCGCCCATCCATATAGAAAGGCAAGAGGCCTCCAACCAGCTTTATTCAGGTATACGTAACCGCTTCCATTTTCGGGATAAGCAGTTGATAATTCTGCTAATACCATTACCTGCGGTATTGCGATAAGGCCGCCGATAATCCAGGCTAAAATTGAAATAGAAGGAGTTCCTGCTGCTTTTGCAACATCACCGGATGAGACAAAGATACCTGATCCAACTGTAGTTCCAACCGCAATCGCTAGGGCAGACCAAAAACCCAGTTTTCGTGTAAGAGTGCCATTACTCATAATGAGTTCCTCCAAATCCAGATTATAACATTTCCAATTCCTTAATTTTTTCAAATGATTTAATGAGTGCATCTTGTGGATTTTGATAATATCTCGTTCCCATAATCTCTAGGGTGCAAACTCCTTGGTAATCATATTTTTGAAGATTTGCGAGATAATCTCTCCACTCTAATGCGCCATTTTCCTTGCGATAGACATATATGCAGGGGCTCACCAGCCCATAATTCAATATTGTTAATTCCAAGCTGCTCCATGCTATCTAGAAAATAATTGAATGGGAAATGTCTAAAAGTGATGTTCATCCCCGCAAATCTCATTTTATCACCTCCTTTTTAATCGAAAACATTTTATTTGTTATGTCTTGTATTATAATTAAACATTACATTAATTTCAATAGAGAATTTTAGATATATTCAAATAAATAGTTTTGTAACTTTTAATAAGCTATTTTCCTTTTAATTTGGTTGTTGTATTAATGCGATTATTAATAGAATGAAGGTCGGGAAAAATTTTTTAAATTTTTACTGGCCATTGTTCCTTCATATGAGCTCATGAAGTAAGTTTAAAAAAAGATAGGCTAAATAAATTTTAGGTTAATTATGTATATTTTTTGCAATAGTTTAAAAGTCCCTTTAATAGGGGCTGAATTTAACGGAGTAGATCCTTATGGAGCTAAAGCAATTATTCCTGTAACAGTTTTTTTGTACATTGACCAACTGGAAGAGGGGGCCTCTAATATTTCAAAAGTCGCAAGAAAGCCACAGTTTAGAAACTGTTTTCACCCTTCCTTGTCTGCTTGACGATAGCTTTTTTTATCTTAGGATGTTAGTGAAATAATTCACAAATAACTTAGGTCCATCAATAGAATGGTATTTATGAGTTTTCGACAAAGTTTAGTGCAACCTGTAATAAATGCCCCTGGTTTTTACTATAGAACATGTGATACTTCAACTTTCTATTTCCTTCACAATATTGAAACACTTCTAACTCTTTTCGACCTATAAAATATAAGAAAATAAAAGAAAAAGTTCCTATCAAGGGGATATGAGTGTATGAAGAATAAATGGAATCTGTCTCTACAATATAAAATCATCCTACTAGTCTGCGGGGTAAGTATACTCTGTCTATTGGTTACTAATTTCTTTATACAAAAAAATGTGGAACAAACAACAATTGATCACATTGAAGAGAAGGCAAAAACTGTTTCAAAAACGGCTGCCATCAATCCAATCTTTATTGATGGTCTTAGCGGGAAGGTAAGCGGGGACACAATTCAGACATACGCGGAGCAAGTAAGAAAATCAGCAGGGGTCCCATTTCTGGTTGTTCTAGATATGAACGGAATTAGATTGTCCCATCCACTACCTAATAAAATAGGTAAAAAATATGCTGGTGGAGATGCCGGTCAAGTGTTCCAGGGCAGAGAGCATATCTCCATAGCTACGGGCACTTTAGGGAAATCGTTAAGATATTTTACACCGGTTTACAATCATAATGGTAAACAAATTGGTGCCATTTTAGTTGGTGTTTTATTAGATGATGTAGAACGTAAGGTTTGGAAAAGTACAAAGGTTATACTCTTTAGTATGTTGTTAGGAGTGTTCGTAGGTTTAGTTTGTGCTGTCGTGTTCTCGCGCAAGGTTAAGAACATTTTGTTTGGCATGGAACCGGTTGAAATAGCTAATTTACTAGAACAGAGAAGTGCTGTTTTGGAGTATGCACGTGAAGGTGTCATTGCAGTTGACCAATACGGTGAAATTACACTTATTAACCAAGAAGCTGGTCGGCTCATTAAATCTGTCGGTTTTGATTGTGATCCAATTGGAATGAAAATAGAAGAGATTTTTCCTCAATTTCAATTGAATTCATTGATGGCTACTGGAAAAAAACTGCTTGATAAGGAATATTCCTTTAGAGGACTAGTTATTATGGCAAATATTGTGCCCACTTATGTTAACAATGAAATTACGGGAGCAGTGGCCACTTTTAGGGATAAAACAGAAATCAGGCAATTGGCTGAACAGCTTACCGGAGCAAGATTGTATGCGGATGCCTTACGATCACAGACACATGAATTTATGAATAAACTTCATGTAATCCTTGGCCTGGCTCAAATGAAAATATACGATCAATTAACCGACTATGTGAAACAAATATCAAGCTCCTTTCAAACAGAGGAAGGATTTTTAACTGCAAGGATTAAAGATCCGGTGATTGCGGGCTTCATTATCGGCAAGTCTAGCTTTGCACGAGAACAAGGAGCCGTATTAACAATTACGGAGAATAGTTATTTTCCAAGGCAGAAAAGTAATGAGTTTGTACAGGATATTGTCACTGTCCTTGGTAATTTGATAGATAACTCGATCGAAGCCTTAAAGGGATGTCAAGAAAAAAAGGTAGAAGTAGAGTTTTTAACAAGTCAAAATGATGAACTAATTATTAAAGTTTCTGATACAGGTATGGGGATGAGCCAAGAAGTGGAAGAGCAAATTTTTGAAAGAGGCTTTTCCACTAAGGGAAACAACCGCGGCATCGGCATGTACTTGGTCCTTGAGGCTGTGAAAAAATTAAATGGAAAGATTTCTATTTTATCGGAACCTGGAAAAGGAGCCATTCTTCAGGTGGCCATTCCGGTTGCAGGAGAGGAGAAATATCATGACTAAGACTGTAATAGTTGAAGATGATCCTATGGTTGCTGAAATAAACCGCCGATATTTAGAACAAATGGATGGGATTGAACTGGTTGCAATAGCAGGTTCTGTGGAAGAAGCTCTCTCCATTCTTAAGCAGAATAAAGTGGACTTAATTTTGCTGGATATTCATATGCCTGGGGACAATGGTTGGAGTCTATTGTCAAAGATCCGTGGTTTAGGTACTGAGATTGATGTGATTATCATAACGGCATCCTGTGATAAAGAAAGCATAAAAAAAGGGCTTCGTTTCGGGGCAGTTGACTATTTAATCAAGCCATTTGAGTTTGAAAGATTTCAATCTGCCCTTCTCTCCTATCAAAAAGATCAAACGATGATGAATGAGCAGGAACGGTTAAATCAAGTGGATTTAGATCAGCTTCTGCTTCATAAAGAACAAAAAGCTCCGGAAGGATACGATTTGCCAAAAGGGCTGACGAAAAGCACCCTCTGTAAAGTATGGAGGCAGGTAATCGAAATGGGAAGAACGCCATTCTCTACAGAGGACCTCGCTTGCAAGGTGGGAATATCTAGGGTCTCTATGAGGAAATATGTGATGTTTCTAGCCGATATCCATGCACTGGAAACCGAAGTGGTATACGGCACCATCGGCCGACCTGTTTACATGCATAAAGCTGCTATTGAAGGCAGAAACATGATTGACCATTACATTAATAATTAATACATGTACCAAAAAAAAGTGTCCCTTCCAGGGGCACTTTTTTTTTGCTAAATAAACTTTGAGAATTGTCTAGCTCTAGTGCCTAGGAAAAAATGAACTACTTTTTTCCCTGTTCAAGGCGCTTCTGCCTTTCCAGTTACTTTAATTACAAAACTCTTTAATAACTTCCTAAAACTATTAAAGAAACGGGGGATTTAGTAGTCTACAAGTAAGAAATAGATAGAAGTTTTTAAATGAAAATATCATAAAAAGGGAGGATTTATTTCTAAAATTAAAATTTCATATGAACTAAGTTTTTTGATGGGCAGCTTCTAATTTTTCATTAGCAGCTATTTTATTGAATAAGTTTGTGAAATGCTTCACAAATTTGAACGCTTTGTGAACAAATAAAAAAGGAGTTGAAATAAATGGCGATCCCTGCTAAGAAATTACAGCAACATCCGAAAAATCCTAACCTAAAGACGAAAATTGCAAGTGAAGTAAAATTCGTCCCCCTATTAGTAACACTCGTAGTTGGAGCAATTATTTGGTTTATTCATCCACCGCATGGTTTAACCGTACAGGCTTGGCACTTGTTGGCAATATTTGTTGCTACCATTGTCGGTTTAATTATTAAGCCTTTACCAATGGGAAGTGTAGCGATTTTAGCACTAACAGCCACCGTTATTACACAGACTTTAACGATTGAACAATCCTTAAGCGGTTTTCAAAACACAACCATTTGGTTAATTGTTATCGCGTTTTTCATTTCAAGGGGATTTATTAAAACAGGCCTAGGTACAAGAGTTGCCTACATGTTTGTTAAAAAGTTCGGTAAAAAGACCCTTGGTTTATCGTATTCCTTAATTGCCAGTGACTTAATCTTATCACCAGCAATGCCATCCAATACAGCTCGTGCAGGCGGAATTTTACTGCCAATCATCCGCTCTTTATCTGAAGCATATGGCTCAAAAGTAGGAGACGGGACAGAAAGAAAAGTTGGGGCATTTTTAACAAAAGTAGCCTTCCAAGGTGACATGATTACATCTGCCATGTTCTTAACAGCTATGGCAGCAAACCCGCTGGCAGCTCAAATTGCCGGAGATATTACCGGTAAACATATTACTTGGATGGGTTGGGCAACAGCAGCCATTGTTCCTGGATTAGTTAGTTTAATCTTGATTCCTTATGTGATCTATAAGTTATATCCGCCAGAAATCAAAGAAACACCCGCAGCTTCTCAAATGGCAGAAAAGAAATTAAAAGAAATGGGGCCATTGAAGAAAGAAGAATACTACATGATTGGTGTGTTCCTTCTCATTCTTTCCCTTTGGATTTTTGGAACAAACTTGAACATTAATGCTACAACAACAGCCTTTATTGGTCTTGGTGCTTTGCTTGTTACACAGGTATTAACTTGGTCAGATATTAAAAAAGAAGAAGGCGCTTGGGACACATTGATTTGGTTCTCTGTTTTAGTTATGATGGCAAGCTTCTTAAATGAGTTAGGGTTAATCCCATGGTTCAGTCATACGATGCAGGGCGCAGTCAGCGGCAAATCCTGGACGTTAACATTAATAATCTTAGGTGTTGTTTATTTCTACTCACACTATTTCTTTGCAAGTAACACAGCTCACGTTAGTGCCATGTACTCAGCATTCCTTGCTGTTTTAGTGGCTGCTGGAGCACCGCCGCTTGTATCAGCAATATTGTTAGGAGTTTTCAGTAACCTGTTCGGCTGTTTAACCCATTATAGCTGTGGACCGGCTCCCGTCTTTTTCGGAAGCGGATATGTCACCCAGAATAAATGGTGGTCACTTGGGTTTATTATTTCCATCATCCACATTATTGTCTGGCTAGGCATTGGCGGGGCTTGGTGGAAAGTATTAGGTCTTTGGTAAACCCAACTTAAGGAGATGGAGCTTTGTGAAGTCAACTTGCTGTTTTGAAAGCTTGGAAACTCAATATTCTGTGGAGCTTTACCATGGGTGTGATGACGAATATGAATTAATGATACCCTATCAGATCTGTACAAAGTGCGGAGCAGTCAATTTCGAATATATAGAGGAAAACAAAGAAGAGGCAATTGCTTGATGCAGGAGGAGAACAGAATGCGTGAAATATCAGCAAAATTAATTACCAGTACAATTAGAGACCTTTGTATACAAGCTGCTTGTGACCTTCCAGAGGATGTAGAAGCACTTATTGCAGCCGGTTTAGAAAAGGAAGAGTCTCAATTCGGAAAATATAGCTTAGAGAAGATTTTGAAGAATGTTAAGTTGGCCCGGGCAGAACATGCCCCAATGTGCCAAGACACGGGGATGACCGTAGTGTTTGTTGAGGTCGGACAGGATGCACGTATCGTCGATGGAGATTTAACAGATGCCATCAATGAAGGAGTCCGCCAAGGATATGAGGAAGGTTACCTACGGAAGTCAGTTGTCAAGGATCCTGTATTTGACCGAAAAAATACAGGTGACAATACACCCGCTGTTATTCATATGGAATTAGTTCCAGGGAACCAAGTAAAGATTGAAGTACTTCCAAAAGGTGCAGGAAGCGAAAATATGGGCGCGGTTAAAATGTGCAAACCGGCAGAGGGTGTTGACGGAGTGAAGGATTTTATCGTGAACTCGATCACTCAGGCAGGCGGAAATCCTTGCCCCCCAGTCATTGTGGGTGTTGGAATCGGCGGAACAATGGATAAATGTACCTTATTGGCGAAAAAGGCTTTAGCAAGAAAAGCCGGGGAGCCGAATCCAAACCCTGCATACGCAGAAATGGAAGCGGAGCTGTTAGAGCGTATTAACAAGCTTGGAATCGGACCACAGGGATTTGGCGGGAAGGTTACTGCGCTAGCCGTTCATATTGAAACCTACCCGACTCATATTGCGATGATGCCTGTTTGTGTCACTTTGAACTGCCATGCAGCACGCCATAAAGAAGCTTGTTTTTAAGGGGTGAACAAGATGACAACGATTAAAAAATTAACCACACCATTAACCTATGATCAAATTAAAGACTTGAGAGCAGGAGACCAGGTGTCGATTACAGGAGTTATTTATTCAGCACGTGATGCGGCTCATAAGAATATGGTAGACGCTTTAAAAGAAAATAATCCTCTTCCAGTTGATTTAGAAGGACAAGTCATTTACTATGCAGGACCAACACCTGCCAAGCCAGGAAAGGTCATAGGTTCCTGCGGCCCGACAACAAGCGGCCGCATGGATGCCTTCTCACCTGAGATGATGGAGCAGGGCCTAAAAGGGATGATCGGGAAAGGTCCTAGAAGTAAAGCGGTCATTGAATCGATGAAGAAAAACGGCGCCGTTTATTTTGCAGCGATTGGCGGGGCTGCTGCTCTAATCGCCGATACTATTAAAAAAGTGGATATTGTGGCCTATGAAGAGCTTGGTCCTGAAGCAATCCGCCGTATGGAAGTAACTGATTATCCGTGTATTGTTGCAGTTGACAGTAAAGGAAATGATTTATACCAGATTGGTGTAGAGAAATATAGAGTTATAGATTAAATCACTTATAGAGGTGAAACATTAATGCTAAGCTATGATGTTGTAATTGTAGGAGCAGGCGGGGCTGGAATGATGGCAGCCCTCTCTGCTAGTGAGGATGAAAGTCTACGTGTTGCATGCCTTTCAAAAATCTTTCCGACACGTTCACATACAGGAGCTGCACAGGGTGGAATAAACGCAGCAATGGGATATAGGGACGCAAACGATTCTCCTGAGAGCCATTTTAGGGATACGGTAAAAGGAAGTGACTTTTTAGCGGATCAGGATGCCGTTGAGTTTTTCACAACCAATATGCCAAAGGTCATCTCCGAACTAGATTACTATGGTGTACCCTTTTCAAGGGATGAGAATGGCCGGATTGCTCAAAGGCCGTTTGGAGGAGCATCCAGCCCAAGAACCTGCTATTCAGCTGATAAAACAGGACACGTGATCCTTCATGCCCTTTATGAGCAGTGCCTTAAAAATGGAGTGCAATTCCATAATGACTGGTACCTTCTATCACTGGCTGTAAACGAAGGCAATTTTGAAGGGTTAGTGGCTATGGACATCCGCAGTGGTGAAATTCATGCCATTCAAGCCAAATCAGTCGTTATTGCGACAGGCGGCTTTGGACGTGTGTATTGGAGCAGAACAACAAATGCCATTAATATGACGGGCGACGGAACGGCCGCTTGCTTTAATGCAGGTATCCCTTTAAAAGATCCGGAATTTGTACAATTTCATCCAACCGGCCTTGCCTCTACGGGCGTCCTTCTTTCGGAGGCCTGCCGCGGCGAAGGCGGTTATTTAATCAATAAAGACGGAGAGCGGTTTATGGCCCGTTATGCTCCTGGAAAAATGGAACTCGGTCCGCGTGACCTCGTTTCACGGGCGATTGAGACAGAAATTAGAGAAGGCCGCGGTTTCGGTGAAGGGATGCAGTCTTATGTATTGATGGATCTTCGCCATTTAGGTGAAAAGAAAATCATGGAGCGCCTGCCTCAAGTAAGGGAGCTGGCCATGGATTTTGAAGGTGTTGATCTCATTAAGGAACCTGTTCCCATCCGTCCAAGCTGCCACTACACAATGGGCGGGATTCATATCAGCGACTTCCGGACTTGCAGCACACCAATTGAGGGTATCCATGCCGCTGGAGAATGCTGTTCGGTTTCCATTCATGGCGCCAACCGGCTTGGCGGCAATTCCGTAGCAGACGTTGTCTTATTTGGAAAATATGCAGGTCTTGGCGCAAAGGAAAGTGCAAAAAAGCGGTCGTTCACTAGTACAGTAACATTAATAAAAGAAACAGAGAAATGGATGAAGAAGTTCACAACCATTCGTCAGAAGAAAACAGGAATTAATATGTTCAAGATTCGTGATGAACTGGCGGAAACCATGTGGAATAATGTAGGTATTTTTAGAACGGAAAGCGACATGGAGAAGGCTTATGCAAAAGTCTCACAGCTTCTGGAAAATTATAAAGATGCCGTAATCGGCGATTCCTCTGAAAAGTATAATATGGCTTTCATTAACTATGTCGAAATTGAAAATATTTTAAAACTAGCAAAAGCCATTACCATGGGAGCAATTAATCGGAAAGAAAGCAGGGGTTCTCATGCCAGAGCTGATTACCCAAATCGTGATGATGCTAATTTCCTTAAACATACATTGATTTATCAAGATGGGGACCAATATCGTTTGGAATATAACCCGGTGAAGATTACGAAATATCAACCGGAGGAGCGAAAATACTAATGTATACAACCCTTTATTTTAAAATTAAGAGATTTGATGGTGAAAATGAATGGTTTCAGGATTATGAATTGGCCTATGAAAAAGGGAAAACGATTCTATGGGTTTTAACAACGATTCGTGAACAGCTTGATCCGACTCTAGTATTTACATCCGCTTGCCGTCATGCCATTTGTGGAAGCTGTGCCGTGAGAATCAATGACAATGCCTTCCTAGTCTGCAAAACCTCACTAGATGAAGTACTTGAGACTTTTGAGACGAACCGTTTGACATTTGAACCACTAAACAATTTTGAAGTAATAAAAGACTTGGCTGTTGCTTGGGAGCCGAAGATGGAAAAAATGGAGCAGGTAAAGCCATGGCTTATTCCGTCGGAAGAAGGAAGCATAGAGGAAGGATTTATTCAAAGCGAAGAAGATTATCACGAGATTGCTGCACCAACCGACTGTATCCTATGTGGTGTTTGTGCTTCTGAATGTAATCAATTGGCTGTAAATGATGGTACTTATTTGGATCCCTTTATTTTAAATCGTGCCTATCGATTTGCGGTGGATTCAAGAGATGCTGCTCCTGAAGAGCATATTATGCCTGTATTCGAAAATGAGCTATGGAAATGTCTGCATTGCATGCAGTGTGTAACGAAATGTCCAAAAGGCATCCCGCTAACCGACCAGATTGCCTATCTTCGCCAAGAAACCATTAAGTTGGGTGAATTAAATAATCAAGGGGCGAAGCATGCCTTTGCCTTCCATGATGATGTAAAGAAAAAGGGCCGTTTGAATGAAGTCATGCTTCCAATTAAGACGGATGGTTTAGTCAATACAGCCATGAGGAAGGTACCATTCGCCCTCAGAATGATTAGAAAAGGTAAAATCAATCCTTTCCATATACCAAAAGAAGTAGAAGGTATTAAAGGCGTTAGGGAACTTTATAAATTTGCACAGGAGGTTAGTGAAAAGTGAGATACGCATTCTTTCCAGGTTGTACACTCGAGTCGGCAGCTGAAGAACTTATGATTTCAACTAAAAAAGTAGCAGCGGCCCTAGGAATAGAGTTAATTGAACTGAACGGCTGGACCTGCTGTGGCGCAAGTCATATTCAAGACGTGGATAACCTTTTAGCCACATCGATCAATGCAAGGAATATTGCATTGGCGGAAGAGCTAAAAGTGGATAAATTACTAACCGTATGTAATACGTGTACGTTAATGCTTCGTACAGCTAAGCTTAAGATGGATAAGAATCAGAAGCTCCGTACACAGGTTAACGAAGGGCTTGAAAGAGCCGGAATGGAGTATAAAGGGACAGTGGAAGTGACCCATCTCCTCTGGGCTTTGATTCAGGATTATGGGTTAGAAAATCTAAAAGCAAAGGTAAAACGCCCACTGACAGGTTTAAAGGTTGCCAACTTCTATGGCTGTCATATTCTTATGCCGCCCAATATCATGGGGTTTGAAAACCATATGAATCCTCAATCCATGGAAATGGTAGCAAGTGTATTGGGAGCAGAAAGTGTTGATTTCGATCAGCGTCTTGCCTGCTGCGGCTTCCATGCGGTTTTCCCAGCAGAAAAAGAAGTTATGAATCTGACAGGAAAAAACTGCTTATCGCCTAAGGCTCAAGGTGCAGATTGTATTGTTACTCCTTGTCCGTTATGCCAAATGCAGCTAGATGCCTATCAGCCGGATGCACAAAAAGGTTTTGGTGAAGATATAACGATGCCAATTCTACACCTGCCACAGTTAATTGGACTTGCGTTAGGCTTCTCTCCAGAAGAACTTGCCATTCAACGCCATGTGGTAGAAGCGATACCTGTTTTGAATGAAGCTTTGGTACTATAGGGAATTAGTTCAAACAAAGGGGCAATTCTTTATGCAATATATCCTTGAGAAAAAAGCCAAACTGGTTGGAAGAGTTGACAAAGGGCAGCTTTGGCTATTAAACGTTCACGATGATTGGATTCATGACCAATATGGTGAAAGCTATATCTACCACGGACAGATCTATTCATCACGTAACCCATTTCATCCTTTATCAACATCAATCACTGGTTATTTTCAGGACGATGACTCACAAAAGTGGATAAAGGTGAAAGCTGGAGTGGCAACTTTCAATCCTGAGAATATCGATGATTCTTGGGTGGAAAGGGTCGAGAACCTTATTAAGATTAGGTTTAAGACAGGAGTCTATAAATATGTTAAGGGTTCTAGATAATCCATTTCAGACCGCTGATTAATCGAAAGCGGTCTTTTTTTTTTAGCTAATAGCAGACACGGCTGTTGTTAATGAAGCAGGGGATAAGAATAGTTAATTACCGTGAAAATGGAATTGATACCATTTACTTTACTAAGAAGGTCATTATCTATAAAAAAGAAGAACAAAAACCTGGGGGTTCTGTTCTTCTTTTTCTGCTGTTTTTCATTACCATTCTCTAGGCTGGTAGTTAAGATCATGGAACAAATGCTCTTTTTCCTTTTTTGTTAAATCCCGCCACTGACCAATCGGCAGGTTTCCTAAATGGATATTCATAATCCTTGTCCGTTGCAGTCTAGCGACCTCGTAGCCTAAGGCGGCACACATCCTGCGGATTTGCCGGTTGAGTCCCTGGGTTAGGATGATTTGAAAGACATACTTCGAAAGCTGTTTTACTTTGCAAGGAAGTGTCTTGGTATTTAATATCTCCACTCCCGCAGCCATTTTCTTTACAAATTCAGCTGTAATGGGCTTATTCACGGTAACAATATATTCTTTTTCATGCTTATTTTCTGCTCGGAGAATCTCATTTACTATGTCACCGTCATTTGTCAGCAGAATTAGTCCGTCTGAGTCCTTATCTAAGCGGCCAATATGGAAAATCCGCAAAGGGTGATTTACAAAATCAACTATATTCCCCTTGATATGCCTTTCGGTTGTACTCGTAATCCCTACAGGCTTATTTAATGCAAGATAAACGTATTCTTTCTTTACCTTAACAGGGTTTCCATCTATTCGAACCTGGTCCCCAGGCTCAACCTGGCTGCCCATTTGAGCCACCTTGCCATTAATCGTGACCCTGCCTTCGCTAATTAACTTATCTGCCCCACGTCTAGAGCTCTTACCCGACTCACTAATAAACTTATTAATCCTCATACTAACCACAACCTTCAGTGGAATTGTCTGATTAAGAATAACCCAATCCACCGAGTCATTTCAAGCGGCTGGCGGTGCCTGACACCATTACTCTTAATTCCACAGTTTATATCTGAAAAATGCAGGCATAACTTATTACACAATTATCGTGCTTTATTACCTAGATTCTGGGTCCTTCATCATAAGGATATTGTCATTACAAAGTATCCTATCATCTTAGGAAATAGTATTGTTGGCAAAATTGGGGCAGGTGACCATACTATACAAAACAAATATAAATACTACAAAATTCTCGCCAAATTATGACGAAGTAATTAAAAGGAAAATGATATTTTTAGGATAATAAAAAAATTGGAGAGATGGTATGAAAAAGATAGCATCTATTATTATCCTTCTATTTAGTTACTTTTACTTCAGTAGTCATACTGAAGCAAGTACTACATCTCAGTTAATCATCATTAACAAAAAAACGAATACACTTGCCTTTTATGATGGCGGAACCTTAGTTAGAACTTTTAGAGTAGCAACCGGTAGAGTTAGTACATACACCCCGGAAGGGACTTTTAAAATTGTTAATAAGATAAAAAACCGCCCTTATTTTAAAAAAAATATTCCAGGCGGTGACCCAAGGAATCCGCTAGGCAATCGCTGGATGGGACTAGAAGCCAGGGGTACTTATGGTACAACGTATGGCATCCATGGTAATAACAATGAAAGTTCAATTGGCAGATATGCAAGTTCTGGCTGTGTAAGAATGCATAATGCTGAAGTCCGCTGGCTTTTCGATCGGGTGACTGTTAACACAACTGTCATCATTTTACGCTCTGGAAGCAGCTTTGATGCTATTGCAAAGGCCAATGGATATCAAGTGAGTGTGAGTGTGAACGGGAGTGTCAGTAGTGATGGAGGAACTTATATACCAAATGGCTGGGTGAATGCCGGAAATAAAAAATATTATTATCAAAATGGGACTGCGAAAAAGGGCTGGCAAACTCTAGCAGGCAAAAGGTATTTCTTTGATAACTCTGGTGTTATGATAACAGGCTGGCTGGCTAGAGATGGGAAAAAGTACTTTTTTGAGTCCAACGGTGTAATGACGACAAGTTGGGTAACTGTTAACGGTAATAAATATTATTTTGATCCGGATGGTGTGATGAAAATAGGCTGGTTGGAGTCTGGCGGTAGTAAATATTTTCTAAATAAGGACGGAGTCATGCAAAAAGGCTGGTTAGAGGAAAATAGACGAAGATTTTATTTTGATCTGAATGGAGTAATGAAAAAAGATTGGATTGAGGATAATGGGAAATGGTATTTTCTCGATCAAACAGGAATCATGAAAACTGGCTGGATTAATGATGGTGGCAAATGGTATTACATCAATTCAAACGGTATCATGAATACTGACTTGGCTATTCCCGTTGACACTCAGGACGATACTACCGATTCAAGCGATTTGAATATTACCATAAACAAGTATCTACCTTTCCATCCCTCAGAAAGAATAACTAGCTGGATAAGATACGAGGACAATTGGTATTATCTTTATGTAAGTAAAGAAATGGCTGAAAATTCAATTCTGGATGAACACGCTGGTTCATCTTAACCTTCCAAATATAATATCGATTTTTAGCCTGCAAGGATGAAGCAGGCTTTTTTTTGTGAAAAAATTATCTTGTTTACTATTTAGTTTACAAGTGTACATTTCGTTTACAAAAAGTCTACAAAACAGTTTACATGTATACAAAGTTGTTTGCATGTTGATTTAAAGCGATGTAAACAACATTCGTATATATGTTTACATTATCGTGTACATTGTTGGTAAAGTTTACAAAATGTTTACTGTTTTATACCTTAATTTCTCTTTAAAAAATTCCATTGAAGAATCTAGAAATCTCATATTCTGCTTTTCGATCGGGTGGACGTCAGCACAACTGTCATCATTTACCGATCAGGAGCAGCTTTGTTGCCATTGCAAAGGCCAATGGTTATCAAGTCAGTGTAAGTGTGAACAGGAGTTTGGGTGGTGGTGAGGAAACGGATATATCGAATGGTTGGGTGTGTGCCGGAAATAAAAAGTTTTATTATCAAAAAATGAACAGCGAAAAGGGCTGGAAAACTCAAGCAGGCAAAATAGTTCTTTGATAACTCTGGTGTTATGATAACAGGCTGGCTGTCTAAAGATTGGGAAAAGTACTTTTTGATTCCAACTGTGTAATGAAAACAAGGTGAGTAACTGTTAAAAGTAATCGAAATTATTTTAATCCAGCAGGCGTGATCAAAATAGGATGATTGGGGTTTGGCGGAAGTAAGTATTTTTTAAATAAGGACGGAGTCATGCAAATAGGCTAGTCAGAAGAAAATGGAAGAAGATGTTGTTTTGATCAGACTGGAGTAATGAAAAGGACTGGATCGAGGATAATAGTAAAGGGTATTCTCTAGATCAAACGGTATCATAAAATACTGACTTGGCTATTCCCTTAGATAATCGGGACGAATCTGCCGATTCGAGTAGTTGAATATTTACATTAATAGATTTCTACCCTTCTATACCCCTAGAAAGAATAACTAGTGGAAAGATACGAGGACAAAGGGTATTATCTTTTTGAAAGTCAAGAAATGACCGAAAATTCAATTTTGTATGAACACACTGGCGCATCTTACCTTGTCCAAAATAATACCGATTTTAGCCCGCATGATCATAGGATGAAGCAGGCCTTTTTGGGCGAAAAAATTGTTTACAAAACAGTTTACAAGTATACGAATAAGTTTACGCGCTTGTAAACTTGTAAACAAATAAGTATACATGGAAATTTACAAGTTTACGTTTTGTTTACATAGAGTCTACAAAAAGGTTTACATGTATACAAACTTGTTTGCGTGTTGGTTTAAAGGGAAGTAAACGACTTTGTATATCTGTTTACATTGTTGTGTACACTATTGGTAAAGTTTACAAATTGTTTACTTTTTTACACTTTTATTTCTTTTTAAAAATTTGCATTGAAGAATCTATCAATCTCATATAGCCTTATAAAGTAGAGATACTTATTACATAAACTACTTAATAAATGAGAGGGAATGATATAGTATGACAAAGTCCAGAGTTGCAGCAATTGATGTAGGAAATGACTCGATTAAGGCCATTTTCGGGGAACTAGAGTATGAATTGAATATTCCTAACATTGTTGCCCGAGAAGCGGAGGATCGTCCTGTTATCGGTATAGAAGAACTTGATAGTAAAAATCCCTTAGATGGTATTCATATCAAAGTCCACTCCCCTGCCCTAAAAGATAACAATATGATATATCGTGTCGGAAATTTAGCGACTAAAACAAATAATGCCACGGAATTAGATCCAGGCAGCAGCAAATCAGAAGAAGACCAAACTTTGATCATGCTTTTTACCACATTGGCATTGGATGCAGTAAAACAAGACGGTTTTCCACGTGCTAAGAATGTAATTGATGCTACTTATACATTGGGAACAGGTCTCCCCCTTCGTGAAGTTAAAGAAGGTAAGGATGCCGGATATCGCTCAAGATTGGTTGGAAATGTCCACCAGGTTGAATTTTTGGTGACACCGAAATACCAAGGATTGAAGGTTAATATTAAATTTAATGAAGTAAAGGTTTATCCGGAAGGGTTTGCCGCTTATATTAATCTAGTAATGGACAACAATTTAAAAATTATTAACAAGGATTTAATTGATAAACGCATCTTAATTCAAGATATTGGCGGGTTATCAACTGATATCGCCGTAATTAAAAACCGAAATGTAGATGATGATAAGGCGCAGGGCTTTAACCTTGGGGTTTCGGAATCATTAGAATCCATTCGCGAGGAAATTCGAATCAAGCACGGCGTTGAGTTGGATAGCCGCCGTGACGTAGTTGAAATCATTACAAGGAAAAATGATCGCAATCATATTATGGTTAAAGGAAGCCGGACAAGTGTTCACGATATTACCGACCGTATTTTGCTTGATTTAGCCAAGAAACAATACCGTTTATTACGAAATGTTTGGCAGAAAAACTCGCAGACAGAAATCTGCTATTTTGTCGGCGGCGGTTCCCATGTCTTAAAGGATTACCTAAAAACTTTAAATAATAATTTAGATGGCTATAATATTGAATTCTTTGAAGATGATAAGGAAAGCATTTGGATGATGGCTAATGCTTACTATAAGCTCATCATGGATTTTGTTAGAAAAACGGAGAAGCCTAAAGAACCAGTCAAAGCTAACTAGGTGAGAAAAGTATGCAGAAAACTCCTGAAATAAAGCGAGGCCAGGCGATTTCTTTTCGTGTCCCATCTGATACACCTGACCATATCGTTAAGCATTTACAAAGGTTAAAGGAGACAGAGCGAAGGAATTTCTCCAGCACCATTGCCGAGTATGTCATACAAGGGGTAAGTCATTCTTTTTCACGTGAGAAAGAAACAATCACCATTCCCCTTCCTAAGAAGTTAACAAAGGTTCAGCGCGATTGGTTAAAACATGAGCATTCTGAAGCAATGCTTGGCAGTATTCTCTATCAATTGATTTCTGACCCGATCCGGGCAACTTCTTTACTAGCTTCATTAAATAGTAATTCCATAGATATTGATGAAGCCTTATACCTTCAGGAGGAATTACAGTCCGTTCCCTATCCGGCTCCAGCTAATAAGGTGGATATCCCACTTGAGGCAGAGTCTTTTGAAGAGCTCGCGGCTGGTTTAGAAGACCTTGATATGGAAGATGATTTAAGTGAGTTTGACTGGGATACTGCTAAGAAGCCCGAAATGCAGTCTGAAGAGGATAATCAGGAGGATGAACTTGATCCTGATGACCTGCTTGGTGGATTTTTGGCTAATATGAATAAATAATTCTTCATGAAAAGGCCCCGACTTATAGTTAAGACGGGGCTTTTTCGTTTAATGCTGTTTATTCGGTAACTTGTAACCTTGGTGTCCTTTGCTTTGACGCTCTTTATTGTCCTTATCTTTTTCCTGTCTTTCATGCAGTTTTTCTACAAATTCATGTGTTGTATTGTCTTCCATTATGGTAAGCCCTCCTTTTAAAAATGAACCATAGTTATTCTGTCCTACTTGAGGAGAAATATGTAATAAGGATAAAAGGATATAAACCCACGCATCAGTCATACATATTAGATATGGTCTTTTTAAAAAGAAGTTTGTAAAGCAATTAATATGAATAGGTGGTGGGCCGATGGAGCTGCCTAGTAATATCGTCCTTGATAGCGGTTCTCTTAATGATGCATTAATTGTAAAAAGAGAAATCCTTTACAAAGGAATGAATGGACGATTTGTCGAAAGGTTTTTTCTTACTCCCTCTAAAAGCTTTATTTTTAAACCATTAACCAACAATGATCAGTTAGGGAAAGAAGTATGGATACACCAGCATATTCTCCCACATTTTCCTGAAATATACCCCAAGATTATTTCCTATAAAATAAGTGAACAGACAGATTTGAATTGGATGATCGTAGAGGACCTTGGAGCACTGACCCACGACTTTAACGTTACGAGTGTTTTAGAAGTAATTAAATGGGTTGCCTGGTGGCATTCATTGCCTATTGAAACTATAGGGCCTGTACCGGCCTCGGGATTGAAGCCGCAAATCGGTGACATTATAGCGGATATTGTGAACAGCAAGGAAGAATTCTTACTTGAGTTACCCGTTTTGAAATTGGAAAGAGAGGCAATTGAACATATCTACTCACTGCTTAGAAAAAATAATTTTTCCAATCGACTCGTTGTTTCGCACGGAGATTTACATTTAGGCAATTTTTCGATAGTCGACGGTCAGTTGAAGATCTTGGACTGGGAGCACACCCATTTAAATTCTCCTTATTGGGATTTGTACCATTTAATTGATATGTCACACCCGCTTTTTCCTAAACAGGTAACATCTGAGCTGCGAAAGCAATTTCTGGAGGAGTACCTTGCACAGTTGGACTTTGAACTAGATAGTGGCTCGTTTATGTGGGAATATTATTTGTTTTCAGCTGTTTTCTCGATTTGGATGATTGGTCTGATAAAGAAAGACCTTGAAGCAAAAGAGCAGAGATGGCCTGAAGAGCAATTAAATAGGCAGTTGAAGGAAACCGTTTTAAGTCTGCAGCAATGTTTAGTGGTGCTTAGTGGGATAAAAAGCTAACCTTTTCGGGAGGTTAGCTTTTTACTGTTTATGCCTTTTGTTCAGTTAATTTTATGATTTCAACAATGGTTTGGGTTGCTTTAACCATATTTTCAACAGAGATAAATTCAAATTTCCCGTGGAAGTTTTCCCCTCCAGTAAAAATATTTGGTGTCGGCAGACCCATATAGGAGAGCTGTGAGCCGTCTGTGCCGCCGCGGATTGGTTTGGTGATTGGCTTAATGCCTAAGCTGACCATCGCTTCATGGGCGATGTCGACGATTTCCTTGACCGGTTCAATTTTCTCTCTCATGTTGTAGTATTGGTCATTTAATTCTAACAGGATTCGGTCGGTGCCGTATTTAGTTTGCAGCTCACTGACGATTGCCTGTATGGCGGCCTTGCGGTCATTGAATTTTTCCCGGTCATGGTCACGGATAATGTAGTGAAGGTTTGTTTGCTCGACATCACCGTTGAAGGCTAGCAAGTGGTAGAATCCTTCGTATCCCTCGGTGTGCTCAGGTGCTTCTTGTACTGGTAGTTTGCTATGTAATTTCATGCCGATTTTGATCGAGTTAATCATTTTGTCTTTTGCTGAACCTGGATGGATATTGCTGCCTTTGATCGTGATTTTTGCTGCGGCAGCGTTAAAGCTTTCGAATTCTAGCTCACCAAGGGGACCGCCATCAACAGTGTAGGCATATTTCGCATTGAAGGCCGCAACGTCGAACTTATGTGGACCTCTGCCGATTTCTTCATCCGGTGTGAACGCAACGCGGACCTTACCGTGTTTGATTTCTGGGTGCTGGATAAGGTATGCCATTGCGGTCATGATTTCGGTAACACCCGCTTTGTTGTCCGCGCCAAGCAGTGTGGTGCCGTCTGTTGTGATTAAGGTATGCCCTTTGTATTCTGGCAGGCTTGGGAAATCTTTTGGTGACATGATGACGTTTAGGGCTTCGTTTAGGACGATTTCGCCGCCGTCATAGTTTTCGACGATTTGCGGGTTGACGTTTTTGCCGGTGAAGTCGGTGGCGGTGTCAACGTGGGCAAGGAAGCCGATGGTTGGGACGTCTTTGTCGGTGTTGGCTGGCAAGGTTGCCATCACGTAGCCATTTTCATCGATGGTTACTTCTTGCATGCCGATTTGTTTTAGTTCTTCGACTAACATACGGAGCAATGTCCATTGTCCTTCTGTTGATGGGCATGTTTCGCTGTTTTCATTGGATTGTGTGTCTACTTTTACATAGGAAGTAAATCTTTCTATTAGTTCGTTTTTCAACTTTGCTGCACTCCCTTTTTTTGAGTATGTAATCATGAATATCATATCACTTTGGGGGTGGGGTTACACATACTTTGAAGTTTGTGTATGTCTTTGAAAAAGTTTACTGGCGGATAGCCTAAATAAGTGGCGGAAGAAGCTAAGTTAGTGGCGGTTAACACCGAGTTACTGGCGCCACTAATCTCTCTTCAAGTCAAATCCGCTTAATATTTTTGTTATTAAGATCCATGATATAAGATCGATTTCTAAACGTCCCTTCGTACTCCCAATTCATACTTTTTAAAATGCGTTTAGCAGTATGAATATCCTCAACCCCCAAAAACTCTCTACACTCCCTATTTGTTATACTCCTCTTATAAATCAAAAACCACTCCCGTAATGCCCGCTCATGTGCTAGATAATCCATGGCCTTACAGAAAGGACAAACCCAGGTGCGTGGCAATTTAATCATTCCTAACCGGCCGCACACAACGCACCTCACCCCATTTTGGAAATCACTAAATGGAAGTTTATAAGACTCACAAATTGGTTTGGGAATAAAAGGCTGGTGACTCTTCAACAATTTATCGGATAGCCATTGAAAGGCAGCAACATCCAACTTCCTTTCTTGCCGTGGGATACTATTAATAAACGAGGAAATCATGTTGGGGAACATTAGTTTTGTGTTTGCAGGGGGAACAGCGACAATTTGCTTTGGATAAGCCAAAACAATGGCGCCATAAATGGGAAGCTTAAGGCCATGGTAATTTAGCCAATCAACAATTAAATTACAATTACGTTTTAGTTGAACTACCGGACTCTCAAACCCATCCTTATGCCCATCCTCCCGGGTTCTAATCAACTGTGGAGGGTTATCTTTAAACTCCAGACTCCCGCCAATATTTTTAACCTCCAACACTACTCCAAACCAAGGATTCAGCGTAAACGTATCCATTTGAAAATTTTCATCAGAAGAAGGGGACAAATCATGGAAATGTTCAAATGAAAAGGAGACCTTGCGGAGAACTTCAGCAACCCGGTCTTCCCCGCCAATCCCGGCTTCAACCGAAGTCTGTTTACCTGCCAAAACAGGCAGAATAGGATGTCCTGCAGGAAGCCGGCCTTTGAGCGGATACCAGCCCTTCTAACTTCAAAGACGGATCACGACTTTTAATACAAATATCAAACACCTCCCTCAAATCTACCTGCATCGTAACACATCCAAATGGCCTAAACTATCCCCTGCTGTATCAATTTCATATTTTTGTAAAAAATATAGGTTGTCCCCTATTGACCAAAGTAGTCAACGGGATTATAATGACTCCATTGACTGATGTGGTCAACAAACTAAAAGGAGGGCTGCACCAGTGTTCGCAAAATTTCTCAACTTAGATACGGACAAACAAGATCGAATTATAAATGCTGCCATAAAGGAATTCGCCCAGAAAGGATATGATAAGGCCTCGACAAATGAAATCGTTAAAGAAGCCGAAATCTCAAAGGGAATACTTTTCCATTATTTTAAAAACAAGAAGCAAATGTTCTTATTCTTATTTGACCATTGTATCCAAATCATTACCGATGACTTCTACAAAAAAGTCGACCTTACAGAGACCGATTTTTTCAAACGAATAAGGAAGGCAGTCTTAATTAAAATGGATCTCCTCGCGAAATATCCCGACATCTTTAAATTCATTGAGGAAGCCTTTATGGATGATGCCGTGGATATCAAAGTGGAAATAGAGAAAAAGGTAAAAGAACTAAATGAAATTAACATTGGGAGGATTTATGAGGGAATCGATTTTAGCAAATTCAGAGACGATATCGACATCCAAAAAATCTTAAAAATTATTACCTGGACGTTCGAAAAATTGAGTGAAGAAGCGCTTGCTAAAGCTAAGCTATCACCGAACCACGAAATCAACTATCCAGCCATCCAGTTGGAAGCAGAGCAATACTTCGAGGTATTAACAAAAGTGTTTTATAAATAAGGGGGCAGGAAACATGAATGTAATTGAAATTAACAACCTTACAAAGACGTACGGCAAGTCAAGGGGGATTACGGATATCAGCTTTCATGTGGAACAAGGGGAAATTTTCGGGTTTATCGGGCCGAATGGTGCTGGTAAATCTACCACTATCCGCACACTGCTTTCGTTGATTTATCCAACGAGCGGCAGTGCAACGATTTTTGGTAAAGATTGCATTCAATTTGCGCCGGAAATTAAAAAAGAAATTGGTTACCTGCCTTCTGAAGTTTTTTACTATGACAATATGAAAGTTAAAGATCTTTTAAAATACTCCGCCAGCTTTTACAAGAAGGACTGCAGTAAGAGAATCAAAGAGTTAGCGGAAATTATGGATCTTGATTTAAATAAAAAGATTGATGATCTCTCCCTGGGAAATAAAAAGAAGGTCGGCATTGTTCAAGGCCTGCTTCATGAACCAAAGCTAATCATCCTAGATGAACCGACAAGTGGGCTGGATCCGTTGATGCAGCAAAAATTCTTTGAATTGCTGGAGGAGGAAAATAAAAAGGGCGCTACGATTCTTTTTTCATCGCATATTTTGAGCGAGGTTCAAAGACTATGCAATCGAGTGGCAATTATCAAAGAGGGCAAGATCGTTACCGTTGAAAAAATAAGTACCTTACAAGAAAATAACTATAAAAAGTTTAAAGTGGAGACCAAAATGGGCCTAGATCCTAATTATTTCATTATCGATGGTGTTAATAATTTGGAAGTAAAAGGAAATATAACGAGCTTTTTATTTAAGGGAAATATCAATACAGTACTGAGGAAGATTGCCGAAATTGAGGTCACCAATTTGTGGATTGAGGAACCCGACCTTGAGGAGATCTTTATGCATTACTACGAAAAGGAGGCTTAAGAAACTATGAATATATTTTTTCATGAGCTAAAAGCATATCGGAAGTCAACAATGATCTGGACCTTTTCGTTAATCATGGTGGCATTGCTATTCTTATCCATGTTCCCCTCCTTTGCAAAAGATGCTGATGAGTTCAAAAAATTGCTGGCAGGCTATCCTTTGGCGATGAGAAAGGCGATTGGACTTAATTTGGAAAATATTTTTACGATATTAGGATTCTATAGCTATGCATTGACGTTTACTACCCTTTGTGCGGCCATTCAGGCCATGAATCTGGGCACAGCGATTGTCAGTAAAGAGGCGCGCGAAAAAACGGCGGACTTCCTGTTAACAAAGCCGGTTACCCGCACGCAAATTCTGACGAGCAAGCTACTCGCGGCATTCACGTCTCTATTGATTACAAATGTAGTCTATTTAGTTGCTGCTAATATAATTGCTTCGCAGGTGAAAACGGTGGATTATAGTGCTCAAAAGTTCGTGATGCTGTCGTTAACGATGTTTTTTATCCAATTAATCTTTTTAGCTATCGGTATCCTCTTTTCTGTAATCATTCCAAAAATCAAGTCAGTCTTAACAGTGTCATTAGCAACGGTCTTTGCGTTTTACTTTTTAGGCGTAATTAGTGAGACATCCGGTGATGATGTAAAACGCTATATTTCCCCGTTTAAATACTTTGATAATACGTATATCATCAAACACTCAAACTATGAAGGATCGTTTCTCATTGCAGGTGCAGTTATTGTCGCTGCGGCGATTGCGGCAAGTTATTTTATATATACGAAAAGGGATATTCATGCGGTCTAGGGAGGGATTCGATTATGAATATATTTTTAAAAGAATTAAAGTCTCATCGTAAATCGCTCATCTTTTGGAGTATTGGCGTGTTCCTGATGGTGTTATCGGGGATGAACAAATATGCAAATTTATATTCAGCTGAACAATCAATGAATGACGTAATGAAAGATATGCCCAAATCGCTGCAGGTGATTATGGGAGTCGGAAGCTTGGATTTGTCAAAGGCAAGCGGCTATTATGGCATGCTGTTTGTCTACTTGCTATTGATGGCGACGATTCACGCGGCGATGCTTGGGGCCGGGATTATTGCCAAAGAGGAGCGCGACAAAACATCAGAGTTTTTATTTGTTAAGCCCGTTTCGAGAACAACAGTGATTACCGCTAAATTAGGGGCTGCTTTGTTTAACATTGTTGTGTTCAATCTAGTCACACTCGTTTCCTCGTTGGCTCTAGTGGCAAAATACAGCAAGGGTGAGGACGTTAATGGGGATATAACTATTTTGATGGCGGGAATGTTGATCTTGCAGGTGCTGTTTATGGTGATGGGCAGTGCGATTTCTGCTTTAAAAAGGAAATCGAAGAAGGCGGCATCCTTGTCGGCTGGCGTGATGCTATTGACTTTTATCTTGTCAGTTGCGATCGATTTGAATGAGGGTATTAAAAACTTGAAGTATTTGAGCCCGTTTAAATATTTTGAAGCAAAAAATGTGATGTATGGCGGCGGGGTTGAGCCAGTCTTTGTAGTTCTTTCCTTCTTCTTAATTGTCGCCTTTACAAGTGTAACCTATATTTTTTATAAAAAGAGAGATTTAAATATATAAAGACCGGGGATATCTTCCGGTCTTTTGCTTATTTCTCACGGGCCATTTTAATGAGCGTATTTATATCGCCTGCAAGCTTCGTATAGTTGGTCTGATCAGCTTTAATATTAGTTTTTATTCCATCAATCAATGGCATGGCCTTTGCGTTGGTAATCGTCAAGATTTGAACTTGGCCGTTGAAAGCTTTGGTCATTAGATCTTTAGCCTTATCTAAGTTATCATCGGTATTTAGTTTTGACATGTCCACCCCATCAAGATTCCCTTTTCCAGAAGAACCTGAAGTGTTGGTTAACACTTTTTGCTGCATTTCATCGTACTTTGTTGAAGTGGTTTCCGCCTGCGCTCTTGCTAGGATAACAGTATCGTCAAGGACAAATACTTTAATCCCCGGAATCCCTGCCCCGGAAAGTCTTGATTCTAGATGGGAGGAAATTCCTCCATCATGCAGGCTTGAGCTTCCAATTAAGCTGTAAACATTCGTACCCAGCCCATTCGTCGTTTGACCTTTGGCGTTTGTTGTAGTTTTCTTGGCCCGATCTACACTTGGGATCACATTTGGATTGTCAGTTGACCCATGGACATGGCCATTTCCTTTTGTGTTTAATGACTTATCATGCAGGTTTGCAGCATCTACCTGATGTTCCCCTTGCTGCGCGGAGCATCCAGTCAGTACAAGAAAAGCAATAATAATAGGTCCACAGTAAAAATTCCACAATCTTTTCATTTTTGTGCCCTCCTTTTTTATCATTTTCTCCTTTCCTTTTATAAGTATGAATGGTTTATTTTGGAACATAATAATGGGAAAGCAAGGATATTGCTGTAATTAATGGATGGCTGTCAAAACAAAAATCTGGAGGTGTATACCATGGTTGAAGAAAATAAAGAAAATCCAGAATCAGTCTCAAGAAGGAATTTTATTCGAAATGCAGGTTTTACAGTTGGTGGACTAGCTGTTGGCGGAATTATCGGCAGTCTTATTCCTCGAAATCAAAAGGAAACTACTGATACAAAAAGTACTCAGACAAAAACAGAAGACTTTAATCAAGCGCTCATGTATTTTACACCGGAACAATTCAAAGTAATTGATGCAGCAACAGAACGGATATTTCCGGAGGATGATAATGGCCCAGGTGCAAAGGCGCTCGGTGTTGCCTATTTTATTGATCATCAATTAGCAGGATATTGGGGCTTTAATGGTCGGGAATATATGCAGGCGCCATTTTATCCGGGTGAGAAAGTGCAGGGTTTTCAAGGCCGGTTAAAGCGCAGGGAAATTTTTGATATTGCAATCCGGGAAATGCAAAACCACAGTATGGCAGTCTATAAAAAGGATTTCACAGAGCTAAATGGTGATGAACAGGATGCGATCCTCAAAGACTTTGAGGAGGATAAAGTGAATGTGACAACGATATCACCGAGCGGTTTTTTCCAAATGCTGCGAAGTGTCACATTAGAAGGTGCCTATAGCGATCCATTATACGGAGGAAATTTAAATATGGATGGCTGGAAGATGAAGAATTACCCAGGCAGCCAGATGGCTTATTCAGATATTATCGACAAGGAATTTAAAAAGATAGCACCGCAAAGCCTGAAGAGCCATATGAATCACTAAAAAGCGGAAGCGCCCTGTTCAGGGGCTGCAGCTAGCCACTAGAACTGCTAAGAATTGATAATATTTTTATAAAAAGAAGGTGGAAGTATGGCCAGAAAGCTGCCAAAAGTCGATGTTGTGATCGTGGGAGTTGGTTGGGCAGGAGGAATTATTGCCTCAGAACTTACTAAAAAAGGATTAAAGGTTGTAGGATTGGAAAGAGGTAAAGAGCGAAAAACGGAAGATTACTTTATGGTCCATGATGAATTGCGCTATGCCCTCCGCTATGAACTCATGCAGGACCTATCAAGAGAAACGATAACGTTCAGAGGCAATGAAAAAATTCGCGCCCTGCCGATGCGGCAATATGGTTCGTTTTTACTTGGTGACGGATTGGGCGGATCCGGAGTCCACTGGAATGGGCAAACGTTTCGCTTTTTGCCTTATGACTTTGAAATCTATAGTAAAACGGTTGAACGGTATGGGAAAAAGAAAATTCCCGCCGACATGAATCTTCAAGATTGGGGTATTACATACGATCAATTAGAGCCTTATTACGACCGATTTGAAAAAACGGCAGGCATTTCGGGAGAAGAAAATCCACTCTCAGGAAAACGATCGGATAAATATCCGACCCCGCCAATGAAAAAGACACCTGCCATTCAGTTGTTTGAGAAGGCAGCTAAAAATATGAAGCTCCATCCATATATGATGCCATCAGCGAACCTATCAGAGTCCTATAAAAATCCGGACGGGATCCAAAGAGCGGCTTGTCAATATTGCGGCTATTGTGAGCGCTTTGGCTGTGAATATGGCGCAAAAGCGGATCCGGTTGTGACGGTCATCCCAGTTGCCAACAAGACAGGGAACTTTGAAATAAGAACTCACTCAAATGTAAGAAGGATCTTAAAAACAGGTGACAAAGCAACGGGTGTTTTATATACAGATGTGACGACTGGTGAGGAAATTGAGCAGCCGGCTGATATTGTGGTAGTAACAAGCTATGTATTTAATAACATTCGCCTCCTGTTAATGTCTGGAATTGGGAAACCTTATGACCCGAATACGGGAACGGGTGTGATTGGAAAAAATTATGCCTACCAAGTTATTAAAGGGAATGCCGTTGGCTTTTTTGATAATAAAGAGTTTAGTACCTTTGCAGGTGCAGGGTCACTAGGAATGGTTTGTGACGATTACAATGGTGACAATTTTGACCATAGTAATGTGAATTTCATCCATGGCGGGATGATTTCATTAGCTCAAACCGGATTAAGACCGATTCAAAACAATCCTGTTCCAGGCGGAAAGCCAACTTGGGGTAAGGAATTCAAGGCTAATTCCGTTAAATATGCCAATCGCTTTTTATCCGTTACTTCTCAAGGTTCTTCTATGCCATTTAAGCGTCACTTTCTCGACCTTGATCCAACCTATAAAGATGCCTTTGGCGATCCGCTTATTCGGATTACCTTTGACTTTGAGGAGCAGGACCGGCAAATGGCTAAATTCCTTGCCGATAAATGTGCCAGTATCTTAAAGGAAATGGGCGCTGATCATATTGATTCAATGAAGGATTTAGGTCCATATGATATTACCACCTATCAATCTACGCATAATACTGGCGGAGTCATCATGGGGGCAGATCCGGCGACCTCAGCAGTAAATAATTACTTGCAAATGTGGGATGTTGATAACCTATTTGTCATTGGTGCATCTGCATTCCCGCATAATTCCGGCTATAATCCAACAGATACTGTCGGGGCCTTAGCCTACCGTGCGGTAGAAGGAATCTTGAAATACCGCGATAAAGGCGGACAGGTAGTTTAACAGTGCTCTCAGTGGATTTAACTATAAAGAAAGTGTTAATATGGAAAATAAAACAAAGGGAGAGAATCTCAAATGACAAACCAAAATGAAAACGCTGCATTACCACCAAAAACTTGTTCAATTGAACGCTTAGTAACTATGGAAGCAGATGTAAAAAAGGTATTGGCTGGAGAAAAAACAGCAACACGCCGGAATGGCCGCTATGCCGACCCAGGCGAAATCATGACGCTTGAAGGCCGTCAGTTCGTAGTGGAAAAGGTATATTCACAGAGCCTTGGCGAATTGACAGATGATGATGCCCGCCGCGAGGGCTTCAACACGGTGGAAGAATATAAACAATCTATTCTTTCCTACCATCCAGGAATGCCGTGGCTGCCGCAAATGCGAGTATGGGTACACGAATTCAGCCCTGTACAAGATTAATAAGAAAAGCGCAAGCNNAAGTCAAAAACTTTTATACTCTCTTATCTAATCTTATCTAATAAGAAATATCGTTAAATGGTCCATTTACTATAAATGGGCCATTTTAGTTTTTCTATGCTTAAAAATTGTTTTATTCCGGTAATCGAAATTATAATAGCCTTATTAATGTTGCTAAGGGTTAGGTGAGGGCATGAAGTTTTTATCTAAATATGTTCAGAAATATTGGAAGTCTTTTAGTATAGCAGTACTGTTTCTCACCTTTGAGGCAATCAGTGATTTGATGCAGCCAACGATTATGGCAAAAATCATCGATCAAGGAGTTGTTAACAGGGATATTCATTATGTTCTAAAAATGGGCGGTGTGATGCTTTTAATTACGGCCTTTGGTGCCATAAGTGCCTCTACACGCAGTGTAATCGCCAGCATTGTCTCACAAAACTTTGGGACAGAACTTCGCTCCGATTTATTTAAAAAAATTCAAACGCTTTCGTTTAAGAATCTCGATAAGTTTAACCGCGCCTCCTTGATTACTCGTTTAACGAACGATGTTACACAAGTGCAAGTATTTGTGAATGGTCTGATGCGGATCTTTGTTAAGTCCCCTCTTCTCGCAATTGGCGGACTTGTTATGGCCACACGCCTTAATCTGCACCTATCCGTTGTTTTAGCAGTGGTCGTGCCGATTGTTGCGTTATTAATTATTCTTAACCTGCGCCTAGGTTTTCCTCTCTTTTCTAAGGTTCAAAATGCTTTAGACAAGGTCAACTCCGTAATGAGGGAATATTTATCGGGTGTCCGTGTTGTCAAAGCCTTTAACCGCTTTGATGTGGAGATTGGCAAGTTTGCGAATGCGAATGAACATTTTAAGGATCAGTCCGTCGCCGCAGGGCGTCTAATGGCCACCTTTAGTCCATTGATTATGCTGACGGTGAATCTTGGCATTGTCGTTGTCCTTTGGATTGGCGGCCTAGGGGTAGAATCAGGCACCATTCAGGTGGGCCATATTATTGCCTTCACCAACTATATGACGCAAATTCTATTCTCGCTTATGGTGATTTCGATGGTCTTTAATATGTTTGTCAGGGCCAAAGCATCTGCCGGCAGGATTAATGAAGTATTTTTACAAGAGGATGGTTTCATAAAAGAAACAAAGGCCGTACCGCCGCCGCACGTTCAAGAAACCGGAAGAATTGATTTTGAAGATGTTTCTTTTTCCTATGAAGGAACAAGTGGTGAACCCGTCTTAAAACATATTGGTTTAACCATCCTTCCCGGGGAAACGGTAGGGATTATCGGTTCTACCGGTTCGGGAAAAAGTACCCTCGTCGGGCTAATCCCTCGTTTTTATGATGTGACGAGCGGGACGATTAAAGTAGATGGTCAAGATATCTCTCGTCTTGATCCACAAATGCTTAGAGACAAAATCGCGATTGTTCCGCAAAAGAATATTCTGTTTACTGGTACGGTAGCAGAAAATATCCGCTGGGGAAAAGAAGATGCCTCGGGTGAGGAAGTGAGGACGGCTGCCGTGATTGCTGGTGCTGATGATTTTATTGCTACCGCGCCGGAAGGTTATGAAACGATGATTGGCCAGGGCGGCGTTAATTTTTCCGGCGGGCAGAAACAGCGGATTTCGATTGCGAGAGCCCTCGTAAAAAAACCGAGTATTTTAATTTTAGATGATAGTACTAGTGCAGTAGACGTTGCGACAGAGGCAAAAATTAAATCGGCCTTAAAGAGATACGCCAAAGGCCTAACCTGTCTCTTAATTGCCCAGCGGATTACTTCCATTATGGATGCGGATAAAATAGTTGTTTTAGATCATGGGGAACTTGTTGGATTTGGTACCCACAGCGAGTTACTCGCGGACTGCCGGGTCTATCAGGAAATCTATCAATCACAGATGGGCAAGGAGGTTTTGTAAATGGCAAAAGAAACTGAACAAACACGGAGTGCCCCTCCTCCCCTTAGACCGGGAGGTGCCCATCGCTTCCGCGGCCCTGTTGTCAAACCAAAAAACTTTAAGGCTACATTAACACGCTTGTGGCATTATTTTGGAAATGAGCGAAAGATGTTGAGCTTAATCTTTCTCTTCATTATCGTTGATGCCGTTTTAATGCTGCTTGCCCCGTACTTAATCGGAAAGGCCGTTGATGCAATGAGCCTTAACCGTGGTAAAGTCGATTTTAATCTACTTGAAATCATGATTATCGTATTAACAATTGCTTATGTGGCAGATGCAGCTCTGACCTTTTTACAGGGCTGGCTGATGGCTGGTGTGGCGCAAAGGGTAGTCAAGCATCTTCGCGAGGCGATCTTTTGGAAGCTCCAAAAGCTGCCTGTCTCGTTTTTTGATGCAAGGACCCATGGTGAACTGATGAGCCGCCTCTCCAACGATGTTGATAATATCAGTAATACCATCTCACAGTCGACGACGCAATTAATGTCCGGCCTGATTGTGATTGCTGGTTCGTTAATTATGATGATTATTCTCAGCCCGGTCTTAACGGTGGCAAGCTTGATTACGGTGCCGCTTGTTTTTTTACTGACCAAGACAATTGCTAAACGAACGAGCGTTTTATTTAAAAATCAACAGGTACAGCTTGGAAAATTAAATGGTCATATTGAAGAAACGATTTCTGGCATCGAAGTCGTAAAGGCTTTTAATCATGAAGCCCAGGTGATTGAAGAGTTTGAAACGGTGAATACAAAGCTTCGTGATGTCGGCCTTAAGGCGCAAATCTGGTCTGGTTTTTTAATGCCGATTATGAATGTCATTAATAATCTTGGTTTTGCGATAGTTGCAGTTATTGGTGGGATTTTGGCGGTGAAAAGCCTTGTTACAGTTGGTGCGATTGCGAGTTTTATCACCTATTCTCGGCAATTTGTCAGGCCGCTGAATGACCTTGCCAATATTTTTAATATCCTTCAGTCAGGTGTAGCGGGCGCTGAACGGGTTTTTGAAATCATTGATGAACCAGAAGAGGTAGTGGACACGCCTCAAGCAGTTGAGTTGAAAAATCCAAAAGGACATGTGGTCTTCGAAAATGTAAGCTTCGGCTACCGTCCCGATGTCCCAATTATAAAGAACATCAGCTTTGAAGCTCAAATTGGCAGCAGTACGGCCCTAGTTGGTCCGACAGGTGCTGGAAAGACAACCGTCGTCAACTTGCTGACGAGATTTTATGATGTCACTGAAGGCAGGATCCTGCTCGATGGACGTGATATTCGCGATTATACAAGGGACAGTTTGCGAAGATGCTTTGGGTTTGTCCTTCAGGATACGTATTTATTTTCCGGAACGATTAAGGAAAATATAAAATATGGCAAGCCTGATGCCACGGATGAAGAAGTAGAGCAGGCAGCAAAAATGGCCAATGCTGACGTGTTTATTAAACGCTTGCCAAACCAATATGAAACGGTTCTATCGGAAAATGGCGGCAATCTTAGCCAAGGCCAGCGTCAGCTGCTAGCAATTGCCCGGGTGATACTAGCAAGACCGGCGCTGCTGATTTTAGATGAGGCTACAAGCAGCATCGATACAAGGACAGAGCTTCACATTCAGGAAGCCTTGCTTAAATTGATGGAGGAGCGGACTAGCTTTATCATAGCCCACCGCCTAAATACGATTCGTGATGCCGATATGATTATGGTGATTGACAATGGACAGATCATCGAAAAAGGAAGCCATGAGGATTTAATGGACGCTAAAGGCCGGTACTACCATATGTTTTTTAATCAATTTAAAAATGTTGATGAGGCAATTGGTTAGGGTAAAGGGTTTCGTTGCTTCTGCAAAAATGAGGGACATTGTCCTCGATATAGGAGTGTTATCATATCTTGGACTGAGTGTCGTCAATAAGGTTGCCATAAGATAACGTGAGAATGAGCTGATAAGAGTGCATTCTCTTTTTTTACAATTATTTAATGACAGATGTCAAGACAACTGATAGAATACCTTATGTTTAATAGTATTAAGAACCATACCTAAAAAAAGGGTTTTGGGGAATAATGTAAATACATGTTGTACATAGGGGGATCATCATGAAAAATAATAAGGAAATATCCACCCGAAGACTGCTTGGAATTGCCGGAATGGGCTGGATGTTTGACGCCATGGATGTCGGGATGCTCAGCTTTATTATTGCAGCCCTGAAGGTAGAATGGGATTTAACACCAGGTCAGATGGGCTGGATAGGAAGTGTCAATTCCATCGGGATGGCTGTTGGGGCACTTATTTTTGGATTAATGGCTGATCGAATTGGCCGGAAAAATGTTTTTATCATTACATTACTACTATTTTCAGTAGGGAGCGGCGCCTCCGCACTTACTACATCATTAGCAGCCTTTTTAGTCTTAAGGTTCTTTATTGGGGCAGGCTTGGGCGGTGAGCTTCCAGTTGCCTCTACCCTTGTATCGGAGAGTGTTTCTGCCGAGAACCGCGGCCGGATCGTCGTCTTGCTCGAAAGTTTTTGGGCTGGCGGCTGGTTAGTGGCATCTGTCATATCTTACTTTATTATCCCAAGATTTGGATGGCAGATTGCCCTAATTATTAGTGCGATTCCTGCCCTATATGCGTTATACCTGAGAATAGGGCTTCCTGACTCACCTCGTTTTACTGCAGTAAAAGAAAAGCAGAAGACTTCTATGCTTGAAAATTTGAAGAAATTATTCTCAAAGGAATACGGACGTCAAACGGCCATGCTTTGGATTGTTTGGTTTTGTGTCGTCTTTTCCTACTACGGAATGTTTTTATGGCTCCCAAGTGTCATGGTCATGAAAGGATTTAGCCTAATCAAGAGCTTCCAATATGTACTTATTATGACAATCGCCCAGCTGCCAGGTTATTTTACAGCGGCATGGTTTATTGAAAAATTGGGCCGGAAATTTGTCTTAGTCGTTTATCTAATTGGGACAGCGGTAAGTGCTTATTTATTTGGGACAGCGGACACTACGGCCATGTTGATGACAGCTGGGATTCTGTTATCATTCTTTAACCTCGGTGCCTGGGGAGGATTATATGCTTACTCACCGGAACAGTATCCAACCATTATCCGCGGGACCGGTACAGGCTTTGCGGCCGCAGTAGGGCGTATTGGCGGTGTCCTGGGGCCATTGTTAGTTGGGAACCTGGTTGCCCAGAAGGTATCAATCTCAACCATCTTTATGATCTTCTGTATTTCGATTTTAATTGGGGCGTTTGCTGTCTTTATCTTAGGTAAAGAAACGAAAAATAAAGAATTGGTATAATATTTACTTCTTAAGGATTCCAAAAAAGGAATCCTTTTTTCGTTGTACCGAACATGGGAATATATTTAGACAAAATAATAAAAATAGATTGCTTTTGTGAGGAAAAAATATTTCATCGTCACTTTATTGCAATAAAGCGTTTTATAAAAGAAAACGTTTTAATTTTCTTATTCTTTAAATTATTTTAAAATAACTGTATAATAGGACTAGACGAACCCCTAAATATTATGTACAATGTTTTCAGAATATTATAAAAGTGTTTGATAGGTCTTGGGTCATTTTTTTGAAAAAATAGGGGGTAGTTGGATGAGGAAGAGGAAATTAGCTGGAATTTTTATGTCTTTTATGGTGGCAGCAGGTGTGATGGCAGGATGTAATTCAAGCGCAAGCAGTGATGGAGAAAAAGGCGGTACCATCAAGATTGGTGCCAACTTGGAACTATCAGGCGGAGTAGCCTCGTATGGTCAATCAGCCAAGGAAGGTATTGAATTAGCAATTGAGGAAATTAACAAAAAAGGTATTGACGGCAAAAAACTAGAATTAGTGACGGTCGACAATAAATCAGATGCAGCAGAAGCTACAAGCGGGGCGCTAAAACTGGCTACCCAAGATAAAGTTGTAGCCATGATTGGTGCAGCAACAAGTACAAACACCCTTGCCCAAGTACAGATTGCCCAAGATAATAAAATTCCACTAATTACACCAACTGCAACCAACGCTACGATTACGTTTAAAGATGGAAAATTGAATGACTTTGTTTTCCGAACCTGTTTCATTGACCCATTCCAGGGCACAGTTGCAGCAAACTTTGCAACCAATGATTTAAAGGCTAAAAGTGCAGCTGTTTTAATTGACAGCTCAAGCGACTACTCAAAAGGTCTTGCAGCTTCTTTTAAAAAGGCATTTAAAGCCAATGGCGGCAAAATTGTAGCCGAAGAAGCCTATGTGGCAAAAGATACAGATTTCCATGCTACCTTAACACGGATCAAAGCCGCAAATCCAGATTACGTCTTCCTGCCTGGTTTTTATGAAGAAGTGGGTCTCGTTGTCAAACAGGCCCGCGAGATTGGTCTAACCGTACCATTTATGGGCGGCGATGGCTGGGATTCTCCTAAACTAGTAGATATAGCTGGTGCTGCGTCATTAGAGAACACATATATTACTAATCACTATTCCTCAGGTGATAGTGACAAAAAGGTTCAAGACTTTGTTTCAGCATTTAAAGCAAAGTATGCTGGTAAATCACCGGATGCCTTCGGTGCATTAGGGTATGATACGGTATACTTCCTTGCAGATGCGATTAAGCGCGCAGGAAGCAGCGATCCTAAGAAAATCCAAAAGGCACTTGCAGAAACAGATGGTCTTGAACTTGTATCAGGCAAGGTAAAGCTAGATAAGAATCATGACCCAATTAAAGCCGCCGTTATTCTGGAATACGTGAACGGTCAACAACAATATAAGACAAAAGTAAACCCGTAAATTAGAAAAGCGGAAGCGCCTTGAACAGGGCTCCGGAGCTGGACAATTAGACAACTAGAAAAAACAGAAGCACCTTGAACATGTGATTATTTGACAAATTTTATAGTTTGCCAAAGGGATAGGGAGCGTTGACGTTCCCTATTCCAATTTGTATGAGATTTACAAGTTAACTAACGAACAAAACTTGTAAACTGCAATTTAAAAAAAGAAAAACAGGAGTTCACCAGAAGGAGTGTAAACAGATGGAGTTAATACAGCAGCTTGTGAATGGGATATCCTTAGGCAGCATTTATGCTTTGATTGCTTTAGGATACACTATGGTCTACGGTATTGTTAAATTAATTAATTTTGCCCATGGAGATGTCTTCATGGTAGGTGCATTTATTGGTTTTTATTCTATTACCATTCTTCATTTAGGATTTTTTCCGTCATTACTTATATCAATGGCAGTATGTGCCCTCTTTGGTGTAATCATTGAGCGGATTGCCTATAAGCCATTACGGAATGCCACTAGAATTGCGGCGCTTATTACAGCTATTGGCGTATCGCTGTTTATTGAATATGGAACGATTTATCTTCGCGGTGCACAGCCAGAAGCTTATCCAAGCAATTTAGTACCATTAAAGGACCTAGATGTTTTTGGAGTAAAAATCAGCGGTCAGTCGATCTTGATTTTAGGGACTTCCATTGTCTTAATGATTCTCTTACAATTTATTGTTCACAAAACAAAGATTGGAAAAGCGATGCGTGCCGTATCACATGATATGGATGCTGCTAGATTAATGGGGATTAACGTTAATAACACCATCTCAGCTACCTTTGCGATTGGTTCTGCTTTGGCAGGTGCAGCTGGGGTAATCTTTGGAATGTACTATACAAAAATTGAGCCGTTAATGGGAATTATTCCAGGCTTAAAAGCCTTCGTTGCAGCCGTTTTAGGCGGAATCGGAATTATCCCGGGGGCAATGACCGGCGGATTATTATTAGGTGTGATTGAAGCACTCGTCAGCGCCGCAGGTTACTCATTATGGCGGGATGGCGTTGCGTTTGTAGTCCTTATTTTAATTTTAATTTTCCGTCCAGCAGGATTATTTGGTAAAAATATTAGGGAAAAGGTTTAAGGGGAGGCTTCTACGATGAAAATTTTAGGACAAGCAAAGTTTTTCTGGACATCAGTCGTTTTAGCCGTTGTTTTTGCAGTGGTCATGCAATTTCTAATTGCTGGTGGTTCCATCAACCAGTTTTATGTAAATACATTATTCTTTATTGGAATTAATATTATTCTCGCAGTTAGTCTTCATTTGATTATTGGGATTACCGGACAGTTCTCGATTGGACATGCCGGTTTCCTTGCAGTTGGTGCCTATGCTTCAGCGATTATGACGATGAAATTAAGCATGCCGTTTCCGGTCGCTTTAATTGTCGGTGGTATAGCTGCAGCAGTAGCAGGTCTTATTATTGGGATTCCAACACTTCGTTTAAGAGGTGACTATCTGGCCATTGCAACACTTGGTTTTGGTGAAATTGTGAGAATCGTGTTTTTAAACATTGACTATGTTGGCGGGGCAAGCGGTATGACGGTCTCCCATTTAACAACATGGCCTTGGTTAATCGGCTGTGTATTATTAACAATCATCGTGATTGTTAACTTCACAAATTCAACGCACGGCAGAGCTTGTATTTCAATCCGTGAAAATGAAATAGCAGCCGATGCAATGGGTATTAACACAACTTATTATAAAGTTGCTGCCTTTGCACTTGGTGCCTTTTTTGCCGGTATTGCCGGTGCTTTGTACGCTCATAACTTTTATATTATCCAGCCGACCAACTTCGGATTTTTGAAATCATTTGATATTTTAATTTTTGTTGTTCTTGGCGGCTTAGGCAGTATGTCAGGTGCGGTTATTGCGGCTATTCTTTTAACGATTATTTCAACGTATCTTCAAAGCTATCCGGAACTGCGGATGGTTATCTATAGTTTAGTATTGATAGTAATGATGCTTTACCGCCCACAAGGTTTAATGGGCACAAAAGAAATCACATCATTCTTTAAGGTTGGTAAATCGGCTAAAGGGAGGAATGCAGCATGACACAGTTACTTAAAGTAGAAAATGCCGGAATCCGATTTGGCGGCTTAAAGGCTGTTTCTGATGTGAATTTGGAATTGAAAAAAGGAGAACTTGTCGGCTTAATTGGACCAAATGGTGCCGGGAAAACAACGTTCTTTAATCTGTTAACAGGTGTGTATGTTCCGACAGAAGGAAGTATATCCTTAGACGGTGAAAAACTAAATGGCCTCGCGCCGTTTAAAATAACAAAAAAGGGTATCAGCCGGACATTCCAAAATATTCGTTTATTTAGTGAACTTTCGGTTCTTGACAATGTTAAAGTGGCGTATCATGCGCTTGCGAAGCATTCGATTTTAAGTTCGATCTTCCGCCTCCCTGCTCACTTTTCTGGTGAAAAGGAAATGGAAGAAAAGGCAATTGAATTTTTGAAAATCTTTAAGCTTGATAATGTATTACATGAGAAGGCAAAAAACTTACCATACGGGCAGCAGCGCCGTTTGGAAATTGCCCGGGCCTTAGCTGCGAATCCAAAGCTCCTATTGCTTGATGAACCAGCAGCGGGGATGAACCCACAGGAAACGGAAGAGCTGATGAATTTAATTGCCTTAATCCGCGAAAAATTCAATCTTACCATCCTCTTAATTGAACATGATATGCTTCTAGTCATGGGAGTATGTGAACGAATTTATGTGCTCGACCATGGTCAATTAATTGCCGAGGGTACACCAGAACAAATCAGAAGTAATCCAAAAGTCATCGAAGCGTATCTAGGCGAGGAGGTTTCTTAAATGCTTAAAATCAATAATATAAATGTATATTACGGCAACATCCACGCCTTAAAGGGAGTTTCCCTGGAAATCAATCAAGGGGAAATCGTTACATTGATTGGCGCAAACGGTGCTGGAAAAAGTACACTTCTGCAAACCATTTCTGGATTATTGAAACCAAAAACTGGCGAAATCATATTTGAAAATGAACATGTAGCAGGAAAAGTTGCTCAATCGATCGTAAAACGAGGAATCTCACATGTTCCGGAAGGCCGCCGTGTCTTCGCAAACATGTCAGTAGAGGAAAACCTTGAGCTGGGTGCTTACTTACGTAAAGATAAAAAAGGAATCAAGGAAGATTTTGAAAAGGTCTATCAGTTATTTCCACGTTTGGAGGAGCGCCGTAAGCAGTTATCGGGTACTTTATCCGGCGGGGAGCAGCAAATGCTTGCTATGGGCCGTGCCTTAATGGCGAGACCTCGACTTTTGCTGTTGGACGAGCCTTCCATGGGTCTTGCACCGCTATTAGTAAAAACCATCTTCCAAATTATTGAGGAAATCAATAAAACAGGAACGACCATTCTTCTTGTTGAGCAAAACGCTAATATGGCCCTGTCTATTGCTGATCGTGCCTATGTTATTGAAACGGGAAAAATTGTTGCTTCCGGATCAGCTGAAGAACTGAGCCAGAGTGATCAAATTAGAGCTGCTTATTTAGGCGGCCACTAAATTTTGAAGCTATACCAAAAATGGTATCGGAATAGAATCCGATACCATTTTAATTATTTTATTTTCTGGTATTCTGTATCAAGTTTAAATTGCTGGCGGCGTTTTGGGCTTAAAAAATGCCTGATTTTGTTAACATAATCCTCATATAGCTGTTCGATACCGACCAAAGCGAGAGAAAAAAAGTTAGCGTAATTCTTTTGTACCTCCCACTTCAATTCATTTTTTCCGCAGATACTATATTTATTTAACTCCTCGATTTCTTCCTGAATTCTGGCTAATTTAAACGCTTGCTCATCAGCAGGAAGAGACAGTGCATGGTCAATCTTCTTAATATATTCCTTTGATTTTTCAATTTTCTCCCTGATATCATAGTAGTCCTCTTTATTAATCAAGTTGTACTCTAATTTAAAGTCATTAAGACGTTCAGCTGCTTCGTAAGTGGAATTGACAATATCATCACGTGTCATATCCTTTGTTTCATAGCTTAACATATGCTTCCATGATGGCTGAGTAATCGCCTTGCGGTGGTCCTCAAGAGTGTGGCAATACTTCTTAAGCCCGTGTACTTCTGGATGCTCGAAGGCAGGGCTAGCAGGGTCAAGGAACGGCGCCAGTGGCGCTACAAAGTAAAAGATTCTCGGATCCTTATTACAGGCCAGATGAATGGTTTCACAGAAATCGATATTTTCGACAGCACTTGTGTAGGTCTGCCCTGGGATTCCTACCATGAAGAATAGGTCAATCTTTGCACAATTATGTTTTAAAGCAAAATTAAGGGTATCAATCACCTTTTGATTAGTGCAGCTAAATTTGCCATTATAGCGTCTGATTTTTTCATCATATGTTTCAAGGGTGATCTCAATACTATATTTTGGAACGCTTTCATTTATCATTTTAAAATATTCTTCATCAGTATATTGGAATAATTCAAACACAATTTCATTTTTTAAATGGAGTTCTTTTAACCGGCTGAAAAATTCTCGGACATATTCCCGCCCGCCTTGACGAAGGTCATGCAGGATAAAAATAGGGGCGCGGCTGAAACGTGAAATGAATTGAATATCACTGGCAAGCTTCTTCGGAGAACGTAATGCCAGTGAATTCCGATTACAGTTTTGGTCATATGCCTCTCTCGATCCACCGCAGATTAAGCAGTTTTGGGTACAGCCTCTCGCCGTTAACAAGGCCGTGTTAGGATACTGAAGCCAGCCATTGTATGGCAGCGGATCAAGGAAGTTGCGATATTTAAACACAGATCGAATGGTATAGCGATAGCCTGGAACATCAATGTCATCCAAGTCTCTTGGAACGTAGGTGATGGGGTTGTAACCGCATTCTTTTCCTTTTTTCCAAGTAAGATTAGGAATATCAGCATAATGGGTATTACCTGCTTCGATTTTATTCATGAGTAAAAGCATCAGCTTTTCGGTTGAGTCACCGCGCATAACAAATTCAATAAATGGATATTCGATTAGCTCCTTATGATAATAAGTGGCCGATAAGCCGCCAAAGATAATGGGCGTTTCAGGATGAAGGGTTTTTACAATCCTTGCGAGTTCAATACTTCCGTGTGCATGCGGCAGCCAATGAAGGTCGATTCCGAATGCCTTCGTTTTTATTTTTCGCAGCTTTGCTTCGACATCAAATTTGTCACTCATCAGCATGCGGTTCGCAATATTAATAATTTTTACCTTTAGGCCATACTGTTCTAAATAATCGGCAATACTTGTCAGCCCAATCGGGTACATCTCAAACACGGGTGAGGATGGGACCACATCACTAATGGGACCGGCAAGTAACGAGTTCTTTCTAAAGTCATATACACTAGGGGCATGTAATAACACTAAATCGTATTTCATCGTTTTCACCTCAGTCAATTTATGGGGGAATACTTTTTTTAAATAAAAAATTTGCGCGAGTTAAAGTAAAAATGTGATTGTTTTCACAGGGATATATATGGCTTGGTAGCGGCCATCTGCCCGATCTCAATGTAGTTACGGTATGATCTTAATTTTAGTTTACTATAATAGTTGCTTAATAGAGTGACAAACGGGTGACAGATATTGGATGATTTTGTGTATGTCAAGGTTTTTCAATCCAAAATGGCAAATGATATAATGCCAATATATAAATGGTTTAAAGGATGATGGCGATGGCACAGGCAAAAACAAATGCGATGCGGATACTTGACGCAAAAAAGGTCGAGTATGAAATGCTTACATACAATCATAAAGATGGGAAAATTGACGGAATATCGGTAGCTGAAAAGATTAGAAAGGATCCTAAGGAGGTCTATAAAACCCTTGTGGCCCAAGGTGCTAGTAAAAATATTTTTGTATTTGTCATACCCGTAGCGGAGGAACTGGATTTGAAAAAGGCCGCCAAAGCGGCGGGGGAAAAAAGCATGGAGATGCTGCCCATGAAGGATATACAAAAGTGGACAGGCTATATCCGCGGCGGCTGCTCACCGATTGGCATGAAAAAAGAGTATAGGACATTCCTTGATGAAAGCAGCAGAGGGATGGAATCAATGGTCGTAAGTGCCGGTAAAATTGGTGTTCAGATCGTGCTTGAACCAAATAAATTACAGGAAGTTACAAAGGCTGAATTTATCTCAGTGACTAAATGAACGAAGGACTGACAATCTTCCTTGAGCAATCATGTAAGATAAATTTTTTCATAGGCACTCACCTAAAAAACAAAAAAGCATAAGATAATCTGAAAAGTGAAAGCAACTGCATAAGGGTTGACTTTTAAGCTTTAGATAACCTTTGCTTGTTAGAAAACTAGTCTAATACCTCTTAAGGAAAAGGCGAAGTTGATTTGTTAAAAGGGAGTGTTGATGGGTGGCAGGAAAAATCAAAAATTATTTTGCCGGCGGTAATACTGCCAGAGGTTTTTATAGTCTTTATGACTCCAACCTACAAGGATTAGAGAGATTGTTTATTTTAAAAGGCGGACCGGGAACCGGTAAATCCTCACTTATGAAGAAAATTGGCCAGGAGTGGGTTGAAAAGGGCTACAATATTGAGTTGCTTCATTGTTCTTCTGATAATAACTCGATCGATGGTGTGATCATTCCAGCTTTAAAGGTTGGTATTGTAGACGGTACGGCGCCGCATGTGATTGAGCCTAAGGCACCCGGTGCAGTTGAAGAATATATAAATCTTGGTGAGGCTTGGGACTCCCGCGCCCTGAATGTACAAAAACATGTGATTGTGAAGCTGACCAATCAGATCAGTTACTCCTTTCAGAAGGCCTATGCAACGTTTAATGAAGCATTGGAGATTCATGATGAGTGGGAAACAATTTATATTAACAGTATGGATTTTATAAAAGCGGACCAATTGACAATAAAATTGATTGATTCCTTCTTCGGAAAAATAAAGTTAAATAAGACCCCGGATGTCCGCCATCGCTTTTTAGGGGCTGCTACGCCGCAGGGAGCCGTTGATTTTGTCCCAAATCTAACCGAGGAAATACCAAAACGCTATTTTATCAAAGGGCGTCCAGGCTCAGGGAAATCAACTATGCTGAAAAAGCTGGCAGCTGCAGGTGAAGAGCGCGGCATTGATGTAGAAGTCTATCATTGCGGTTTTGACCCGCACAGCCTTGATATGGTTATTTTCAGGGAGATGGGTGTAGCGATTTTTGACAGTACGGCGCCGCATGAATATTTCCCAAGCAGAGACGGTGATGAGATCATTGATATGTATGAGCTATTGATTGAGCCTGGTACCGATGAGCTATATGCTGATTTTATCAGTAACATTGCCGATAAATATAAAAACAAAATGACGGAAGCAACTAGTTTCTTGGCTAAAGCCAAATCACTGCATGATAAGCTGGAAGAGATTTATGTAGCCGCAATGGATTTCTCGGTTGTTGAAAAAATTCAAGCGAGAATTGCTGAGGAAATAAATGATTTGACTGCGAGTAAGGTTCAATAAAAGGATAATGCCGGGGAAATCCCCGGCATATTATTTATGCGGATTGGTCTTACTTTGCTGTCCTTTATTGCGTTTATTCCCCTTACTGTTATCACCGCTGACGAACTCGGTGCCAAATTCAGCTTCTGAGTGCCCTGCTTGCGGTGAATTTTGATTACGGCTGCCTTTATTAAATTTCTTTGTCATCTATGTATCCCCCCTATCTGCTATTATTGTGTCATCGAAACAGTGGATTATCCGGATAAAATGAAGGGAAAAATGGGAAATAGTAGAACAAGTAATGGAATGGATTTGTGAAAGGATAGATGTTGGTGTTAACAAAGATCACATCATTAACAAAGCTGTTTGAGGAAAATCGCAATGCTGGCAACGCTGAACCCATGCAAAATTATATGAAAGGCCATTTCCCTTTCTTGGGAATTAAGTCCCCGTTACGTAAGGAATTAGAAAAACAATTTTTTAAGGAAACAGGAATCTTAAAAGAGCCTTTTAATAAAGTGCTAATAGAGGAACTTTGGAATAAGCAAGAACGAGAATATCAGTATACGACCTTAACTTATATGGAAAAGTCTTTGAAGAAGCTGCAAAAAAGTGACCTGCCGTTCATGGAATGGCTGATTACGACCAAATCCTGGTGGGATACCGTTGATGCGATTGCTCCCAAACCGGTGGGGAAAATTGCTGATAATTTTCCAGAGGTGATTGAGGAAACGATTGATGGCTGGGCCATTCATGAAAATATGTGGCTGCGGAGGGCCGCGATTCTTTTTCAACTGAAATATAAAGAAAAGACGAATGAAGACCTGCTTTATCGATACATAATGGAAAATGCTGATAGTAAGGAATTTTTTATTCAAAAAGCAATCGGCTGGGCGTTGAGAGAGTATTCAAAAACAAATCCTGCATCTGTAAAGGAATTTATCGAAGCCCATAAGTTAGCTCCCCTAAGTGTTCGCGAAGGCAGTAAGCATTTGGAGTGAGCTTACCATTCTTTAAAGGCTGCTAATCTATGTTAGAATGGCAATATTGTAGGCAGAAAAAATGGAAAAGGTGGACAACATGATTAAATGTATTGCTTCAGACATGGATGGAACATTATTAAATTCAGTTCAACAAATCAGTGAAGAAAATAAACAAGCTATCCTAAAAGCACAGGCTGAAGGAATAGAATTTGTGGTGGCAACAGGCCGGTCCTATCAGGAGGCTTCCTATGTGTTATCACAGGCTGGCTTAACCTGTCCTGTAATTTGTGTGAATGGGGCAGAGGTCCGCTCAAAGGAAGGGGAAGTTTTATCTTCTACCCCGATTAGTAAACCGCTTGCGAGAGCGGTTGCAGCTAAACTGAGCGAACATGATGTCTATTACGAGGTTTATACTGATAAAGGTGCGTACACACTTGATCCAGATAAAGCCGTTTCCATCTTGGTGGACATTGTCGTCAGCGCTAATCCTGAGATGGATCCTGAAGAAATTAGACATGCAGCGGGGGCAAGGATCCGTGATGGCTTAATTCACCAAACCGACGACTATGAGCTTCTTTTTGCGGATGAAAATTATCAAATCTATAAGGTGCTGGCATTTTGCTTTGATCGCAGTAAACTCAAAGCAGCAGGTGAAGACCTTCATGAGTTGTCGGACTTGGATATTACCTCTTCAGGCCACGAGAATCTCGAAATCACCAATAAACAGGCTCAAAAAGGTCTTGCTCTAGAGGCATTTGCAAAAGCTAAAGGAATTGACATGGCTGAGACGATGGCAATAGGCGATAACTTGAATGATGTCTCCATGTTCGAGCGGGCCGGGAGATCGGTTGCAATGGGGAATGCCAGCTATGAAATTAAAGCACTTTGTGATGTGATTACCGATACGAATGATGAACATGGTGTAGCACAGGCGATTATAGAGGTTTTATAGGGAAGGAAGGGACTAATGGGGGATGAAGGACAGATCAGTACGAGTCAGGAGCCGAAGTGTCCTTCATCTGCCTCCCCGTACCCCCATCTCCTAAAGAACCTCTATCTCCAGCGCACTAACTTGTGAAATGAGCAGGTCTTCATACTCTGTTTGGGCCTGATAGTAGAGTTCGTGCTGTCCGGCATTTGGATTTTCCTTTTGGACTTTTTCCATAATGTCCTTTTGGACCTTTTGGGTAAGGACAATTAGCTTATATTGTTCTTGTTCCGTCGCCCAAAACTTATTTTCACCATACTCGCTGATTAACTTCTTCGTTCCTTCATAATGGCTATATTGTTCACGGACTTTATTGACAGCCGCTGCAACCTCAGTATTCGTGACTTTATGCCCCTTTTCCCCGGCAAGCAATGCCATCGAGCGCAGGCGGATGATTTGGGTTAACAATTGGTTTTTTTCATCACTTGCTTTTTCCTGACTTTCCAAATAAGCAAGCTCTTCCTCTAGCTGCTTTCCGCTGTATTTTTGCTTGGCGGCCTCACGGTTCATTACTAGCTGAAGTTGATTAATGATTTTATAAAAGGCAACATCCTCATTGGTAATCCATTCACCATTTATTCTTGCAACCCCTTTAGGTTGAGTCACATTTATATTAATGACTTTTTCAGTCTTCTTCCCATCTTTTTCTAACGTAAAAGCGGCCTCATATTTACCGCTCATTGGCAGTGCCACTTTTCCGTTATAGGTGCCCTTCTTTCCTTCAACGAGTTGGACATCATAGGTTCCATGATCCATAGTGGTCATCATGAATTCCATGGACACCTTTAGGCCTGTAACTGCCTTTTGATTTTCTGTTACTTGAATTTCAAAGGGCATCTTTGTTTCTTTTTGAAAATAAAGTTCCTTTGTGAATTTTACTTGATAATCAGGTTCGGCCTTGCAGCCTGCAAGCATGACAAGCAACAAGGAGAACAACAACCACACTGATTTTTTCATGCCCCGCTACCTCCTAAATGATGGGTATTCAAAAAATCTGCCACCGTATATTTCTCCATTTTTCCATCCTGTAAATAGACAACATGGGAGCAGATCTGTTTAATTTCATCTAAATGATGAGAAGAGAGCAGGATAGTTTTATCATGTAGAGACTTCAGCACTTGTAAGATTTCCTTTCTGCCCATTGGGTCAATCCCACTTGTTGGTTCATCCAAAATGAGAATGTTAGCATCCTGATAAAGAGTAATCGCAAGGCCAAGCCGCTGCAGCATCCCTTTTGAATACTTTTTTACCTGAACATCGCGGTCCTCCCATAAACGAACGGACTTCAAGACTTGCTCGATCTTCTGCAGATCGGCTGTTTTGGATACAGCCTCTGCAAAAAAGCTCATATTCTCCAATCCGGTCAGCATGGGGTAAAGCATAAATTTTTCCGGTAAATAAGCAATCGAACGCTTCCAGTCATTATTTTTTTTCTTGACCTCAATGCCATTAATGGCGATTGAACCTTGCTTTACAGGCAATAGCCCTAAAAGACTATGAATAAATGTGGATTTGCCGGCACCATTCCGGCCGACGAGTGCACAAATCTCATTCTTATTGATTTTAATAGTCACGGAATCTAATATCGTTTTTTTACCAAAGGATTGGTTTAAATGGGTGACCTCAATCATTCGTAGCCCTCCTTCCGATTAAACACGATGGCTGTTCCAACTGAAATCCCAAGCCAAATCAAAAGATTACCGGCTAAAAAGATGATCGGTTTCGTCCACATAAAGGCTTGCATTAATCTCGACATATGGCCAAAGGAATAAACACCCATCCCGGTTTCTAGGAACATTCTTACTGCTTGAAGCGGATTTAAAAAATAAATAAAAGAAAATAGCTTTACATTTTCATGAGTGACATCTGGTAAAAAAGACAGCAAGATAAAATCGTGCAAGAAGAAAAAGTAAAACCACACAAAAATCGTATAGCCAATAATTTGCATCCGTGATCGGCTGAAGCTGCCAATGGCCGCCCCCATTTGCAAGAATACAAGTGACATCACGACCATGGCGAGGACAAAAAGTAAATAGCTTTTTATATCCAGCTGGAAATTAAATTTTATTAGTAATAGATATAGGAAAAACCAGGTTACAAGCGGGACTAACACCACTATAAACAGAGCAAGGCTTTTCTTAAGAAAAAAGCTTGAATAATGGTCCTTCTTGGTTAACAGCATGATTAAGGTTTTTTGTTCTTTTTCTTGAAAAATTGAAAAAGCCCCTATAAATAAACAGAGAATCGGGATGAAGTAGATAAGTGAATCCAATAAATTGATTAAAAGAATATAAAAGCCTTGATCATATGAAAGGGCAGAGGATCGAAACAAAATGCTGATCGTTAGGATGACAATAATACTTAAAGAAAGCCAGAGCCCTTTCCCTCTTAAGTTTTCCTTCCATTCCTTCCAAATGTAATGCATAGCAGATGTCTCCCTTTTAGTAAAATCAAGCCAATCACTAGCCCAAGCCCAACAAATAGAATCGAAGAATCATTACCTTTTTTTGCTGCTAACGGGTGCAGGTCTTGAAACATGATTTCATCGTTTTTCAGCGTCTGATTTATTTTTTCATAGATTGGAATGGCAGGACTTTTTAAAAATAAGCCTGTTAGTTCTTGGTCTTCAATTAGTTGATGGAGGGAAGAATGATAGGTAACCGGGAAGTCTCCAATCCCGTTCTGATTTAAATCTGTCAGTGGAAAGGCTGCACCCCAATCATTGCCTTTTCCATTCTGGCTCCAGGTATTGTGCCCGCCTTGGCCGCCTAAGGTTACAGCTGGAATGGTGTTGTCTGTAATATGGTTTTGCGTAAAGGTTTGCCGGCTGGAGCTCGCCCACAGTTCAATCCCTATTTGGTTTTGGCTAATGTGGTTGCCCTTCAAGGTGTTTCGGGTGGCCTGATCAATGTAGAGGCCGCGCTGGTTCATGTAAAACGTATTATTTGCTATATAATTATCGTTGGCTTGTAAAAGTAAGAGGCCAAACGATTGATTTCCATAGTTAACGATAAATTGATTATCTTCGAGTTTGAGATGATTGGAATTCATGATGGCTGCGCCGCCCGTATTCATCGTAAAGATATTATTCTTAAAACTATTTTCATCGGAAAACATATAATGCAGGCCATAACGGGTATGGCTTATTTTATTTCCAATGCTGTGATTGTTGTTTGCATAGTCGAAGAACATCCCGTCACGGGTGCCTTCAATTGTGTTTTGTTCTAATCGATTGTGATTGGCGTAATAAACATGAATGCCATTTCCCTGCGAGGCAATCTCACCGTTTCCTAAGCCCGTTATCTGGTTAGAACGGATGATATTATGATGTGCCTGGCTTAAATAGATTCCGTGAAAGGAATCACGGATGGTAATATGGTCTACCACATTATGATTGCTATAAATCTTAATCGCCGCATATTCCTCTGACGAGTTCCGGTCCATACTGCTATGGCTGACTGTCAGATGGCTCAGTTTCACATGAGGAGCCTTGATGGAAATCACGTTACCTGTTCCGTCTCCTTTAATCACCGTTCTTTCTGAACCAATAATCTTCATGCTTTTATCAATAACAATATTACCTTCATAGGTTTGATCTTTAAGTTTTAATACCGCTCCCTCTTTCAGGTTGTCAATCATTGCCTGCAGGTTTTCAGCGGCGATATTTTTTTCTGGTTTGATTAGGATCATGAGCGAAAAAACAAGTAGAAAGAGAGAGAACTTTTTCATATTACTTTCGGTCCTTCCATAACGGAATCAACAATAATAAAAAGGCTGCGATCAATAGATAGGAACCTGTGCCAAGAACGCTATTGGTGACAAAATTTGCGACGGTATTATGGCCCAGAATCGGTGGAACAAATGGATCTATTTTAATAGGTGCCTGTGGGCTGAGATTGGTCCCGAAATCATGCAGGGCTTTTCTTAGGTCAAGTACACCGAGGATACCGCCCGCTGCCATAATACTAATCACCCCGTAAAGGACTGATTTTTTTCTCAGGATGGCTGTTAATAGGATGATTGCAGCCAGTCCGCCAACGAGATAGGATAAGTAGGATAATTCCGGGAAATTGGCTTTACTAAAATTAGCCATGCCGATATAGTGGTTAAGCCCGTTTACGATGTCAATTTGCCCTTCCAATTTATTAGGATAAACGATAATGTTTAACCCCTCCGGGTATTGGGGAGCAAAGAAGATCATCTTCCACCATGGGAAAAATAATGAAGCAATAAGCAGCAAGGCAGAGAGAGTAATCAGGAATGAGCTCACAACTGATAATTTTTTCGTTTTAGCATACAAGTTAATCACACCTTTAATAGTGTTTTTTTGGTTGAAGGAGGAGCGGATATCAGTCCATCCGATACCCGTTCCCAATCTCCTCAACTTATTTCTTAATTCTTCGGTTTTACCAGGAAGTAACCGTTCATTTCTTGGTGCAGAGCAGAACAGAAGTTAGTACAATACAGCGGGAACGTACCTGCTTTGTTTGCTGTAAATTCCAATGTATTGGTTTGACCTGGCTGAACTTCCATGTTTAAGTTGTAGCTATTAATCGCAAAACCGTGGGTAATATCCTCATCAAAATCAATATTGGTCAAATGGATAAAGACATGATCTCCTTGGTTGACTTCAATGACGTCAGGACGTTTTGCTTCTGAATCAAAGATAAACTTGGAACGCATCGCAATACCGTAGACATGAACTTCATTGCCTTTACGGACAATTTTCGTATCATCCTTTTTATAGACGGCGTCCTTATTCTTTTCATCTTTAGGGTAGACATTAATGGTCTTGATCTTATCAGCCTTAATCATCTGCGCATAATGCGGCTCAGGATCAACAGGTGCAGATTGGATAACTTTCATCTTGCCGCTGATATCAATTAATTGCATCGATTCAGGATGGGACGGACCGACGGATAAATAGGTGTCCTTGGCAATCTTATTCAAAGCGACGAGCCATTTGCCGTCAGGGGCAACGGTGTCACCTTCAGCAGACACTGAATGTCCTGGAGAATATTGAACTGGTACACGGTCCAATGTTTCGCCCGTTTTTGGATTCCATTTAACGATTTCAGATGAGATGAACATGGTGGTGTAGGCCATGCCTTTATCATCGAATTGCGTATGAAGCGGTCCTAGGGCATTCTCAGGGTTAACTTCTCGTTCCATGACGGATTTGTAGTTAAGAATGGGAATACTGTTGCGTTCTCCGGCAAAATCCTTATTTTCGACGGCTTTAAAGGCTTTTTCAAATGAAAATACAGTCATAGAAGGGGCAAGTTTACCAGAAGCAATAAAGTATTTGCCGTCCGGTGTAACATCTACGCCGTGCGGCGACTTCGCGACAGGGACTAAGTAAATGCCGCCTTTTTGTTTTTCAGGGTAAATCATCTTTTGGCCGCCAACATTCTCGTACTTGCCTTCCTTGACCATTTTCTCAAGCTCTTTCCAGTTAAAAAGAACAATATAATCACGGTCGGCCTGGGAGGCATTTATTTCTTGATTGGTGGTTGCTTCTTCTGTATTGTAGGTGGTCATAACGGCCCAATCGGCTGAACCTTTTTTACCTGCATCTGAAAGATCATAGGACCATGGCGGCAGGGCAACCTGATAGGCAATCCCGAGCTTTTCATTCTTTTCATCAAACGTAACAGCAGACATCACACCGCGGTACTCTTTGCTATAGTTGTCGAGCGATTCATATTTTTGACCAACTGGGACGGCAAACCGGGTTGGCAGGAACATGTACTCTGTATTTTCTGTTACAAATGCAGCGCAGTGCGGCCCTGCGGTATTCGGTACTTGAATGATGTCTTTGGTTGTAAATGTTTTAAGATCGACGACGGCTGCACGGCTGTTACCGACATCTGTGGCAAACATATATTTTCCGTTATAGTCACCGTTTGTTTCAGAGAAGGCTGGATGGTGAAGGTCACCCCATGTATAGTTCCCCAACATTTTCTTTGATTCCTCATCAAAGCCATATCCTGTTGCAGGATCAGGCGAAAAGACAGGGATCGTTCTAATTTTTCGCATGGACGGCACTCCATAAATAAACATTTGCCCTGAATGGCCGCCAGATGCAAATAGGTAATAGTCATCTTTTTCACCAAATGGTACGTAAACCTTTTCGGCATCGCTCTTGTTGCTGGCAGCAGCCTCTGTATTTGTTTTTGCTGAAAAGTCCGCAAACGAAATCGTTGCGGCAACAAAACCAGCAAGTAATCCCGATGCAATCGGAATCCATTTTTTCATTACACTACACCACCTTATAATAATTAGATAAAACAAATAACTTCGATTACTATCCAGTTCCAGCACCTAGCGACTAGTGTATTGGCCCTCTCCTCCTACGATAAGTCAACATCGAATCGACTGGAGCTCCGTGTTTCCTTTATCTCATTCGGAGCGGATCCAATCCATACGTCGCTAAACAGGCGCTTCCACTTATTTGGTTTCTGACGCTTGTTTAAGGAAATCTAATACTTGTTGGCGCTCTTCATCTGTTAATGGGTTTTTACCAATAACACCTGACATGACTGCTGAAGTAGGCGCTTTCAAGAATTCCTCAATCGGCTTGCCATGCTTTCCTTCCACGTTAATGAACGCTTGTGAAAGGTCTGGTCCTACTGCTCCGCCCTTTAAATTAAGCGATTCAACGCTGTGACAGTTGAGGCATCCTTTTTTGTTTAGTATGTTGTCCTCACTGACAGCAGAAGTAGTCGCCGCCGATTCTTTTGTCTCTTTCGATTCTGTTGTGGCTGAGTTTGTAGCATTTGTCTCTGTTTGTGCAACTTGCGGCTGTTTTTCAGAGGCACCCATTATGACACCAAAAACCAGGTAGCCAAGGCCAAACCCAATTAGTGCACAAATAACAAAGCTAATGACTGCTTTTTGCAAGATTTTCCCCCTCCTATTAATCAAATGAACATCTTCATCGTAAATGCAGGGTACAGGGAAAATTGTGACGTGGAGCACATTTTTAAATAAGTTTTTGAACGTTTTGTGAAGTGGTTGAAAAAGATGAGTGATATCGGGCTTCGAGATATTTGAACGTTTTGTGAATTTCATCACTTTTTATGGAGGGAAATTAGGAAACAAAAAAGCCCTTCGAGTGAAGGACTTTTCTTATGAGAATTTATAGGTCCAGAACCGTTCGTTGTTAAGCCAAACCATAAGCTGCGGATCCTGATTTTTTAGTTTTTTCATCGTATCTTTAAACGAATGCTCTGTTTGCGAGCGGTGTGCCTGAATCGCGGCCAGTTTCTTATCAGCTACAGGCGTAATATTATGAATGATGTCGGCTTCGCCAAGTTCATCGATGCAATTTTTGGAGAAGGCTACACAGTGTAAGGTTGGCCGTGCAGCTGCGGGCATTTTTTCAACCGCCCGTACGACCGCCGCACCAGTGGCATCATGGTCAGGATGAACCGAATAACCAGGATAGAAGGTGATAATCAAAGAAGGATTTACCTCATCAATAATGTCTGCAATCCGGTTTGTCAGTTTCTCATCATCTTCAAACTCAATCGTTTTATCACGATATCCAAGCATCCGTAAGTCTTGGATTCCTAATGCTTCCGCAGCAGCCTTTAATTCTTCTTTTCTAATTTTCGGAAGTTCTTCACGATTCGTAAACGGGGGATTTCCCATATTGCGTCCCATTTCCCCTAAGGTTAAGCAGGCATAGGTGACGGGAGTTCCGTTCTCGACATGGGTGGCAATGGTGCCAGATACCCCAAACGCCTCGTCATCCGGATGAGGGAAAACGACTAAAACATGGCGTTGTTTTTCCATAAAATCATTCTCCTTTCATGTAAATTATGAAATGTCTAGCTCCAGCGCCTAGGGGCTCTTAGGTCTAAGCCAATCCGTCAAGGAGGTTAAAGAACAACCTTCTCGCCGGCTCGTCATATGCCTGTCGCCCCTGTTCAAGGCGCTTCCGCTTTTCTATTCAAATGGTACAGCACTAATTTCTAATGCAACGGCAAGCTTTCCGTCATGGTCATGACCGGCAAGTAATAGGTGGTTTTCTTCATCAATCTCAAAATGGGTGATGCCTTCTGCGTAAATCCAGCCGAGGTTTATTTTTAAACCAACCCGATAAGGTCCGCTGCCCGTAATCTTCCCTAGTTCATAACGGACAAGGGCATTGCGAATGTAAGCTCCGGCAGAAAAGAAGGATTGGTCGTTATGGGATGCGTAGGCACCGTTGGTTGTTTCAAGGTGAATATAGACATCCTTATCGGCAAAACGGTTAATCGTTTCTTGAACCTGTTTAACATCAATGGCTTCCAAAAAAATGCTGCCTCCTTTCGCTCTTGAAAAAATGGATGATAACTAATCAGTATTGTTGTTAATAATGTATTTATCATACTAAAATGATTTGAAAAATGCGAAAAGCGTGCTTATCGAAAAAGAAAAGGCCGAACAATTCGTTCGACCTTATTAAATGGGAGTTATTCCTAGCAGTCCTCACAATACTCTGTGACTGCTTTCTTATTGCGGTAGGCACCGTGCCAGGTTGGACCTACATATTCGTTTAAAGGGAAACCTTGCTGGATACCGGCAGAAACAAATCTCTTCGCAACATCGACGGCATCATAAACGGAATTACCTTTAGCAACCTCCGCTGCGACTGCCGCAGAATTCGTACAGCCTGCACCATGGGTATAGTTTGTTTCAATCTTCTCGGATTCGTAAATCTGAAATTCTTTCCCATCAAATAGAAGGTCAATGGACTTTTCTTCTGTTTGAAGCTTGCTGCCGCCTTTAATCAACACGAACTTAGCCCCTTGATCGTGAATTTTTGCAGCTGCTTCTTTCATTTCTTCGATTGTTTTTGGTGTCTTCATTCCTGCTAGCTGACCAGCCTCAAACAGGTTTGGTGTGACCACATAGGCGCGTGGAAGAAGCAGTTCCCTCATAGCGTCAGCGGTTTCCGGATTTAACACTTCATCTTCCCCTTTACAAACCATAACAGGGTCAATGACAACATTCTTTAATTGATGTTCATCAATCTTTCGTGCTACTAGCTCGATGATTTCAACGGTGCCAAGCATACCTGTTTTCATCCCGTCAATCCCAACGGAAAGAATCGTATCCAGCTGCTTTTCCAGGATATTGACATCAATCGGGAACACGTTATGATGCCAGCCCCTTGGGTCCATGGTCACGATACAGGTAATCCCTGTCATTCCGTATACGCCAAGCTCCTGGAATGTTTTTAAATCCGCTTGAAGCCCGGCGCCGCCGCTTGAATCGGAACCAGCTATTGTTAGTACCTTTTTTATAGTCATTATGTAAACCTCCTTTTGAAAAATAACTCCTTCCTTATTATAAATCAAAATAAAAAATATAACATGAATCGACAATGGACAAATCGTTTGCAGTTAATAGTTACAAAAAAATGACAAATAGACCAATAGTACTATTAGAAACCATCCCAAGTGATAAATATTACTTTCAAAATATTGGTAGAGAAGTACGATAAATACAAAAGCAACGTAGTCTAAAAATGTAACCGTTTTCTGAGGTGAATATCATATCTAGCGACAAGAGTTAATTTGTTAGAAATCTGACACAAATAATCACAGTGTGGTAATGCCGGGATTTTTTACGGGAGTCTAAATACTTTTATTACTAATATCTCGCTTTCAATAGGCAGTTCCTCTTAATGCTGTGACTTAAATCGCTGAGTGACATGGGTCCTATTTTTACAATAATAAATACGGAAAATATCCTTGAGGAGGAGGGAATGTATGAACCGTAAGAGCTGTCCCGATGAATATCCAATATCCTTACATCTAAACAGCTGCGAAATAGCTGTTTTTCAATTAACGAAATATGACCTGAAAGATTGGGCATACGGATATTTGTTTTCTGAAGGATTTATTCAGGATGCAAACGATATTGAAGCTGTCAACATAGATGAAAATATGGGAGCAATCCACGTTACCCTTCACTCCCATTTTGATGAAGACCAATTTTTTTCGAAAAAGAAACACTATACGGCCGGATGCGGCAGAGGTGTCACCTTCTTCTCAATGACGGATGTCAAAGGCTTTGCCGAAGTGTCCTCAGGTCAAAAATATGACTTAAGTTATCTATTAAAAAAGAGAAGTGAATTTGCTGGAAAATCGTCTCTTTATCTAGAAACCGGTGGAATGCATGGCGCTTGTATTGTGGAGGAGGATGGCGCAATCACGATCCGTGAGGATATCGGCCGCCATAATGCGGTGGATAAAATTATTGGCTATGCACTAAGAAAGGGTTTACCTCCTGAACGGTTGATTTTACTTACAACTGGAAGGGTTTCATATGAAATGCTCTCAAAGGCGGCGAAATTTGGCTTTCCTGTAATCGGCTCCCGTACGGCCGCTACCAAACAGGCTGTGCAGCTGGCGAAATTTTTAAATATAGAGGTAATCGGCTATTTAAGAGGAAAAATGGCTGTCATTTATACCTCTTCAGGAAGAGTCAAAAATGATATTACCCAAGAAATAGACTTTGAGAGAACCGTTGAAGGGGGGAATTAACAAACAGAGAAAAACTAAAGGCAGAATAATAGAGAGATAAAGCGGTAAGCTGCCAGCCCAAAGGGAGAGGCGCTTTAAGCTTATAGAGGGATGTCTAATCATTTTTGGGAAGGAGAATAGTGATGGTTGAAATGAACTTAAACCGCCGGCAATTCTTAAAACTATCTGGTGCAACGGCTGCTACCCTTGCAGTAGTTGAACTAGGTTTTAATGATAAAAAAGCCTATGCAAAAACAAAAGATTTCAAGATTGCCAAAGCTACTGTAACACCAACCATTTGCTGCTTTTGTGGTGTAGGATGCGGGATACTCGTCCACACCAAAAATAATACCGTGGTTTATACGGAAGGGGATCCGGATAACCCAATTAACGAAGGTAAGCTATGCAGTAAAGGAACGACATTACGCCAAATATATACATCTGAAAAACGGCTGACAAAACCACTATATCGTGCTCCTGGGAGCAATAAGTGGGAAGAAAAAGATTGGGAATGGATGCTTGACACCATTGCCAAACGTACGAAAGATACACGTGATGCTTCATTTGTTGAGAAAGAAGCAGGCATCATCGTAAACAAAACAGAAAAGATTGCCAGCCTTGGCGGCGCGGCACTTGATAACGAAGAAACTTATCTAGTATCAAAATTAATGAGAGGGCTTGGTGTGACTTACTTAGAGCACCAGGCACGAATATGACATAGTTCTACGGTTGCCGGTCTGGCACCTACATTTGGTCGTGGAGCAATGACAAATCACTGGAATGACCTTCAGTGGACAGATTGTGCCCTCATTATGGGAGCAAATCCTGCTGAAAATCATCCAATCAGTTTTAGATGGCTGACAAAGGCGAAAGAAAAAGGCGGAAAAATTATCAGCGTGGATCCACGTTATACACGTACATCTGCGGTATCTGATCTCTATGCCCCGCTTCGTTCTGGAACGGATATTCCGTTTGTTGGCGGTATGATTAAATATGCTATTGAAAACAATCTCATTCATAAAGAGTATGTTGTGAAATATACGAATGCTTCTTTTATCGTGAAGGAGGGCTACGATTTTAAAGATGGTCTTTTCTCCGGTTATGATGAAGCAAAACGAGTTTACGATAAAACAAAATGGGTGATTGAAACCACTCCTGATGGAAAACCGGTGAAGGATGAAACGTTACAGCATCCTCGTTCGGTCTTTCAATTAATGAAACAACACTATTCCCGCTACGATGTGGATACCGTAACAGCCGTAACAGGAACACCAAAAGAAGATTACATGAAGGTTTGTAAAGCCTTTTGTGAAACAGGAAAAGTGGGTAAATCAGGTACGATTCTCTACGCGATGGGGACTACTCAGCATACAGTTGGTTCTCAAAACGTCCGAATCTTTGCCATCCTGCAGCTTCTCTTAGGTAATATTGGGCTGCCAGGCGGAGGAATCAATGCAATGCGCGGCGAATCCAACGTTCAAGGTTCTACCGATTTCGGTTTACTGTGGGATAACTTAACGGGCTACCTTGCTGCGCCAAAAGCAACGGTTCCTGAACATGCTACACTTGCCGGATACTTGAAAAAAGAAACTCCGCCATCAGGCTATTGGAGCAACAAACCTAAATTTGTTGTCAGCCTATTGAAATCTTGGTATGGCACCAATGCAACGAAGGATAATGAGTTTGGGTACCACTTCCTGCCGAAGGGGAATAAGAACTACTCACATATTAACTTATTTAAGGCCATGTACAACAATGAACTTGAGGGTGCGTTCCTTTGGGGCACCAATCCTGTTGTCGGCGGACCGAACGCCGGCAAGGAAAAGGAAGCTCTTGGTAACCTCAAATGGCTGATAGCGGTTGACCTATGGGAGACTGAAACGTCAGCCTTCTGGCAAAAAGAAGCCGGCAATGACCCAGCCAAGATCAATACAGAAGTCTTCCTGCTTCCAGCCTGTTCTTCTTTTGAAAAAGAAGGAAGTATTTCAAACAGCTCCCGCTGGATGCAATACCGCTGGAAAGCGATTGAGCCAAAAGGCGAGTCTCGTCCGGACCTTGATATCGTCCATGAGCTGGCTGTGAAGCTTAAAAAGCTATATGCAAACAGTCCAAAATCTGCTGACAAGCCATTCTTAGCACTTGATTGGAATTATGGCATGGGCGAAGCGCCAGATTTAGACCAAATTGCCAAAGAAATCAATGGCTACGATCTTAAAACTGGCAAATTATTAAAGACCTTTGGTGATTTAAAAGATGATGGCACAACTTCAAGCGGTAACTGGATTTATTCCGGCTTCTATCCCGAAGAGGGAAAAAATCTTTCCCAACGCCGTGATAATAAGGATACAGGCGGCGGAAACTTCTTAAACTGGTCCTTTGCATGGCCGGCAAACCGCCGAATTCTTTACAACCGCGCAGCAGCTGATCCTAGCGGTAAGCCATGGAGCCAGGAAAAAGCAGTGATTTGGTGGGATGCTGCTCAAAAAAAATGGGTCGGAAATGATGTCCCTGACTTTAAAGCAGTTACAGCCCCAACTGATCCAGGCGGAACAGGTGCTTTCATGATGAACAAAGACGGTGTTGCATTATTATTTGCTCCAACTATGAATGACGGCCCATTCCCAGAACACTATGAGCCATATGAAAGCCCAGTACCAAATGCATTCTCATCAGTAGAATATAACCCTGCAATTGTCATTAATGATGGAGATTTTAACAAACGCGGCTTCAAGGTGGACTACCCGATTGTTGCAACCACCTATCGGGTCGAAGCACACTGGCAGTCAGGTTCGATGACACGTAACCAAGAATGGCTGGCAGAGATTGCACGATATATGTATGTGGAAATAAGTGAAGAATTGGCTAAAGAGAAAGGCATCACAAATAAGGACAAAGTCATTGTTACCTCTGCGCGCGGCAAAATTGAAGCCTATGCATTGGTCACAAAGCGCTACAAGCCGTTTACGGTTAAAGGCAAAAAGGTGCATCAAATTGGAATGCCATGGAATTTTGGATACAAAGGGTATGCAACAGGAGCTACAGCCAACCGCCTGACTCCACATATTGGGGATGCCAACACGATGATTCCGGAATATAAAGCATTCCTATGTGACATAAGGAGGGCTTAACGATGGCTGAATACGTAAAATACGTTGACGTTACCAGATGTGATGGCTGTAAGGCCTGTATGGTTGCCTGTAAAAACTGGAATGACCTTCCGGCAGAAGTAACCGCATTCCAAGGAAGTGCTCAATCACATCCAAAGACTAGTGCTGATACATGGAATGTTCTCCAATATGTAGAGCATGAAAACGGAAAAGGCGATTTAGAATACCTCTTCCGTCACTCATCCTGCTTCCATTGTGATACGGCAGCCTGTGAAAAGGTATGTCCTGAGAACGCCATCAGCTACTCAAAATTTGGGTCTGTTGTAATTGACCATGATAAGTGCGTAGGCTGCGGCTATTGCGTACAAAACTGTCCATTTGAAGTCATCTCATTAAAGACTTACAAAGATAAGAAGGGTAAAGAATATCAAAAATCTCAAAAGTGTACGATGTGTACCGATCGTCTTGAAGAAGGTTTGCAGCCTGCCTGTGTAACAACCTGCCATACAGACGCGATGCAGTTTGGCAAAAAAGATGACATGCTTGCCATAGCACAAAAACGCTTAAGTGAAGTGAAAGACCGTTTTCCAAATGCGAATATCTATAATCCGCAGGGTGTTGGCGGCACGCATACGATCTATTTACTAGCTGAAAAACCAAGTGTATATGGCCTTCCGGAAAACCCTAAGGTTCCAACCTCTGCGGTTGTTTGGAAAGACTATGCACAGCCAGTCGGCAAAATGATGCTAGGTGCAACAACCATGGCAATTGTCGGAGCATTTATTACGAATACCATTATCAGTAAAAAAACACAAGGTCATGAAGACGGAGGTGAGGGCCATGAGTAATAATCAGAAGCATCCGAAAGCTAATGAGCAAATTCGCCGCTTCCCAAAGGCATTTGTTTGGGCACATGCCATTAATGGAATTGCCTTCTTTGCCCTATACATCACGGCCCTTCCAATGTATACCGAATTCTTTGACTGGCTGTATCCCGTTTTCGGCGGACCAGCCATGGCACGGCTATTGCACCGAATTTTCGCAGTAGCGTTCATAACGCCTACATTCATCTTGTTAATTTTTAGTCCGAAGTTCCTTTTTCTTTGGATGAAAGAATTAGTCACATGGAAAAAGCGTGATCTCGAATTTTTCGGTAATTTCGTCAAAGAATTGTTTGGCTTTAAGTTTGGGCATATAAGACAAACATTCTTTAATGCAGGTGAAAAGATTAACTCCATTTTGCAAATTTTCTGTGCAATTTTGGTTATCGCTTCAGGCTTTACGATGTGGTTTCCTGAATATTTCCCGAGAGCACTTGTTCAATGGGGTTACGTCCTTCATAACATTGGCTTTGGCTTAGGAATTGCGGTTATTGTCGGACACATTTACCTGTCTGTTGTTCACAAACACTCTAGACCAGGTTATTCCGGTGTTGTAACAGGTAAGGTTCCGGCATGGTGGGCAAAAGGACACTATGAGGATTGGTATGATGAAGAAGTGAAAAAGGGCAACTTCCCTAACTTGGATGATCCTAAGCATAAACGGGGTGCTTAATAATCGAAAAGCGGAAGCGCCTTGAGCCTCTAAGCGCTGCAGATAGACAGTAAACTAAGTATAAAAGTTAAGAAAAGGAAATGGCTGTCGGATATAAGACAGCCATTTCTTCTCACAAAAACTATTTAATATAAGAGGTGTGCAAACGATGATTAAATCCGTTGTTTCAAATGAATACCAGGAACTGCAAAAGGAAATTATCAAGCTTCAAGAACAATGGAAGCTTCAAATAGAATGGAGGCCCTTCAAAATTAACTTTGATAAAGCAGAAGCTGGGGCTCCTATAGCTGAATTAGCCGAGTTTGAGTTGGATATGCCAAGATACAAACGGTGGATAATGGAATTAATAGATTTGATGATTGAATTTAAACCCGAATTAGAATTAGAGCTATCAAAAATCCCCAGTCTGTTAACGGAAGAAACCCTAATTAATTGGTTTGGAGAGGCCTTTTTTGTTGACTATACCTATTTTAAGCGATTCGCCGAAGAACATGAAATCTTAGAATCACTCCCGCAATTCCTTGCTGAGGTTGCTCTCCGTCCCTTCCTACAATTAATTGCAGAAAAGGCTCAGCCAGAAGTTGAAAGAATGAATATAAGTGAATACTGTCCTGTTTGTTTTGAGCCGGTGAGACTTGCGACACTTGATGAGGAAGGAAAAAAGGTCATTCAATGCCCGCGCTGTCATGCCCACTGGCATGCCAAACGCTTAGAGTGCTCACACTGTGGTAATGAAGACCATACAACAATTCACTTTTTATCAATTGAGGGCGAATCTGCTATGCAAATCCAGGTTTGCGAACAATGTAACGGCTATATTAAAATTATAGATACAAAACAATTTATAACAAAGCCTTCAGTTGCTTTATTAGATCTTTTATCCATTCACCTTGACATTGTTGCTCAAGATAATGGATATTCTCCGGTAAGGGAGAAAAAAGTCGTTCATTGAGAGGGTAATTTATGAAAGCTGCAGCCATTATTCTAGCAGGCGGGAAATCCAGCCGGATGGGCACCAACAAAGCCTTGCTGAAAATAAATGAAAAAACGAATATTGAAAGAATAGCAGATAGGCTAAAACTTCTTTTTGATGATATAATTCTAGTAACGAATGATTCTGAACAATATGAATTTTTAGGTGTACGAATGGTCCCGGATCAATACCCTGGCATGGGGCCTCTCGCCGGAGTACACGCAGGCCTTATGGCGTCAGCCTACGATGTTAATTTTATTGTGGCCTGTGATATGCCGTTTGTTTCTGGAGAGCTGGCCGAAGCCTTGGTTAACAATGCCTTGCACTATGATGCGGTCATACCTGTGATTAATGGCAAACAGCATCCGCTATTTGCTGTTTTTAAAAAGCAAGCAGCGACAATTGTGGAGGAACGGATTAAAGCAGGTCAGCTGCGGATGAAACATTTGCTCGACCATTTGAACGTTTTGTACCTAACCGAAAAGGAATTAGAAACTTACAGTCATATCGAGTTAGCTAAAGTCTTTTTTAATATGAACCATCCAGAGGAATATACAGAGGCCAAAAAGTGGGCTGAGTCTGATTTTACAAACATGTAGAACTACTTAAGGGGGAGTTAGGGAACCATGCAATTTTTCAAAGTCAAAACAGTTGAAGAGACATTTACCTTGATAGATGAAAAAATTCCGGCAATCGAGCAAACAGAGATTAGAGAGCTCTCTCGTGCCCTTCATTATATTTTAGCGAGTCCGGTGACTGCCAAGGAAAATGTGCCGAGTTTTGACCGCTCGACTGTTGATGGCTACGCCGTCCGTGCGAAAGATACATATGGTTCCTCAGAATCCATGCCCGGCTTTTTGACTGTTGCTGGTGAGGTGAAAATGGGCGAGGTCCCAACAGCGGAAGTAACCCAAGGAACTGCCGTTTATGTGCCGACTGGAGGCATGCTCCCAAAGGGTAGTGACAGCGTTATCATGATTGAACACTGTGAGGATGTCGATACGCTCCTCAATACATACAGGCAGATTGCACCCGGTGAAAATGTGATTCGGGCGGGTGAAGATATTCGAGAAGGGGAGATCCTTCTAGGCCGCGGTACTAAGCTTAGGCCGCAGGAATTAGGCGCTCTTGCCTCCTTAGGTATTACACATGTGACGGTCTTTAGAAAATTAAAGGTCGGATATCTGTCTTCCGGTGATGAAATTGTCCCTTACCAAACTGAAACATTGCGAGAAGGGCAAATCCGCGATATTAACTATCTAACTATCGCAGGACTAGCCCGGGAGTGGAATGTGGAGGTTGTGTACGGCGGGATTGTCCGTGACGATTTTGACGAGTTTCAAGAGCGTGCCCGCGCTCTATATGATGAGGCCGATTGTTTAATCCTTTCGGGGGGCAGTTCTGTTGGAGCGAAGGACTATACAACAGATGTCATTCAATCGTTAGGTGATCCGGGAGTATTCGTCCACGGAGTAAGCATTAAACCGGGAAAACCTACTATTCTGGCGTTAGCAAATGGAAAGCCTGTCATTGGTCTGCCTGGACATCCTGCCAGCGCGATGATTATTTTTAAATTGTTCGGTGAACGGGTCCTCCGCAAGCTAAAAGGAGAAAAGTGCGACCGTAAACCGGAGCGGATATTTGCAAAAATAACAAAAAATATCCCATCCTCCATGGGCCGGGCCGATTACATCCGCGCCCGTCTGTTTGAAAAAGAGGGCGAATGGTGGGCTGAGCCGATTATCGGAAAATCCGGCTTGATTACCACATTGGTAAAAAGCGATTGTCTCGTCGAGATTAGTTCAGAAAAAGAAGGAGTTTCACAGGGTGAATGGATTCCTGTGATTCCATCAAGGTAAGGGGTCTTAATCAATGGAACAAAAACAATATCAACGTAAAATTTATTTAGAAGATAAACCCCGGGCGGAAGCAAGAGATGAGATTCTTGCAGCTTTTCTGCAGACCTCTGAAATGGAAATGATTCCAGCGGTTGAGACATTAGGCCGTGTGACCGCCGAGCCAATTTTTGCACATGTATCCATGCCGCACTACCATGCCTCCGCAATGGATGGGATTGCTGTTATAGCAGAAAGCACCTACCAGGCACACGAACAAAATCCTCAATACCTTAAGATTGGTGAACAATTTTGTTTTGTCGATACGGGCAATGCGATTCCTGCACCCTTTAATGCGGTGATTATGATTGAGCATGTTCATATCGTTGACGAAGAAACAATTGAAATTATTGAACCGGCCACCCCATGGCAGCATATCCGCCCGATTGGCGAGGATATTGTGCAGGAAGAGATGCTGTTTCCGCAAGGCCATTTGTTAAGACCAGCTGATTTAGGCGTGTTGTTGGCGGCACAGCAGCTGACGGTACCAGTTGTTAAGAAACCGGTTGTCACGATTATTCCAACGGGGAATGAACTGGTTGAGGCCCATTCTGAATTAGCACCTGGGAAAATTATCGAGTTTAACGGCACGGTTTTTTCCGGATTTGTGAAGGATTGGGGAGGCGAGCCGCGTCTCCTTAGCATCGTTAAGGACGAGCCTGAAAAAATTAAGGAAGTCCTATTGGAAGCAGCGGAAACCTCCGATATCATTGTCATTAATGCCGGATCTTCGGCAGGACGAAAGGACTTTACCGTCCACATCATTGCTGAAATTGGCGAAGTGTTTACCCATGGGGTCGCAGCAAGGCCTGGCAAACCTGTTATTTTAGGGAAAATAAACGGAAAAATCGTTGTCGGTGTTCCGGGCTATCCGGTGTCAGCTTATTTGGCGCATGAATGGTTTGTCCAGCCTTTAATCTGTAAGTATTTAGGTATTCCTGTTCCTAAGCGGCAAACGGTAATGGTCAAGCTTGGCCGCCGTATCGTTTCGTCGATGGGGGCAGAGGATTTTATCCGAATGAATATCGGCTATGTGAATGGACAATTTGTGGCCAACCCGCTCACACGGGCAGCAGGGGTCACCATGTCCTATGTCAGAGCAGACGGCCTGTTAATTGTTCCGCCTCATATCAGCGGTTATGAACAGGGAGATACTGCCGAGGTCGAATTATTACGACCGCTTGAAGAAATCAAGAAAGCAATAGTGTTCAACGGCAGCCATGACCTAACCATCGATTTGTTATCATCTCAGCTGAAGCGTGAACGGACAGAGATGAAAATCGTCTCCTCCCATGTCGGCAGTATGGCTGGCATCATGGCGATTCGAAAAGGTGAGGCCCACGTAGCGGGGATTCATTTGCTAGACCCAAGTACAAAACAGTACAATATATCTTATGTAAATAAATTTTTGGCAGGTCAAGATGTTGTTTTATATCCTTTTTTAAAAAGGAAGCAAGGCTGGATTCTGCCACAGGGAAATCCGCTTGGAATTGAATCCGTCACAGACTTAGTTCGGACTGACGCCAACTTTGTAAACCGGCAAAAAGGAGCTGGTACCCGCATTTTGTTTGATTTACTTTTAGATGAGGCAGGCCTTACTGCTGAGGAGATTACTGGCTATGAGCGCGAGATGTTTTCGCATCTAGCAGTGGCGGCGGAAGTGAAGGGTGATGTGTCTGTTGCAGGATTAGGAATTTATCCAGCAGCAAAGGCGATGGGGTTAGATTTTATTCCCGTTGCCGATGAAGAATATGATTTATTGATGAAACTAGAGTTTTTTGAAAGTGACAGCGGCCGGCAGCTTATAAAGCTCATCCAATCACCTGTCTTTAAAGAACAGGTCGAGAAGATTGGCGGCTACCAAGTGGTGGAGAACGCCGTGCCTAAGCGTTTAACAGAAGAGGTGAAAGAATGAAGCTGTATGAAATCTCAAAGGAACCGATTGATATTCAAGCGGTGATTGATAAAGTAATCCAACGTGAAGCCGGTGCGATTACAACCTTTATCGGGACCGTCCGGGAACTTACGAAGGGCAAGAAAACCTTGTTTTTGATCTATGAGGCATATGAAGCGATGGCTGTTAAGAAGCTGGAGCAGATTGGCCGGGAAATAGAGGAACGCTGGGAAGGCTGTAAGGTGGCGATTACGCACCGTGTCGGCCGTTTAGATATTACCGATGTGGCGGTCGTGATTGCCGTTTCGACGCCGCACCGCGCTGATGCTTATGAAGCTAACCGCTATGCGATTGAACGAATTAAAGAAATCGTCCCGATCTGGAAGAAGGAACATTGGGAGGATGGCGAAGAGTGGATGGGCAATCAGCTTGAAACGGTTGCGTATCCGAGCGGTAAACCGGAGGCGGGTGATTTAGATGAATAAGGTCTTGTTTTTTGCGCATTTGCGTGATGTTGTTGGTGAAGAGTTTTTGTCGCTAGAGGCAGCTGGAAAAACGGTTGCTGAATTGAAAGCGGAATTAGCGGCTAAATATGATTTGCCGCGGATGGACACCGTGATGACCGCTATTAATGAGGAGTTTGCCTCAAATGATGAGGTGATTCGTGAAGGCGATGAGGTTGCTTTTATTCCACCGGTAAGCGGCGGTTGATGTAAAACCAGCTCAACTAAAATGAAACTCGCCAAGTAAGGCGAGTTTTTCTTATCGATTGGGGGGAGATTTTATGAACGAGCGCTATTCACGGCAGGTCCTTTTTTCTGGAATCGGCAAGGAAGGGCAAAAAAAGATTAGTCAAAAGCATGTCCTCATCATTGGGGCAGGGGCCTTAGGCTCTGGGAGCGCCGAGGTGTTGACACGGGCTGGGGTCGGAAAAATAACCATCGTTGACAGAGATTATGTGGAAGAGAGCAATCTTCAGCGTCAACAACTGTATACCGAAGAGGATGTAGCGGAAAAACTGCCAAAAGCGGCTGCAGCGGAAAAACGGCTCCGGGCAATTAACTCAGATGTAGAGATACAGGGAATAATCGGCGACGCTACCCCGGAGCTGCTGGAAGAATTGGTTGCTGGTATTGATTTGATGATGGATGCGACCGATAATTTTGAAACCCGGATGGTTATGAACGATGTTTCCCAGAAATACAATATTCCGTGGATTTATGGTGCCTGCGTCGGCAGCTTTGGGATGAGTTTTTCGATTATTCCCGGGAAAACTCCATGTTTGAATTGTTTACTGCGGACCATCCCGCTTCAGGGAATGACTTGCGATACGGGAGGAATTATATCGCCCGCTGTGCAAATGGTCATCGCCCACCAAACCGCTGAGGCTTTGAAGATGCTGGTCGAGGACTGGGAAGCAGTCCGGACCACCTTTGTCAGCTTTGATTTATGGCGGAATCAATACACAAGCCTAAAAATGTCCAAAGCTAAATTTCACGGCTGCTTGTCGTGCGGCGAGGAGCGGTCCTATCCTTATTTGGACCAAGAAAACATGACAAAGACCTCCGTCCTGTGCGGCCGCGACACCGTGCAGATCCGGCCGTCTAGTTATGGAGATGTTTCGCTCGAGAAGCTTGCGGGACAGCTAAGTCAGCTAGGTTACCAAGTTAAAGGCAATCCATACTTGATATCGGTTGAAATGGGCGCGGAACGGATGGTTATTTTTCAAGATGGCCGCGCGCTCATCCACGGAACAAAAGATTTGATCCACGCCAAGTCAATCTATCAAAGAATATTAGGTTAAAAGGGAGCCCGGACCAGGAATGGTTCGGGTTTTAAAGTGGTTTGACAGGGAATTCTACAAAAATAAGGTTGGATTCTACAAAAGCAGGCATAATTCTACGCCAGGAACTAGTGATTCTACAAAACCCCCAACTTATTCTACAAAATATGGTATTTGGTTTCTTAATTGCCCTCAAGGGGTGGATATTCAACCTAGAATATGACATGTTTCACGTGAAACATGTCGAATAGCGGATAAGGTCTATTTTTTCGTAAAATAGCCGATAATCATGTAGAATAAATATGAGATTGAACTTAGAGGTGTCGCACATGAATATATCTGTTGAGAAATTACTGGCCAAAATAGAAGAGGAATTAAGATTAGCAAAAACAAGCGCAAAGGAAGAAAACTTGCGGGAAAAGATTTACTCTATTAAAATATTATGCGAACTCATACTAGATGAAAAGCAGGTGAGTGTGAAGCCTGCTGCAGCAACAGCTCAGCCGGTAATCCCACAGCAGGTTTATCAACAGCCATTAATGAATCAACAAGTATTTCAGCAAGGCCCGTCCATACAGCAGCATAAAAAGATCGAAATGGATGATGAGGCAAACGGAGATTCACTATTTGATTTTTAAGATGGGGGAATTTTGATATGAAAGCATTTATTATTGTTGGGGCCATTAACGCCTTTTTGGCGGTGGCGCTCGGAGCATTCGGTGCACATGGTCTAAAGGACAGACTGGATGCCCATTATTTAGAGATTTGGAAAACGGGTGTTACGTATCAAATGTTCCATGCCACCGGAATTCTTATTATTGCGCTGCTTCTCGGCAAAGTGCCAATGAGCTCCCTTTTTAATTGGTCCGGGTGGTTAATGCTCGTGGGGATTATTTTCTTCAGCGGCAGCTTGTATCTTTTAAGCTTAACAAAGGTTGGAGTTTTAGGAGCGATTACACCGATTGGCGGAGTTTGCTTTTTGGCAGCTTGGGTGTTAATGATCGTTGGAGCAGTAAAGAACTTTTAATAGGAAAAACAGGCATTGGGGAAAGCCCCAATGCCTGTTTTATTATCCAGCTTCCCGCGCCTGTTCTATTTATCTTGGCGGGTATGTTCCTAAAGAAGGTCCGGCACCGTATGGATATTCATATTCTATTTCTTCGGAGAAGGTAATATAGTCGACAGCTACCATTGGTATGAGGTATCGTGTGCCGACTTGCGGATCGCTTAAAATCACGTGGTCCCGACCAGCTGCTTCAATGATTCCTTTAAATTCTTTGGCATTCCATTGATTGTTTCCTTCAAAGGTTGCAAAAACACTTACTAATTTTCCTTTGTTCAAGCGGAGAATATTTTCAATGTATGACTGTTCGATTGGCAGCATGCCAGGTGCTGCTGCAGCGCCTTGGGGCGGTGCTGTTGGAACACTTCCGGCTCCTGCCGGCGGAAATTGTGGAAAACCTTGTTGACCAGGCATGAAACCTTGACCGCCTGCGATTGGCTGTGCACCCTGCTGGCCGGCCGCCCCTGTATAAGGCTGGAATCCTTGTGGATTGTAATATTGGCTCATCTTTTTCCCTCCTATAAAACTCATTCAATAGTATTGTGGATAGACGAATGACCTAACAATTCTATTCATACTCCTTTGAACCCAAAATCGTGACAGTTTTTTTGGCTCTTTTCTCACCTCTTTTTGATGAGACTTTCGGAGCTTAATCTTGAGACTCGCTGTTTAATAAGTATGAGAAAAAAGATTGAATTATGACTGAATGAACTGCTGTTTAAAACAGAAAAAAGTTCTCGAAGCCAAAGCCTCGAGAACTTTTTAAAAAATATAATTATTGAACCTCGGTAACAGTCTAGCTTCAGTGTCTAATCAAGGCACTGAAGTTTTCTAATTTAAACGTGAAGGAATCTTGGTACGCGTTCTTCCTCTAGCAGATTGCCAACGAAGAAGGCACCAAATTCGCCATAACGGGCGCTGACTTCATCAAAACGCATTTCGTAGACGAGCTTTTTAAATTGGAGCACGTCTTCTGCGAAGAGGGTAACACCCCATTCGTAATCGTCGAAACCAACAGAACCGGTGATGATTTGTTTTACTTTGCCAGCATATGTACGTCCGATCATACCGTGGCTGCGCATCAAGCTGCGGCGCTCTTCCATCGGCAGCATGTACCAGTTATCATTGCCTTGACGGCGCTTGTCCATTGGGTAGAAGCAGACATGCTTTGCTTTTGGCAATGTTGGGTAAAGGCGTGCAAGGATTTGTGGATTTTGGTATGGGTCCTCACCTGCTGGCAGATAGTTGCTCAGTTCAACAACGGATACATAGGAATGAGCAGGAATCGTAAACTCTGCTAATTTTGTTTTATTGAATTGGGTTTCGATTTCGTTTAGTTCCTCCATCGTTGGACGAAGGATCATCATCATAAAATCAGCCTTTTGACCGACGATTGTATATAAAGCATGGCTGCCCTCTTTGCGTGCTTGTGTCTCGTTCCAGTTTTCAACAAGACTTAAAAACTCGTGAATGGCGGCCTCGCGCTCATCACTCGGAAGCATTTTCCAAGTTGTCCAATCAACGGTACGGAAATCATGAAGGCAATACCAGCCATCAAGCGTTTGTGCTGCTTCACTCATTATAATCACTCCTAAATAATCATTCTTCTTATTTCCAATCTTAACTATATCATAGTTTGACCAAGTGCCGCCTTAATAAAACCCTAAATGTAGAGAAGTGGATATTTTTATAAAAAAGGGTAAATAGTAAGAGTGAGAGTGTAATTTTTTGAAAACAAAAACTTTTTAATGAAACCGCTACCTGTGACGTACATTGCTTGAAATTTCACCTTGGTAAAGTATGCTAGAAGAGGTAGTTTTTCTAAGGGAGGATATTGTCGTGAGTGATTTATTTGAAGGTTTAAAACAAAAGATTTCTGGCCGCAATTTGCGGATTGTTTTTCCAGAGGGATTAGATGAACGGATTATTCGTGCAGCCAGCCGTTTGGCTGAAGAAAATTTAATTACACCTATTTTGGTAGGGAACATTGAACAAGTGCAGGCAAAGGCAAACGAGGTTGGCGTTTCTTTAGAGTCTGCAGAAATTTATGACCCTGCTACATATGCAGGAATGGACGAGTTAGTAGCTGCATTCGTTGACCGCCGCAAAGGAAAGGCAACGGAAGAGGATGCCCGCAAAATTTTGCTGGACGAAAATTATTTTGGCACCATGCTTGTTTATTTAAATAAAGCACACGGTCTTGTCAGCGGTGCGGCTCATTCTACGGCTGATACGGTTCGCCCTGCGCTGCAGATTATTAAAACTAAAGCAGGCGTGAAGAAAACGTCTGGTGTGTTCATCATGGTTCGTGAAGATGAGAAATATGTATTTGCAGATTGTGCGATTAATATTGCTCCAGATAGCAATGATTTAGCGGAGATTGCGATTGAGAGTGCGAAAACAGCGGAAATGTTTGATATCGAGCCGCGGATTGCGATGTTAAGTTTTTCTACAAAAGGCTCAGCTAAATCACCGGAAACTGAGCGTGTCGCGGAGGCAGTGGCAGAAGCAAAACGCCGCGATGCATCGCTTGTATTGGACGGAGAATTCCAGTTTGATGCAGCGTTTGTTCCTTCTGTTGCAAAAAGCAAGGCACCTGGTTCTGTGCTACAAGGGGATGCCAACGTGTTTATTTTCCCAAGCCTTGAAGCAGGAAACATCGGTTATAAAATTGCACAGCGTTTAGGCGGATTTGAAGCGGTAGGTCCGATTTTACAAGGTTTAAATGCACCGGTAAACGATCTATCCCGCGGTTGTAACGAAGAAGATGTATACAAGCTTGCGTTAATTACGGCTGCACAAGGATTATAATAAAGAATGGGCTGGTCCTAGATAGGGCTGGCTCTTTTTTCGTTTAGAAAATTATAAAATTTTCGCTTGTGGATAACTGTTAATAAAAGGACTGTCGACGTCCAGCTTCAGCGCCTANNCGTCTTATGCTTGTCGGGGCTGTTCAAGGCGCTTGCGCTTTTGTCCTGGCCAGGCTGTTTAAATTCCCTTATTTTTGATAAAATAAGCCTATTAAACCATTAAGGAGTTACAAAAATGGAAGGTTTACTGCGCCAGCACGAATGGCGGATCATCGACCAGTCGGCGGTTGGGATCCATTTTCAAGCATTACAATCTTTTGGAACGGATGATACATTATGCGCGTCTGTGGGTGCAGGCAAGGCACCGGCAACGGCGCGAACGTGGGTGCACCATAATACGGTGGTATTAGGGATACAGGATACGAGATTGCCATTTTTACAGGAGGGCATTCAATTTTTGACTGCTCAGGGCTATCAGCCGATTGTCCGGAATTCCGGGGGGTTAGCGGTTGTGCTTGATGAGGGGGTCCTCAATATTTCGTTAATTTTTCCAGAGGTTGAAAAAGGGATTGATATCAATCGCGGCTATGATGTCATGTGGCAGCTGATCCAACAGATGTTTGCCGATTTTCCGCAGCCGATTGAGGCCCGGGAAATTGTTGGCTCTTATTGCCCGGGAAGTTATGACCTAAGTATCGGCGGGAAAAAGTTTGCCGGGATCTCGCAGCGGCGTTTAAAACGTGGAGTAGCGGTGCAGATTTATTTGTGCGTCACTGGGAGCGGCTCAAAGCGGGCTGAAATGGTAAGGGGATTTTACCAGCTTGCCAAAAAAGAGGTAGAAACGAAATTTGTTTATCCGGAGGTTGTTCCTGCGGTGATGGCCTCGCTGTCGGAATTATTCGGTGTTGAATTGACGATCTCCGATGTGATGCTGCGGTTACTTAAGCAGTTAAAAACGAATAGTGATTATTTGTATGCTGGGCAGCTGAATGAGTTCGAACTAAGTTTGTTTCCGGGATACTATCAACGTGTCGTTGACCGAAATGAAAAAATTGCTGAAATGGTGAATTTAAAAGGTTAATCTAGCGTTAATGGGAAATTTCCTTAATAAAAAAGCCGCAAATCTTTTCGATAGATTTACGGCTTTCTATATTAAGTGCTGCTGCGCTTTGCCTCTTCTCCCAATAATTTTCTGGAAAGATGTTTACTCGGCTACTTTTTCGAGGTTGCCGTTACGGTCCATTTTGAATTTAGTAGCGGGTCTTTCCTCTTCTTCAAATAATACAAGTTTACGGGCACGATTCATGATTTTCATCAGCGTCTCGTAATCTTCCTGAATGGTTTCAGTATTCTGCTCCAGCCCTTCGATCTTCGCGGCCATTTCCTCGTTTTGCTTTCTTAACTCAGCAATTTCTCTTTTCAATCTTTCATTCTCACTTTTTAGTGCTTCATTTTGCAGATTGGCATGATGAAAGTTTTGTAAATAAGAGATAACGGCATCAAGAGAAAGTCCTCCAGTTGGAGCTGTGGTTCGATAGCTTGGTACTGCAGGTGCAGTCGGTTTTACATAGGTTTCAGCAGCGATTTCTGTCTGCATATCTTGCATATCTGACATTTCCGGCATGTCAATGGTTGTTTCCATCGGCATTTCCACATGCAGTGGTGCTAGTGTTTCTATTTCATCTGTAGCAGGAACTGGTGGATTGTAGAGCAGCTTTTTCTTGCCGCCTTGATCTTTGCCTAACACTCTTTGTCTTTGTTTGCGTTGCTTTTTCGCTAATTGCAATGCTTTTTCATAGCGATGGCGGACGACTGCGTTCCATCTGAAGCCACAGGCTGCTGAGGTGCGGTTAAGTTTATCCCCTACCTCCTCGAAAGCATTTAGCTGGGTGCTGCCTTCTCTTACATGACGAAGAACGGTTTCAGCTAAAAGTAAGTCATTTTCATCTGTCCATGCATCTTGACGAACTTTCATATTTTTCAACTCCCTAAATGAATTTACCAATTTGTCAGCTCCATTGACTGACGATATTTTAAAGTTCTAGTCTTAGGATGGACAAGTTTTTCAGGGTTTATACCAAAATGAATACAAGGATAGTAGATTTTTTAACTAAAAGATTCAAGAGTGTTTGACAAGAGTTGCTAATGATTTCAGCTTGCATTGAAAAAAAAGAACCTGTAAAATGACCTATGGAGTTAGACGATTTGTAAGATAATTGTATTTGGCAAATTACTAATGGTGTTAATTGGATAAAATAGTGAGTAGATAATAGATTGCCGATAGAAAGGGGTGGATGAAATGTCCAATGAATTTCGCGTTTGCGATGATTGCCAGGCCGTTAATTTAAAGACATTGATCCCTCGTTTGAAAGAAATTGACCCGGATGCGGAAATCAAAATTGGCTGCCAATCCTATTGCGGCCCCGGTCGGAAAAAGACTTTTGCCTTCGTTAACAACCGCCCTGTTGCTGCATTAACAGAAGAGGAATTAATGGAGAAGGTAAATAAAAAGATTAAGTAAAGCTGCGGCTGAAGAATAGATCAAGAATAAGATAATCACCTACGTCCCCCTAGACCACAGGTGATTTTTTCTTTTTAGTGATAGTGCCTGACACCCTTTATCACCCGTTAATAGTAGAAATAGTGCCTGTCACCATTGGTAATCTCTGTGTATTGTAAATGGTGCCTGACACCTATTGATGTCGAAAAATCCTGCGGAATTTTGTTGGTTTTTGGTATATAATAGGAATAATGATTTCACTGGCCGATTGGCAGTAGGAAAGTTAGCATTTGTTTTGAGGAAGAGGGTATTCCATGCAATATTCGGCTGAAAAGTTAACGGAAGAAAAAGTGTTTAAAGACCCCGTTCATCGCTATGTCCATGTCCGAGACCGAGTGATTTGGGATCTAATCGGAACAAAAGAATTTCAGCGTCTGCGCCGGATTAAGCAGCTCGGAACGACTTTTTTAACCTTTCACGGTGCAGAACACAGCAGATTTAACCATTCTCTCGGAGTTTATGAGATTGTCCGCCGTATGATAGACGATGTCTTTGCCGGCAGACCGGAATGGAACGATGACGAACGCTTGCTCACACTATGCGCGGCGCTTCTCCACGACCTTGGGCATGGCCCATTTTCCCACTCCTTTGAAAAAGTATTTGATTTTGACCATGAAGACTTAACCCGTGCCATCATTTTAGGAAATACAGAAGTCAATAAGGTTCTTCAAAGGGTTAGCCCTGATTTTTCGACTCAGGTTGCTGAGGTCATAGCCAAAACCTCTGCGAAAAAGCTGGTTGTCAGTATGATTTCCAGTCAGATTGATGCCGACCGGATGGATTATCTACAGCGGGATGCCTATTTTACCGGTGTCAGCTACGGTCAATTTGATATGGAACGGATTTTACGGGTAATGCGCCCAAGAGAAGAGCAGGTCGTGATTAAAAAGAGCGGCATGCATGCGGTTGAGGACTATATTATGAGCCGCTATCAGATGTACTGGCAGGTATATTTCCATCCTGTCTCCCGCAGTGCGGAAGTGATTTTAACGAAAATCCTTCACCGCGCCAAGTATTTATATGAGAATAACTACTCTTTTAAGCTTGAGCCGATCCACTTCACATCGTTGTTCAAAGAGCAAGTGACATTAGAAGACTATCTAAAATTGGATGAGTCTGTGTGTTTTTATTATTTTCAGATCTGGCAGGAAGAGCAGGATCCGATAATAAGCGACCTTTGCCGCCGCTTTGTTAACCGCAATCTATTTAAGTATGCGGAATTTGACCCTGCTAAGGAATATAAAAAACTTGCTGAATTAACCGTTTTATTTGAAAAAGCAGGGATTGACCCTGACTATTATTTGGTGGTTGATTCATCATCGGACTTGCCTTATGACTTCTATCGTCCAGGCGAGGAGGAAGAACGGCTGCCGATTCATTTGTTAATGAAAAATGGGGAATTACGAGAGCTTTCCCGTGAATCAGAAATCGTCGATGCCATTTCCGGAAAGAGGAGAACGGACCATAAACTCTATTACCCGGCTGACTTCCTAGAAGACGATTCCAACCAAAGTGAACTTAAAAAGCAAATACGTGCCCTATTGGAATAGAAATGGTGCCTGACACCATTAGAGATCTTAGCATAGTAAAAATATGAGAAATGGTGCCTGACACCGATAGAGATCTGTTTAGATGGAGTAGGAGATGACGAATGTTGTTAAAAGATCATGCTAAGCTGATGCAGGCGATTTTGGTTTCTGGTGAGATTACTGGGAGAAAAAAGCTGCAGAAGATGATATATATAGCGAAGAAGGTAGATTTCCCTTTTCAGGAGCGGTTCCAGTTTCACTTTTATGGTCCCTATTCAGAGGAACTAACGACCAGAGTAGAAGAACTTTGTAATATGGGATTTTTAAATGAGGTAAAAGAGAAGAAGGGCGGATACTACCAATATCGCTATACGCTGACAGACTCGGGGAAAGAGTTTTTAAGCTTAAATGAAGTGGAGATGCCGTATTTAGAGGATTGCTTTATTGATATGAACGAGCAAAATGCTAGATTCCTCGAACTAGTTTCAACCGTTTTGTATTTTGATAATCTCACAAAAGAAGAGGTTGCCGATAAAGTGTTCACTTTAAAGGCAAGTCAGCGCTACACAATAGATGAAATTGATGAGGCCTATCAATACATTGAAACCCTAAAAGGTAAAGTTCAATAAAATTCAAAAACCGCCGGGTTCAGGTCATGATGAAGACCGAACCCAGGCGGTTTTTTTGGTGGATAGAAGAAGCGATATTGTGAAAATTTCACATGGTGCCTGTCACCGTTGCTCCTATTTCTACTAAGTACACTGTGTCTGCTTTATTTGTCGCTTGCGCGGACGCCGGCTACTGCGTAGTGGTTTTTTTTCATTTCTTCGATGAAGACGGTGATGTTTTCTTTTGGGGCACCGGTTGTTTCGCTGACGGCGTCAGTTACTTTTTCAACCAATGCGCGTTTTTGGTCTTCGCTGCGTCCTTCAAGCATCTTAACTGTTACATATGGCATCTTTCTTTCCTCCTTTTAAATGAACTACTAGTAGTGTTCCACAAACCCATGAAAAGTGCAATATTGTGCGCACTTTTGATTTTCTTTTTACAAGCGGTATCAGTTATACTTAAAGAAATACAGAAGGAAAGGTTCAAATGAACATGGTTTAGCCATTCCTCTTAACGGTTTATACTAAGGAAGGAGAAATGAAATGGATGGATTCCACTTGGCCTACCCACTGCGGTTAATTCCCTATGTGGCGATTACCCTAATTTTTGCCTTCACGTTCCATGAATTTGCCCATGCCTATGTGGCCCATAAATTTGGCGATAATACGGCCAAAAAACAAGGCCGGCTGACCCTAAATCCGCTTAAGCATCTAGATCCGATTGGAACAATCCTTATTTTCCTGGCGGGATTTGGCTGGGCACGTCCGGTACCGGTTAATCGTTTTTATTTTAAAAAGCCGCGTCTTGCCGGCATCCTAGTTTCAGCAGCTGGCCCACTTTCAAATCTTATCCTAGCCTCGCTCGGTTTTATTGTCGGATATGGCCTGATGCGTTTCAATGTAACGTCTTCTGCTCATTTTGATGAATTCCTAATGATTTTTATTAATTTAAACATCGTTCTGTTCATCTTCAATCTGATCCCACTTCCGCCGCTCGATGGCTACAGAATACTAGAGGACCTTGCGCCTCATCATGTTCGTGCGAAAATGACACAATACGAACAGTACGGAATGCTGATTTTTTTAATTCTCGTGATTACCCCGCTCGACCAATTTACCATTCAGCCTATTTTTAGCTTCGTCGTCCCAGGGGTAAGGGAAGGATTAAGCAATTTCTTCTATACACTTTTTTTCTAGGAGGTTTATTTTTCAATGGAAGAGAATAAGAAAAAACTTGGTTTTAATATTATCAAAAAAAGTGACCCGATGGATGGCCATAAAGGATTTGGAAAAGGGGCATTGAGCCTTGATAATGTATCACCGGTGTTTATTGATATTGAGGCAGGCGAGGCCGAGATTGATATCGGCGCCATGCATGCCCGCAGTGCCGTGGAAAAAGGGATTAAATTTTTGCCAAATAGAGAAGAAGTACCAAACGGCAAGCCTTATTGGCTGGTTTGGGTAACGATTGACCGCAATGAGGAAGGCCCTTATTATGCGGGTGTGACTGCTTGCTATATGACCGTTGACCGTGAAATCCGCCGTGGCTACAAATCCTTGCCGGAGCATGTGAACCGCATGGATAAATCCCTTAAGCGTCATATTATCGTCGATGTGATGGATGACCCTTCTAAAATGGTATTGGCAGATTTCCTGCGTGCACACAACGAGATATTATGGGAGAACTCTTCTGAGGAACTAAAGAAGGGACTCTTAGGAGAATAATTTTTTTAGAAAAATATGCAAGTTTAATTCTTGAAGTTTTTTCTAAAAATAAGGTAAGATATAGTCAGTGTGAAAGCACTGTAAAACTAGGACAAGAAAAGCTCCAGAGCAATCCGGAGCTTTTCTATTTTCTCATATAAGTATAGTAAAAACTTACTTCGAAAAACGTTCAGCCTAATTAAAAAGTCGCTAACCGGGCCCTTCTGCTTTTCTATTCCCAAGGCATTATTTTCTTATACCAAGGTACCTTTTTCTCCTCTGTATTCTTCTTGTTGCCGTGAGGAGCGTTCTTTAAGTGATCAGTGCAATATTCATTTGGCTCGGTGCCTTTGACGAAGTACGTAAATCGGCGGACAGGGCAATCCTTTGTCGCCAGTTTTCCGTTATCCGGATCAACGTACAGCCCGATTACACCCTCTTTTGGTGCTTTAAATGCCTTAACCGGCTTCCCTTTTAGGGCATCCTCCATAAAATTGGCCCAAATTTTCTTGGCGTATGTTTTTTCGGCAACCATTTCAATGGGCTTTCCGACGTCATAGCCTGCCCAGACAGCTGTAACCAGCTGCGGCGAGTAGCCAATCATCCAGCTGTCCGTTTCCGTTGAGCCGGATTTTCCTGCATATGGCCGAGTGATATTTTTGATAACCGTGCTTCCGGTTACCTTAGCATAGCCGTTTAACTTTGAATCAAAAACCCCCGTTAACATTTGTGTCATGACGTACGCACGAGCCGCATTTAAAACCCGTTCATGATGGTCGTCTTTTTCAAAAATCACATTTCCATTATAGTCTTCCACTTTTGTAATTAGCTCGGGATGAACTTGTTTTCCTCCGTTTGCAAGCATGCTATAAGCATTGGCCATATCAATCATACGGACTCCGGAGGTACCTAAAGCAAGTGACGGCACCTCCGCCATTTTTGTAGACAAACCGAATTTTTTTGCTGTCTCAATTAGGGTGTCTTCGCCTAAAAATAAATGTGTTTTGACGGCAAATATATTGTCAGACACGGCAAGAGCCTGGGCAAGCGTGATTTCCCCATTTGCATATTTGTTATTAAAGTTATGTGGTGTGTAATCGGCCTGACCATTATCAAAATGAAACGTTGTATACTCGCTCCGCATCGTTGACGATGGGGTAAAGCCATGCTCAAGGGCAGCATAATACAACAAGGGCTTAATGGTTGAGCCAGGCTGCCTGATTGCCTGAACGGCACGGTTAAATGGACTTTTTTCATAATCCCGGCCGCCAACCATTGCTTTGACATCGCCGGTTTTCGGATCCATTGCGACAAGACCGACTTGAATTTCAGAGGAGCTGGCTACCTTTTCTTTGATTTGCCTTTCAGCTGCTTCCTGCTGCTTTATATTAAGCGTCGTGTAAACCTTTAACCCTCCTAGGGCGATCGTTCGGTCATCTAAATGAAGCTGGTTTTTGAGCGCATTCCGGACGGCATCCTGAAAATAAGGCGCCACTTTAACTTTTTGTGTGTTGTGAACGCCGTCTAATCTAAGCGGTGCCGCAGCGGCTGCTTCTGCTGTCTTTTTAGAAATATAGCCGTTTTCAACCATTGTTTTTAAAATAATCGCCTGACGGGTTTTGGCTTTCTCCATGTTGGCAAGCGGTGAGTAGATCCCCGGACCCTTTGGTATTCCTGCAAGCATGCTTGCCTCGGCAAGGGTTAATTGGGAAGCCTTTTTTCCAAAATAATATTGGCTGGCCGCTTCCACCCCATAGGCACCGTTGCCGTAATAAATGGTATTTAAATAGCCTTCAAGAATGTCCTTTTTGGAATAGTTCATCTCGAGGCGAATGGTATAAAACGCCTCGGTCAGCTTACGCTTCCAGGTTTTATCGTGCTCAAGGAACAGATTCCGTGCATATTGCTGGGTGATGGTGCTTGCCCCCTGCACCTTGGCAAAGGCTTGAATATCGGCGACAACAGCTCCAGCAATTCGTTTAAAATCAAAGCCGTGATGATGGTAAAAGTTTTTATCCTCGACGGAGACAGTGGCATTGACTAGATCCGGCGAAATATCCTCCATGTTGACCCAGTAGCGCTTTTGACCGCTGTTACTTTCACCAATCAAGGTGCCATTGTCAGCGAAAAATAACGTCGATTGCGGGACAGCAAGTGGCGGTGCCCCTAGTATTTTTGCATAGCCAAGAACACCGGCAAAGAGGATGAGCATACAAATCATGCCTATCAAACTGATGATAATAAATGCCCGCAAATATTTGATTGTCTTTCGAAACCCTTGATCAGTCATGATTTCCATTATGTTCATCACCCCTATTTCCAGTTTTTTAAAAATTAGATAGTAATAGTATTGAAAAAATAGAGTCATTTTAAACATTCATGGAAAAATTCTTTAAATTTTGCTAGACTTTTTCTTATGTTTGTAATTCAATAGTTTGGGTAGCATAAGAGAAAAGCGGAAGCGCCCGTTTAGCGACGTATGGATTGGACCGCGCCGACTGAGATAAAGGAAACACGAAGAGCGTAAGCGATTCGATGTTGACTTATCGTAGGGAGGTGAGGGCCAATACACTAGTCGCTGGGCGCTGGAGCTAGACAAAAAGAAAAGCGGAAGCGCCTTGACCAGGGGCGACAGGCATAAGACGAGCCGGCGGGAAGGCTGTACTTTAGCCTTCTTGACGGATTGGCTTATGACCCCGAGCCCCTAGGCGCTGGAGCTAGACAAGAGAAAAGCGGAAGCGCGGGGTTCATGCGACCGCTGGACTATATGCGAAATGGAAGGAAGTTGGTCATGTCAATTTGGTTTACAGAAAAGCAAACTGAAAACTTTGGGATCACCATGAAAATCAACAAAACCTTACATACAGAACAAACTGAATTTCAAAAGCTTGATATGATAGAAACCGAAGAGTGGGGCAACATGCTGTTGTTAGACGACATGGTGATGACATCGGTTCGAGACGAATTCGTTTACCATGAAATGGTTGCACACGTACCATTATTCACCCATCCAAACCCAGAGAACGTGCTCGTGGTCGGCGGCGGCGACGGGGGAGTGATCCGGGAAGTCCTAAAGCACCCAAGTGTAAAGAAAGCAACCCTAGTGGATATTGATGGAAAGGTAATCGAATACTCAAAGAAATTCCTTCCTGAAATTGCCGGCAAGCTTGATGATCCGCGTGTCGATGTACGTGTCGATGACGGATTTATGCACATTGCAAAAAGTGACAATGAGTATGACGTGATTATGGTAGATTCAACCGAACCAGTAGGTCCTGCGGTGAACCTGTTTACAAAAGGATTCTACGCGGGGATTGCGAAGGCGTTAAAAGAAGATGGTATCTTCGTGGCACAGTCGGATAATCCGTGGTTTAAAGCGGATTTAATTCGAAATGTTCAGCGCGATGTAAGAGAGATTTTCCCGATTACCCGTTTGTATGTGGCCAATATTCCAACATACCCAAGTGGTCTATGGGCGTTTACGATCGGTTCAAAGAAATATGATCCGCTTGAGGTTAGCGAGGACCGCTTCCATGAAATTGAAACGAAATATTACACAAAAGAACTGCATAAGGCAGCATTTGTGTTACCTAAGTTTGTTGGGGATTTATTGAAGTAACAGCGCAAACAAACAGTCACAAAAGTCCTTTGTGAACTTGAAATACATAAAAGAGAGGGATAGTAGCATGCGTTTTGATGAGGCATACTCGGGTAATGTTTTTATTAAAAGTCACCCGAATTTTGAAGAAAGTCAGGTTGTATTATACGGAATGCCAATGGATTGGACGGTGAGCTACCGCCCAGGTTCACGTTTTGGCCCAGCACGAATCCGTGAGGTGTCCATTGGTCTTGAGGAGTATAGTTTTTACCTTGACCGTGAGCTGGAAGAGGTAAAATATTTTGATGCCGGTGACATTCCGCTTCCATTTGGTAATGCACAGCGCAGCCTTGATATAATTGAAGAATTTGTTGACCAGATTCTAGAGGCTGGCAAGTTCCCGCTTGGCATGGGCGGTGAGCACCTTGTATCTTGGCCGGTTATGAAGGCTATGTACAAAAAGTATCCGGATTTAGCGATTATCCATTTTGATGCTCACACAGACCTGCGCGAGGAATACGAAGGCGAACCGTTATCACATTCCACGCCAATTCGGAAAATTGCGGAACATATTGGGCCAAAAAATGTTTATTCTTTTGGAATCCGTTCCGGCATGAAGGAAGAATTACAGTGGGCGAAAGAAAACGGCATGCATATTTCTAAATTTGAAGTTCTTGAGCCACTAAAGGAAATCCTGCCTACACTAGCAGGCCGTCCGGTTTATGTGACTATCGACATCGATGTCTTAGACCCTGCACACGCGCCAGGAACAGGAACAGTCGATGCAGGCGGTATCACCTCAAAAGAACTGCTGGCATCCATCCATGCAATTGCCCGTTCTGAGGTAAACGTTGTGGGCGGTGACCTAGTAGAGGTTGCACCAATCTATGATCCATCAGAACAAACAGCCAACACCGCCAGCAAACTGCTCCGCGAAATGATCCTTGGCTGGGTAAAATAAGTGGTAACAGTGCAAACGGTGCCTGTCACCTTTTATTGTATTTCCACGGTGTTTTGATAGTTTATGGTGCCTGACACCATTGTTTTTGGTGCCTGTCCCTGTGCGGGGCGGGCATTTTTTGATTTGTTGGTTATCTAAGTTTATAATAGGAAAAGTATGCATTTATGTACTTAGGTCAATTATGATGATTAGGATGATGATTTAAAGAGGATGATAAATTCCTTTTTAATAAAGGAAGTGTTAGATTTGTCAAGTTTGTCTAGTACAGAGATTCCAATGAAGATTAATGTGAAAACGACGATTCACCAGCAAGAAGGCTCAGAGACGATTGAGCTGAAGGTGTTTGGCCGTTATTTTGAGAAAGAAGGAGCTTCATTTCTTAAATATGAGGAAGTGCTAGAAGAAGGCACAGTCCGCACCATTGTCAAGGTGGCACCGGACGAAGCACTGATTTTAAGAGGCGGAGCGGTCAAGATGCGTCTGCCATTCAAGTTACATAAAAAACTAAGAGGCAGCTATGAGATGCCGTTTGGGGTATTTGAAACGATGACAATGACAAGAAGACTCAGGGCTTCAAAGGGTCTGATTGATATTCTTTATGATTTCACGATGCAGGGCTCACCTGCCGGCACATACCATATGGAGATAACCTTTCAGGAGGATGAAATATGAATATAGTAGAACAGGTACAAACAAAACTAAAAGAAGAAATCAAAGCGGCAGTCCTGAAGGCAGGCCTAGCTTCAGAAGAACAGATCCCCGATGTCATTCTTGAGATCCCAAAGGAAAAGGCTCACGGTGATTATTCAACCAACATGGCGATGCAGCTTGCACGGGTCGCTAAAAAGGCACCTAGAGTGATTGCCGAGGCTTTGGTGGACAATTTTGACCGCACGAAGGCCTCGATTGAAAAAATTGAGCTCGCAGGCCCTGGATTTATCAATTTTTATATGAATAATGCTTATTTAACAGATTTAATTTCGACCGTTCTTCAAGCTGGAAACAACTACGGTGAAACGAAGACTGGCAATGGACAAAAAGTTCAGGTTGAGTTTGTTTCAGCGAATCCAACCGGGGACCTGCACCTTGGACATGCCCGCGGTGCGGCCGTTGGTGACTCGCTTAGCAATATCCTAGCGAAGGCTGGCTACGATGTTTCCCGTGAATACTATATTAATGATGCCGGCAACCAGATTAATAATCTAGCGATATCCGTAGAAGCCCGTTATTTCCAAGCGCTTGGCCTCGAGAAAGACATGCCGGAGGACGGCTATCACGGTGCTGATATTATCGGGATTGGTAAAACCTTGGCTGAAGAGTTTGGCGATAAATACGTAAATGTTCCAGAAGAGGAACGTTCCGAATTTTTCCGTGAGTATGGTTTGAAATATGAAATGGCCAAGCTGCAGAAGGATTTAGAAGATTTCCGTGTCGGCTTTGATGTGTGGTATTCTGAAACTTCCCTTTATAAAAATGGAAAAATTGATAAGGCACTCGAAGCGCTGCGTGAAAGCGGCTATATCTATGAGCAGGACGGGGCAACATGGCTGCGTTCAACTGATTTCGGCGATGATAAAGACCGTGTGCTTATTAAGCAAGACGGCTCTTATACCTATTTAACGCCTGATATTGCCTACCACAAGGACAAACTTGAGCGCGGTTTTGAAAAATTAATCAATATTTGGGGTGCTGACCACCACGGTTATATTCCTCGGATGAAGGCAGCCATCCAGGCCTTAGGTTATGACCGCGAGGCCCTCGAGGTCGAAATAATTCAATTAGTTCACCTTTATAAAAATGGTGAAAAAATGAAGATGAGTAAGCGTACCGGTAAAGCGGTAACGATGCGTGATTTGGTCGATGAGGTTGGCCTCGATGCGACACGTTATTTCTTTGCGATGCGCAGTTCGGATACCCATATGGATTTTGACTTAGATTTGGCTGTGTCCGAATCAAACGAAAATCCAGTATACTATGCTCAATATGCTCATGCACGGATTTCCAGCATCCTTCGTACCGGCGCGGAGCAGGGAATCAGCTTTGATGAGGATGCCGATTTTTCATTAATTGGCTCTGAAAAGGAAGTTGACCTATTAAAGAAAATTGGCGAGTTCCCGGCTGCTGTCGGTGAGGCCGCACTGAAGCGTGTGCCGCACCGGATCACAAATTATATCTTAGAATTAGCGTCGGCCTTCCACAGTTTTTATAATGCGGACAAGGTGCTTGATAGCGAAAATCCAGCCCGTACAAAGGCGCGTCTTGCTTTGGTTAAATCGGTGCAAATTACGCTTAAAAATGCGCTTGCGCTAATTGGCGTTTCAGCTCCAGAGAAAATGTAGATTGCAATAAGCCTCTAGTGTTAGGTGACTAATACTAGGGGCTTTTTATATGGGAAAAATTATAAATTTATGAGAATAGTGGAAGAGTACGGAGAGATACTAAAGCTGTTTGATGAAAACATAAATGGAGGGATCTTATATGCCACATAGAAGATTGTATCAAGCAGTTCAGCAAGCTCAACAATCACTTCAGCAAATTCATGAGGGACTTCAACAATTAACTAACATGGGAATGGGTCAGCAAGTTGGCGGCATGCAAGTTGGCGGTTTTGCCGGAGGTCCTCAATCAGTTATGCAGCCAGGCTTTGCCGGAACAGACGCTCAGCAAGTAAGACAAGACATTCAAAATAGCAGTAATAATGTTAGCATGGGTATGATGGGCATGGGCCAGCCAGGAGGCAGCATGCAATACGGCGGTTTCGTCGGAGGTCCCCAATCTAATATGCAGTCAGGTTTTTTAGGAGGAGCTCAATCGATTATGCAGCCAGGCTTTGCCGGAACGGATGCGCAACAGGTAAGACAAGACATTCAAAATAGCTCTATGGGCGGAGTTATGGGCCAACAAGGCGGCAGCATGCAATTCGGCGACTTCGGAGGAGGAGCTCAGTCGGTTATGCAGCCAGGCTTTGCTGGAACAGACCCTCAGCAAGTAAGACAAGATATCCAAAATAGCAGCAATGGCCAAATCACCAGCCGCAATGCAGGCAGCATGGGGGCTAATACGATGGGTCAACAAGGTGGGTCTTTTAATCAAATGGGAATGAGCCAACAAGGAGGCAGCATGCAAGTTGGCGGCTTTGCAGGAGGTCATTCAATCATGCAGCCAGGCTTTGCCGGAACCGATGCCCAGCAGGTAAGACAGGATATTTCAAACAATTCTGGTCAAGGATATATGCAATAATCAGTGAGAAGCCCGGCTTTTCTCTTCCCTAGTTGGGAACATTAGCCGGGTTTTAATTTTTAGGCTCTGTTAACGGGCATTGTTGTTTTTAATACTCTGTTGATTGGAGCGGAAGGCTCTTGACTCCTGCGGGATTACGGGGCCGGGGAGCCACACTGGCGCTAAAGCGACGAGGAGGATCCCCGGCACGCCCGCGGAAAGCGTGCTACTTTCGCTGCAATCAACAGCCAAATTTAACAGAGCCAATTTTTAAAAAGATGAATAGCTTCCAAAAAAATGCAAATATTAAAGATAGAAATTTGAGTAGGAGTGAACCTAGCAGATGAATGTTGGAAGAGCGAAGGAAATACTAGAATCAGCCGATATGATTAATGTCACCTATGATGGAACCCCAGTCATTATTCAACATGTCGACGAAAATACCAAAATGGCCCGTATTTATACACGACAAGATCCAGAGAATGAAAGAGATGTTCCCGTCCTCAATCTAATCGAAGAGTAAAAAAGAGTCTCCAAGGAAAACGGAGACTCTTTCACTTTATTTCAAGGCTGGCCCCGCTGATTCGCTTAAATCCACGCAATTTGCTTAAATCCTCGACTAATTTTAAGGCTGCTTGATCCTTTGCCTTGGCCTCAATCATAAAATCGATATCCCGTCCGAGTTCACGCAGTAAGTTCACAAACGGCATGATGAACTCCGGATCAACAAAATCAGCATGGGAGCGGAACTCCTTCTCATTTTTTGGTGAAGAAATATGGACTTTCGGAACAGCTTCGACAGTTGGCCACGTCTCAAAAATCTGAGGCAGCAGCTCCTCAAGTGGTACCTCACTAAGATTGGCCATATGATGATGATAATCAAACACCAACGGAATTCCCTCCTTCTTACATACCTCTAAGGTTTCTTCAGCTGTGTAAGTTTTATCATCATTTTCTAAAGTCATCACCTTTTTAATGTGTGCCGGCAAAGTGGTCAGGTTCTCATAAAACCTCGACACTGCGGCCGCCTTATCCCCATAAGCACCGCCAATATGAATATTGATTAGTGCCTGATCCACGATCCCCATCGCTTCAAACATCTGATAATGGTACGTCATATCAATTACGGCATTTTCGGTAATCGTTTTTTTGGGAGAAGTAAACAAGGTAAATTGATTCGGATGAAAACTGACCCGCAAATGATTCCGTTTTACTAAGTCGCCAATTTCCTGCCATTCTTTTAAAAAAGGAGTAGTAAAATCCCAGCGCACCTCTGGATGTGTCGCCAAGGGGACAATCGAGCTTGAGAAACGGTACAATTCAATTTCGTGGGCAAGATTATAGTAAAGCATCCTTAATGTATGCTGAAGATTTAGCTTCGTCACCTCAAGCAATTTTTCTTTGCGCTCTGCGGCAGTATGCTGCTTGTATCGAGTAAAGGTAAGAGTATGTGCAGGGGAGGCACCCCATAAACTAATCGCATGTGAAACATAGCCGAATCGAATTTTGATCATCAACACTCCCCCTTATAAAAAATTGCTGATAGCTCTTGCGAACGTTTCCTTCACAGACCGCCATAGATCTGGTTTATTAAGGTCCTCTAATGACAGCGGTATAGAATCAAGGATGTCTTTTTTAATAACCTGCCTCACACGTTCAATAAAGGCTGGATCATAGATATAACAATTAATTTCTTTATTTAAAAATAAGCTTCGTTTATCGAAATTAGCCGAGCCAATATCACAAATCTTATCGTCAATCAGGATGGTTTTTGCATGATAAAAACCGTTTTGATATTGATAAACCAGTGCACCTTCCTTAAGGAGCTTCCTCAAAAACCGGTAAGATGCCTCTTGGACAAGGATATGATCAGCCGTGTAGGGGACAATGAGCGTAATACTAACGCCGCGCTGCCGTCCTGCAAGTAATTCCTTAAAAATGGATGCGCTTGGAATAAAGTAGGGGGTGCCGATGATAATTGATTTATCGGCCTTTTTGATTAAATCAATAAAAATCCCTTCCAGCAGTCCGGCCTCGGTTGGGTTAAATTGATGGCGGATGCTGCCTTTAGGCAGTTTGGGAAAATAACTCGGTTCGTTTTGCACCTTCTTACTTGAATACTTGTTCCAATCCAGCAAAAACTCACTCTGCAAAAAATTGACGCTTTCGCCGGTTATTATTAACTGATAATCCCGCCACGGACTAAGCTTCGGGTCTTCATCGATATATTCTTTGCCAATATTAAAGCCTCCCATAAAGCCGACTTTTCCATCAATAATCGAAATCTTCCGGTGGTTTCGGACTTGTGCTGAATAAAATAGGAAGGGCAGTTTGACTCGATTACTAAACGCTACAAGGACGCCTGCATCCATTAGTTCTTTAATTTCTTTTTTCTTAATTGTAAAACTGCCAAGGCGGTCAATCAGCAAGCGGACCTCAACACCATCCCGTGCCTTTTCTTTTAAAATGGTGAAAAACTCCCGTCCCAAGCTGTCATTCTTCACGATGTAGTACAAAATATGGATATGTTTTTGGGCCTTTTGAAGCTCGGAAAAATACCTGCGGAAAAATGCCTTTCCATGCGTAAAAATGTCTAACTCGCCATGGAGGATGCCGGTCTCGATTTTGCTTGTGATCAAATGATGCTTCCTTCGTCCTAACCTAAAATCTAAGACAAGCCATATAATGATAAGAACAAGCAGTCCGCTCAAAATGAGTACAAATTTCATTGTGAATCTTTCCCCCATTCGGTTTAGTTAGTTTCTCCAAGTGCCGGAATTTCTATAAGTTGAGTAAACCTTAAAAAAACATTTGACTGAATGCTCATTCATTTTTATAATAGAGATAAGCACAATTCTGAATATTTACTATTTTCAACAAACAATTGGCGAGAATCTAAGAAAGGGGCGTTTTACTTGAATGGTCTTTTATGGGTCAATCTCATTGCGTTTCTTGCTGTAACCGTTTACGCAATTAGTCTGTTTGTTTATGTAGTCAGAACGCGGATTGAATTTATTAAGCTGGGGAAGCAAGTCGAGTTTGATAACAATGTTAAAGAAAGGCTGCAAAAAATCTGGATTAACGTGTTTGGCCAGAAGAAGCTATTAAAAGATAAAAAAAGTGGTGCCATCCATGTCATGTTCTTTTATGGCTTTATTTTAGTGCAATTCGGAGCGATTGATTTTATTTGGAAAGGGCTTGTGCCAGGCTCCCATCTGCCGCTTGGGCCATTATATGCTGGTTTCACCTTTTTCCAGGAAATCGTTACCTTAATGATTCTTGTAGCGGTTGTTTGGGCCTTTCATCGCCGGTATGTCGAAAAATTAGTCCGTCTAAAACGCAATTTTAAATCAGGTCTTGTTCTGTTATTTATTGGCGGATTAATGGTGTCTGTTTTACTTGGGAATGGAATGGGTATTATTTGGCATGGTGAAGATCCCTCTTGGACAGAACCTGTTGCGTCACTGATCTCGCTAATTTTTTCGGGAATTAATGAAACCGCCTCCATTGTTGTTTTCTACATAGCATGGTGGGCACATTTATTATTCTTGTTAACGTTCCTAGTCTATGTACCGCAGTCCAAGCATGCACACTTAATTGCCGGTCCGGTCAACGTCTACTTTAACCGTCTTGATAAACCGGGGAAATTGAAAAAGGTTGATTTTGAGGATGAATCACAAGAATCGTTCGGTGTTGGAAAAATTGAAGACTTTACCCAGCATCAAATGATCGATTTTTATGCCTGCGTCGAATGTGGACGCTGTACCAATATGTGTCCCGCCACTGGAACAGGCAAAATGCTGTCCCCAATGGATTTAATCGTTAAAATGCGCGACCACCTTACCTTTCATGGTGCTTCTGTGACCTCTAAGCAGCCATGGGTGCCGACGTTTGCTTTTGCGAATACAAAAGGAAACCAAATTGCGCTTGCGGCACAAGGTCAGGGTGCGCAGGAAACGGCGGCTGCCGCTGTTTACAACCCTAGTTTGATTGGTGATGTGATTACCGAAGAGGAGATTTGGGCGTGTACAACCTGCCGCAACTGTGAGGACCAATGTCCAGTTATGAATGAACATGTTGATAAAATTATCGACCTGCGCCGTTACTTAGTTTTGACAGAAGGAAAAATGGATGCCGATGCCCAGCGCGCTATGACAAATATTGAGCGTCAAGGCAACCCATGGGGCTTAAACCGAAAAGAACGCGAAAACTGGCGTGAGGTTCGCGATGATGTTCATATTCCAACCATAAAGGAAATGAACAAGGCAGGCGAAGAATTTGAATACCTATTTTGGGTGGGCTCAATGGGCTCGTTTGATAACCGCAGCCAAAAAATTGCATTATCTTTCGCTAAGCTCTTAAACGAAGCTGGCGTGAAATTTGCGATTCTCGGCAATAAGGAAAAGAACTCCGGCGATACACCGCGCCGTTTAGGAAATGAGTTCTTATTCCAAGAGCTTGCGGCCAAAAATATTGAGGAGTTTGAAAAGGCTGAGGTCAAGAAAATTGTCACAATTGACCCGCATGCCTATAACATTTTCAAAAATGAATATCCTGATTTTGGCTTAGAAGCAGAAGTATTCCACCATACGGAGGTCCTTTATCAGCTGGTCCGTGATGGAAGACTCGTTCCGAAGCATGCGGTTAATGAAAAAATTACGTTCCATGATTCTTGCTACCTCGGACGCTACAATGATGTGTACGATCCGCCGCGGGAAATTTTAAAATCGATTCCTGGTGTGCAGCTGGTGGAAATGGAACGCAATCGTGAAAAAGGTATGTGCTGCGGTGCAGGCGGCGGTTTGATGTGGATGGAGGAAGAAACCGGCCACCGCATCAACGTCAGCCGGACGGAACAGGCCCTTGCCGTTTATCCGTCCGTGATTAGCTCGGGCTGTCCGTACTGCTTAACGATGCTGTCTGATGGAACAAAAGCTAAAGAAGTGGAAGAAAAGGTAGCTACTTATGATGTGGCTGAGTTACTTGAAAAAGCCGTTTGTGGTGAAGTGAAAGCTGCTTCTTAAAACCAACGCAGGAGTTGAATTTTTACAAATCAAAATTTTAATAATTTTGTGTAAAATATTTCAACTTCTGCTCTTTTTTATGTAATATAGAGTTATATAATAAAACGCTTTCATTTTTATAAAAAACGTAAGTTGGAATCTGCGGTTCCTTGCTTGCGTTATATTTTTCGCTCTTTACCCGAGCGAGCGTTCAGTCGAAGCAGGCCAAGGGGAAATGGCTGTTTAGTACTAATAAGTTGAATAAGGGAGAGATTGAAATGGGCAGAACGGTTATTTTAAGCGGTGTTCGAACACCTTTTGGAAAATTAGGGGGGAGTTTAAGCAGCTTTACTGCATCACAGCTTGGCGGCATTGCGGTGAAGGAAGCACTGCTTCGTGCAGGTGTGAAGCCGGAAGAGGTGGAGGAAGTGATTCTTGGAACGGTGTTACAAGGCGGACAGGGTCAAATTCCATCACGGCAGGCAGCTGTTCACGCCGGACTGCCATGGGAAGTCAAGACGGAGACGATTAACAAGGTTTGTGCTTCTGGTATGCGCAGCGTGACGTTAGCCGATCAAATCATTCGCGCTGGTGATGAAGAGGTAATTGTCGCAGGCGGGATGGAATCGATGAGCAACGCTCCTTATATTTTGCCAAAAGCAAGATGGGGCTTTCGAATGGGCGACTCAACTGTAAAGGACTTAATGGTTCATGATGGCTTGACCTGCAGCTTTACAGGTGTGCATATGGGCACTTATGGTAATGGAACCGCTGCTGAAATGGAGATTTCTCGTGAGGCCCAAGATGAATGGGCACTTCGAAGTCATGTTCGCGCGATTGCTGCGATTGAGAGCGGGAAATTAGACAAGGAGATCGTGGCTGTTGAGGTGCCACAGCGTAAAGGTGAGCCGGTTGTGGTTTCGGTAGATGAGGGCCCGCGTAAGGATACTTCTTTGGAGCGGTTGTCTAAATTAGCACCAGTGTTTAATTCTACCGGCACGATTACGGCTGGGAACGCTCCTGGCGTAAACGACGGTGCGGCGGCCCTTGTGCTGATGAGTGAGGAGCGGGCTGAGCGAGAAGGACGTCAGGTGGAGGCCGTTATCCTGGGTCATGCAGCGATTGCAGTTGAAGCAAAGGATTTTCCGCAAACACCGGGATTGGTGATTAATGAGTTGTTAAGAAAAACAGGCCGGAGCTTGGAAGAGGTTGATTTGTTTGAAATCAATGAAGCCTTTTCGGCAGTGGCGTTAGCGAGTGCAAAGATTGCCGGGCTTGATCCGGAAAAGGTCAATGTGAACGGCGGTGCGGTCGCGCTGGGCCATCCGATTGGGGCGAGTGGGGCACGGATTATCATTACCTTGATGCACGAATTGAAGCGACGCGGCGGCGGTGTCGGGATTGCAGCGATTTGCTCAGGCGGCGGCCAGGGTGATGCTGTGATGATTGAAGTACCAAAGGCGTAGGGTGGTAAAGTTTGAGGAATGAGGCCTTTATTTGCGGATAAGTTAGTTGAATTTGCGGATAATGGCCTTTTTCTTGCGGATATGACGGATTAATTTGCAGAAGGCAACCTTACTTGCGGATAAGTTGATTTAATTTGCGAAAACCGCCTTTTAACTTGCGGATAAGGCGGATTAATTAGCGGATGGGCGCTTCTCTTACGGATAACGCTCAGCAGCGCTATTAAAAAAGGATTCGGAGGGAAAAACAATGAACGTTTCAAAAGTTATGGTAATTGGCGCCGGCCAAATGGGCTCTGGTATCGCCCAGGTTTGTGCCCAAGCCGGCTACAAAGTGGTATTAAACGACTTAAAACTGGAATTCGTAGAACGAGGGTTAGGAATCATCCAAAAAAATCTCACTCGTAACGTCGACAAAGGTCGAATGACGGAAGAACAAAAGCAGGAAATATTAGCAAGACTAACCTCGTCAACCGATCTCAACGACGCCAGCAGCGTTGACCTGGTCATCGAAGCGGCTGTTGAAAATATGGAAATCAAGACAAACATCTTTTCGCAGCTAGACAAAATCGCTCCAGCACATACCATCCTAGCAAGCAACACCTCATCATTGCCTATCACAGAAATCGCTGCTGCCACCAACCGTCCGGAAAAGGTAATCGGCATGCACTTTATGAATCCAGTCCCAGTTATGAAACTAGTCGAAATTATCCGCGGTCTGGCAACAGGCGATGAAGTCTATCAGGTGATTGAAGATATGACCAAGACTTTGGGCAAAGTGCCTGTTGAAGTAAATGACTTCCCTGGCTTTGTCTCGAACCGCATCCTGATGCCGATGATCAACGAAGCCATTTACACGCTTTACGAGGGCGTGGCCACAAAAGAAGCGATTGATGAAGTGATGAAGCTTGGCATGAATCACCCAATGGGGCCGTTAACGCTAGCTGATTTTATCGGCTTAGATACATGTTTATACATTATGGAAACACTCCATGAAGGCTTTGGCGATGATAAATACCGCCCATGCCCGCTTTTGCGTAAATATGTGAAAGCCGGCTGGCTCGGTAAGAAATCAGGGCGCGGTTTTTACAGCTACGAATAAAATAGAAAAGCGGAAGCGCCTTGAACAGGGGCGCAAGGCTACAGTCGAGCCAGCGAGAAGGCTGCTCTTTAGCCTTCTTGATGGCTTGGCTTAGACCTAAGAGCTCCTAGGCGCTGGAGCTGGACAATTAAACAAAACCAGGTGGATCACGCCGTCATTACATAATCGAAGATTCCCCTGGCACAAAGCATCCGAAATATTCATCCTCAGGAAGGGGAGACATATTATGAATCTATCATTTACAGAAGAGCAAGAAATGATGCGGAAAATGGTTCGTGATTTTGCTCAGAAGGAAATCACACCCTTTATCGAAAAAATGGAAAAAGGGGAATTTCCTCGTGAAATCCTTCGTAAAATGGGTGAACTTGGCCTGATGGGGATACCAGTTCCCGAAAAATACGGCGGAGCGGAGATGGATTTTACCTCTTACATTATTGCGATTCATGAACTGTCAAAAGTAAGCGCTACAGTGGGAGTGATCCTGTCTGTGCATACCTCGGTATGTACAAACCCAATATTGTATTTCGGAACAGAGGAACAAAAGCAAAAGTATATACCCAAGCTAGCTTCGGGCGAGTATTTGGGGGCCTTTTGTTTAACCGAGCCAAGCTCTGGTTCGGATGCGGCCAGTTTAAAAACGCGGGCGGTGAAAAAAGGTGACCATTACGTTCTGAATGGCTCCAAGGTGTTTATCACAAACGGCGGTGAGGCCGATGTGTATATTGTGTTCGCTACAACAGACAAAACCCTTGGTACAAAAGGGATTGCCGCCTTTATTGTTGAAAAAAACACGCCTGGTTTTATCGTCGGCAAGGATGAGAAGAAAATGGGGCTGCACGGCTCAAGAACGGTCCAGCTAACCTTTGAGGACATGCATGTCCCAGCGGAGAACATGCTTGGCCAAGAGGGGGAAGGCTTTAGAATAGCGATGGCAAACCTAGATGTCGGCCGGATTGGCATTGCCACCCAAGCTCTGGGAATTGCAGAAGCAGCAGTTGAAGCAGCCACGGCCTACGCGAAAGAACGCCGTCAATTTGGCAAGCCAATCGCTGCCCAGCAGGGGATTGCTTTTAAGCTGGCCGATATGGCGACAAGTGTGGAGGCGGCGAAACTATTAGTCTATCGGGCGGCTGATTTGCGGAGTAAGGGTTTGAAGTGCACGTTAGAGGCATCGATGGCGAAGTTGTTTACGACACGGACGGCGGTGGAAGTGACAACAGAGGCAATCCAGGTCTTTGGCGGCTACGGTTATACAGAGGACTATCCGGTCGAGCGCTATTTCCGTGATGCCAAGGTGACGGAGATTTATGAGGGCACGAGTGAGATTCAGCGGATTGTGATTAGTAAACATCTATGATTTGGGTGTGAAATGTTAATATATACAAAAATTTGTTA
>NZ_NUNF01000043.1 GCF_002585305.1 Bacillus sp. AFS037270 | reverse complement strand
TTAGTTTTCAAAGAACAATCCGTCGCCCCGAAGCGACTTAATTAATATACCACCTATATCAAATTGAGTCAACACTATTTTTAAATATCTTAGAAGATAATATAATTTTATTTACTTTTAGTCATAATAAAAGGAGCACATGTAAGTGCTCCTCTTTATCAATATTACTCTTCACCTTCAGGAAGACTGTCATCTTGACCTTCATCGAGGATTGTTTCATTGCTATCATCTGAACTATTTTCAACTGTTTGCTCATCATCTTCTTCTTTTTCAACCTTTGCAACGGTTGCGACAAACTCGTTTTCACTTTCCTTCAGACTAATCAATTTAACACCTTGTGTATTTCGACCCATCTGCGAAATGCCTGCAACATCAGTTCGGATCAACACACCGCCGGTGGTAATCAGCATGAGATCTTCTTCACCAGTTACAGCCCTCATTGATACCAGATTACCGTTTTTATCTGTTACATGGCAGGTCTTGATTCCCTTACCACCACGGCCTTGAATGCGGTATTCAGAAGCAGGAGTACGTTTTCCATAACCGTTTTTGGTTACAATTAGTACGTCATTATCTTCCTCTATTACTTCCATTCCCACAACTTCGTCGTCGGAATCAAGGGTGATTCCTTTCACACCTGTTGCAGTACGGCCCATCGACCGAACATCTGTCTCAGGGAAATGAATTAGCATCCCCTTCTTAGTCCCAATAATAATATGTTTGGTCCCATCAGTCAGACGAACAGAAATTAATTCATCCCCTTCGCGCAGACTTAAGGCGATTAAACCATTGTTGCGGATATTAGCAAAGGAGGACAGTGGTGAACGTTTTGAAATTCCTTCTTTTGTTGTGAAGAACAAGAACCAATCGTCCACAAAATCCTCAACAGGGATAATTGCATTGACCCATTCACCTTTTTCGATACCAAGCAGATTTATAATTGGAATCCCTTTAGCTGTCCTGCTATACTCTGGTATCTCATAGCCCTTAGAACGATATACCTTACCTTTATTGGTAAAGAATAGGATCGTATCATGGGAAGAGGTAGTAATTAAATGTTCAACAAAATCATCTTCATTTGTCCCCATTCCTTGTATACCGCGGCCGCCTCGTCTCTGCGCACGATAAGTAGACACTGGGAGACGTTTAATATAGCCATTATGGGTTAACGAAATAACAATATTTTCTCGAGGGATTAAATCCTCATCTTCGATATTCTCGATGCCGCCCATAACAATTTCTGTCCGGCGTTTATCATTAAAACGTTCTTTAATTTCCAGTAATTCTTCACGAATAATATCAAGAATCTTCTCTTCGTCAGCTAAAATTGCTTTTAGTTCAGCAATAAGCTTCATCAAATTTTGGAATTCTTCCTCAATTTTTTCTCTTTCTAATCCTGTTAACCGCTGCAAACGCATATCAAGGATGGCCTGAGCTTGTTTTTCAGAAAGATTAAACTGAGTCATTAAGCCTTCACGGGCAATATCAGTTGTACGGGAGTTTCGGATCAAGGTAATGACAGCATCTAAATTATCTAGTGCAATTCTTAATCCTTCTAAAATATGTGCCCGGGCCTCTGCCTTGTTTAATTCAAACAACGTTCTCCGGCGAATGACCACTTTTTGGTGCTCTAAATAATAGACTAAACATTGTTTTAGGCTTAACACTTTTGGCTGCCCATCGACTAGTGCCAATGTGTTTATACCAAAACTGGTTTGCAGGGCTGTTTGTTTATATAAGTTATTTAAAAGAACATTGGAATTCGCATCTTTACGGACCTCGATGACAATCCGCATTCCCCGGCGATCAGATTCATCTCTGAGGTCGGTGATGCCTTCAATCTTTTTATCACGGGCTAACTCAGCGATTTTTTCAATTAGTTTCGCTTTATTTACTTGATATGGAATCTCATTAACGATAATGACTTCTTTGCCGTTGGGTTTCTGTTCAATCTCCACTTTAGCCCGGACGATTATAGAACCGCGGCCTGTTTCATAGGCTTTTCTAATTCCACTACGACCAATAATGATACCGCCTGTTGGGAAATCCGGACCAGGGATAATTTCCATCAATTCTTGTATAGTGATTTCTGGGTCGCGGCTAACCGCTAGAACTCCATCAATGACTTCCCCTAATTGATGTGGCGGTATATTTGTTGCCATCCCTACGGCAATCCCGGTTGTCCCGTTTACTAAAAGGTTAGGGAATCGCGCCGGCAGAACAACTGGCTCTCTTTCCTCACCGTCATAGTTGTCTTGATAATCGATGGTATCTTTGTTTAAATCTCTTAACAATTCCATGGAGATTTTAGACATTCTTGATTCTGTATAACGCATCGCAGCAGCTGCGTCACCATCGACAGACCCAAAGTTCCCATGTCCATCTACAAGCATATAACGATAGTTAAAATTCTGTGCCATCCGAACCATGGTTTCATAAACTGCAGAATCACCATGTGGGTGATATTTACCGATAACATCCCCGACGATACGGGCCGACTTTTTATATGGTTTGTCTGCATGAATGCCTAGGTCATGCATGGCATATAAAATACGGCGATGAACTGGTTTTAACCCATCTCGAACATCTGGAAGGGCACGAGAAACAATAACACTCATCGCATAGTCAAGGAAGGATGATTTCATTTCCTGACTAATATTAATTTCACTTACTTTTGAATTGGGTGTTTCAGTCATATTACCTACCTCCCTCCGCCTTTTATATATCTAAATTCTTTACGTATTGAGCGTTTTCTTCAATGAAGTTACGACGTGGTTCTACTTTCTCACCCATTAACATATCAAAAGTTTCGTCTGCTTCGATTGCATCTTCAAGACTTACTTGGAGCATACTTCTATAAGCTGGATCCATTGTTGTTTCCCATAATTGTTCAGGATTCATCTCACCCAAACCTTTATACCGCTGGATATTAGGTTTTGGTGCAGCTGGCAGCTCTGCAAATATCCTTTCAAGTTCTTTGTCATTATAAGCGTACTCAATTCGTTTACCTTGCTGTACCTTATATAGTGGTGGCTGAGCAATATAAACATAACCTGCTTCTAGAATTTTTCTCATAAAACGGTAAAAGAATGTTAAAAGAAGGGTACGTATATGGGCTCCATCAACATCAGCATCTGTCATAATGACCACTTTATGATAACGTGCTTTGGAGATATCAAAATCTTCTCCAATACCCGTTCCAATCGCTGTAATCATCGCTCTCACTTCATTGTTAGAAAGAATTCTATCTAACCGTGCTTTTTCCACATTAAGAATTTTTCCTCGAAGCGGTAAAATTGCTTGGAAGTGACGATCACGTCCTTGTTTTGCTGATCCTCCAGCGGAATCACCCTCAACGATGTACAATTCACTCTCAGATGGATCCTTTGAAGAACAATCCGCTAATTTCCCTGGCAAACTGGAAACCTCTAACGCACTTTTGCGGCGAGTTAATTCTCTGGCTTTCTTGGCAGCAAGCCTCGCCCTTGATGCCATCAAACCTTTATCAACAATTTTTCTTGCAACTGTCGGGTTTTCTAATAGAAATTTATCAAAGGTACTTGCAAACACAGTATCAGTAATCGCCCTGACTTCTGAATTTCCAAGCTTTGTTTTTGTTTGTCCTTCAAATTGTGGATCAGGGTGTTTGATGGAAACAATCGCTGTGATCCCTTCACGAACATCCTCACCTGAAAGGTTTGGGTCATTTTCCTTGAATATGTTATTTTTCCTAGCATAATCATTGATCACTCTTGTTAAAGCTGTTTTAAAACCTGATTCATGTGTACCACCTTCATAGGTGTGAATATTATTAGCAAAGGAGTAAATATTCTCTGTATAACCCTCGTTATATTGGAGCGCGACTTCAACACTTATGCCGTCTTTTTCTCCTTCCATGTAAATCGGTTCGTCATGGACAACTTCTTTTGTGCGATTTAAATGCTCAACATATGATTTGATACCACCTTCATAGTGGTACTCATTCCGTTTATTTTCAACACGTTTATCTTCAATCGTGATTTTAATCCCGCGGTTAAGAAACGCAAGTTCACGCAATCGAGTCGCAAGTATGTCATATTCATAGACCAATGTCTCAGTGAATATTTCCCCATCTGGTTTAAAATGAGTAATCGTACCAGTTTTGTCAGTAGTTCCGATTACTTTTAGTTCAGAGGCTACGGCACCACGTTCAAATTTAATCTCATAAATTTTACCGTCACGATGGACATTGACCTCAAGTTCAGTAGATAGGGCATTAACAACTGATGCACCTACACCATGTAATCCTCCGGAAACCTTATATCCTCCACCGCCAAATTTTCCACCGGCGTGAAGGACAGTCATGATAACTTCGACTGCTGGTCTGCCCATCTTTTCTTGAATATCAACTGGTATTCCACGGCCATTATCCTTTACCGTGATACTATTATCTTCTTCAATGATGACATTAATTTCATCACAATAGCCTGCCAGGGCCTCATCAATACTATTATCAACAATTTCCCAAACAAGATGATGTAGACCTTTTCCGCTTGTTGAACCAATATACATACCAGGTCTTTTCCGTACTGCTTCAAGTCCCTCTAGGACCTGAATTTGATCCGCGCCGTATGCTCCCTCTACTGCTTTTTGTTCCAAAGTCATACTTGTTCACCTGCACCTTCTAACAAAAATATCTCTAAATAAACTAAAGCATAAAAATTAATATTAAAATTCATGTATACTCGTTTGATTTGAACGTTTTTTTAATGTTCCTGAAGCAATGGGGGATAAATAAACATTGTCATATGTAATAATGACTGATTTATAGGGGTTTTTAGACAAGTTAATGACTCGTTCACTTTGCTGTTTTAAAAATTCTTTCACCAATGGTGATTGATTAGCACTTTCTTTATCTAATATTGAGATAACATCCTTTGCCCTAATATTTAAGTCTTCCCCGATGTGAATATACATTGGCCCACCTCAATTAACCTTCTTTATGGTGCCTGCCTGCACGATATAGGTTGAAGCATCTTTTAATGTCTGATGATCAATTCCTTCCACACTTGTTGTTGTTACAAATGTCTGAACTCTCCCTTGAATGGTATTGAGTAAATGGGATTGCCTGTAATCATCTAATTCGGATAAAACATCATCAAGCAAAAGAATCGGATACTCCCCAATCTCATTATGAATCAATTCAATTTCAGCAAGTTTAACAGAGAGGGCCGTTGTTCGTTGCTGCCCTTGGGAACCAAAGGTTTGAACATCCCTTCCATTAACGAAAAACAATAAGTCATCACGATGGGGACCAAACAGGGTCGTACCTCGCTCCATTTCCCTTGTTCTTACCTTAGAGAATTTTTCCTGAAAGCTTTCTATCATTTTCGACAAATCTTGGCCTTCTAATACCTCTACTGAAGGTTTATACATAATTTCAAGTGTTTCTAAGCCTCTTGAAATTCCTTGATGAATAGGTTTCGCCCAATTTTCGAGTAATCTCAGGAATTCAAATCTCTTCTTAACCACTTTCACAGCCATGTCAATAAATTGCTCGGTTAAGACCTCGAGCATAGTTGGATCGTTTTGTTTTTTGATTTGCATCATTTTTAAATAATGGTTGCGTTGTTGAAGTATTTTTTGATATTGACTCATATCATGTAGATAGATTGGCGATACCTGGCCAATTTCCATATCAATAAACCGTCTCCGTATTTGAGGGCTGCCTTTAACAATATTTAAATCCTCCGGTGCAAACATGACCACATTCATGTTTCCAACATATTGACTTAATTTTTGCTGTTCAATATGATTGCACTTGGCTTTTTTCCCCTTTTTAGAAATAACCAGCTCGAGGGGCAGTGAGCTGTGTTGTTTTTGAACCCTTCCCTCTATTTTAGCATACTCCTGGTCCCAGCGAATAAGTTCTTTATCGTTCGATGTCCGGTGAGACTTGGCCATTGCTAACACATAAATGGATTCCATCACATTTGTTTTCCCTTGAGCATTTTCACCCAAAATAACATTTACTTTATTTTCAAACTCTACGAATAATTCGTCATAGTTCCGATAATTTTTAAGTGCTAATTTCTCTATAAACATGGTAACAACATCCTTTAGCTACTCGCTAATCACAAATTCTCCAAAGCCGGCTATCTGGACTTTGTCACCAACGCGAAGCTTTCTTCCTCGTCTTTGGTCTTGCTCACCATTGATAAATATTTCATGCTCACTCAAAAACCATTTGGCCATACCGCCTGTCTGGATTACATCAGCCAGCTTTAAAAATTGTCCTAATGTAATATATTCGGTATCCAATTTAATTTTTTCAGGCATCTTTTCATCCTCATTTCTAAGGGCTATTTTCGCATTTATTGTTGTTTGTCGTATAAGTTCATCTAACCGTATAACTAAAAGCATCGTTGCATCTTTTCGTAAAAACATTTGCGAAAATCGCAAGAAACTTTGTGAATGACCCTTTTTAAGGTCCAGAGCAACAAAAGTTTACGAAAAGAGCCTTTCTAAAAATGGTCCCAATACTTTATTTTACTAAAAAAATGAGTCGGACACAAAGGAAACTCTAAAAAAATAATAGCAAACGATTAGGACTGCAGTGAAAAAATGCAGGTAAACCCTTCTGTTACATAAGAAAAGCGGAAGGCGCCCGTCTATCGGCTCGAGCTGGACAATTCTCGAAGTCAAAGACTTTTATACTTTCCAATCTCATAAAGATAGCCACCAAAAAGATGGTGGCATATTGGTTGTAAGCTTCGTTGATTAGTATGTCCTTACTGGTAAAATAAGCTGCAAAATAGTTTCGTCATGAAGCGGACGAATAACAAATGGACGCATCGCACCAGTAAAGCTTACTTTAATGTCCGTTCCTTCAAATGCCTTTAGGGCATCCATCATATACTTTGCACTAAAAGAAATTTTCAACTCTTCTCCATCAATGGACTGGCTTTGAATTTCCTCTACTACTTTCCCGATTTCCGGTGTATTCGAAGATATTTCAATGGTCCCTTCATCAAAAGTGGACAACTTAACCACATTATTTCTTCCTTCGCGTGCCAAGAGAGAAGCACGATCAATAGCCTGTAGGAATTCTTTTGTATTGACGGTTACCTCGGTTTTACTTTCATTCGGAATTAATCTAGAAGTATCAGGATAGTTACCTTCTAATAATCTTGAGAAAAATAATAAATGCTTTGCTTTAAATAAAATTTGATTTTCTGTAATAACAATATCAATTAATTCATGCGAGTCATCAATAATTTTACTTAATTCATTTAAACTTTTACCAGGAATGACCACATTATAGTTTTCATGATTTTCTGTTTCAATTTTAGCTTTTCTTAATGCAAGACGATGACTATCTGTTGCAATACAGGTTAACTCCTCATTTTCAATCTGCCAGTTTACACCTGTCAAGATGGGGCGTGTTTCTGAGGTGGACACTGCAAAATGTGTTTGACGGATCATCGCTTTTAATAAATCGGTCGCAATATGAAATTTGTTATTCTCTTCAATTTGCGGAAGATGTGGATATTCTTCTGCATCAAGACCGTTTAGGTTAAATTCTGACTTACCAGAGCGAATCACGGTTTGTAACGAGCCTAGGACTTCGATTTCAACTGTATCGGTAGGAAGTTTCTTTACGATTTCACTAAAAAATTTAGCTTGGAGGACAATCGCACCAGTTTGTCTGATTTCAACAATTTCATCTCCAGCAACCTCTTTTGGAATAAACGATTCAATTGATATGTCTGAATCACTTCCGGTTAGAGTAACTCCTTCAGCTGTTGCTGCAATTTTAATCCCCGTTAAGATTGGTATCGTCGTTCTGGATGTGACAGCCTTCATTACATCTTGAACACTTTGAACTAATCGGTCCCGCTGGATGATAAATTTCATGGCATTTAATCCTCCGTTTTATGCATATTTTTATTGCTGTAACATATAATAATATTTTTTAAAAAATTAGTAGAAGTACTAGTAGGGCTTGTTAGTATGTGGATAACTCTAATTATCAATAGAAACACAGCCTATCCACATGTGGACAGACTGTGTATAGATTCTAAGAAGTTATTCACAGTTTGAACAAAAAAATTTATCTATATTTTTAAAAGTTCATGAAGTTCCTTCATTTGTTTTTGCAATGTGGAATCTGTTTGAAGGAGCTTCGAAATTTTTTCATGTGCATGAATGACGGTTGTATGGTCACGACCGCCGAACTCTTCTCCTATTTTTGGCAAGGAGTAATCGGTTAATTCACGTGATAAATACATCGCAATTTGCCGCGGGAATGCTACAGACTTTGTCCGCTTTTTTGCTTTAAAATCCTCTAATTTAATACTAAAATGCTCCCCAACAATCTTTTGAATTTCATGGATGGTTATGACCTTAGGCTTAGAGCTTGGGATAATATCTTTTAATGCTTCTGCAGCAAGATCGGCATTTATATCTTTATTGATTAAAGAAGAGTAGGCCACCACACGAATGAGCGCACCTTCTAGTTCTCGAATATTCGAATCAATTTGATTAGCAATATAAAGCATGACTTCATTAGGAATATCTAAACCTTCTGCCTTCGCCTTTTTCCTGAGAATCGCTATTCTCGTCTCCAGATCAGGAGGAGTGATATCGGTGATCAGCCCCCATTCAAATCGTGAACGCAGGCGGTCCTCAAGCGTTGGAATTTCCCTTGGCGGGCGGTCACTTGAGATAATAATTTGTTTGCTTTCCTCATGCAGGGCATTAAAGGTATGGAAAAATTCTTCCTGGGTTGATTCTTTTCCGGCTAAAAACTGAATATCATCAATAAGTAAGATATCAACATTTCGATATTTATTGCGGAAACTCTCTGCTTTATTGTCACGAATCGAGTTAATGAATTCATTCGTGAACTTTTCAGATGATAGATAAACTACCTTTGCAGCTGGATTATGATCTAAAACATAATGGCCTATCGCGTGCATTAAGTGTGTTTTTCCTAATCCCACACCCCCATAGATAAATAAGGGATTATAAGCTTTTGCTGGTGCTTCTGCTACCGCAAGGGAGGCTGCGTGGGCAAAGCGGTTGCCTGAGCCAATAACAAAAGTATCAAAGGTATACTTCTGATTTAAGATGCCCTGCGGGAATTCGGCATGGTCATCATCCTTTTTCACCTTTTTAGGCGGCAGCTGGACGTCATTTTCTGCATCATTTTGGTTTTGCGGAATGATAAATTTTACAGATAACTCTTCACCAGTTATTTCATAAAGAATTCCTGAGATTAACTGGGAGTATCGCTCCTCAAGCCAGTCGCGCGCAAATTCATTTGGAGCGGTAATCACCAGAAGATTACCTTGAAGGGAATGGGCCTTTGTAGACTTAAGCCAAGTATCAAAGCTAGGCTTGCTTATCTTCTTCTCGATATTTCCCAGCGCTGCATTCCAAAGATCCGCAATATTTTCCAACTAGTATCCCTCCTTCTTAATTTTTATAAAAACCATTTATCTTAACTGACACTCTCTCTATTACTGTCTAACTCCCAAATAACATTTTTCAATCGGCTGATGCCTCAGAAAAATAGATTGTACCGGCAGTACAACCTATTAATTTATAAATATACAAAATAGTGATTGTGGAAAAACTTATAATAAGGAAATAAAGTGGAGTTTCGACAATATCCACCGCTTGTGGACAAGTTTTTACAGAATGCTTGGATAAACTATCCACATGTTATCCACAATTTGTGGATAACCTATTATCTGTGATGAAGTTATTCAGAGTGAAAACACAAATATAATAACAAATAATTGCCTTAGGTGCAATGCTTTTTCGTAGTTTATCCACAAGTGTCACAATATGTGCGCAAAAATTGTCCACAGCCTGAAGGTTTGTGTAAAACCTGTCAATATCGTGTGTGGATAATAAAAATAATGTCGAAAAATTATCCACAGCACCGAAAAGCGGAAGCGATCGTTTAGCGACGTATGGATTGGAACCACTCACGACAGATATAAAGGAAACACGAAGAGCGCTAGCGATTCGATGTTGACTTATCATTAGGAGGAGTGGGCCAATACACTAGTCGCTGGTCGCTGGAGCTAGACAAATTTCTAAGTAGTATGTAGTATGTGAAAGTGTTCAAATCTCTATTAAACGATCGACAACTTATCGATATAATTTCTAGTATGGATAGAACTCATACCGAAAAATATTGGAAATTAGGAATAATCTTTAGAGGGTTGTTGACAATTACAAGTAGACGTCTTTATAATAAGTAAGACTGTCAATTAAGTTTTAACTTGATAGCTATTCCTCAGGGAGGTGTCATATATGAAAAGAACATATCAACCAAATAAACGTAAACATAGTAAAGTTCACGGATTCCGCAGTCGTATGAGCTCAGCAAACGGACGTAAGGTTCTTGCTCGCCGTCGTCAAAAAGGAAGAAAAGTATTATCAGCTTAGGCCACTGAACGTCTCAGTGGTCTTTTTTTCAATTATAGTGGAAGCGCTGTAAACTAGCTTGACCATTAATTATGAAAAATAAGAAAAGCGGAAGCGCCTTGAACAGGGAAAAAAGTAGTTCATTTTTTCCTAGGGGTGCCAGGCATAAGACGAACCTTCTTGACGGATTGGCTTAAGACCTAAAAGCCCCTAGGCGCTGTAGCTAGACAATTCTCAGAGTATAAAATTAGATAAAGGAGTTTTTTTTATGAAAAAAGAATTCCGAATAAAGAAGAATAACGACTTTCAGGCCGCATTTAAGAAGGGCCGATCGTTTGCGAACCGGCAATTTGTAGTCTATTCGTTAGAAAAAGAGGAACAAGATTTTTTTCGCATCGGCTTATCTGTAAGTAAAAAGATTGGAAATGCTGTTACCAGAAATAGAATTAAACGCTATGTGAGACAAGCTGTCTTTGAACTTCAGGAGCAACTAGCGATGGGGAACGACTACGTGATTATTGCTAGAAAACCTGTTGCTGAGATGGACTTTTTTGAAGTGAAGAAAAGTCTTACCCATGTGTTGAAGGTTGGTAAAGTATTGAAGAAAAACTAAATTACTAAGAAAAAGTTAAAATAAACCAGAAGAGTGAAGACATTCTCTTAAAAAAAATGCTAAAATATAATCTGAAGTGCTAAGTTTTCAAAAAAATGCCTTGATTAGTAATAAGAAGAAGTGATTACATATCAAATAATAGTTACTACATAGAGGTAAGGAGGAAATTTTGGTTGAAAAAACGAATATTACTTTCGTTCGGCGTTCTATCTGTATTCTTATTTTTAACTGGCTGCAGTGAAATTAAAAAGCCAATTACATCAGAAAGTACAGGTCTTTGGAATGAATATATTGTCTATCCCTTGTCATGGTTAATAAAAGAAGGTGCACATTTGCTGGGGGGAAGCTATGGTTTATCGCTAATTGTGGTAACCCTTGTCATTCGTCTAGCGATCCTGCCGCTTATGATCAAGCAAACGAGAAGCTCTAAGGCGATGCAGGCTTTGCAGCCGGAGATGAAAGCACTTCGTGAAAAGTATAGCTCTAAAGACCAAAAGACACAGCAAAAGCTCCAGCAGGAAACAATGGCACTTTTTCAAAAGCATGGTGTGAATCCAATGGCCGGCTGTTTCCCGTTAATCGTGCAAATGCCGATTTTAATTGGTTTCTATCATGCTATCTCTAGGACAAGAGAAATTGCCTCAGACAGTTTCCTTTGGTTTGATCTCGGAGAAAAGGATCCTTATTATATCTTGCCAATTATTGCAGGAATTACGACCTTTATCCAGCAAAAAATGATGATGGCAGGACAAGAGCAAAATCCACAAATGGCCATGATGCTCTGGATGATGCCAATTATGATTGTTTTCTTTGCGTTTAGTTTCCCTGCAGCCCTTTCGTTGTATTGGGTTGTCGGAAATATATTTATGATTGTACAAACCTACTTTATCAAAGGACCGGACCTAAAGGCGCAGGCCGCCGGTAATGCGGGAGGAGCAAAAAAGTGAAACAGGTAACTGCTACAGGACAAACTGTCGAAGAAGCAGTAGGATCAGCTTTAGCTCAATTAAATATCACCAAAGACCGCGCAGATGTGGATATAATCGATGAAGGCAAAAAAGGATTCTTCGGTATTTTCGGATCAAGGCCAGCTGTTGTTAAAGTGACCGTGATTTTTGATCCGATCGAAGAGGCAAAGAAATTTTTAACACAAGTTAGCGAACAAATGGGTGCACCGGCGGAAATTGAAATTAAGCGGGACGGTAAACAAGTGACCTTTGTGATGACGGGTGAAAAAATTGCTCTTTTAATTGGAAAAAGAGGTCAAACGCTAAATTCACTTCAATATTTGACACAACTGGTCATTAACCGCTTTTCAAATCAATATTTAACGGTGATTTTGGACGCCGAAGATTATCGGAATCGACGAAGTGAAACACTCATTCAGCTAGCACACCGGCTTGCCAGCAAAGCAATAAAGACGGGAAAAGATGTGGCTTTGGAGCCAATGCCGTCGTATGAGCGAAAAGTCATTCATTCTGCTTTATCTGAAAACAGACGCGTTAAAACACTTTCAGACGGAAATGAACCTCATCGATTTATCGTTATTACTCCAGTGAAGAGATAAGAAATAAAAATTATCGAAGACATTCTACCTTGTAGAGTGTCTTTTTTTGTGCTGTTTTTTAGAATTGTTAGCTGTTGATAACTTTTTATTGTTTTTATCAAAAGAAATGTGCTGATTTCATCTTATTGTTATTCACATGTTGATAAGTTAAAATAATAAAAGGACAATTGGAGATTGTGGATAAGTGGTTAGATGAAGTTTGTTTGCTTTTTTAACAGAAACTGATGTGGTATTCTATTTTTTTGGATATAAAACTGGAACCAATACAATAGATTGAATTTTTAAATGTGAGGTGAAGTAAATGGAATTTGATACAATTGCGGCGATTTCAACTCCGATGGGAGAGGGTGCGATTGCCATTGTGCGCTTGAGTGGTGATGATGCAGTTCGAATAGCGGACAAGCTGTTTAAAGGAATTGGCGGGAAAAAGCTAATCAATGTTCCCAGTCACACCATTCACTACGGGCACTTGCTCGATCCGAAAAGTGGTGAAGTGATCGAAGAGGTTATGATTTCGGTTATGAAGGGGCCAAAAACGTTCACCAAAGAGGATGTAGTCGAGATTAATTGCCATGGAGGAATTGTTTCTGTCAATCGCGTGCTCCAGCAGGTGTTAAAGTATGGAGCAAGATTGGCTGAGCCGGGAGAGTTTACGAAACGTGCCTTTTTAAATGGACGGATTGACTTATCACAGGCAGAGGCCGTAATGGATTTAATCCGGGCAAAAACAGATCGGGCAATGAATGTAGCCCTTGGCCAAATGGAAGGACGACTCTCAAAATTAATTCGAACATTACGCCAGGAAATATTAGAAGTCTTAGCCCATGTGGAAGTAAATATCGATTATCCAGAATATGATGATGTCGAGGAGATGACTCATAAGCTGCTTTTAGAAAAGGCTCATTTTGTGCGGGAAGAAATCCAAAAACTATTGCAAACCTCCGAGCAGGGGAAAATATTACGGGAAGGCTTATCGACCGTTATTGTTGGCCGGCCGAATGTTGGAAAATCTTCTTTATTAAATAGCCTTGTTCATGAAAATAAAGCAATCGTTACCGATATCCCAGGAACGACTCGGGATGTCATTGAAGAATACGTAAATGTTCGTGGAGTCCCACTTCGATTATTAGATACAGCAGGAATTCGGGAAACTGAAGATATTGTTGAACGAATTGGCGTCGAACGTTCCCGTCAAGTTTTAAAAGAAGCTGATCTGATTTTACTTGTGTTGAATTATTCAGACCAACTCACCGAGGAAGATGTGAATCTGTTTGAAGTGGTCAAAGGAATGGATGTTATTGTTATTGTGAACAAAACAGACCTGCCGCAGCAAATTGATATGGAACAGGTTCGTGAGCTTGCTAAAGAGCATAAATTGGTGACCACCTCTTTATTGGAAGACCTTGGTGTCGATGCTCTTGAGGAAGCCATTTCTTCTTTATTTTTCTCAGGGTCTATTGAAGCAGGAGATATGACATATGTTTCAAACACCCGTCATATTGCAGTATTGAATCAAAGTCTTCAAACGATAGAGGATGCAATTGAGGGTGTTGAAATGGGTGTTCCCATTGATATCGTTCAAATTGATATGACTCGAACATGGGAGCTGCTGGGTGAAATTATCGGTGATAGTGTTCATGAAAGCCTGATTGACCAGCTGTTCTCACAATTTTGCTTAGGAAAGTAGAAATCCATATGGGCGTTCGTTTTACTATCGCCTGTTCTGGACAGGATAATTAAAAAAGCGTTAGTCTTCATTCTAGGGTAAGAATGGAGCTAGGAGAAGCAACGTTTCCGTTATGGTACGGAAAAGGAGGAAACACATGCAATACGAAGCAGGAAAATTTGACGTTATTGTCGTTGGTGCTGGGCATGCCGGATGTGAATCAGGGCTGGCTGCAGCAAGACTTGGCGCCAATACATTAATGATTACAATCAACTTAGATATGGTGGCTTTTATGCCATGTAATCCGTCTGTAGGAGGACCGGCAAAGGGAATTGTGGTCCGTGAAATTGACGCTCTCGGCGGGGAAATGGGTAAAAATATTGATAAAACCTATATCCAAATGAGGATGTTAAACACTGGTAAAGGCCCTGCAGTCCGTGCTTTAAGGGCGCAGGCGGATAAATTTGCTTATCAACATGAAATGAAAAAAACACTTGAAGAAGAACCTAATTTAACCCTGCTCCAAGGTATGGTTGAACAATTAATCGTTGAGGATGGGATTGTTCAAGGGGTTATCACAAAAACAGGTGCAATCTACCGCTCCAAAACGGTGGTTATTACAACAGGAACCTATTTACGCGGAGAAATTATCTTAGGTGAATTAAAATATTCAAGCGGTCCAAATAACCAGCAGCCGTCTATTAGGTTATCTGAGCACTTGGAGGAGCTTGGATTTGAATTAGTCCGCTTTAAAACTGGAACTCCGCCAAGGGTAAATAGCAATACCATCGATTATAGCAAGACGGAAATACAACCAGGTGACGAGGTTCCAAGAGCCTTTTCCTATGAGACGACTAAATATATTACCGATCAGCTGCCATGCTGGTTAACTTATACAAATGATCAAACACATCAAATTATTGATAACAATCTGCATCGTTCGCCAATGTTTTCCGGCATGATTAAAGGAACAGGCCCAAGGTACTGTCCATCTATCGAAGATAAAGTGGTTCGTTTTAATGATAAGCCGCGTCATCAAATCTTCCTTGAACCAGAAGGAAGACATACACAAGAGGTCTATGTGCAGGGTATGTCAACGAGCCTTCCTGAAGATGTGCAGATGCAGATACTTAAAACCGTTCCTGGGCTGGAAAATGCTCAAATGATGAGGGCTGGCTATGCCATTGAGTATGATGCTATTGTTCCAACACAGTTATGGCCTACATTAGAAACAAAGGTTGTCAAAAATCTATACACAGCCGGCCAAATTAATGGAACTAGCGGTTATGAAGAAGCCGCGGGTCAGGGTATTATCGCTGGTATAAATGCAGGGTTAAATGCTTTAGGCAAAGAGCAATTAATTTTAAGTCGTTCAGATGCTTATATTGGGGTATTAATTGATGATCTAATCACAAAAGGAACCAATGAACCTTATCGTTTATTGACCTCACGTGCAGAATATCGCCTGTTACTGCGTCATGATAATGCTGACCTGCGTTTGACAGAGATTGGACATAAGATTGGCCTAATCCGTCTTGAACGGTATGAAGCATTTTTAGTTAAGAAAAAAGCGATTGAGGCAGAAAGGGAACGTCTACAGTCGATTATTTTAAAACCATCTGCTGAAGTCCAAGAGTTGATTCGCAGCATTGGCGGCAGTGAGCTTAAAGACGGGATTCGCGCTTCTGACTTATTAAAGCGGCCAGAGATGACGTATGAGTTATTAGAAAAATTAACTAGTAGCGAACTTCCTTTGGATGATGACATCAAAGAACAAGTAGAAATTCAAATTAAATACGAGGGCTATATTGATAAATCATTACAGCAAGTTGAACGGCTTAAGAAAATGGAGAACAAACGAGTTCCTGAAAATATCGATTACGATGCGATTAATGGACTGGCGACAGAAGCAAAACAAAAGCTTAAGAAAATTAAACCTGTTTCCATTGCTCAGGCATCCCGTATTTCCGGCGTTAATCCAGCAGATATTTCCATCCTCCTTGTGTACCTTGAACAAGGGAAAATTGCTAGGGTTTCAAATGAATAAGAAAAGCGAAGACGCCTTGACCAGGGGCGACAGGCATAAGACGAGCCGGCTGGAAGGCTGCCCTATAGCCTTCTTGACGGATTGGCTTATGACCCCGAGCCCCTAGGCGTCGTAGCTAGACAATTCTCAAAGACTAATGAATTTTTTAATGAATAAAGAAAAACATTACTGCGGGGCTCTACATCATAGAGCTCTTGGTGGTTATGTGATAATTAGTGAGGAAGATTAGTTAATGAATATTGAACAATTTACAGCGAACCTTCAGGAGAAGGGGATCTCCCTTTCTGAAAAACAGCTTGACCAGTTTGAAGCCTATTTTACAACCTTGGTTGAGTGGAACGAAAAAATGAACCTTACCGCCATCACTGAAAAGTCTGATGTATATTTAAAGCATTTTTATGACTCAATTACAGCTTCCTTCTATTTTGATTTTTCAAGGCCCTTTCATTTATGTGATGTTGGTGCCGGTGCTGGGTTTCCAAGCATTCCGTTAAAAATTGTTTATCCACATATTGAAGTGACGATTGTAGACTCGTTAAACAAGCGGATATCCTTCTTAAACCATCTTGCAGATGTTTTAAATTTGGAAAATATTCATTTTGTTCATGACCGAGCGGAAACTTTTGGGGTGAATCCTGCTTACCGGGAAACCTTTGATGTCGTGACGGCACGAGCGGTGGCCAGAATGTCTGTATTAAGTGAGTTTTGTTTAGCATTAGCAAAAGTAGGCGGACATTTTCTTGCAATGAAAGCTTTACATGCTAAGGATGAATTAGACTCCGCGCAAAAGGCGATTTCGACTCTAGGCGGCAAGGTTGAAAAGGTCCATACGTTTACGCTGCCAATGGAAGATAGTGAACGAACCATATTGATTATTAAAAAAGAAAAACAGACGCCAAAGAAGTATCCGCGCAAACCGGGTACACCGGGCAAGTCGCCAATTGAATAACCCCAGCTGCTGCAGGTTTTGGCTGGTTTACGTTTAATAGCACATAACAATTTTTACAAAAATAGTATCCCAGGCAGGAAGAAATTATTTGCATATAGAATAAGTAATAGGGAGTTTCTTAAAGGTGGTGTTGGGGATGAAGAGTTCATTTACACGCTTTTTTGGCCTCGGCGAAAAGGGAGAGCAAGAGGTTGAGCAGGAGCTGAATATAGAACGAAGCGAAGAGATCAAGAAAATACCGATTAACCAAATTATTCCGAACCGATTCCAGCCACGGACGGTATTTGATGAAGACAAAATTGAAGAATTGTCTCGTACGATTCATATACATGGTATTATCCAGCCGATTGTCGTCCGAGAATTTGCTGACAATAAATATGAAATTATAGCCGGAGAGCGCCGTTGGCGGGCGATGAAAAAGCTTGGCTGGACAGAAGCTCCGGCAATTGTTAAAAATCTTTCGGATACGGAAACAGCATCTGTAGCCCTCATTGAAAATTTACAACGTGAGGAATTATCTCCGATTGAGGAAGCGATTGCGTACGGTAAACTGCTTGAATTGCACAACTTAACGCAAGAAGCATTAGCACAGCGCCTTGGAAAAGGGCAGTCCACCGTTGCTAATAAGCTGCGTCTTCTTAAATTGCCTCAGCCTGTTCAGGATGCCTTGTTAAGCAAGGTCATTACTGAGCGCCATGCACGTGCCCTCATTCCGCTTAAGGATCCGGAAAAACAAGTGGCCTTATTAGCAGAAGTGATGGAGAGAAATCTAAATGTAAAGCAAACGGAGGAACGTGTTGTCCGCCTGCTTGAACAAAAAAATCAACAGCCAAAGCCGAAGCGTAAGGCTTTTAGTAAAGATATGAGAATTGCCGTTAATACCATCAGGCAATCACTTTCAATGGTATCGGACAGTGGGATTAATTTAGACTCTGAAGAAGAAGAGTTTGATGAATTTTACCAATTTACCATTCGCATTCCAAAGAAAAAGTAAATCAATAGATGACAGAAGAACCAGACAGAGTGATGTTTGGTTCTTCTTTTTATTAATTCTGTGTTTAATTTGACTGTTGATTTATGATCCAGACGCTTCGCTTTCCACGAGATTGAAAAAAATAAGCAGAATTTCCTAATGGAATTTTTTTAGGAAAAAAACCAACTACTATTAAAATCATGGTAAAATAAAGGAATGGGAATTTTACTTTCCTTTCCGATATTGAGATAATTATTACATTCGATAGAACGCTAGATTACTATTTTTTAATTTTAGGGTAGGTGACAACGTGGGGAAAATCCTTTCAATTGCAAACCAAAAAGGTGGAGTCGGGAAAACGACAACCTCTGTCAACCTAGGTGCCTGCTTAGCATACATAGGGAAACGGGTCTTACTAGTAGATATTGATCCGCAGGGAAATGCAACAAGCGGAGTTGGTATTGAAAAGGCTGAAGTGGAACAGTGTATATATGATGTTTTAGTAGATGATGTGGAAGCAAAGGATGTCATTAAAGCAACCTCTGTTGAAAATTTGTATGCGATTCCGGCTACCATTCAACTGGCAGGAGCCGAAATTGAATTGGTCCCAACTATTTCAAGAGAAGTTCGTTTAAAACGTGCTCTTGGGGAAGTGAAGGAACAGTTTGATTATATTATTATCGATTGTCCTCCGTCATTAGGGCTATTAACATTAAATGCATTAACCGCATCGGATGCAGTATTAATCCCGGTTCAATGTGAGTACTATGCATTAGAAGGACTTAGCCAATTATTAAATACGGTCAGACTCGTCCAAAAACATTTAAATCAAGATTTGAAAATTGAGGGCGTGCTATTAACCATGCTCGACGCAAGGACAAATCTTGGGCTTCAAGTCATTGAAGAAGTAAAAAAATACTTCCAAGATAAAGTCTATAAAACCATTATTCCAAGAAATGTACGTCTAAGTGAAGCGCCAAGTCATGGGGAGCCAATCATTACTTATGATGCAAAATCCCGTGGAGCTGAAGTTTATTTAGATTTAGCGAAGGAAGTGGTCACAAATGGCTAAAGGTTTAGGAAAAGGGCTGAATGCTTTTTTTAATGAAGTAAGTAAAGAAGAAACAGTCCAAGAAATTAAGCTAAAGGAACTTCGTCCAAACCCATATCAGCCACGGAAAACCTTCCAGCAAGAAACAATTGATGAATTAAGAGATTCTATTATTGAGCATGGAATTCTGCAGCCGATTGTGGTCCGTAAAAGTATTAGAGGCTATGAAATTGTCGTAGGTGAACGCCGCTTCCGCGCTGCCAAGGAAGCAAAACTCGAAACAATCCCTGCTGTTGTCCGTGAGCTGACTGAGCAGCAAATGATGGAATTAGCCGTCCTTGAAAACCTGCAAAGAGAAGATTTAAATCCAATTGAAGAGGGACAAGCTTATCAAACCTTAATTGAAAAGTTAAAGCTGACACAGGAGGAAGTAGCTAAGCGCTTAGGTAAAAGCCGGCCGCATGTAGCGAATCATATCCGCCTGCTCTCCCTCCCTCCAAAAATTCAGGAACTTATTTCAAGCGGGAGTATTTCAATGGGGCACGGCCGTGCATTACTAGGACTCAGACAAAAAGCAAAGCTTCCTGTTCTAGTAGAAAAGGTAGTCAATGAAGGGCTAAATGTCCGTCAATTAGAAAAAATAATCCAGCAAATAAACGAAAATGTTTCACGTGAAACAAAAAAACCGGAAAAGAAAAAGGATGTATTTGTACAGCAGCATGAGCATTCTCTTCGTGAACGGTTTGGAACAACTGTAAATATCGTCCAAAAGAAAAATAAAGGGAAAATTGAAATTGAATTTTTCTCACAAGCTGATTTAGAGCGGATATTAGAAATGCTTGATCAGGAGGACTCTAATATATAAGTAGACTCGCCACTCGGCGGGTTTTTCTTTGTTAAAAAATCTTCCAATTCATTCATGAACATGATAGGTTATAACTATTATTATTTCGAGAGGCGAAGAAGGGGAAAAGCGCATGTTTTTATTAGGAACACTTGTTAACGGTTTGTTAATTATTATTGGGACTCTTCTCGGTAAATGGTTAAATCGGATACCAGAGGGCATGAAAACGACGGTCATGTATGCGATCGGACTATCGGTTATGGTTTTAGGATTACAAATGGGCTTGAAGAGTGAAAACTTCCTGATCGTTATTATTAGCTTGGTAGTAGGTGCAGTTGCAGGGGAGCTATTAAAATTAGAGGATAAATTAAATGATTTAGGCGGTTGGCTTGAGCGCAGGGTTGGATCTAATGGGGAAGGAAGCATTTCTGAGGGCTTTGTTACGGCAACCTTAATCTTTGTGATTGGGGCAATGGCTATTATAGGTGCACTTGATAGCGGTATTCGCGGCGACCATGATGTATTGTACACAAAATCAATCATCGATGGTTTTACAGCTTTAATCTTAACGACTACGCTTGGAATTGGCGTTATTTTTTCAGCAGTCCCTGTTGTTCTCTATGAGGGATTGATTGCCTTATTTGCTACGCAAATAAATCAATTTGTTCCAAAGGAATTAATGGATCAATTTATTACGGAAATGACCGCAACGGGCGGTGTAATGATTTTTGCCATCGGCTTAAATTTAACTGGCATAGTAAAGATTAAGGTGGCCAATCTCCTTCCAGGTATCGTGGTGACAGGGATTATTGTCACCATCCTCTATAACTATCATCATATTTTATAATAAGAAAAGCGCAAGGCNNGAAAGGTTGTTCTTTAACCTTTTGGACGGATAGCTTGTGATCTCGAGCCGATGGCGCCTGGAGCTGGACAATTCTCGAAGTCAAAAACTTTTATACTTTCTTATCTCATGAAAAGCGCAATCGACTTGATTGCTCTTTTAATTTGTTTTTTCCTCTTCCGTCCAATTTAATTCAGCCCAGTTTTGCTTTGGGTAAAGTTGGCTTGCTTGAACTATTCCAGACGCAATGGTTTTGGCCATTCTCATTACAAGATTTAACCTCGTATTTTGTAAAACAAAGAACTCCATAAAACCGCTGACGTTGACGATGCCGGTGATATGAATATCTCCTACAGCGGGCAGTTCCTTGTTTACCCCTGCTCCTGGTTTGACAGGTCCATTTCCAACTTGGATTACACCGACACTTTTTATCCGCCCTAAGCAGGCATCAATCCCGATTATGTATGGATTGGCATGAGTGGTGTTTATTTCTCTCAGCTTATCAGCAAGATTCACAGCATGGATAGGCTCATCTAAAGTTCCATAGACGTAAAATGATTGGAGCTCTTTCTCCTCAAGGATGCTCCCAACTAGCGGCCCTAATGAGTCCCCTGTGGAGCGGTCCGTCCCAATACATACAAATACAATTGGACGTCTAGTTACACTAGGGATGTTCAGGAGTAATTCATGAGCAAGCTGTTCAGCCGCGTTAGAATCATCATGAACGATGCTTACCTTGCTCCTCCTGTCAAAAAAGCTAGTCTTTAAATTCATTCCGTCCACTCCCTGGCACGTATTTATCCTATTCTTTAAACCGGTGCATGCTTTGGCTGTTTCTACTTTTTATTCAGTATACGGAAAATTTTGAAAATCTATACATCGTGGTGGTAAAAAATGAAAATTCATAATGCTATTAACTAAATCGAATTATTGTTAAAATAAAATGGGTAAAAAGGGTTTAGGAAGGTGAATTATGAGTATTACACAAAGAGGAATACAAAAGCTTATCGATAAATATCAAAATGAAGATACCTGGTTGAATATAGGCGAAGGCTTGCTTAAAATAATTGTAATCATGTTGATTGCTAATATACTAATCCGAATTGGAAAATTGGCAATTCATAATATTTTTAAAATTAGAAACCTCTCCCCATTGAACACATCAGAACGCAGGGAAGCTACACTATCTAAGCTGCTTGATAATATTCTGACATACGTCGTTTATTTTATTGCCTTTATGATGATCCTCTCGGTGCTCGGAATCGATGTGAAGGCGTTAATTGCCGGTGCTGGAGTAGTTGGCTTAGCTGTTGGATTTGGTGCACAGAGTTTGGTGAAGGATGTGATCTCCGGCTTTTTCATTATTTTTGAAGATCAATTTTCTGTTGGCGACCATGTTCGAATCGGACAGTTTGAAGGCAATGTTCAAGCGATTGGATTAAGAACGACAAAATTAAAAAGCTGGACCGGAGAAGTTCATATTTTACCTAATGGAAACATTATGGAAGTAACAAACTTTTCAATTAATAACAGTTTAGCGATAATAGATGTAGGAATCGCTTATGAAGAGGATCTAGATAAGGCTGAAATGGTTATTAGGGAACTACTTCAAAAAATGCCGGAAAGATATGAAGAATTAGTTAGGGAACCTGATTTTCTAGGTATTCAAAACTTCAGTCCTTCTGAAGTGACATTGAGAATTGTTGCAGAAACACTGCCAATGCAGCATGCCGCTGTAGCAAGGAAAATGCGCAAAGATATTAAACTCTCTTTAGATGAGCATGGAATTGAAATCCCATATCCACGAATGGTTATGTATTCGAAGGATAATGGTAACATAAAAGAACCAAGTGTATAAGGGGGATTAACAGATGGAGGAAAAAGAATTTGCCCTGAACGACGTTGTTGAAATGAAAAAACAACATCCATGCGGAACCAATCGCTGGAAGATTATTCGGATGGGAATGGATGTCCGGATTAAATGTGAGGGCTGCGGTCATAGTGTTTTGATCCCAAGAAGAGAATTTTCAAGGAAAATGAAAAAGATTTTAGTCAAGCATGAAGGATAATTTTTCATGCTTCTTTTTTTATTCAGCTCTATTTTGGTAGTTAATAAATGAGAAATGGTAAGACGGGGGTGGAATTGATGGCAGAATTACGTAAAGCTGCGTGTCCATTAAATTGCTGGGATAGCTGCGGCTTTCATGTAACGATCGACGATGGCAAAGTTGTCAAAGTGGAGGGTGACGAGACACATCCGATCACTAGAGGTAAAATTTGCGGGCGCGGCCGGATGCTGGAGAAGAGAACCAATTCTGAGCAGCGTCTATTATACCCGTTAAAAAAGATAAACGGGGAATTTGTACAAATTTCTTGGGAACAGGCGCTTGATGAAATAGCAGTGAAGTTACGAGAAATAAAACAAACGGTTGGGACGACTGCTGTACTGCATAGCCATGACTATGCCAATAATGGAATCTTAAAAAATCTAGACCAGCGCTTTTTTAATTGTTATGGCGGGGTAACGCAAGTTTATGGATCTCTCTGCTGGGGAGCAGGAATTGAAGCCCAAAAGTGGGATTTTGGCAATGCTTACAGCCATGAACCCAATGATATTGTTAATAGCAAAAACATAATTATTTGGGGGCGAAATGTTGCCAGAACCAATATGCATTTATATGAAAGATTGCTAGAGGCAAAGAAACAAGGAATTAAGGTTTTTGTGATTGACCCGCTCTATAATGCCACTGCCAAGCAAGCAGATCAATTTATAACCGTAAAACCGGGGATGGATGGATTATTGGCAGCAGGAATGATGAAGGAAATTCTCCGGCTTGGCTTAGAGGACCGGGATTTTATTGAGCAATTCACACATGGATTCGCAGACTTAGTGAGCCTGCTTGATAGTATTACCTTAGAAAAGATCAGTGAAATGACGGAAGTTTCATCTGAGGTTATCACCCAATTAGCTCTTGTGTATAGTGACAGACCAACCGCCACTTATATGGGATTAGGAATGCAGCGGTATGAAAATGGTGGAAATACCATTCGTTTGATTGATGCTCTTGCAGCTATTAGTGGAAATATTGGCATTCCAGGAGGAGGAGCCAATTATGCCAATCTCCAGGTCGGTCAAAGTTTCGCTTTTAATGAGTTAACCCTCCCTCATCGTAAACAAGACAGTCGCCAATTTTCTATTATGAAACAGGCGGAAGAGACCTTAAAGGCTTCTGGCCCGGCTATCGAAATGATTGTGGTGACATGTGGAAATCCACTCACTCAGGTCCCGGATAGCGTTGTAGTTGAAAAGGCGTTCTCTTCCGTGCCAACTGTTGTGGTGTTAGAGCAATTTATGACGGATACGGCTTTATTAGCTGATTACGTTTTGCCGACGACAACTGCTTTTGAAGAAGAAGACTTTTATTATTCTTCTATGTATCATCATTATGTAAATTATGGTCCAAAACTTGTTTCAGCCCCTGGAGAAGCGAAATCTGATTTGTGGATTTGGACACAGCTGGCAGCAAGACTTGGATTCGGTGCGGATTTTGCTTATACGCGAGATGAATGGTTAAGGATGACCTTAAAGCCGCTGGAAGATTCGGGCATTACTCTTGAAAAATTAAAAGAGCAGCACACGATGGAACTGCCAGTTGAAAAGGTGCCATGGCATAATCGTAAATTCCAAACCCCAACAGGAAAATTTGAATTCACTTCACTTTTGGGTCAGTCAAAGGGTAAGAACGGATTGTTAGCGTTAGCCGTTCCTGATGAATCAAAATGGAACAATCCTTTGCTTGCTGAAACCTATCCTTATCAACTGCTGACCATCCATCCATTGCGTTCGAACCATTCGCAGAATTATCATCTTTTAGGTGACAGCCTCAAGCTTAAAGTAGAGATTGCCCCTAATATTGCAGAAGATCAGGGACTTTTAAACGGTGATTATGTAAGGGTGTGGAATGACCGCGGTGAAGTGAGGGGATATATTTCAATATTGGTGAAGGCACATCCTAACACGATTAATATTGATGAAGGTATTTGGAAGAGATTTGGCGGCTCTGTTAATCAACTGACCTCAAGCCGGGAATCAGATAATGGCCTTGGGAGTACACTTTATGATTGTCTTGTAAACCTTGAAAAAATTGAAACAAACTAACTGCCACATAAAAGCGGCAGTTGTATTTTTTAGGACAGTTGCCTTATAATTGTGAGAGGCTTTTTAATATAAAAGAACTTATTTTTATATAGATGATTATTAGGAGTGAACGTGAATGGCTTTAACAGCTGGTATTGTGGGTTTGCCGAACGTTGGTAAGTCGACATTATTTAACGCAATAACACAAGCAGGAGCGGAATCAGCGAATTACCCCTTCTGTACGATTGATCCGAACGTAGGGATTGTTGAAGTACCTGACCATCGCCTGCAAAAATTAACTGAACTTGTGCAGCCAAAAAAGACGGTCCCAACGGCATTTGAATTTACCGATATTGCCGGGATTGTTAAGGGTGCTAGTAAAGGTGAAGGACTCGGAAACAAGTTCCTTTCACATATTCGTCAAGTAGATGCGATTTGTCAGGTAGTCCGTTGTTTTGCCGATGAAAACATTACCCATGTATCAGGGAAGGTCGACCCAATTGATGATATAGAAACCATCAACCTTGAGTTGATTCTTGCTGATATGGAATCAGTGGAAAAGCGAATTAGCCGTGTAGAAAAATTGGCTAAGCAAAAAGATAAGGATGCAGCTGCTGAATTTGAGGTTCTTTCAATGCTGCGCGATGCTTTTGAAGCAGAGAAACCCGCTCGTACAGTTGATTTTACGGATGAACAAATGAAATTAGTAAAAGGACTCCATCTTTTAACGATTAAGCCTGTTCTGTATGTGGCTAATGTAAGTGAAGATGATATTGTGGATCCATCTGGTAATGAATATGTTCAAAAAGTTCGCGAATTTGCTGCTGCTGATAATGCGGAAGTTATTGTGATTTGTGCGAAAATTGAAGAGGAAATTGCTGAACTTGAAGGTGAAGAAAAGGCGATGTTCCTTTCAGAACTTGGCATTGAGGAATCCGGTTTAGACCAATTAATTCGTGCTGCCTACAGCCTGCTTGGATTAGCTACTTACTTCACAGCAGGTGTACAAGAAGTCCGTGCCTGGACTTTCAGAAAAGGGATGAAGGCTCCACAATGTGCCGGTGTTATTCACTCTGATTTTGAACGCGGATTTATCCGTGCGGAAACTGTATCTTTTGATGACTTATTGGCTGCAGGCAGCCATAATGCGGCAAAGGAAGCAGGAAAGGTCCGCTTAGAAGGTAAGGATTATGAAGTAAAAGACGGCGATGTTATCCATTTCCGTTTTAACGTATAGTATTGACGTGGCTCTGCTTGATTGCGGAGCCTCTTTTATAACGCTTTTTTATGAATAAAAATGGCAGAACGGTGAAGGACATTGCATTTTGATTTCTTCTGTGCTATAATTTCAACTTGTGAGTAATTAAATAATTGCTCCTTGCCCATTATTGGGCCGTTTAGACCAAAAGGAGGTGACTGTGATGAATAAGTACGAAATCATGTACATCATCCGCCCAAATATTGAAGATGAAGCAAAGAAGGCTCTTGTTGAGCGTTTTAACACAATTCTTCTTGAAAACGGTGCGGAAACTGCTGAAACAAAAGATTGGGGTAAGCGCCGTCTAGCATACGAAATCAACGATTTCCGTGACGGATACTACGAAATCGCTAAAACTACATCTTCAGCTGCTGCAGTACAAGAATTTTCTCGTCTTGCAAAGATCAGCGAAGATATCATTCGCCATATCGTAATTAAAGAAGAAGCATAAGAATTATATATATCTTGGCAAAATGTTTCATGTGGAACATTTTACCGAAAGAAAAGGAGTTGATTCTGATGATGAATCGTGTCGTTCTTGTTGGTCGTTTAACAAAAGATCCTGATTTGCGTTATACGCCAAATGGGGTTCCTGTTGCTACTTTTACTTTAGCCGTTAATCGCCCATTTTCTAGTCAGTCAGGTGAGCGTGAAGCAGACTTTATTAACTGTGTTGTTTGGCGTAAACCTGCTGAGAATGTGGCAAACTTCCTAAAAAAAGGCAGCCTTGCAGGTGTTGATGGCCGTATTCAAACGCGCAACTATGAAGGACAAGATGGTAAACGTGTTTACGTTACAGAGGTTCAAGCGGAAAGTGTTCAATTTCTGGAGCCTAAGTCGTCTTCTGGTGGTGGCGGAAGAAGTAACAACAACGATTATTATGGTGCTCCTCCTATGGAACCACAACAAGGTAATTCATATGGCAGCGGCAATCAGAATCAACGTCCAAACCAAAATCAAAACAAAGGGTTTACTCGCATGGATGAAGATCCATTTGCAGGAACTGGTCAAATTGACATCTCTGATGACGATCTTCCATTCTAAAAGTAACCTTTTGAACGTTATCATATAAAAAATAAAGGAGGGAATTTTCATGGCAGGAGGACGTAAAGGCGGTCGCGCAAAGCGTCGTAAAGTGTGCTATTTCACAGCAAATGGTATCACTCGCATCGATTACAAAGATGTAGATTTACTTAAAAAATTCATCTCTGAGCGTGGAAAAATTTTACCACGTCGTGTAACTGGTACTAGCGCTAAATACCAACGTAAACTAACAGTTGCAATCAAACGTGCACGTCAAATGGCATTACTACCATTCGTAGCTGGTGAATAATAAAGTAAAGCTAAAAAGACAGTAAGGACATCCTTACTGTCTTTTTCTTTTATCAAAAGTTGTATCAAAACAAGTAAGTGGCTAAAATAAAGAAATAGATGTAATTATTTATGAGGTGTTGAAGTGAAAAATGTCCGTAATTTAACGGAAGGTGCTATTCTTTTAGCCGCCTTTACCGTCTTTTTATTAATAACGATCTACATACCACCCTTAAGTGTAATCAGTGTCTTTATCCTGCCACTGCCATTTATCATGTTTTCGGCGAAAAATAACCTGAAATATATTGCTGTCTTTTTTATCGCTGCTATTATTATCTCGTTTATCTCTAGTTCCTTACAAGGTCTGGGGTTAATGGCCCTATTTGGTACAGCTGGTGTTGTTATGGGCTATATAACTCAAAAAACAAAAAGCCGGTCAGCTGTATTAATAGGAGGTACACTTACCTTTATTATTGGTTTGATCATTTTTTATGCCGTACTTGTTACGTTTATGAATATCAATTTTATTCATGAGCTAAATACAATGTTAGAACAATCCATGAAACAATCACAAGCAATGCTGCAGGCATTAGGAAAAGAAGACCAAGTCAAGCTTTTGCAGGAGCAAAATGCCAATTTAATTAAAAATATCAAGGCATTGGCGCCGGGTTATTTAATAACGGTGGCGATTGTGTATGCTTTTATTACGCAGTGGATTTGTTTCCCGATTGCCAAAAGGTTTGGTATTACTGCTCCTTCGTGGGGGAAATTTAGGAATCTTATGCTTCCTAAAAGTCTTCTATGGTATTACTTAGCCGCATTAGGAGGCTATTTATTATTTCACCCTCAAGAGGGTACATATTTATATCTAGTCATCGTTAATGCCAGATTTATTTTAGAATGGTTTATATTTTTACAGGGATTAGCTTGTTTGTTTTATATTTTTTATCAGCGTTCGTTTGGAAAGGGCTTTGCAATCTTCATTGTAATTCTATCTTTCATCATACCGATTGTTCATTATATAATAATGATATTAGGGATTACTGATTTAGGTTTTGATTTTAGAAAACGATTTGCCAAAAAAGAGTAAAACGTCAAGGAGCTGAAGACTTTGCCTGCATTTTTTGAAAAGCGGTCAATTCGTTACCCTTTTTATGGGCTTATTGGCGTTACTGTGATTCTGCTTATCATCCTGCTTTTATATAATTGGATTTTGAGCGTCGCTGGGTTTTTATTAATGTTAGTGCCCCTCTACTATATGTTAGTCATTGACCGCAGAGAGCGAAAAGAGATGGAAAAATATATTTCCACTCTGTCCTATCGAGTGAAAAAGGTTGGCGAAGAAGCCCTGATGGAAATGCCAATCGGGATTATGCTTATCAATGAGGAATATTACATCGAGTGGACAAATCCTTATCTTTCCTCCTGCTTTGATGAGGTTACATTAGTAGGCAGATCACTTTATGATGTTGCAGATGCGTTGATTCCTTTGATTAAACAAGAGGTAGAAACAGAAGTTTTTACCCTTCATGAACGAAAATTCCGTGTTGTCCATAAACGGCAAGAACGGCTGTTATATTTCTTTGATGTAACGGAGCAAACGGAGATCGAAAAAAGGTATCAGGATGATCGGACGGTTATTGCAACAATTTTTCTTGATAATTATGATGATCTTACACAGGGCATGGATGACCAAATGCGTGGCAGCATTAATAATTTAGTTACGTCGATATTAAATAAATGGGCCCAGGATAATGGTATTTATTTAAAAAGGGTTTCATCCGAACGTTTTATTGCGGTTTTTAGCGAGAGAATTCTTCGTATTCTTGAAAAGGGCAAGTTCACGATCCTCGATGAAGTGAGGGAAATGACCTCTAAGCAAAATGTCACCTTTACATTAAGTATCGGTGTCGGCACAGGAGTATCCTCCCTTCCTGAACTAGGCGCTATGGCTCAATCCAGCCTTGACTTAGCCCTAGGCAGAGGCGGTGATCAAGTGGCCATTAAACTGCCAAGCGGCAAGGTGAAATTTTATGGGGGTAAAACGAACCCTGTTGAGAAGCGGACAAGAGTGAGAGCAAGAGTGATCTCCCATGCCATTAGAGATTTAATTATTGCCAGTGATAAAGTCATCATCATGGGGCATAAGAACCCTGATATGGATTCGATTGGTTCAAGTATTGGTATTTATAAGGTAGCTCAAATGAACCAGAAGGAAGCTTATATCGTTGTAAACATGCAAGAAATGGAAAGTGGAGTAAAAAGGTTAATGGAAGAAATACGCCACCAAGAACAATTATATTCTTACTTCATTGATCCTGAACTTGCATTAGAAATTGCTACAGAAAAAACATTGCTTGTCATTGTCGATACTCATAAACCTTCTATGGTGATAGAGGAACGGTTATTAAATAAAATTGATCATAAGGTGGTCATTGACCATCACCGCCGTGGAGAAGAATTTATTGCGAACCCTCTGCTTGTATATATGGAACCATATGCCTCCTCAACAGCAGAGCTTGTGACAGAATTTTTGGAATATCAGCCAAAACGGAGTAAAATTGAAATGATAGAGGCAACCGCTCTCTTAGCAGGAATTATTGTCGATACAAAAAGCTTCACACTAAGAACCGGCTCACGGACGTTCGATGCCGCTTCTTATCTGCGGGCACATGGAGCTGATACGATTCTTGTTCAAAAGCTTTTGAAAGAAGACGTCGATACATATATACGACGATCGAAGTTAATTGAATCGGTGGCCTTTTACCGTGATGGGATTGCCATTGCTAAAGGCTCAGAACAAGACCTGTATGACCAGGTAATCATTGCACAGGCTGCAGATACCTTATTAGCTATGGATGGGGTACTCGGATCCTTTGTAATAGCGAAACGGGACGAAGGCGTGATTGCTATCAGTGCTAGGTCGCTTGGAAATATCAATGTGCAGGTGATTATGGAGAGCCTCAAGGGCGGAGGTCATTTAACAAATGCAGCTACCCAGCTGACTGGGCTGACGGTTGAAGAAACAGAGGCCCAATTAAAGCTGGCGATTGATGATTATTTTGAAGGAGTGAAAAAAGAATGAAAGTCATTTTTTTAAAGGATGTTAAAGGTAAAGGTAAAAAAGGAGAAGTTAAAAATGTTGCGGATGGCTACGCACATAACTTTTTAATTAAACAAGGCCTGGCCATTGAGGCAAATAATGCTAATATTAGTTCTCTTGATGCTCAAAAGAAAAAGGAAGAAAAGGCTGCCGCTCAAGAGCTTGCTGAGGCTAAAAAGCTGAAGGAAGTTTTAGATAAGACGACTGTTGAACTGACAGCCAAGGCTGGTGAAGGAGGCAGACTGTTTGGTTCCATTACCACCAAGCAAGTTGCGGAAGAATTACAAAAGAAACATGGCATTAAAATTGATAAACGTAAAATGGAATTAGATGATGCGATTCGGACATTAGGACATACAAAGGTGCCAGTAAAGCTTCACCATGAAGTAACAGCGACGTTAACGGTTTCAGTATCAGAAATAAAATAAGGTGAAAATTTGCCAGTACGAAAGTACCAATAAACATGTTAAGATAAGAAGTAGCAATTCTCTTGTGATCGGTTATGACTGGTCACTTTTTTCTTTTAGAGATATGATAATTTTAATATAGTTTTTAATTATCCTTCTAAGCTAGGAGGTTTTTGATAGATGAATGATGTATTAGCGGATCGTATGCCGCCGCAAAATATTGAGGCGGAGCAAGCTGTTCTAGGGGCTATCTTTTTAGAGCCTTCTGCGCTGACGCTGGCTTCAGAAATATTAATACCTGAGGACTTTTACCGTGCGTCCCACCAAAAAATCTTTAATGTTATGCTGGATTTAAATGATCAAGGGAAAGCCGTTGACCTTGTGACGGTTACAGAGGAACTTGCAGCTGCCAAATTGATTGAGGATATAGGCGGTGTTAGTTACTTAAGTGATTTGTCCGGTTCTGTACCGACGGCTGCTAACATAGAGTATTATGCTAGAATTGTAGAAGAGAAGTCCCTGCTTAGAAGACTAATCCGGACAGCTACGAATATTGCTTCTGATGGATATTCCCGTGAAGACGAAGTAGAAGCTCTTTTAAGTGAAGCAGAAAAGAGCATTATGGAAGTGGCCCAAAGAAAGAATGCGGGGGCATTCCATAATATTAAAGATGTTCTTGTCCGAACATATGATAATATCGAGGAAATGCATAACCGTGTTGGGGATATTACCGGGATCTCAACGGGATTTGCTGAGCTCGACAGAATGACAGCAGGATTCCAACGCAATGATTTAATCATTGTGGGTGCCCGTCCTTCCGTAGGTAAAACAGCCTTTGCCTTGAATATTGCCGCAAATGTGGCGACAAAGACAGGTGAAAATGTAGCCATCTTCAGTCTTGAGATGGGAGCTGAACAGCTGGTTATGCGTATGCTTTGTTCGGAAGGAAATATTGATGCGCAAAGACTTCGTACCGGTTCCTTAACAGATGATGACTGGGGCAAGTTAACAATGGCAATGGGCAGTCTCTCCAACTCTGGTATATTTATCGATGATACTCCGGGAGTTAGAATCAGTGATATTCGTTCAAAATGCCGCCGTCTTCAGCAGGAGCACGGCCTCGGTATGATTTTAATTGACTACTTGCAGCTGATTTTAGGAAGCGGCAGATCGGGTGAAAACCGTCAGCAGGAAGTTTCAGAGATTTCCCGTTCACTTAAGCAATTAGCCCGTGAACTTAAAGTCCCTGTTATTGCCCTTTCGCAGCTTTCCCGTGGCGTTGAGCAGCGTCAGGATAAGCGTCCGATGATGTCCGATATCCGTGAATCTGGTAGTATTGAGCAGGACGCTGATATCGTGGCGTTCTTATATCGTGATGACTACTATGATAAGGAATCCGAGAATAAAAATATTATTGAAATCATTATTGCTAAACAACGTAATGGCCCAACCGGAACCGTTGCATTAGCTTTTGTGAAGGAATATAATAAATTCGTAAATCTAGAGACACGTTATGAGCCTCCAGGTGCGTAGTTTTATTATAAAGGATTAGCCTATTTGGCTGATCCTTTTTTAATTTTCATATATTAATATATTTACGAACGTATTTTTCTAGTGTTATAGGAAATGTTCGTGTTTTGTTGACTTTACTCTGCTAAAATTGATAAACTATGTGTAGGTTTAAATAAGAAGCAGAAATTTCGGAGGTGCCATTCATGTCATCAGTAGTGGTTGTTGGAACACAATGGGGAGACGAAGGAAAAGGGAAAATTACCGATTTCCTTTCTGAGAATGCAGAAGTAATCGCACGTTATCAAGGTGGAAACAATGCTGGACACACCATCAAATTTAACGGTGAAACCTATAAGTTACATTTAATACCATCTGGGATTTTTAATAAAGAAAAAATTAGTGTAATCGGTAATGGAATGGTTGTTGATCCAAAGGCACTTGTAGCAGAACTTGCGTATTTACATGAAAAGGGCGTGACAACGGATAATCTCCGGATTAGTAACCGTGCCCATGTCATTCTTCCTTATCACTTAAAATTAGATGAAGTAGAAGAATTGCGTAAAGGTGCAAATAAAATTGGTACAACCAAAAAGGGTATTGGCCCAGCCTATATGGATAAAGCTGCCCGTGTTGGGATTCGGATTGCTGATTTGCTCGATCGTGAAATTTTTGAAGAAAAGTTAGAACAAAATCTTGAAGAGAAAAATCGTTTATTTGAGCGAATTTATGAGACAGAAGGTTTTAAAAAAGAAGATATTCTAGATGAATACTATGAATATGGACAGCAAGTTAAAAAATATGTATGTGATACATCTGTTGTTTTAAATGATGCTCTAGATGAAGGCAAACGTGTTCTATTTGAAGGTGCCCAAGGGGTTATGCTTGATATTGACCAAGGTACATATCCATTCGTTACATCTTCAAATCCTGTTGCAGGTGGAGTAACCATTGGGTCTGGTGTAGGTCCTTCTAAAATCACTCATGTTGTTGGTGTTTGTAAGGCCTATACTTCACGTGTAGGTGATGGCCCATTCCCAACTGAATTAAATAATGAAATTGGAAACCGGATTCGTGAAGTAGGCCGTGAGTACGGTACAACAACAGGCCGCCCGCGCCGTGTGGGCTGGTTTGATAGTGTTGTCGTACGTCATGCCCGTCGTGTCAGCGGCTTAACCGATCTATCTCTAAATTCTATTGATGTGTTAACAGGGATTGAAACGTTAAAGATTTGTACGGCTTATCGCTATAAGGATGAAGTTATTACTGAATATCCAGCAAACTTAAGGATTCTTTCACAATGTGAACCAATTTATGAGGAGCTACCTGGCTGGACCGAGGATATTACCGGCGTTAAATCTTTGGATGAGCTTCCTCTTAACGCTCGCCATTATGTAGAACGTGTAACCCAGTTGACAGGTGTGCCATTGACAACCTTCTCTGTCGGCCCAGATCGCACCCAAACAAATGTTGTCCGCAGCCCTTGGAGACAAATTTAAAAGCGGAAGCGCCTTGACCAGAGGCGACAGGCATAAGACGATCCAGCAAAGAAGGCTGCTTTTTAGCCTTCCTGCTGGATTGGCTGTAGACCTTCGAGCCTCTAGGCGCTGCAGCTAGATAGTAATCAAAGATAAAAGAGATACATTCTTCTTTAATGAGGAGCCCTCTTCTATGAGGGCTTCAAACTTTTTTTAAAAAACTTTTTAAAAAAGTATTGCACTAGCTATAACATCCATGCTATTATAAAAAGCGTCGTCACGATACGATGTTAAAAAGTACGAGCCATTAGCTCAGTTGGTAGAGCACGATCGAATAAGCTACATTGCAACAGCATCATGGCACACGCCGAGCTGCTGCTTGAATAAACTTACTGAGGCGTGGGCATCCGGCGAAAATCAAAGTTTAGGAACATCATATTAGTACGAGCCATTAGCTCAGTTGGTAGAGCATCTGACTTTTAATCAGAGGGTCGAAGGTTCGAGTCCTTCATGGCTCACCATTTATATTTAATATGGCCCCTTGGTCAAGCGGTTAAGACACCTCCCTTTCACGGAGGTAACACGGGTTCGAGTCCCGTAGGGGTCATGGCTTTTGATTGTCAGCAAAAGGCTGGCAAGGACGGTTTCCTTGCTGACGATCAATTAATTTGGTCTGGTAGTTCAGTTGGTTAGAATGCCTGCCTGTCACGCAGGAGGTCGCGGGTTCGAGTCCCGTCCAGACCGCCACTGTTGGCTCAGTAGCTCAGTCGGTAGAGCAAAGGACTGAAAATCCTTGTGTCGGCGGTTCGATTCCGTCCTGAGCCATAAAAAAGAAGCTGCATATGCAAGCTTCTTTTTTGTTTTTATGCAATTATTCTGTAATCATCTTCCCTCCTTTCTCCATAATGCTTCATCCCGACTCCTCCATATAGAAAATCCCAAACCTGTTAATCTTGTCCTATTAAAATTTTGCGTTATAAGGGTTTTTTTTCCTATTCCCGGATGAAATTTGACAAATACATTATGAAAATAGGACTAGAAATATGTCGGCAAAATGTGAAAAATGTCAACGATTATACATTTATGTTACATTCTGAAGACTATGAATCTACTGAAATAAAACTATGTTAAAGTAGTAAAGGTCAAAAATATGGGAAAATTCTTTACTAGACATACATACACGACTGATAAGGGTTTTACCGTGGTTTAGGGGGAGAAAATGTTATTTTCGAATAAAGGAACTAAAACAAATAAATTTTTATTGCTAAAAACAACAGTCATTACTGCTATGGCTGCTTCGGTTATTGCTTTTAGTAGTGGTCCTATTGCATTTGCTTTATCATCAAATTCTACTAAAATCTATCATGTATATCTAAATGGGACCTATGTAGGTAATGTTACCGATAAAAATGTAGTGAATAAACTAATCGCCGAGAAAGTAGACGCCGCAAGGAAATCGTTTACAAATGTCGACTTGAAAATTGAGCCGCAAGTTCAATACATACCGGAACAGGTCATCAACTCAACAGCTAATAATCAGGAAACCGTTAATCACTTTAATAATATCTTCCGGCTGGAGGCTGAATCTTCAGCGATTATGATTGATGGGACACCGGTGGTTTACCTGGATAATAAAGATTCTGCTGAGGAAGTAATAAGAAAACTCAAGCTGCATTATGTATCAGAACCTCAACTGAATGAACTCGAGGCAAGGAGCAAACAAAAAGATGTAGTTCTGCCCCCTCTTCATGAAAATGAAACTCGTTTATTAGACGTCCATTTATCAAAGGACGTATCAATTGAAGAAAAAAATATCACACCAGAAAAAATTATGACCGCTGATGATGCCGTAACTTTTTTACAAAAGGGCACTTTAGAAGAAAAGAAATATGCGGTTGCAGCGGGCGACGCTCTCGAAACCATTGCACATAAGCATGGCTTAAAAGTGGGAGATTTAATCGCATTAAATCCTGGTTTAACAGCGGGCAGCCTCTTAAAGGTTGGTCAGGAACTAAATGTTACAGAGCTTAAACCGTTTATTGAAGTGATTGTTGATAAAGAAGCCAGTCAAAAGGAAGTCATTCCATTTGCTAACCAAGTTGTTGAGGATGCCTCTTTACCAAAGGGGGAAACAAAGGAAAAGCAACCTGGGCAGAATGGATCTCGTTTGGTTACCTATCAAATTTCCGAACAAAACGGTGTAGCTGTTAAAAAAGAGCAGTCCAATGAGCAAAATGTTGTACAGCCTGTTAATCATATTGTGGTAAAAGGAACGAAAGTAATCCCTTCGCGCGGTGAGGGCAGCTTTGCATGGCCGGCTGTCGGTGGTTATGTATCTAGCAAGCAGGGGATGCGCTGGGGTAAAATGCATAAGGGCATAGATATCGCTAGACCTAGTAATAAGACGATAAAGGCTGCTGACAATGGTGTGGTGGTTTTTGCAGGCTGGAGTAATGGTTACGGGAATAAAATTATTATTGACCATCACAACGGTTTCCAAACTCTTTACGGACACATGTCTTCCTTAAATGTCAAAACAGGCCAAACGGTGTCAAAAGGCACTGCTATCGGGATTATGGGAGCAACTGGTGACGCCACCGGAGTTCATCTTCATTTTGAAGTATATAAAAACGGGAGTCTGGTCAACCCGCTATCTTATTTACATTAATGGAAAGAGTCTCTAGTTCATCTAGAGGCTCTTCTATTTTACTTTGAATAATGTCCAGCTTCAGCGCCTAGGGGCTCGGGTCATAAGCCACCCCGTCAAGAAGGCTAAAGTGCAGCCTTCTCGCCGGTTTGTCTTATGCCTTTCGCACCTGGTCAAGGCGCTTCCGCTTTTCCTTATTTGCCAATTGCTACTTATAGATGAATTTCTACTTATAAAATGGTAAAGTAAAATAGAATAGGTATGACTTCTAGAAACTCATTGGTAAAGGAACGGAGCGTCGCGAAAGCAAATTGTTTTACCAATCTGAGCAAAATATAAATTTTTCACTTTTCACTGGTTAAGCTTGAGCTTGCTCACACCGCCGTATTCAATTGAATAAAAAAGGGAGTAATTATATGGAAAAGAAAATACTTGTTGTAGATGATGAAAAACCGATTGCAGATATTTTACAATTTAACTTAAAAAAAGAGGGCTATATTGTATATTGTGCTTATGATGGCAATGAGGCCATTCAGTTAGTCGAAGAAGTTCAGCCTGATTTGATCCTCTTAGATATTATGCTTCCATTACGTGACGGAATGGAAGTATGTCGTGAAGTTCGTAAAAAATATGAAATGCCCATTATCATGCTGACAGCTAAGGATTCAGAAATTGATAAAGTCCTTGGTCTAGAACTGGGTGCAGATGATTATGTTACAAAGCCTTTTAGTACTAGGGAATTAATTGCCCGTGTAAAAGCAAATTTACGCCGTCATAATCAAATTTTAGCGCAGCCAGATGCTGAAAATGAAACGAATGAAATTGAAATTGGTTCACTTATCATTCATCCGGATGCCTATGTGGTTTCAAAAAGAGGCGAAACCATTGAGCTGACACATCGCGAATTTGAATTACTATATTACCTAGCCCAGCATATTGGTCAAGTCATGACTAGAGAACATTTACTGCAAACGGTATGGGGGTATGACTATTATGGTGATGTACGGACTGTCGATGTAACCGTAAGGCGTTTACGTGAAAAAATTGAGGATAGCCCAAGCCATCCAACATGGATTGTCACTCGCCGCGGGGTTGGCTACTATTTGCGCAATCCTGAACAGGAGTAATTAATTAATGAAAAAGGTTGGTTTCTTTCGCTCTATACATGTAAAGTTTGTTCTCATCTATGTCCTTCTTATTTTAGTAGCGATGCAAATTATCGGTGTTTATTTTGTCAAACAACTTGAACAAACATTGCGGACAAACTTTCAAACTTCGATTAAACAGCGGGTGGATCTACTAGCTTACAATGTCGTCGAGGAAATGGAAAAAGAAAGAAAGGCAGAAGACCCAACACTTGAGGAAGATTTGAAGAAAATTCTTAAGGACTTTGATGTCGGTGATAATGATATCACGGAGGTCCAAGTGATTGAGAATCGGTCCTTAAAAATACTTGGTACCTCTCAATCCAGTAATCAGGGACTGGTTGGTCAAAGGACAACCGTACTTCAGGTAAAACAATCAATGGTTTTGGAAGAAGATCAAAGTTCCATCAAGATTGAACAGAAAACCGGACATCGAATCTGGGTCCTCTCAACGCCTATTAAATCTGGTAAAAAGGTAATTGGTGCCATTTACCTTGTTGCAAAAATTGAGAATGTGTTTGAACAAATGAAAACTATTAATAATATTTTTGCTACGGGTACTGCAATTGCCTTATCAATAACGGCTTTATTGGGGATTTTATTAGCCCAAACGATTACACGGCCAATAGCAGATATGAAAAAACAAGCACTTGCAATGGCCAAAGGGAACTTCTCCCGTAAGGTAAAGGTGTATGGTCAAGATGAAATAGGTACGCTCGCCATTACCTTTAACCACTTGACGAAAAAATTACAGGAAGCCCAGGCGGGGACAGAAGGAGAACGAAGAAAGCTGTCATCCGTTCTGTCTTATATGACAGATGGGGTTATTGCAACTGACAGAAAAGGCCGTGTGATTTTAATTAATGATCCCGCAGCAGAAATGCTGAATGTTTCACGTGAAACAGTTTTATCTCAGCCAATTGTTGAGTTATTAGACTTGGATGATACAAATACTTTTGAAGACCTTCTTGAAGAAAAAGATTCGTTAATTTTAGACTACAGTACAAAAGCAGAGCGCTATATACTAAGAGCTAATTTCTCTGTTATACAAAAGGAGACAGGTTTTGTTAATGGTTTGATTGCCGTTTTGCATGATATCACGGAGCAAGAAAAGATTGACGCAGAAAGAAGAGAATTCGTGGCCAATGTTTCACATGAATTAAGGACACCTCTTACCACGATGCGCAGTTATTTAGAGGCACTTGCAGATGGTGCATGGCAAGATTCTGAAATAGCTCCTAACTTCTTAGAGGTAACAAGGACCGAAACAGAAAGAATGATCCGTCTTGTCAATGACCTGCTCCAATTATCAAAAATGGATAGCACTGATTACAAGCTGACAAAGGAATGGGTAAACTTTGTTGACTTCTACAATAACATTATTGATCGGCTTGAAATGTCCAAGGAGCAGAACGTAACCTTTAAACGTAAGCTTCCGAAGCAGGCGATCTTTGTGGAAGTAGATGAGGATAAAATGACCCAGGTCTTATACAATATTATCTCTAACGCCTTAAAGTATTCTCCTGAGGGCGGACAGGTTACTTTTTCGATAAAAGAAAAAGAAGATAAGATTATTGTCAGTGTATCGGACCAAGGGGTAGGAATTCCGAAAGAGAATATTGGGAAAATCTTTGATCGTTTTTACCGGGTCGATAAGGCAAGAACCCGTAAATTGGGTGGTACAGGCTTGGGACTTGCGATTGCTCAGGAAATGGTTAAGGCTCATGGCGGATCGATTTGGGCAACAAGTGAGGAAGGAAAAGGAACAAAGATATCCTTTTCCCTGCCGTATGAACGTTCTGAAGAGGATGAATGGTCATGAGATACGAAAATATAAAATCAGGAATTTTAACAATTTTAGTCTTGGTGAGTCTTCTGCTAACTTGGAATCTTTGGACCTACCAGCCCAACTATGACAAATTGGAAAAAAGTAAAACTTTGGAAGAGGTAACAGTTGATAAAAAACAAGATGTGACAAAAATAGTAAGACCAGATCAGGTATTATTTCATGTGAAAGGTCAACATTACGGGACTAGTAACCCTGATGAATTGGATAAGTTGATTAAGGAAGTAAGCAGCTGGACCATTTTCGATGTGAAAAACTATACCGAAAAGGCTGGTAATGTGGACAGTTTTATCCATGGCAGCGGCAATGCTGAACTAGTCTTCCCTAGTGATGTTCCGATTGAGTTATATCTTAGTGTTTTAAATATTGAAGGGAAGAAAATTCCACCCTTCAATTTTAATCGTATTATTATAAATGTTAACGATTTGGAAAAAGGCAATGGCAGTGTTTATTTTGCCTCCACTGAAACGGGACAGGTTTATATAAGTCATATTTCATCCTCCAATTTAAACGAATTTAATCGGGATTACTATAAAAATGCTGCTCAATATCCAAAGTTTTTTGCTTATAAGGTATCTGATAAACGCACGTTTTATCTGCCAGAGGCTAAAACAAAAATGACAACCTATAAATATTTACCTGTAACGCTTAATTCCGATGAATTTAAAGATGCACTTTTTGACGATCCAAGTTTTGTTCAAAGAAGTTCTATTCCCCATGGGGAGGAATTTACGAATGATTCTAGTAAAATGACGGTTAACTATGACAGCAATATTTTGCAATATATCAATCCGACAACAGAAGACAGCTTTGTGGATAGTTCATACGATTTGGTCAAAAGAAGTATTGATTTTGTCAATGAACATGGAGGCTGGACAGATTCGTTTCGCTATGTTTCTAAAAGTGAGTCCAAACGCTCAGTTACTTTCCGTTTATATAGTACGGATGGTTATCCGATTTTTAATGATAATGGATTATCCGAAATTACCGAGGAATGGGGACATGACGAGATTAATAAATATGTCCGCCCGAATATTACCTTGGATCTTCCATTAATAACAGAAATGCAAACTGTTACCCCTCCATCAGGACATGAAATCTTGGCGGTTTTACAAAGTAATAAGAACTTTAAGCCGGAGCTTCTCGAAGAACTTGTCCTTGGCTATCAAATGGTAAGGAGTTCGGATGAGAATAAACTGATTCTCTTAGAACCTGCCTGGTTTTATCGGTATAACAAATCTTGGGGTCAAATTATGCTGAGCGACCTGGGAGGAGGTTCTGCGGATGGATTGGAGTAAAATTAAAACGATTTTTATCATTACCTTTTTAATTTTAGATGTGTATCTCTTATTTCAATTCATGAAAATGCGGGATGCTAATAATTACGAAGTGATAACGCCGACTTCCTTTGAAGATAAATTGAAGGCGGATGAGATTACGTATGTTGAGCTTCCAAAGGCCCCAATTAAAGATCAATATCTTAGTGCTAAACCTAGGACATTTACAAAAGGGGATATGGCAAAATTGAAAGGACAAAAGGCCGTGTCAATGGAGCCTACCTCTACTCTCGTTGTCATGCTTGATAAACCGATTCAGTTAAGTTCTAAGTTTGAACCTGCTGACCTTGCTTCTTTTATTAAAGCAGGAATACTGTATGGTGAGCATTATCAATTCTGGGAGAAGGATGATAAGAAACATACGATCACCTATTTTCAGCAATACGAAAATTATCCGTTATACGAAAATATCAATGGTATGATTACGTTTAATGTAAATGAGGATAACCAGATTACCTCCTATCAGCAAACCTATTTAGAGGAAGTTGAAAAGTTGACGGCTAAGGAAGAAATCCTTCCACCGTTAAAGGCAATTGAAACATTGCATCAAAAAGGCTTCTTAAAGCCAAATAGTAAAATTACAAAGATTGAACTTGGCTATTCAACGCTTATCCAACTGGCTGCATCCCAAGTATTAGCCCCAACATGGCGCTTTGTGGTAAATGATAAGGACAGCCTGTTTGTCAATGCGTTTGAAGGGCAGATTATTGAGTTTAATAGCGAGGAAAATAGTAAAGTGGAGTGAAAAAGTATGTCGTTACGATATAGCATCCTGGCAAGCGGAAGTACGGGGAACGCCTTGTATGTAGAGTCTGATGAACATTCCTTTCTAGTAGATGCCGGCTTCAGCGGAAAACAGATGGAGTCCCTTTTTGGACAGATTGACCGCGATATCAGCAAGCTTTCCGGCATCTTTGTCACTCATGAGCACAGTGACCATATCAAGGGAATTGGCGTCCTCGCCCGGAAATATCATTTGCCAGTCTATGCAAATGAAAAAACATGGCGTGCCATGGAAAGTTCAGTAGGTGTGATTCCTACAGAGCAAAAATTTGTTTTTAATATGGAAACCGTAAAGAGCTTTGGTTCGACAGACATTGAATCGTTTGGTGTATCCCATGATGCAGCAGAACCAATGTTTTACGTGTTTCATCATTCAGGAAAAAAACTAGTGTTGATAACGGATACTGGCTATGTAAGTGACCGGATGAAGGGCACGATCTCAAATGCAGATGTGTACATCTTTGAATCGAATCATGATGTGCAGATGCTGCGGATGGGCAGATATCCATGGAATATTAAGCGCAGAATCTTAAGTGATGTCGGGCATGTTTCAAATGAAGATGCGGCACTTGCGATGAGTGATGTGGTGGGAGATCAGACAAAACGGGTCTATCTCGCACACTTAAGCCTTGATAATAATATGAAGGATTTAGCCAAAATGGCGGTTGCACAAACATTAGAAAGCCGCGGTTTAATTGTTGGTGAACAGTTTGACCTTTATGATACAGATCCAAAAATCCCAACAATTTTAACAGCTGTATAATTTTTCAGATGGAGGTCATATAGACTTCCATTTTTTTATGACATAAAGTATAAAAGTTTTTAACTTTGAGAATTGTCTAGCTCCAGCGCCTAACCCCTCGATGGTCTACAGCTTTCCAGTTGCGGCTCCTTGGGACTCGAGTCATAAGCCATCCCCTGAAGAAG
>NZ_NUNF01000042.1:85596-103286 GCF_002585305.1 Bacillus sp. AFS037270 | reverse complement strand
TGTTTGTTGACGTTTTTGTTTGTTTAGTTTTCAAAGAACAATAACCATCTACTAATCTATCAATTAGCGACATTTGCTATTTTAACATAGCGTTTAAAACTTGTCAACTTCTAATGAGATGTTGTTAATTACTTAGCTCTCAAATCATTTCGTCGAAGCGACATTGATAATAATACTATCTTCATTCAAGATAGTCAACTATCTTTTTAGATATTTTTTAAAAAAATAAAACTCCTTATCTAATTCAAAACTAGAATAAACAACCTGGGTAATGAATTAGTTTTAAATAACCCATCACTGGTTAAAATATGGTAGTAAATATTTCTGAAGGAGATGTTGTATTAGTGAATATTAATGCCTATAAAAAAGATGAAGACAATCAAACCGTTGAACAGGAACAAATAGAAGATTTAAACCTGGAGGAAAGAGTACCAGAATTTGACGAAATAGGAACGGCCCTAAACGGTATATGATTTATTAATAAAAAACCCTTCGCACCAAGAGAATATCTCTTTTTGCAAAGGGGTCTTTTCTTATTTTTTAATTGCCTTTAAAACGATCGCCTCTCCCTGAAAAGATACTACTTGACTCTCTTCAATCGTAATTCTAAATTTATCCTTGATTCTTTCGGAAGCACTTATGAAATAATGGGTCAAATTTTTCTTTTCTTCCATAGGTAAATTCATTCGATTACACCAGGAATCAAAATAAAAGGTTTTTTCAAAACGATGCCATTCATTAATTTCGAAACCAGCAAACTCAAGCATACGAATCCACTCACTCTTCTTCCATGCCCTAAAATGACTGTAATCCCGCCATTTTTCTACTTTATTATAAAATTGATCATATTGATCGTCTTCTGGAACGACATTATCGTCTAACAAAAATTGTCCGCCTTGTTTTAGTATACGAAAAACTTCTTTAATAAACTCATTAATATTAGGAAAGTGGTGCGGAGCAATCCTGCACGTAACAACATCAAAAGAATCGTTCGAAAAAGGTAAGTCTTCAGCATCCCCTTTTACAAACTCAACATTTTGATTCCCATTTCCTTTTACGAATTTATCCGCAGCCAATAACATCTCCTGAGTTAAATCCACCGCGGTTACCCTCTTTACTAGCGGAGCAAACGCGTTAGCCGTATGGCCTCCACCCGTGGCAACATCAAGAAGTTCCTCTTTCCCTGTTACTTCGGCCATTTCTATTAATTTTTGCAAGTCCTTTCCATCTTTATGAATCCGACTACTCACATAAGATTCCGCACTTTTTCCAAATTGCTGCTGTACATCCTTTTTGAGATCCATCATTATCCCTCCGAGAAATTCCTTATATACACTAACTATAAGGCAGTATCTCAACGAAGAAAATTACAGTTTTTCAATATACTGTAATAAGAAATTCTTATCGAACAGGGATTTAATTAAGTTCAAGGACGACCGGACAATGGTCACTGCCCATTACATCGCAATGGATTTCAGCTTCTTTAAGTCTGTCCTTCAATGATTCTGAAACGATAAAATAGTCAATTCGCCAGCCAATATTTCGTTCCCGTACCTTGTTCATGTACGACCACCATGTATAGGCACCTTCCTGTTGTGGGTTAAAATGACGGAAGCTGTCTATGAACCCAGCGTCGAGCAGGGATGTCATTTTTCCTCGTTCTTCATCCGTAAATCCCGAGTTTCCAATATTTGATTTAGGATTGCGAAGATCGATCTCGTGATGGGCCACATTTAAATCTCCACAGAAAATGACTGGTTTCCTTTTATCTAAATCCATCAAGTGCTGAAGTATGCGGTCTTCCCATTCTAAGCGATAACCAATTCTTGCTAGATCTCTCTGTGAATTTGGGGTATAGACATTAACCAAGAAAAAGTCGGCAAATTCTAGAGTCAGAATTCTTCCCTCCTCTTCTCCATCGTCTTCTCCGACTCCATATCTAACAGACAGTGGTTCTTGCTTTGTAAAAACAGCTGTGCCTGAATAACCTTTCTTTTCAGCGTAATTCCAATATTGGTGATATCCAGCTAAGTCTAGACTAATTTGTCCTTCTTGTAGTTTGGTTTCCTGAACGCAGAATATATCCGCATTTACTTCCTGAAAATAATCTATAAACCCTTTTTTTACACACGCCCTTAGGCCATTTACATTCCAAGATACTAACTTCATATTGTCCATTCCCTCTCCCTAATTAATTTCTATATCTAAAACAATCAAATGTGTATTTAATAAGTCAGGTGCCATTTTACCAGTTTAGCACGCATAGGAAAAGAAATCCGAACGACCATTGTTTTCCAGCTATCAAAAAAGGCAGCCTGTCGCTGCCTATTTCATGGTACAAAATGTTTTTTTGTCAGTTCACCTGCAAATAGTTCCGATACGGGTACTATTTTTATATTCCGCTTTTTAAATTCATCAATTGCTTGAAAGATACCAATTGAACAAACCTTCCCTGTTACACCAACATGTCCGATGGCAATTCCTTTACCTTTTATTTCTGTTACCTTTGCCAGTCTGATCATTTGTTTTAGAACATAGGAGGATGAGGAGATATCATCAAGAAATACGTCTCGTTTTAAAAGTGGAACCCCTAGTTCCTTTGCAATCTCCGGAAATTTTGTTCCTGGACTTGTCCCGCTGTCGATAATAAATAAGTTCTTTTCCTTAGCAACTTCTACAATTATCCGAACGATTTCTTCGTTTTCGACCGCGCGCGAACCCATATGATTATTAAGACCTACCGCATATGGGACACTTTTTATGGCTTCCTCTACACGGTTCCTTACTTCCTCTTTCGAAAGATCCACTGTAATTGGTTTAGGACCTAACCATGATCTTTTCCCTCTCTTTGGTTCCATTGGTAAATGAACCATAACCTCAAAACCGTTTTTATGTGCCCATTCCGCATGGGCCTTAGAATTTTCCGTAAACGGCATAACAGCTGCTGTTATTGGAATGTCCCCTTCTAAAAAGTCACGGACACCACCGGTCCCCCCGCCAAAATCGTCGATGATAATGGCTGCCTTAAGTTCTTTTGCTTCCTTTTTATTTTCTGCGGCATTTGTATGAATAGGGAATAACAAGAATGGTATAAGCACGAGCACTAACTTTTTCATATAGCACCTCCAATTGATCGCTTCAAAGTTAATGTGCCCGTTTGTTTTTCCCTTTACTACTTTATAATGTCGTTTTCTGTTGCATAAAAAAAAGAGAGCGAATCCGCTCCCTTTGTCTTACCTACTCTTCATCATAAACCTTTACTTCAACCATTTTATCGCCATTTTTCATGTTTCTAACCGCTGCTAAGTCAGAAGTAACTTGTCCAAATACAGTATGAACACCATTTAAATGCGGCTGTGATTCATGAACGATAAAGAATTGGCTTCCGCCAGTGTTTCTGCCCGCATGTGCCATTGATAATGAACCAGGGATATGTTTATGTGGATTTCCTTCTGTTTCACAGTTGATCGTGTATCCAGGACCCCCCATCCCTGTTCCCGTCGGGTCGCCACCTTGTGATACGAAACCTGGGATTACACGGTGGAAAATAACACCATTATAAAAGCCTTCATTTGCTAACTTTTCAAAGTTTTCAACTGTTCCAGGTGCTTCGTTTGGAAATAGATCAAACTCAATTTTGTCGCCATTTTCCATTAATATGTATCCTTTTTTAGCCATGAAAAACACTCCTTTATGTAAAAATCATTATTATCATACACTTTTCTATCGAGAAAGGAAAGTTTAGCCACTAATATTTTCACTGCAGTTGTGGTATTATATAAGTACCCCCTCCGAACATTCGCTTGTTGCGGGACACTTAACCACTGTACGGACGGAGGGGGGTGGTGCCGCATTTGACGGCATCACGAAAGCCGAGACTGCGGTCTCGGCTTTTTGTTATTCACGAATTCCGTTTCCCATCCACTCATGAAATACCACAACAATAGTTAAAAAAATGCCATAACCAAAAAATGTGTAAAGATGGTTCCAGTCATCAGAATGTGTAAACAAGCCTAATAATTCGGCTAACCTTTCAAAAACCGGCATAAGCAAGCTAACTAAAAGGATGACCCCTGCTTTCCCCCACTTCGTTAACGGTGAAATACACCTTAATATTAGTAGTGTCATTAATGGAAGCACTACTAACGTAAACGCAAGATTAATCGTAAAAATCTTCTGGAACGGTCTTAGAGGAAAATGATAAAAATCTTTTCCGACAAAATATAAATCTAAATAAGTCCCTAGCAAAGATGCGAGCACCATACTGCCAAGTTCATATTTAAAAGGTAATCGCCTTTTTGGCAAGTGCTGCAAGTTCGAGTCGTTCGAGTGTTTTGCAATATTCATCTTTTATCCCCCCATCAATCATTTCTTCATCTTCTACTAAATAGTCCACCACATGCCAATCTGTAAACCAATCCCCTTTTTCTGCTTCATTATGACTTACATTTTTCCAAGCCATCTCTAACATCGGGCTAAAAATCCTTTTTGCCCCTGGCCTCAACTGACAGGATTTCAAGTGAAGCTGGTAAGGAAAGCCAGGTGTCCCTTCGTTCACACTATTAAAAATATGCGGCCAATAATCCTTCCTTGAACCCGTATGTTGATAGCTTTTCGCCCATTCAACTGCCTTTTGGTGGATCTCTTTATTTTTAAAAAGAATCTTATATAATCTCTTACCAAGTAAAATCCGTTCATTTAATGATTCAAACTGATGAAGTGTTTGTCCGGCCAAGTTCTTGTTTCCGTACGGAAAAAGAATATGATTAAATGAAAGCCAATCTTGAAGTAAAAATTCAAATTTGTTTAATACATCTTTTTGATACTGCGGATTTTGAACCACTCTTTTTTCTAGGTAGCTTTGTTCATTAATAACCAAGGCCATCGTAAGAATATACGTGTCATTGGTTCTCCAAAACTGATTCCAAATCGTTTCCATAAAAGTGGAGATATTTAAATAAGCAAATAAATGAAACAAGGGCTTACTTGATCTTAGGCTTTCTTCATAAAGTAAAAACTGAGGATAAACGTCTTGATAAATCAACCAGTTTCCCCGCTCTAAAAATTGAAAGAATAATTGACGATCTTTCTTCGTCATCAATCGGGGCAGGAATTCCCCTTTTAAATCGGTCATGTTCCAGCCGCCATTCCGGGAAACCATATGGCCGAGAAAAGCCCAGTGGATATCGGGATAGCGAAGATAAAAATCAAGATAGGCTTTCGTTCTCGTGACATTATTTAAATTATATTCCCTGGTTTTCTGCTTTATTTTATCTAGAAGAATCTCCTCACTCTTGGTAATCGGAGGCAGAGACAACAATGATTTACTCTTTTTCTTTAATTCTTCCGATATGATTTCAAGCGGAGGCCTCTCACGATTTCTGATAAAAAAAATGGCACATTACCTCCCTTACGAATTCTCCAGTATGGATGAGAATATGTATAGATAGATGAGAATTTGGGGAGAGGAATGTGAAGGTACGATGACTGATATAAAAAAAGGCATGGATTGGATTATTGAGATGCTTCGCAAAGACCAATCTCCCAACGGCTCTTGGGACTATCCATTCGAAACAGGCATATCCACAGACGCTTATATGATCATTTTATTACGGTCATTGGAATTACATGATGAAGAATTAATTCACGGGCTCTCAAAGAGAATTCTCAGCAAACAGGAGAAAAACGGGGCATGGAAGCTTTTTTATGATGAGGGAGAAGGTAATCTGACAGCCACTGTAGAAGCCTACTATGCTTTGTTATATTCGGGAAACTACCCTAAAAATGATAAACGCTTACTTGCAGCCAAACGATTCATACTTGCTAACGGTGGTATCGCACAAGTAAGCATGTTTACAAAAGTCATGCTTGCCATAACCGGACAGTACACCTGGCCTTCCTATTCTCCGCTTCCAATTGAACTGATCCTCCTGCCGCTGCATTTCCCGGTTAACTTTTATTCGTTTTCCGTTTTTGGCAGGGCTAATTTAACCCCCATCATGATTTTGGCCGATAAACAATTCACAATAAAAACAGACAAGAGCCCTGACCTTTCTGATTTACATCTAAACCGAGAGGCAGAAAGTCATTGGGACCGCTCAGATAACTATCGTTCCTTATTTTCTTTTATTAAGGACGGGGTTGAGAGCTTACTAGGGTTACCAAAACAACTTCATCAGCTAGCGATTGAGCGGGCAAAAAAGTATATGCTTGACCATCTTGAGCCGGATGGTACTTTTTACAGCTACTATAGCTCTACCTTTTTAATGATTTTTGCCCTATTATCGCTTGGCTATAAAAAAACAGACTCGGTCATTACAAAAGCAGTGGATGGAATTAAATCGATGAAGTGTGAAATTGATGGGTTCCCTCATATGCAATATACGACAGCAAATGTGTGGAACACCTCCTTAATTAGCTTTTGTTTACAAGCTGCAGGTGTTTCACCCGACAATCCCATGGTAATTCAGGCCAATCAATATTTGCTGGAGAAGCAGCATCGAAAATTTGGCGATTGGGTGATTCATAATCCGAAGACAATGCCTGGCGGCTGGGGCTTCTCCAATATCAATACCATTTTGCCAGATGTAGATGACACAACCGCCTCGCTTCGCTCTATTTATCGGATGACTCCTCCTGAAACTCAAAGTTGGGACCGCGCCGTTACATGGGTATTGTCGATGCAAAATGATGACGGAGGCTGGCCGGCATTTGAAAAAAACACGAACTCAAAACTGCTGCAATTTTTGCCTATTGAAAAAGGAGAATTTATCATCGCAGACCCGTCATGTGCCGATTTAACTGGGAGGACCCTCGAGTTTTTTGGTCAGTACACAAATTTATCCCGAGATCATACAGCCATTAAACAAGGGATCCATTGGCTATTGAGGAATCAGGAGAGGGATGGCTCCTGGTATGGAAGATGGGGGATTTGCTATCTTTATGGTACCTGGGCCGCAATCACAGGCCTTTTGGCAGTTGGTTTTTCAGTGCGGCATACCTCGATAGAAAAAGCGGTTCAATGGATTCTCGATAAACAAAATAAAGACGGAGGTTGGGGAGAGTCCTGTCATAGTGATAGTAAAAAAACCTATGTCCCGTTACCTGCAAGCACGTTAACACATACGGCCTGGGCTCTTGATGCTTTGATTTCCGTGTCAGATAAACCGACAACTGCTATTAAAAGAGGAATAACATATTTACTTAATAATCTAGAGAAAATTGATTGGACGACAGACTATCCTAAAGGGCAAGGTATGGCAGGTGCGTTTTATATTCATTATCACAGCTACCGATATATCTTTCCGCTCATGGCGTTAGCGCATTATCATAAAAAATTCGAATGAGATACTACATCGACGGAGAATCTTCCCCGTCGATTTTATTCTATCTCTAGGAGCTGACGGTAGATATCCACAATATCGTTCAACTTCATTCTAACCAAACCACTGGACGAAGGTGCGACAAAATCGATTACCTCCGGGACAACCGACTCTATTTGTTTTCCCCAGGGAGCCGACTTTCGACCGCTGTATTCTTGATAGACTCCCTTACCAACAAAACAAACCACTTTGGGCCGATACCGCTCAATTTTTCGTTTCAGTATCTCTCTTCCCTCTCTGTACTCTTCCTTTGTAATTTCATCTGCTGCCTTCGTTGGTCTCTCGACTATATTGGTAAATCCATATCCAAACTCTAATAACTGGGCATCTTCTGCTGCATTATATTTACGCTCTGTTAGTCCAGCTTCATATAAAATCTTCCAAAATCGATTGTTAGGGTTGGCGTAATGGTGTCCAAGTTCACTAGAGCGAATACTTGGATTAAAACCGACAAATAAAATCTTTAAATTCTCTGCTAAATGATCATCAACCGGATTCACCTTTTTCCTCCTCTATCCTTTTTATTTTATTTTACCCATTTTCATTTTGTTTTCTGTTTACATGCTAACCCGACGGTACGATGTAATAATCGTTGCCAGCATACCAATAATGGAGATGATTAACAATGAATATAAAAGTCTGGCATCCTGTAAGAGAAAAAGGCCTGTTAAAATAATCACTGCATCAAGAGTAACCATAATGACTCCAACATTCACCTTTGTCCATTTTGCGATTAAAAGGGCAAGTAAGTCCATTCCGCCTGGACTTATATGATTACGCAGCATCACCCCTACACCCACTCCAATAATGATCGCTCCGATAATCACACTACTGATAATTGGTAAGTTCATTAATCCGTTTAATGGGAGTAATAACTCAATCAGGCAGCCAGAAAAAACCGCGCCAAGTATTCCATTGTAGAAATAAATTGGGTCCTTTTTAAGAGCAAATAGATAAATAGGAATATTTAGCAGGATAAACATAAGACCTACTTTCAATCCCCATACGTAATTTAATAATAGGCTGATGCCAAATATTCCCCCATTTATTAAATGAAACGGCAGAATAAACATATTAATTCCCACGCTAATCATCGTGCTTCCGAATCCGATAACCGCTAATTTTTTCAGCATCTCATCATTCCTTGTCCAATTACTTTATTACCACTTATATGATAAAAAAATGGACTTCATTCAACTAGAAATACCGGGATTCGAATAAAAAAAAACAGAACCATGATAGACCCTGTTTTTAAGCGGTTGCCGTAGGGTGTTTTTTTGAATTACGCATTCCCTTGCCGAGCGAAACCAATATCGTAATAATCGGTAATACCCATAAAAATAATGCATATGGCAAATATTCGAACATCGGAATGCCTACAATTGTACTGCACATAATCGCAAGCACGCTCCATGGGACAATCCCAGGAAATAGCATAGTCGAATCGCCCATCACTCTAGCTAACTCTTCCTTTCCATAATAATGGGACCAATGTGGGAGAAACGATCTCCCCGTTAAAATAATCGGAAGGGTCTGATTGGCAGCAATTAACGTAATGATTAGGGTTGCCATGAGTGTTTTCAAGGTATCTACAAGCAAACTGTGCGATGACTCCAGCCATTTATCCAAATAAGGCTGAATAACATTTAGTTTTTCCAAAAGGCCATTATATGCCCCTGCTAGGGCTAAAAACAACAGCAATTGGTACATATGAATGAAACCGCCGCCTAGGCCATCAATGCCATGCCAAAAAGCTGCTGCAAGTGTTGTCCATGAAGTCCCATTGACGAACGAGATGACAACTGCTGATAGAATACTAGATAAGAACGCATATATGATACTCATTCTAAAAAGAACAAACACGATTAGGGTGATTGGTGGAATAAACCTTGCCGGTGAGAGCTCACTCCAGATCAAATGATCGCTTGTTAAGGACGCCTTGCTGGCAAACTGTGCGTCCACTACGCCATAAAAACATAGACAAAAAAGAATGGCCGTAATGGTTGTCATAAACATTGCTTTCCCTTGCCTTTTTACTGGTACTTCGACCGTGTGGGCCAGTAATTGATGTGCGCTGGAGAAAGGTGATGTTCTGTCTCCGACAAAAGCCCCTGAAACTAATGCTCCCGCTACGATGGGAAGAGGGAGCTGAAGTACCGCGGCTGTCCCTAATAGCGGAACCCCAATTGCACTTAGTGTCCCGATCGTCGTACCAAGCAGCATGGAGAAAATCATGCTAATAAAGAAGGATAGAATAAAAAAATGGTGTGGATGGATAAGATCCAATGCAATCTTGACCATTTGCTCAATCGTTCCTGATAAGTACCAGGAAGGCAGCAAGAAACTGACTAAAAATAAAATGATGATGACAATTCTTGTTTTATTGACACCTATGAAACTAATTTTTATTGATTCTCTAATAGAGACAGTCCTTTTTAATGAGAGTAAAAATAAAACAAGATATCCAGGAAGAAAACCTATTACCAGTGGCTGGTGATAGATGACGGACAAGAAAACCCCGATTATAGTGATAAGGAGAAGAAACAGGACCTGTGTAAAAGAAAACTTTACTGTCATATAAAACCCACCTTTAGAAGTAAGAACACTCCTCATTATAAGGAAAATTTCGTACTTCGAAAAGTCTATCTCAAAAAAGGAGATCCCTATACAAGACAGCTGCGTCACCTCCATTAGATAGCTCTATATCATCTCTAACGTAAGTGTATTGTCATTGATTTCTACAAATGAAAACAAACTCCCCAGAAGATTCCAGAGGAGTTCGTTTTTTTTAGATTACTTCATCCAATTGCGCATAAAGCTGGTCGCGCAGCTTTTCAATTACATCTATTTCCATAAATATTTTCTGCATTAATTCGAGCTTACTTTCCATTTCGAGCTTTTGTTTTAGATTAGAAATGTCACGTTCAATTTGCTCTATTTCTTTCTCGATTTCTTCTGTTTTATTCCTATCCACCTGTATTCCTTTTTGCGGTATTTGCTTTTCTACTACGCTCTTCGAAACGGCCGGTTTGTTTCCTCTCTCCTCCAACTTTCCTTTTGCCCAATCATAATTTCCGGCAAAGCAGTGAAGACACCCTTTTTGGAGCCAATAGATTTTATTAAATAGTTTATTTAAAAAGAATCTGTCATGGGAAACAGCTAATATCGAACCATTAAACTGTTCAAGAGCTTCCTCGAGGACCTCGCATGAATCAATATCAAGATGGTTCGTTGGTTCATCCAAGATAAGCAAATTTATATCTTGATACATCAATTGTGCCAGCCGTAAACGCATCCTCTCACCGCCACTCAACTGATTTACCTTACGAAATACAGCAGGTCCGTAAAATAAAAACTTGGCTAAAATATGGCGGGCCTCACCTTCGTTTACTACTACCTCAGAGCGAAAAACATCAATGACTTGTTCATCAGCGATATCCTGGAATACATGCTGAGATAAATAACCCATTTTAACATTACTTCCAACTTTAACAATCCCTTTATCTGCTTCAACTTCTTTAAGGATCATTTTTAAAAGAGTGGATTTACCAGTGCCATTTTCGCCAACAATGGCGGTTCTGTCCTTATATTGGACCAACATATTCACTTCGTCGAACAAATTCCGGGTGCCAAAGGACTTTGAAACGCCTTCTAGGACAATGACATCTTTCCCACTTCGGTCACCTGCTTCAAAATCAATCGCCATTTTTTTGACGTCAATCTTAGGACGTTCTAGTTTTTCAATTCGGTCAAGGGCACGCTGCATGTTGGTGGCTCTCTTATGAAGCGCCGCACTTGGCGGATTGGAACGGTTCGCCCAATCTCGAAGACGCTTGATGGCTTCTTTCATCTTTTTAATTTTTTTCTGCTGCTCTTGATATTCTTGAAATTCTCGTAATAATCGTTCTTCTTTTTCTTTTACATAACCACTAAAATTCGTATGATATAAATCAACTTCGCCGTCTTCCATTTCCAGTACCTTTGTCACTACCTCGTCTAAAAAGTAACGATCATGCGAAATCAGGACCATCGTTCCTTTATAGTCCTTCAGGTAGGACCCCATCCATTCAATCGCCTTTAAATCAAGGTGGTTAGTCGGTTCATCCAAAAGCAAGAGTTCAGGATTTTTTAACAAACAAAGGCCAAGACCCACTTTAGTCTTCTCGCCGCCGCTTAGTCCATCGAAGGGCTGATCAAGCAAACTCGTAATATTTAATCCACTCGCAATCCGGTCTAATTGCGCTTCTACTTCATATCCGCCATTTAAAATAAACTCATCCTGAAGTTTGCCATATTGGTCCATAAGTCTTTGTAAGTCGATGGGTGCAAGCTCCTGAGCCATTTCAAGCTCCATTTCCTGAAGCTTTAATTCTGTTTGAGTTAATTGCTCAAAGGCCGTTTTAAGAACTTCCTTAACCATTAAACCTTTAAAATTAGGGATTTGTGCTAGATAACCAATCTCAAGTCCTTTTTTCCAATGAATTACTCCCTCGTCTACCGGTTCTTGATTCGCAATCAGCTTAATTAAAGTCGTTTTTCCGCCGCCGTTCCGTCCAACTAAACCAATCCGGCTCCCTTGATGTATTTCAAAGGATAGGTCTTTAAATATCGTATTGCCGCCATATGATTTTGATATATGATTTACACTACAAATGATCATGTTCATTCTCCTTAAAAAATTAAGATGAACATCTCTATTACGCAAAATAAGCCACGGGCATCTTTTTTCCCCGCAGCTGAAAAATTGGGCATGAAAAAAGAGGACACCTGATGCACCTCCTCTACATGCCTATTTTAATGGGTAAAGAGATGTGTTATCGTTCTAGTTTCCATATGCAGTTTCGAAAAAAGGGCAGACTCTCCCCTCGGAAAACTACTTCATGAAAAATTGCACGATAAATAGTTAGCGCTTCAAGCCACTGTAAGCGTGCAAAAATAGAACGTTTCATCTCTTCCCCACCTCCGTTTCCAAACAAGTTACTTATATTGTAAATATTTGAAGAAGCATTTGCAAGCCTACTTTATCTGACTTGTCAAAAAATTTGACATTCACCTTAGTGAAGGTATCTTTTCCTTGAGCTAAACCTTCTACGATAAACATACTTCCGTAAATCATCCTCCTTTAAATTATCATCATATATTAAGAACAATAATGATTGTAACTCCGGAAAATGCTCCATGACGAAAAGGGCGAACTCCTTCCGTTCGCCCTTTACTTTTATTTTAAAATCGTCCTGGTTCACTATTTCCTTCAACAACTTCTCATAATAAGCCATTGTATCTTCCCACTTTTCTTTGCGATTCTCCAAAATATCACGGGCAAACTCCGGTAATTTGTCGATAACCAGATCAAGATATCCTTCTGACCACATGACCATTTTATCTTTTTCGGGCAGCTCAAACACCATATTCATAAGATCTAGGTCATCTCCTGGACTACTGGCTGCATGTTTCCCGACCCGATTCATTTTGTTCACCTCTTGGTTGTTGGGTTATGCTTCACTGCTCAAAGTATTTTCGATGTCATAATTCTTTTTCTTACTGTCTATCCAAGTCTGATATTCAGAATCCACTTTTTGGTCGAATAGGGTTTCCTTTATTTCAGCTTTGCTTGCCTCATAGTTTGCTGCTTGTGCTGCTTTTTTATCCTCCACTTTTATGATGTGGTACCCATATTCTGTTTTAACCGGATCACTAATTTTGTTTACTGGTAAGGTGAAAGCAACGTTATCAAATTCTGTTACCATTGTTCCTTTCGCAAAATAGCCAAGCTCCCCGCCATTGTCTTTTGTGCTTTCATCGGTTGAATATTTTTTGGCTAGTGTCGCGAAATCTTCACCATTATCGAGTTTTTGTTTGATTTCCTTTGCCGTTTTCTCATCTGCGACAAGTATGTGACTGGCTTTTACTTGCTCTGCGGTAGCATAAGAATCTTTGTTTTCCTCAAAATAGGTTTTCATTTCGTCTTCAGTGATTTTGATTTCAGGTTCAAGTAGTTTCTTAATTAGCAGGTAATTCTTTACATCATTTTTAAGTGCTGTAAGAGTGGTATTGTTGTCTACGAGTGCCTGATTAAAGGCATCCTCTCCACCGTACTGTTCTTTTAATTTGTCAATTTCACTATTAATTGTACTATTAGAAACCGTAATCTTTTTCTTTTCTGCCTCTGCCTCTACAATTTTATCATTGATCATTTGGTCAACCGTGTCCGAACCATACTGTTTAACCAATTTTGTGTACAGTTCATCCTTCGTAATTTTTTCACCATTAATGGTTGCCACAGCATTATTCTGGTTTAAGGTAAAAGTTAGAAACACTCCTGCTGCGATTATGAACGCAAGTAATAGAGCGCTCAATAGTTTATTTTTTTTTATCCAAGCCATTACTTTACCTTCATCCTTCCGAGTTTGCTGTAATTTTTGCATTTAATGTAATCAGTTTTCCATCGCGGTACACCCTAAATTTGATAGTGTCACCAATTTGCACTTTGGAGTATAAATACTTTCTTAGTTCTGATGAATTAGCAATTTGAGTTCCATTCATTGACACAATGATATCCTTTGGCTCGAAACCTGCCTTTCCAGCTGCAGAATTAGAATCAATATTCATTACTAAAACACCTTTAGTCACATTCTGAGGGAGATTTTGATAGTACATCTGTGATACTTGGTCTAAGTCTGCTAGGCCGACACCTAGGTATGGACGATTAATTTTTCCATTTTTAATTAATTGGTTCACAATAGGGATAAAATCGTTACTTGGGATCGCGAAGCCTAACCCTTCTACCCCGGTTTCAGATATTTTCAAACTGTTAATACCAATTACTTGACCTTGCGTATTAATTAAGGCACCACCGCTGTTTCCAGGATTAATCGCGGCATCTGTTTGAATAACATTTGTATCCCAATTTCCTGCAGAGGTTGAGACGGAAATAGTACGGTTAGTGGCACTAACAATTCCTTGTGTTACCGTTCTAGATAAATCAACCCCGAGCGGATTACCAATCGCATAAACTTGGTCACCAGGTCTCAATGTTGATGAGTCTCCGAAATTAGCTGTAGTAGTAACATACTTTGCATCAATTTTTAAAACGGCTAAATCTGTTAAAGCATCTGTTCCAACCACTTCTGCAGTTGTCTTTTGACCATCATATAATGAAATCTCTAACTTAGAGGCCCCTTCAACCACATGATTATTAGTAACAATATAGGCTATTGTTTTATTTTTTTGAAAAATAACACCAGAACCGGAGCCGCTTTCCACACTTTGTGAAGAGTCAGAGTCAGAATTAGAATCAGAAAAAGAATTAGAGTTGCCCCATAAATCCGTCGTTTGCTGCTGCTGTTGCTGATAATTTACAATCCCAACAATCGCTTTGGATAGCTTTTCAACCGTGTCGGCAACGGAATTAGTAGAAACGGCCGTTGGCTGCGCGGTTACTGTTTTAACAGCATTACTACTAATAGGACTGCTTACCTCTTGATTTTGGCTATTTTGATTAAAGTTGTTCATATAATCGGTATGAGGCAAGACAGCTAAGGTTAAGACGGATCCAATTACACCTGCTGCGATGGTTGATACAAATCCCGTTACCTTACGCTTTTTCGTTCCCGGCTGATTATTGGAACGTGATTGTTCACCCATAGGAGGAGCAGCCATTTCATCAGGAATCTTTGTCTCCTTGAAGTCCTCAAATTCTCCGACATTGCTTGATTCTACTGAGAAAGTTTCATCTACAGCATTCACACTATTTTTCGAATGGCTTTCGTCCTTCATTTTTTCAAGAGAAATTTCTTCAGAATTTGTATTATTCTTCATCTCAGAAGAGTTTGGTAGATAGTTTTCGCCGAATTCATTTTCATTTTTGAAGTCCATCTTAATCGATCTCCTTTAATCTATTTCTTATCTTGTCTATACTTTAACTCACAAATCTTAACAAATTATTAACAAACTTTAACGAGTTTAAGAAAAAATGTAGAAAAAATGAAAAAGCTGCAGGTTAGCCCGCAGCTTTTTCCAATAATTATTCGTTTTTCAATCGAATCGTAAATTTTGTTCCTTGTCCTTCTTCACTTGTAACGTCAATTTCACCGTTATGAAGCAGAACTAATTGTTTAACAATCGAAAGACCTAATCCAAATTCACCATATGGGGTGCTCGTTCTAGAGATATCTGCTTTATAAAAACGACGCCAGATGTTTTCAATTTCATTGGAATCAATGCCAATTCCCGTATCTTCCACTTCAATAATCGTGGCATTAGCTTCTTTTCTGCCGCGCAGCCATATAGTCCCGTCGGAGGTGAACTGAATACTATTCTTCGTGATATTGATTAAAATCTGAATAAGCCGGTCATAATCAGCCAGTACCATAATCTCCGGTTCAGCCTCAACAATAATTTGGTTGTTTTTCTCCTCCGCCAGCATATTCAACTGATCTTGGATAATTTCAAGCACTTCTAATAATTGTATCTCTTCTTTAAATAATGTAATTTGATTAGAGCGTATTTTTTCAAAATCTAGGTTTTCATTGACAAGACGAATCAGTCTTTTTGCCTCTTGACTGACTAAATTAATCCCGCGTTCCTTATCTCCTTCAGGAATCATATCATTTTTCAGGCCTTCAATCACGCCACTTATCGTCGTTAACGGTGTACGCATTTCATGAGAAACATCTGCCATGAACTGACGCCTTCTGTTTTCAAGGCTTTCAATTTCTAACATCGATTGATTTATCTTATTTACCATATGATTAAAATCATTAGCCAACTCACCAATTTCATCAAAATTAGAAGAATTCACTTTTACATTATAATTTCCCACTGAAACTTGTGATGTTGCTTCACGGAGCCGCTTGATCCGGTGAACATGGATCCTAGATAAAAACCAGCTTTGTAAAAAGGAGACAGCAAAGGCGATTAAAATCGTATACAGTAAATACTTATTCAGCTGCTGAATCATCTTACTTGAACCGCTAATGGGCGAGGTTAATAGTACTCCGCCAAAAAATCTTCCGTTTTCTGTATATGGTAAAACAACAAAGGTGACCCCCTCTTGCCCAAATCGTTTAAAATCGCTTTGAACAATTAATGTCTTCCCCTTCGTTACTTTATCCCATTCCTTCTCACTTAAATTTTTAATGGCAGGACCATGTTTATTAACTAAATAGAGTTGTCCATGCTGGTCGAACATACTAAAACTCATTTTTCTCGCTGCCAATACATTGCTGTATTGATTTAGCACATCGTCTGAGTCTAGAGGTGATGCCTCCTTTAAATCGGATAAAATTGCTTTTCCATAAGAAATGAGTTCATCTGATTTATTTTCATAGATTAGGTTTTCGACATAATGAGCAAATAGTATACTTAACAATAAAAACGCAACAATGATAATACTAATATGACTAAAAAACTGCTGATAAAAGTACTTAAACTTCATCTGTTTTAACTGCATCATCGAATTTATATCCTACTCCCCAAACGGTATGGAAGAAAGGCTGTGACGTTGTTTCCACCTTTTTTCTCAGACGTTTGATGTGAACATCAACCGTCCGCTCGTCACCGTAAAACTGATATCCCCATACACGCTCTAGTAATTGTTCACGAGAGAATACCTGACGAGGATGTTCCACCATATAAGAAAGTAAGTCAAACTCTTTCGGTGTTAAGTTTGTCACCTGTGTTTCATCTACAAATACTTCTCTCGTTATTTTATTAACCTTAAAACGGTCCGTTTTTATTACGTTGTCTTGGTCTTTATGCTCTTGGTTCTGTACTCTGCGTGTTACGGCTTTAATTCTAGCCATCAAGGTTAGCGGACTAAATGGCTTCGTTACATAATCATCAGCCCCCATCTCTAGACCGAGTACCTGGTCTGATTCACTATCCTTCGCAGTTAACATAATAATTGGAACAGTAAACTTCTCATCACGGATTTTCCGGCAAATCGTTACGCCATCCATGCCTGGAAGCATCCAGTCAATAATAAGAGCATCCCAAGTTCCATTTTTAAAGCGAATGTACCCCTCTAACCCGTCGTTTACAAATTCTCCTTCAATGCCTTCCTTTGCAAAAAACATTTCAATCATCGAGCAGACACTTTTATTATCTTCAATCACTAATATTTTCACAATCACTCATCCCCTAGCAAAAAAACTCTTTCTTCTTAGTTTATACGAAATTTTTTGCATATCAAACCCTCTGCAACATAATTACATTTTAATTAAGAGTTTGTTCATAGTTTATTAATATTTAAGCTTTTTCCAGAACAAAAGCGCAAGCGCCTTGAACAGCCCCGACAAGCATAAGACG
>NZ_NUNF01000042.1:0-85573 GCF_002585305.1 Bacillus sp. AFS037270 | reverse complement strand
CTTCATTCCCTGAGTGGCTTGTAGACTATCGAGGGGCTAGGCGCTGGAGCTGGACGTCGACAGTCCTTTTATTAACAGTTATCCACAAGCGAACATTTTATAAACGAGAAAAAGAGACCTGAATATTCAAGCCTCCTTTGTTCTTTTACTATACTTTTAATGTAGAACCAGCAAAAAGCGAAACCGCATTTTCTCCGCGCCTTCAACAAGTTACACTAGATGCATTTCTTTTAAGGCTCTAAAATCAATTTGCCTTGTGTTTTTCGAGATTGTAATAAGGTATGGACCTTGGCCGCCTCTTCTAAAGGAAACACGCCGCCAATCGTCAGCTTTAATTTCCCCTGGCCAAGATATGTAAATAATTCTACTAAACTTGGCTGTAGCAGGTCTGGTTTTCTCATAATTTGCGGCAGGAAAAATCCAATGACGGATTGATTCCTCGCCATAAGTGATGATGGGTAAAACCGGCTTTGTTCGCCGCTTGCTGCACCAAATATAACGAGGCGGCCAAATGTGGAGAGACATTTAACGGTTTTATTAAAAACCTCTCCTCCGACCATTTCGAGGGCAACATTTACGCCTCTGCCTCCAGTTGCCTCAAGGACCTTCTTATCCCAATCGGGTTCTGTATAGTTAATGAGTACGTCTGCTCCCATTTCACGTGCCAGGGCTAGTTTTTCTTCCGAGCTAGCGGTGGCAATGATTTTTCCCGCCCCAAACAATTTTGCAAGCTGTACTGCTATTGTTCCTACACCGCCTGCTGCCGCATGAACAAGGACAATCTCCCCTTTTTCCAAACGGCCCATAGTTTTTAAAATATGATACGCGCTTAGACCTTGAAGCGGCAGTGCTGCAGCGGTCTGGAAATCTAATTGCTCAGGAATTGGAATGACGGACCGTTCATCAGCTAGGGCAAAATCCGCATAGCCCCCAGATTCAATTAAGGTTACAATTCTTGTACCAGGCTTTATTTTTGTGACTTGATCGCCAACTTCTGTTACAACTCCGGAAATTTCTGCACCAGGAATAAATGGCAGCGGTGTTTTTACGACATACTGTCCTTCCCGGCGTGCAGTATCTGCATAATTAACACCGATTGCTTTGATTTCAATTAATACTTCATGACCTTGAGGAACTGGTTTTTCAATATCAACGAGGTTTAAAACTTCTGGTCCCCCATATTCTTTTAACTGTATCGCTCTCATAAATTCCACTCCTACTTTCCTTTAAAGGCTGGTTTTCTTTTTTCCTTGAACGCGGTGATACCTTCTTGGTGATCCTCGGTTTGGACCATTAATGTCTGAATGAGACGTTCCTGCTCTAATATTTCCTCTAATGTGGAGGTAAATGCTTGATCAATTAATTTCTTTTGTTTTCCATAAGCTTTTCCAGGTCCGTGGGCTAATTTTAACGCAAATTTGGTTGTTTCTTCTTGGAGTTTTTCCAATGGAACTAAAAAGTTGATTGCCCCTAACTGATACAAGCGTTCAGCAGGGATTGGCTCGGCTGTAAATAAGAATTGTTTTGCTAAGTGTGGGCCAATTAGCCTTGGAAGTAAGTAGGACCCGCCGCCATCAGAAATGAGGCCCACTTGGGAGAAACTAAGCGCAAACTTACTTCCTTCTGCAGCTATTATGAGATCACAGGCTAAGGCTAAATTTACTCCTGCACCAGCAGCAAAGCCATGAACAGCAGCAATAATCGGCTTTTCGGTCTCTTTCATTAGTAAAATCAGTTCATTTAGCTTGCCAATATGCTCATATACTTGAACCCCCTTTGCCTGCCCCATCGTTTTAACGTCCCCGCCCGCACTAAACGCACTCCCCGCTCCAGACAAGACAATAACTTGGATATCCTCGTTAATTTGAGCTTGCTGGAGGGCTTCTTTTAATCCCAAGATCATCTCCGGACTGAAGGCATTTAGCCTTTCTGGACGATTTAAGGTTAAGGATAAGACTGGACCAAGTTTTTCAACTAATAAATGTTCTTGCGTCATTTTACATCTTCCTCCCAAAATGGATTGTTTAAAAGCTTATAAAAATAAACTGGGATGCAACATACTATGGTATTACCTGCTTAGCGGGACAATGTTGGTTCGACTATTACCTTTCCCTCCCTTAAGATTGGAACAATGGAGGTAATTCCTTTAGATGCAGCAATCCTTAAATCAGGATGCTGATCATGTTTGTCTAAAAGCCTGCCAACATATGAATCTAGCAATACTTCGTAGGAATCATCCTGTCCTCGGTAAAAATATAGGGCTGTTTTTGCTGCATCAGTTAATTCGTATTCACTCATGTTAAGCAGACAATCAATTAAATGCCCGGCGCCATAGAAATCTTCTAAACTCGTTTCCCCGGAATTACCTGAACAAACAATCAGGATGGTTGAATCATCAGTACAATCCTGTAGTGATCTGGCTACTGCGGGATTGTTAAGCAGCGAACCAATATAAACCCTATTTGCCGAAGCCGATTTCCTTAAAGCGACGGTTCCATTAGTAGTAGACAAGATTAATGTCTTCCCCTTAATATTCTCTCTAATTAAGGTAGGACTGGGATAAACAAAACCATCTATTGGTCTTGCATCCAGTTCACCTGCCAGAATATATTTCCCCTGTGAAAACTCATTTGCAACTCCCATTGCTTCACGGCTATGCAAAACTGGAATGACTTCCTTTGCACCATCCTTTAATGCCGAAACAATCGTTGTGGTCGCCAGAAGCACATCTAAGACGACTGCTATCTTATTTCCAACTGCCATTTTTTCTTCTTTAATTTCTTCTTTTTTCATCAGAAGGTGAATTTTTGTCATTCCTATTCTGCTCCCCCATTAAAGCTTTTCTTCCGACACAAGTGCAGCATGCAAGATTAAATTTTTTACAAAGTGGTTAAAATTCGCAAAACGAGTATCACTGGTTTGCCCTTTTTTGTAACGATAATAGATTTGCTGGCCTATGACGGCAAGCTTAAAGTAGGCGAAGGTTAAATAAAAATTGAAATTGGTAATATCCCTGCCGCTTTTTTTAGCGTAGAGTTCAATGAATTCCTTTCTCGTCAAAAAGCCGTTATGGACAGCAGTAACAGGCGCTTTCCCTAACCCATTAATCAATAGTCCGGAATCGTCTCCCTGATTCCAATAACCCATTGCCACACCAAGATCAGCCAACGGGTCACCGACAGTTGTCATTTCCCAGTCAAACAGTCCTACCATTTCTGTTAAATCCTCATTAAACATGGCATTATTAAATTTATAATCGTAATGGATAATCGCCGCTTCTGACTGTTTAGGAATATGATTCACGAGCCATTTTTTTAGGGAATCTACCACTGGGATTTCATCGGTTTTCGCCCGATCATATCTGCCTATCCAGCCATGGACCTGCCTTTCCATAAAGCCCTCTGGTTTGCTTATTTCGGCAAGTCCTGTTTCTTTGTAGTCGATTTCATGTAATTCGACCAATTTTTCGACCATAATCACGGAAAGACGCTGGCAGAGATCCCTTGTCACTTCAACCCCATTCGGAAAAGAAGTATCAATTACCAAGCCATTTTTTCTCTCCATGATAAAAAATGGACTACCAACAATAGTTGGATCATCCGAATAAAGAAGCGGCCTTGGAGCAACGGAAAAAATCGGGTTTAGCGAAGAGAGGATTTTGTATTCTCTCCCCATATCATGGGCTCTCGGTGCCACTGGCCCAAGCGGAGGACGTCTTAGCACCGCCTTCCAATTTCCCATCTTAATCTGATAGGTCAAATTAGAATGGCCCGCAAAGAACTGCAAAATTTCCAGCTGTCCTCCTGTTAATAAATCAATATTTTCTCGCAAAAACTTCTCCAAAACGGACAAATCCAATTCTTCACCTTGTCGAACTGGAATCGTATCCTTATTCATTTGACGTGGCATAAAATTCCTCCTGTCATACTAGAAAATCCGACTCTTCTAGACACAAATTATTTAAACATGGATTAAATTCACCATACAAATAATCCACATACTAACTGGTTAGTATATAGTTTTTAAAAAAGAGGGGAGACGTTTAAAAAGTAACCCTCCCCTTTTTTGTTTTATCCATTCACTTGAATACCCTTTAAAATCATTTCGACAAAAATTTCAGCAACCTCACGATCCGAGCAGCTGCCGTTTGGATTAAACCACTGATAACTCCAATTTGTTATCCCAAGGATTCCGAATGTAATAATTGAAGCATTGATTTCCTGACGAAATTCCCTGTTCTCAATCCCTGCTTTTATCAGCGCCTCAATATTTAAACGGAATTGATCACGCTTTGAAATAATTAAGGCGGAATGTTCTTCATTTAAATTGGATAATTCCCTGTAAAAGATTTTCGCTGCAGAACCCCGGGATTTAATATCCGAAAGAAGCAAAAATACAACTTCAAATAGTTTTTCTTTATAATTCTTTGATGAATCGTTAAAAATCCGCTCTAGTTGGACCAGTAATTCATCAATATAGCCGCGATGAATATCCATTAATAATTCTTCTTTACTTGAAAAGTAATAATAAAATGTTCCCTTTGTTACCCCTAGGGAATCCACAATATCCTGAATGGATGTTTCACTGAATCCTTTTTTTTCAAATAAGCGGATGCTTTGTTCCGTTATTCTTTCCTTCACCTTTATGTCCTCACAATCTGTTAAATGTTATTCAAATTATACCATAAGACTGTTCTCTCCTTTACAGCATTCTGTGTTCTTAAAGGATTCACACATCTACTTATTCATGGCCTCTTCCCGTAAGACGCGGCGAAGGATTTTCCCTACACCTGTTTTCGGCAGTTGATCACGAAATTCAACAAGTCGAGGTACTTTATAGGCAGCCATGTTTTGCTTACTATATTGAATGATTTCCTGCTCTGTTGCCGTACTTCCCGCCTTCAGGACTAAAACTGCCTTCACATCTTCGCCCCTGTAAGGGTCTGGCACCCCTATACAAACGGCTTCCTGTACGTCTGGATGTTCATATAATACTTCTTCTATATCGCGGGGATAGATATTATAACCACTCGCGATAATTAAATCTTTCTTTCTATCAACAATATATAAATAGCCGTCTTCATCCACTTTAGCAATATCACCGGTATAGAGCCAGCCTTCACGGAGTGTATGCGCCGTTTCTTCCGGCAGGTTCCAGTAACCCTTCATAATTTGCGGTCCTTTAATTATCACTTCCCCTAGCTCACCAACCGGAACTTCTTCCGTGCCTGTTGCTAAATCGACAATCTTGTATTCTGTTGAAGGCATGCCGATCCCCACACTTCCTGGCTTTCTCTCAGCAAATGGCGGGTTACAGTGCGTTGTAGGAGAGGCTTCAGAAAGGCCATAGCCCTCGAGGATTTTTGAGACAGTCTTTCTTTCAAAATTACGCAGCAATTCAACGGGCATCGGTGCACTGCCGCTATTACAGGTTCTAATGCTATTAATGTTATATTCCTCTGCCCGAGGGTGACTTGTGATCGCCACATACATCGTGGGAACACCGGGGAACATGGTTGGCTGTTCATTTTTTATGGTATTTAGGACCTCCTCTAATTCAAACCGTGGCAGCATGATCGATTCGGCTGCAGTATAAATGGAGAGATTCATACAAGAACTCATCCCAAACACATGGAAAAGAGGAATGACTGTTAAACACCTTTCCTTGCCCATTTCTATTTCATGCTTAAAAAACTCATAGCTTTGGAGGACATTGGCCAAAATGTTGTAGTGCGTGAGCATTGCACCTTTTGAACGTCCGGTTGTTCCGCCTGTATATTGGAGAACCGCTACATCATGTACAGGCTCAAAACTAATGGGAGTAATGTTTCCATCGCCCTCACCGAGGAAGCTTTCGAAGCTACGGTCAGGAGAAAAATCTTGGCTGGATGGCTGTATTCTTACCACAATAACATTTTTCAAGTTTGTTTGCGGCTGAACACTTTTGACTCTTGGATATAAGGCATCGAAGACGATGATCGTCTCTGCGCCGGAATCCTTCAAAATATATTCCAACTCCCGCTCTACGGACATTGGATTTACTTGAGTAACAATTGCTCCGGCGTTTAGGATTCCATAATAGGAAATCACATATTGCGGGCAGTTGGGGAGCATGATTGCAACTCTGTCGCCCTTTTGTACTTGATTTTTTTGCAGGGCGGAAGTAAAGCTCTGCGCCATTTGGTTAAGCTGCTCGTAGGTGATTTTTCTTCCGTAAAAAGAAAGGGCATTATTGGCAGGAAATTTTGCGGCTGTCTCTTGTAGAATTTTACCCATTGGTATTTCAGGGATTGTAATTGTTTTTCCTATACTCTCCGGATAGTGCTCCAACCAAGCTTTTTTTTGACTCATAAGTCCCCTCCGCATTCTTGTTTATTAGTTCAAACTTAAAACGTCAAACCGCCTCCATCGACTGAAAGCGTCGCGCCAGTAATAAAGGATGCTGCATCTGATGCTAAAAATAACACTGCGTTGGCTACTTCTTCCGGTGTTCCGATTCTCCCCAGGGCATTTGCTCGTGAAATAATCGGCCATTTCCGTTCATTTTGTTTCCAATTATCAATAATCTTGGTATCAATCACACCAGGTGCAATAGCATTGACACGGATATTGTATTTTCCATATTCAAGTGCAGCGTTTTGCGTCAACACCACTACTCCGGCCTTGGAGGCATTGTAAGCGGAAACAAATTTTTGCCCTTTTAAACCGAGCAGACTAGAGGTGTTAATGATGGAACCCCCGCCTGACTTGATTAATGCGGGAACGGCATATTTAATGCCTAGAAACACTCCTTTTAGGTTAATATCAACAACTCGGTCCCATTCCTCCACTGACAAATCTACACTTCTGACTTCTGAGTTCCCGACCCCAGCATTATTGAACATGATGTGTAGTCCACCAAACGTGCCCGTGGTCGTTTCGATTAATCGTTTGATTTGCTCCGGATCAGCCACGTCTGTTTTTACAAAAATGGATGACCCTTCGTGCTCGCGTATGTAGTTGGCGGTCTCTTCCCCGTCTATTGAATCGATATCTGCCACAACGACTTTCGCCCCTTCTTTTGCAAACCGAAGGGCCGCTGCCCGTCCAATTCCACTGCCGCCGCCTGTAACAATAGCTGTTTTTTCGCTTAATTTCATCTAAACCAGCCCTCTCACTATCATCATCCAACTTCCCGAGCAATACTAACCAGTTAGTATGTTATATGTACAATTATACCTTCAAAACTTAATTATTCAATTTCTTTTCTAAATATTCTAATAAATTTTTAGTGCTTTTTAAGCAAAAAAAAAAGAAGGGCTGGAAAACTTCTGTTTTTTGGCCTTCCTTTTCTATTAGTACCGTTTAAAAGATCTTTTCTGTTTATTCATTACCTCATACGATTTTTCAATGATGTCTGTTAAAACGTCACCTTTGTAAATTCTGCCTAGCTTTAATCCCTGTTGATAATATTCAACAATTTCATCCAGCTTAGCAGAGGTTTCTTTCGTGATTCTGACATTTAGTTGAATTCTTTCGTTTTCATTCATTGCTTGACGCTCCTGTTTTATGCTATTTTTTTGCTAGCTATTATCTATTTGTTTGTTATCACTTGCTACTATACTACAAATTCCGATTTTTTTCATTTAAAAAATCGGACCATCATCGCGACGGCCCAATTTTATAATTAACCAAGAATGGACTCCTCTATTGGTGTACTAACAAAGTGAGTCTGCAGCCAATTATTTAACAGTTCAACAAGCTCCGGATGAATAGGCAAATTACCCTCTGCAATAATATCTTTTTTGACCGTAAACATGGTGGAGGTACTTGTAATTAGTTTGCAGGAATGCCCCATATTTTCAATAACATAGTATTCAGCATCACCTTTAACATACTTCGGCAAATCCTTTATGACATCTGGATTAGCTTGAATATCACGTGCTCCGGTAATAGCTAAGACTGGGCAGGTAACCTTTGCTAAATCCTCTCTGACATTATACATAAAATGTTCACGCATCCACTTGGCATTTATTTTTGTAAAACTAACCTTAAGACAATCCTCTGTTGAGTTTTGTACCTTTTCTATATATTTTTGTGCTTGTTTCTCTATCTTATTATGCACACCTAATAATCGAAGTAAAATGCCCTGGAATCCTTTAGCTTTCAAAACATCCTCTCTGGCAATTTCTCTCTGCCGCTTAAGCGCTTCACTTATTCTCTCAACCGCCCCCGATAGTAGGATTAAACCGCCGAGCTCTTCTCTTACAGCCAACGCTGACCCAATCGTGCTTCCTTCACTATGTCCTAACACGATCACCTTATCAGGATCTACTTCGGGAAGGTTTTTTAAAAATCGAACGGCCGCTTGGGCATCATCTACTAAGTCCCATAAACCTGTTGTTAAATAATCCCCCTCACTAGCTGCAACACCTCGTTTGTCATATCTTAGATTGATGAATCCTATCGATGTTAAAAATTCAGCTAACTGACGATATAACTTTAAATCCATTTTTTCATTCATTTTTCCATTACGATCTAATTTTCCTGAACCTGAAATAATTACGACTGCGGGGCTTTTTTCTATCCTAGCCTCCGGTATACACAGCGTCCCCTTTAATACTGTTTGGCTTTGTATTGTTACTTCTCTCTCCACCGTTCTCATCGTATATCCCCCTATTGTTCTTTGTGTTTTTGTTCAGGAATAATGATCGTAGCTAATGTTCTCCTTCTTCTTCCCTTTTTCGGCTTATTTTGCGTTACCCTTGCATAAACCTCGGATATTTCCTTAATAAATTGTACAAACTCGTTGTCGTCTAAAAATACACTAGTCTGCCTAAATGATACACCATCTCTGGCTAAATCAATTTTTTCTTGGTTTAAATATCGTTCATATTCACCCATGATATTGGCCATGAATTTAAAAAATAAATCCATATGCTCATCCTTGGTGAAACTGTTTAATTTCTCTGGGGGGATCGATGCCTTGGCAGGGTCTTGCAGAGAGTATATCTTTTCAATTGTCCCTCGATTTGGAATCTCATCAATAATATGGATTACACCTGCCTCCACTAGTTTTTTTATGTGCCGATACAATGATGCTTGTGGAATATCAGGTAGTAATACTTTCATTTGTTGAGCGGTCATTTGTTGGTTTATTAAAGACTGAATGATTCTCATCCGAACGGGATGCAATATTACGTCTACGGTTGATTCTTTTACCATTATTATAGGTCCTTTCATTTATTACCATTATTAATAATGATAATAGTGTACCGTTTGGAATTTGTAAAGCTGAAAATTGGAAATAAATATAAATTTTTACGTTTTTAACTTCCTCTCCAAATCCCTACATGAAAAGTGAATTTTCTACTTATATTATAATGAGGAGGCGTGCATTCAATGATACTATCATGTATTTTAGGCATTATCTTAACATCACAACCGATTAACTCTCCCGATCATTTAGTCATAACAAAAAACGGGATCCATGTGACAACTATTAAACAGGAGGATTTCTCCTATCCCTATACAGATTTGCCGATTATAGATTCAAAAAAGTACAATCAATTCTTAGATAACTTGGACAAGCATTTCTCGATTAAGCCTGAAAATGCCATTATTAATTCCAATGGTGAGATTGTGTCAGAAAAAATCGGTTTGCAAATTCATCGCCAGGCTTTTACAGAACAGCTGTATGCTTATTTTTTTTCACATCAATCAGGCAAATTAGAAATCCCAATGTTATCTGTTTATCCTAAAGTGGATAGTGAATTACTTTCGGATATACGCAGTATGAGAATTGGCCGTTATGTAACGTCCTTTAATCCTGGAAACAAAACTAGGTCCAATAATATTGATTTAGCAACTAAGGCAATTAATAATTATGTCATCTTTCCAGGAGAAACCTTTTCTTTTAACAAAGTGGTCGGAAAGAGGACTGCTTCTAAAGGTTATTTAAAGGCTCCTGTGATCATAAGAGGGGAATTTTCAGAGGATATTGGCGGTGGCATATGTCAAGTCTCATCCACCCTATTTAACGCTGTAGATAGTGCGGGATTAAAAATTCTCCAAAGATTTTCACATACGAGAAAGGTTCCGTACATCCCGCCTGGCCGAGATGCAACGGTTAGTTGGTATGGCCCTGATTTTGCTTTTAAAAATACCTATAAAGAGCCAGTTTTAATCAGAGCAAAAACACTTGGTCATTTATTAGTAATCAATCTCTATTCTTCAGATTTGATTGAATACCAACCAAAGAAAGTTCCAAACGCTCTATATTAAAAAAGTCCGCTGAATCAACAGCGGACTTTTTTTGCTTTTTATTGTTTATTATTATTTAATGCACTTTCCATTAGCTCCTCTGAAAACTCAGTTAGAGCTGTATTGTCCATTACATTCAGGCTGGGTAGTTTGGTTTTTTCTGAAAAGTTTTTCACTGCATTTTGAAAAGGAAGTGCAAAATCACTACGCTTCCCTCTTGTTATCCCAAACAAAGCGGCACTTAAAGATAGTCCAACAAGTGATGCCCATAACGGCATTCTGCTTTTTGGTTTAGGAGTAAACAATTTGAAAAACGGCTGTCTTGTCATTTTTTTCATATTCAGCACCCCTTTTGCTTTGTATAGAAGTTAACACTTCTCCCCTCTATTTGCTTAATTTGTGCCATCCCTAAAAAAATATGTGATACAAAACATGTGTAAATTGTAATTTTTTCGCATTTAATTATCAAATTATTATCTGTTTTAGTATTAATGAACCACCTCCCATTTTTGAACATACAATGGCTAAAAAGAAAATAGGTGGTGTCTATGGGAAGCTTAACTTATTTTGATTTTTTAGCAAAATTCGGTGTTGGTGGTGCTCATCCAGGAGGAATCCTTCTTACGCAAGACATTCTTTCAAAGGAAAAGATAAATGACCAATCGGTTATATTAGATGCAGGCTGCGGCACTGGTCAAACGGCAGCTTACTTGTATCAACACTACAGAGCAAACGTGATTGGTTTGGAGATCAACCCGATCATGGTGGAAAAAGCGAAAGACCGCTTTGAAAAGCTGCAGTTCCCCATTTCTTTAATAAAGGGTTCGATTGAGGAAATTCCATTTGCCGATCATACATTTGACTTTATTTTATCGGAATCAGTTTTAGCTTTTGTTAATAAACCAAAAGCCCTTAAAGAATTTTATCGAGTATTAAAAAAAGGCGGACGTTTAATTGCAAACGAAATGACCATTAACCGCCCTGTTAATCAGCTGGAAGCAGCTGAGATTATGAATTTCTACTCCGTTGACTCGTTATTGCTAGAGGAAGACTGGAGGCTGCTATTACAAGAGGCAGGGTTCCACAATATTGAAATTAAAGCATATAATTTGCCACTAAGCCACGGGAATCAAACACCTGAGTTCAATTTCTCAAAGGACTTCGAACCTGAACTTTTTCACGTACTGAATGAACACGGGAATATCGTTATTAAATACCAGGATGTCCTCAGCTATCGGGTATTAACTGTATCAAAATAGGAAGACCGCCTACTTTTTAACACAAAAGTAGGTTTTTTATATTAAATAATCCACACCATTGATTATGTATATTATTGTCCTTTCGATGAAAAATAACTAACAAGGTGAAAGGATGGGATGACTACATGGATAACACTTTGGCGTACTTAAAAGAAATATTATCCAATTATACGGACGATCACTCCGAAGGAAGATTTATATATAAGAAACTCATTGAAGGCACTTACAAATCTGAAGGCCCTTTTGTCAGGGATTTAACCCAAAAGGAAATCCATTTTTTAAATAACATATTACCCAAAGAAATTAACCACGCAAAAGAGGCTCAAGATGAAAAACGAGCTTATCAACTCAATGAGGTATATGAGCTTTTGCTCTAAAAACAAAAAAGATGGCAGACCACTCTGTCATCTTTTTCAGAAATATTTCATTTTTTGCTAAAACTATTTCCTAGGTAAGCGCATAGTACGACAAAACATCCATGAAATCTATTTTTATTTCCTGAATTAACGACAATATAATTATAAAAGTTACAAAAATCCCCAATAATTCCGACACCATTCTACGGTTTCCTGCTAATGGATGTCTCTTTTCTTAAATCTTCCACCCCGTACTTCCGCAATATCCGCCACCGCTAAAAACGCATTGCCGTCATTCTCTGTTACAATTTCCTTTAATTTTGCTTCCTCAAGACGGTTTATCACACAAAAAATTACCTTTTTCTCATCACCAGAATAGGCACCCTCCCCATTCAAGTAGGTGACTCCACGACCTAAACGATTCATAATAGCATCACCAATTTGGCTGGCATTGTCACTAATAATCCAAACAGACTTAGATTCATCAAGTCCAGTAATGGTGATATCAATTGTTTTGTATGCGACAAAATAGGCAATTAAAGAATACATAGCCCGATCCCACGAAAAAACAAATCCCGCGCTTCCTAAGATGAACAAATTAAAAAACATGATAATTTCTCCAACAGAGAAGGGAAGTTTATTATTGAAAAGAATGGCCAAAATTTCGGTTCCATCTAAAGAACCTCCATAGCGAATAACCAAACCTACTCCAACGCCGAGCAGGATTCCCCCAAAAACGGTGGCAAGTAGTATATCTTGTGTAAAAGCTGGAACTGGATGAAGGAGTGTAGTTGTAACCGAAAGAATGACAATTCCATATAGAGTGGATAATGCGAAGGTCTTTCCAATTTGTTTGTAGCCTAAAAAGATAAAAGGAATATTAAAAAGAAATAGGAACACCCCTAGTTTCCAGCCTGTAATATAGGACAACATGATGGAAATGCCGGTAATACCGCCATCTATTACATTATTGGGGACAAGGAATATTTCCAACCCTACAGACATTAGAATGGCCCCCAGCGTGATTAATAGAGCCCTCTGGAAAATCTTCTTCTTCGTCAACCCTTTGTGTTGAATCTTAGCCATGATGGCCTCTTTCTGGTCAATTAAACTGATCTCTTGTGTCCCCGACATTATCTTTCCCCTTTCAGTATAGCATCTTACTAATAGTATAATGAATTTAAGCTGCTATTTATATTTAAATGCTTACTTTTCTTTGTTCATAAAGAAAACTGCCTCATATTAAGGCAGTAAATGGATCAACTTGGGTCAACTTCATCGTAGGAGAGGGTTGTCACACTAGTGTACTCCCCTTCTTCTACTTCTTTCTCAGTTGCACTCGCATTTAGTTCTTCTTGGTCATCCATCCCTGGTGCAACGGTTGGTTGTTTTTTCTTAATCATTACCATCACTCCTTTTCGAGGATTATTTTCCCTAATTTTTTATCAACTATACTCAAAACCTTTAATTCAAAATTTAAATTAATAAAAAGAAGCTACCTCAATAAAGAAGTAACTCCTTCATTTAATTAACAGCTTAGGAGACCCAACCATGACACCAGCTAATGATTTTCAAATGATTATTTCCGTTTAGTTTTTTAAGCTAAGCGACACTTTGAAAACTCAGCCGATGTGTGTTTGTTCCGTTGTAGGAATTAATTCGCATGTGTTTAATGGAATTCAAACTCCTAAAAGAAACAAATCATTTTCGGTTTTGACACCGTATAAGACTCTTTTTCCTCATTCGGATTCAGCTTCTTGGCGATACATCTTTTAGGTTTGGTTTCAGTTATGGATACCTTGTTAAAGTATTTCGTTTAACTAGGTACTAACCTATAAACCCTTAGCTTCTACCTTTGATAGAGATTCTATTAAATCATAGATATCCTTTATGAAAGGTGTTTGTTTTGGATTTATCATCCCTATAAGACCTTTTATCGCTCCACCTACCAAATGATTGATCAGTACAACCTTACTACTACTCGTTCACATAACGGAACGAACACGAATGGTTGAGCCTCCTAAGATGTTAACTTTTTATATTTCTTTTTTACACTTTTAGTGTATCACAGAATCTTTAGAATAAACGGAAAGTTTGTGACAGTTATGTGAACTTTTGGAAATTCCGTCCTGGATTAGTATCAAAGTAATAAGGGAACCTTATTTAAAATAGATCAATATTAGAAAGGATGAAAAGGGCAGATGATAGAATCCCTTAGGAAATATGCGAAATCCTTTCATTCTATTAACGATCTTGATCCGTTAATAGAAGCGATTGGTGATGCGAAATACGTCCTGCTTGGAGAATCTTCACATGGTACATCAGAGTTTTATACAATTCGGGCAGAATTAACGAAGAGGCTAATTCAAGAAAAGGGCTTTTCCTTTATTGCAGTGGAAGGTGATTGGCCAGCCTGCCAATCAATTAATCGATATATTAAAGGATTTTCCCCATCTAATAAGGATGTACGGGAAGTATTAGAAGATTTTAACCGTTGGCCTACATGGATGTGGGCCAATCAAGAAATAATCGGCTTGATTGAGTGGTTAAAGGAATTTAATATAAAAACGAATCGATCAGAAAAGGTTGGATTTTATGGTTTGGATGTATACAGCCTTTGGGAAAGTCTTGATGAGATAGTTGGTTTTTTAACAAAAAATAATTCTCCAGAACTTGAGGCTGCTAAGAAGGCGTTTGCTTGTTTTGAGCCCCATAACCGAAATAACGAATCCTATGCTGTCTCTGCCGGCTATTTATCTGAGGACTGTATGGAAGAGGCACTCCACCTCCTTTCCACGATACAAAAAAATAAATGGAAGTTTGAGGATGATCAAGAGAGCAGTCTCAATATGGAAGTAAATGCTCTTGTTACAGCACATGCTGAGGAATACTACCGCACCATGGTGAAAAGTGATGATGAATCTTGGAACATTCGTGATCGGCACATGGTTGATGCTCTAAATTCCATTAGTAAGTTTTATGGCAAAGATGCAAAGGTTATCATTTGGGAACATAATACACACGTTGGAGATGCACGGGCCACTGACATGAAGGACGAAGGAATGGTAAATGTGGGGCAGCTCGTTCGCGAACAAAATGGGGAAGACATGGTATTTATCGTTGGGTTCGGGACTTATACAGGCACCGTAATTGCCTCAACGGAATGGGGAGTGAACTTGGAAGTAATGGATGTTCCGCCTGCCCAACCCGGCTGCTGGGAATACTTCATGCATCAGTCAGGAGCCATGAATCAGTATCTTATTTTTAACGATCAAAACCGTAAAGAATTTTCCTAAACAGTTGGACATCGAGCTATTGGTGTCGTGTATCATCCCGAATACGAACATTTTGGAAATTATGTTCCTTCTAACATGGGGAAGCGGTACGATGGGTTTATATTCGTAGACCGCACCAATGCATTACATCCATTAGTATTAGAACATGTTTCCATTTAAGGAATAGTTTTTCTTGCCAAACTCTTCAAATTTCCTTTGATGTGAGATTTTTTTAACATGTTAACAGAAAAAACCAATCACTAAAAAAGATTGGTTTTTTGTACAAATTACTTAGATCCCGGTGCTGGTTGATCGACACCTTTTACATGGTGACTATGGCCATTGTCTTCAGTAGTATTGAAATCATAATAATGGACATGCATCCCATTTCCTACTGGTATAGCTGGACCGGAGTATGCACGATAATGGTGTGTGTGTCCATCCTCAAATAGCACATATCCTTCCGTATAATGAATATGCCCTCCATCTTGAGTTGGAATCGGCGGTGATGTAACGTCCAAACATTGATGCACATGCCCTGAGCTTACACCTGTATAGTCAACTGAACCGTGGTTATGATGTGGCACAAAACCTTGGACAAAGTCATCCTTACCTGTATTTCTAATCGCAATCACCCCATAAAGTAGATTTAATGTTACAACTATATGCAGCTGATAATTAAATAAGTCAAAAAAGGCATTCAAAAACTTCGCTCGCAATGATAGAAGCATCTTCGCACTAAAAGAAAGAAAATAAAAATCCTTATCACCGAGTATTGATAAGGATTTTTACTATTAAACACTTACATTATGAATTTTCCGTTTTACTATTTTGTTAGAAAAATGGCTTTGCAAAACCATGCCAATCATGACTAATGCCATGCCGCTCCAGGATACGGCTGAAGGCATCACCGAGTTTAAGAGCAATAATTCTCCCATTACAGCAAATAAAACCTCCATCGATTGGGTAGCCTCGACAGCAGCGAGCTTTTGCATGTCACCTCTTACTAAATCAGTGGCTTGAAAGAAAAGAACCGTGGCAATAACTCCTGAGGATATAGCCACAAGCCCCGATTGAGTGATTTGCCCTAGGCTTGGAGAACCAGCCGTAAGCAAACCATAGATTGATAATGCAATCCAAAAAGGCAGACTGGCTAGTGTCATCCCTAATACCCGTTGAAAGACATCTAGGCGGCCTCCGCACACCTCCATCATTTTCCGGTTACCCAGCGGATAGGCAAAGGACGCAAGGATAATTGGTAATACCCCTAGGGCAATTGCCATCAGCGATAAGTGACTCGCTTGTTCCAATTGCATAAGGATAACTCCTAGTAAAATAATCAGTGACATCCCTAAACCCTTAAAGGGTATTCTTCCTCTTAACTGAATAGCCCCTTTCTCCGTCATGACAGTTTCGTAAAAAAGTGGTGCCAGCATAGAACCGGAGATAATGGTAATCTGCCAAGTTGAGGCAATCAACCAGCCAGGTGCATATGCCGCCGAAAAGCAGATCGGTGCATAGAAGAATCCAAAACCGATTGTACTCCATAATATCCAGATACCAGGCTGCTTTTTCATTTCAAGTAACAATGGTTTAAAGTTCTTCCTCCCGATTACAATTAGAACTAGAAATGGAACCATAAAGAAATATCTTAAGGATGCACTCCAAATCCAACTTCCTCCGGCTAGATCCATTGATCTATTGAGGATAAAAGTAATCGCAAAAAAGAAAGCGGCAAATATGCCTAACATAATAGGGCGCATTCTTCTCTTTCCTTTCATATTCAAGGGAAATCAACATGTGATTTCCCTTTTTGTTTAACTTAGTCACTTTCCACCATCATTAATTCTCTTTTATGCTTTATGGCAATGATAAAAAAAGATAGGAACAGACCAGCTGCAAAGATAAAAGCTACCCTTACTCCCCATTGTTCCGCAAGTCATAGTACTAATTACCATCGTTCCGATAGGCCAAGCGATTAATTGCACAATTTGGTCAGATATGGACAGTAAGCTATTTGTTTTCAACAACTTACTTTCTTCGCATTGGGTGTAACACAGTAACCATTTAAGATTATATTTTTGAATTAAAACTGGTGCAGTCAAACCGCTAACAAACCCTTAAAAGGTACATCGGACATGCTCCATTCACACCGTTTGATTTGTATCAGTATATCAGATTTCTGAATTTTATGTTAACATATCTTATGAAATTATATGCATATGCTTTGATGTCCGGCATAAAATGTTCTGTCATATACAAATTGAGCAAAAGTATGAAACTTAATTCTCTTAAATTCGTACATAGCTTAGACAAAAAAAATATAAAGTGAGGATGATTCGATGTTTGGAAAAGTGGCTGCTGATATTTTAGGATTAAGTGATGTAGGTTCCGTTATTAGACCGGAAAATTATGATAAAGTGGATGCAGACGATTATGTCATGCATGAAGACAATGAAAAAATTTATTTCTTAATAAAATCAAAATCTGATGAATATTGCTTTACTAATAATGCACTTATCCATCTAGATGGTACAAGCGCGACTAGTAAAAAACGGATGCTGCATCGCTATAGTTATGCAACAAACCGAATTTCAGATGTCATGCTTGAAACAGCTGGGACTGTCGATCTTGACGTTGAAATTAAATTCAAAATTGGCTCGGTTCCATTCTCGATTGATGTCCACAAGAAACATATTGAGGAAGTAAAGGACTTATATAAAGCATTAATCAAAATTTCTGAAATCTCCCATGAAAATGAAATCAGCCTGCAATTCGCTAAACAAAGCCTTGATGTTGCTTCAACCACTCTTGGCCGGATTACAAGCCCCGACAGCAATTTAGTCGTCCAATTCAAAATGCTTAACCAAGCAGCCTTTCAATGGCTTGAGGATAGCAAAAAACAATATTGTGTGAAGGATTTCGGATTTGTTTTTGAAAAATATATCAATAACTAAAATGAAACACCCCCAAGACAATTAAAGCTTGAGGGTGTTTCATTTTTTATTTATAATCAATTATTACATCTTCTAGTGGTAATCGTGTGGTGTTGTGTGCTGGTGCTGCAGCCTTTCCAATTGGAAGTAGTAAAATTGGAAAATAGCGATCGGAGACATTAAATCTTTCGATGAATTTCTGTTTATCGAAGCCTGCCATCGGTACTGTATCATAGCCTCTTTCTTTCGCAATCAGCATCAACTGCATGGAGATTAGCCCCGCATCGAATGTGGCAATATTTTTGCGAACCTCTTCAGGTGCATGTGGGTATGTGCTGTTACCATTAGCAATTAATTGCTCCATACTCACTTTATCCATGAATCCGGCTTCAAAGGCACTTTGATACACTTTTTCAATACTTTTATACATTTCCTTGTCACCTAAGACAGCAATAACGACAGACGCTGTTTCAACCTGTTCTTGGTTGAATGCAATCGTTCTTAACTCTGCTTTTGTTTCTTGATCTTGAATTACAATAAAGCGCCATGGCTGTAAGTTACTTGATGATGGTGCTGTTGTTGCCTCTTTAATCATATCTTTAATTTCTTCTACAGAAATCGAAACATTAGGTTCATATTTTCTTACAGAGCGACGTTCTTTCATTACGTCTGTTAATCTTTTTTCAGCAATTGTTTCCATGAGAAATTTTCCTCCTAGGACATTTTTACTTACTCTTAGTAAGTTTGTTTTTTTATCTTACTAAAAGTAAGTACCTATCGTCAAGGAAAAAAATTATGGTATGATATTGTTAGAAAAGTTAAAAAGAGGTTGTAAAAAAATGAGTGAACTCAACAAACATTCCTGTAGGTCTGATTCAAAAAAGGAAGTTCAACATGTCTGCACGAATTTTCATAGTGCGATTGAATTCATTGGTAAACGTTGGATGGGTGCGGTTATCTATGCACTGATGACAGGGCCCAAGCGATATCATGAAATTATTTCCTCAATCCCCGGCATTTCCGACCGTTTGTTAACAGAGCGGCTGCGAGATTTGGAATCAGAAGGGTTAATTACCAAAAAGGTGATTGCGACCTCTCCTAAACGAGTGGAGTATGAACTTACAACTGCCGGAAAAGATCTTGAAGAAGTGATAAATACAATAGTAAAATGGGCGAAAAATCGCTCAAATAAGTAGAATGGCTACTATAAAAGAGGCTTGCATGTGATTATACATGCAAGCCTCTTTTATGTACTAAAACCGATTTTTTCTGTGAAACAGCCCCATTACTTCAATCGTTTCCGTGATATTGACAAAAGCACACGGATCCACCTCAACAATAAGATTTTTGACTTCATTAAGTTCATATCGAGTAATGACAGTTATGATGATGTTGCGCTTGTCATTGGAGTATGCACCAATCCCATCCATGACGGTAAGACCTCTATAGAGATTGGCTAGCAAATGTTGCCTTAGTTCTTCACCTTTATCCGTAATAATCATCAAGGTTAACTTCGCATGGTCCGTATAGATCGTATCCACAACTTTCCCGGTTAAATAAATAGATACTAATGTATTAAGGGCCGCATCCCAATTAAATAAAAATCCACTAATCACAATGACAACAGCGTTCATACCCGAAAGTAACACACCTATTGGAAAATCCTTTTTTCTCGACACAATCATCCCAATGATGTCAAATCCGCCCGTTGAACCCGATGAACGAAAGACCAACCCTACTCCAAGACCTGCCAAAATCCCTCCAAAGATGGATGAAAGAATTGAATCCTTCGCAATTGGAAGTTCAGGCACTATGTAAAGGCCCACTGAAATGATGACTACAGAAATAATAGTATTCATAATGAATTTCTTTCCTAGCATCTTATAACCAATAATGATCAGTGGTAAATTCAATAGGAAGTTTGCCAAACCGGTATTAAGCGGGGTAACCATCCCTAATATCATTGATATTCCGCTTAATCCGCTGCTTAATACAGCGTGAGGAATTAAAAAAAGGTTAAATGCCACCACTACAATGAGGGAACCGGCAATTACTCCAATAATCTGCATGGCAAATCCTCCTGCCTCCCAATTTTTTCTTTTTTTTAAATGATACTGATTCTCTAAATGAAAGTAAACTTAATAGTTTTTTTCCAATAGCATAAATAGTCTGCCTATTTAGATTTAATTGACTTTTATTAAACAAGTTGACAATTTGAGTATATCAATGATACTTTAGTAGCATATTAATTTAATAGAAAAATCCTCATCAAAACCGATGAGGTAGAGGTCGCGGTTTTTATCAGTAAAACGGATGAGATGTAGAGACATCGATGAATTTGTTTGAAAGGAAAAGCTGCCGAAGTGTGCTTTCTTCTCTATAAAAGCATGCTGGGTCTGTCTTCGAATAGGAGCAGAACTGTCACGTTTGAACCAACCAAGCAAACGTGTTGAGCTATCTTTCGGAAGGTATGATGCGGGGTATTAACAATGCCATCGGAGTCTGCTTCGATGGCATTTTTTATTCCAAAACTCCTTCTCGAAACTGTAAATTGCAGGCTGACCATCAGGTACTTGCGTACGTTAACAGCATTTTATAAAAAAGAAAAGGAGTTTTATTAATGCAAGGACAAACAGCTAGACCTTTAGAAGATATAAATACAGGTAAACATACATCTAAAGAGGATTCGAATGAATTAAAACGAAGCTTAAAATCTCGTCATTTGACAATGATTTCTCTTGGCGGAACCATCGGAACTGGATTATTTCTCGCAAGCGGAGGCGCAATTCACTCGGCCGGTCCAGGCGGAGCGATTCTTTCCTATCTTGTGATTGGAGTAATGGTGTACTTCCTAATGCAAAGCTTAGCTGAAATGGGCGCTTACATGCCAGTTGCTGGAAGCTTTAGTACGTATGCAACTAAATTTGTCGATCCATCCCTTGGCTTTGCCCTTGGCTGGAACTACTGGTATAACTGGGCGATTACAATTGCGGCAGAATTAGCTGCTGTCACCATGATCATGAAGTTTTGGTTCCCACATACTCCTTCATTTGTATGGAGTGCTATTTTCTTAGTAATTATGTTCCTATTAAACTATCTTTCAGTAAAAGGATTTGGGGAAGCGGAGTATTGGTTCTCGCTAGTTAAAGTAGTTACAGTTATTATTTTTATTATTACAGGTACATTGATGATTTTTGGTATTATGGGTGATCATGCAATCGGCTTTAAAAACTTCACGGTCGGTGATGCTCCTTTTCACGGCGGGTTTATGGCAATGCTTGGTATCTTTATGGCAGCAGGTTTCTCTTTCCAAGGAACTGAACTATTAGGTGTTGCAGCCGGCGAGACGGATGATCCAAGTAAATCGATACCACGTGCAGTAAAATCTGTATTCTGGCGTATTCTCTTATTTTATGTATTAGCCATTTTAGTGATTGGTCTTCTTATTCCGTACACAAACGAAAACTTGGCTAATGGGGACGTATCAGTCAGCCCATTTACACTTGTTTTTCAAAAAGCTGGTATTGCGTTCGCTGCTTCTGTTATGAATGCGGTTATCTTAACAGCGGTCTTATCAGCGGGTAACTCTGGAATGTATGCATCAACACGGATGCTTTGGGATCTTGCACGCCAAGGAAAGGCTCCTAGATTCTTAGGAAAACTAAATAAAAATGGTGTTCCGGTAAATGCTTTAATCGCGACAACCTTAGTAGGAACTCTTGCGTTTCTGGCCTCTTTCTTTGGAGATGGAACCGTTTATGTTTGGTTATTAAACGCTTCTGGTATGTCAGGCTTTATTGCATGGCTTGGAATTGCCATCTGTCACTATCGTTTCCGTAGAGCTTATGTAGCACAAGGAAAAGATCTTAACTTATTACCGTTTAAATCAAAACTTTTCCCATTTGGTCCAATTTTTGCCTTTGCGGTTTGTGCATTTGTAGTCCTTGGTCAAAATTATTCAGCCTTTATGGGTGACCAAATCGATTGGAATGGTGTTTTAGTATCTTATATCGGCTTACCTTTATTCCTTATTTTATGGATTGGATACAAATTCACGAAAAAGACTAAGGTTATACCTTTAGAAAAGTGTGATTTAGAAGTTTAAGAATATAGATAAAGCACGCGAATCCGCGTGCTTTTTTTATAAAAGGCTGTGTTAAACTTGAGTGTTGATTTCCGCTCCAATCAACATGCTAATAATCAACAATAACCTTTAACACAACCTTATAAAAAAAACAGACTTTAATTGAGTCTGTTTTTTACCACCTATTACGAATAATTCCGCTCTACTCTACTTCACGTCAGATGCCCAAACATATAGATCTTCAATCTGGCAATTTAATTCTTTTGAAATAGTCATGGCACAATTTAGATTCATTACTTTTTTAGACAAGTAATCGTCTAGTTGACTTCTAGGAATATTTGTGTTCCTTTCTAAACTTTCTAAAGTCATACCACTTTTGGATAATAACTCCTTGAGGTTACTTCTTTTTGCTTTATAATTTGTCAAAAATGACACCTCGCTTTATGTAAAGCATACCATAGTTACTTTATAATGGAAAGGAGAACGGTTCTGATTTTTCTTTGGTTACTTCCATATCCTATAGAGTGACAACACATAAGAGGCGTTTTTGTGTTATACTTAAAATGAATCTTTAAGGGGTGTGGAAATGAAAAGCTCAAATAACCGATACACTGCTGGTCAAACCGTAAATATTATAGAAACAGGCGAGGTAGTCACCATTTTAAAATGGCAATATGTGAAAAATATGAAGAGGTATTCTTATATCGTTAAAGAACATCCTAGTACATTTTATTTTGAAGAAGAACTGCAAAATTTATAAAATATAAAAAGCAGCACATAAAAAGAAGACCCATTGGATCTTCTTTTTATTTTTGATTAAAACTCAGCATTTCCTGTTGTTCTTGGGAATGGAATAACATCCCTAATATTTGCCATACCGGTAAGGTACATGATTAAACGTTCAAACCCAAGACCATAACCTGAGTGTTTCGTGCCGCCGTATTTTCTTAATTCCAGGTACCACCAATAATCTTCTTCGCTCATTCCTAATTCTTTGATTTTTTCGGCTAGGATTTCTTCTCGCTCTTCACGCTGACTTCCACCAATTAACTCACCAATTCCTGGTACAAGTAAATCTGTTGCGGCTACAGTCTTGTTGTCTTCATTTAAACGCATATAAAAAGCTTTGATCTCTTTTGGATAATCCGTTACAAATACTGGGCGTTTAAAGATTTTCTCGCACAAATAGCGTTCATGCTCCGTTTGAAGGTCAAGACCCCATTCAACCGGATAAGCAAATGTTTCTCCAGAATTCTTCAATAACTCAATGGCTTCGGAATAAGTTACTCTTCCAAAGTCAGCTGTATGAGCCAGATTCAATCTATCTAACAATCCCTTCTCTACAAAGCTGTTAAAGAAGTTCATCTCTTCAGGAGCTTGTTCCAGTACATAGCCAATTACACACTTCACCATTTCTTCCGCTAAATCCATGATATCTGGAAGCTCAGCAAAGGCAAGCTCAGGTTCGATCATCCAAAACTCAGCCGCATGTCTAGCAGTGTTTGAATTTTCTGCTCTAAAAGTCGGTCCAAATGTATATACATTTCTAAACGCTAATGCAAACGCCTCAGCTGAAAGCTGACCGCTAACGGTAAGGTTTGTTTCTTTATGAAAGAAGTCCTGCGTAACATCTGTTTTACCTTCTTCATTCTTCGGAAGATTGTCCATATCCAATGTGGTGACACGGAACATTTCGCCAGCGCCTTCCGTGTCACTGCCAGTGATGATTGGCGAATGAACATAGACAAATCCTTTATCTTGGAAAAATTTATGGATCGCATAAGATGCTAATGATCTTACCCGGAAAACCGCATTAAACGTATTCGTTCTTGGACGCAAGTGTGCGATTGTTCTTAAATATTCGAAGGAATGCCTTTTTTTCTGTAGCGGATAATCTACATTAGATGTTCCTTCAATGATAATTTCCGTTGCTTTAATTTCGAAAGGCTGCTTTGCTTGAGGTGTATAAATAAAGTCTCCCTTTACTCTAATCGAAGAACTGATCGGAAGCTTTGTAAGCTCCTTAAAGTTTTCTAATTGCTCATCGAATACGATTTGCACACCCTTAAAAAAACTGCCATCATTTAATTCAATGAACCCAAAGGTTTTGGAGTCACGGATTGTCCGAATCCATCCGGACAATTGCACTTTTTGCTCAATATAACTTTCGGTATTTCTGTACAAATCCTTAATTAAGGCTTGTTTCATTCTTCTTCCTCCTAAATCCTATGTAAAAGGTTTCGCTAATAGCCAGAATGGATGTTTTACCCTATATAATAATAAATACCTCTCATCCTAGGGGGACGAAAGGTAGAATTCTGACTATCCTCATTTCTTTTATCCCTTCAATATTATACAAAATACCATGTGACATAAGCAATATTCAACAAATTATTCGTTATATTAGAAAATTAATGTAGAAATTTGAAAGTTAGTCTCCCCATATCGTCTTTGGCCCTTATCACTCAGCAAAAACTATTTTATTTTTCAGAATTCCTTAATAATTAGCAGGAATTAGTTAGATTACAGTCGAATTAATAAAAAAATGAAATCTTGATTGGGGGTAAGATCGTGGACAAGGTTACCTGTATTGCCTATCTGCTATACACTTCTTCTAAGAATCAAGACATCAGAGATAAAGCTATTCAATTATTGAATGGCGACATGTCCATACATGATTTAAAGCGGGATCATTCTGTTCATACACTCCTAGTTATGGCAGAATCGATGCTAAGAAAAAACAAATTAGATAAAAAACAAGTACAAGTCTTTGTTGAAGAATTTATGGTAGTCGAGGTTTAATTTCGGATAGCAGGATTTTAGATTTATTTTTGATAACATAATATGCCGCTTCCATTTTGAGCTTTAGATGTTATATAATAAACAAATCCTAAAGATTCCCAAAAGTGCTGCGCTATTGTGTTTTCTTGCAGGACACCAATTCGGACTTTGTCCAAACCCCGATTCCGCATCTCACTTTCGTAATGTTCATAGGCCTGTTTTCCAAAACCAAAACCTTGATAATCTTTATGGATGATTAACAATCCAAGCCACGGAAGAGAATCTTTTGGATTTTCCAGCATATAATCAATAACCCCAATATAGGTCTCATCAAGCTTAATAAATACACTGATTGTATTTGGGTTCAGAAATTCCTTTTCCATATCTTTAAGTGACCTAGTTTTACTCCTATTTTCCATCACATTATATTGAGGATTAGAATTGAAAATCTCAAGTGCAATATATAATGTTTCTTTGTTTATTTCTTCAAAATTTATCGACATCCTGTACTCTCCCATAGACATTTTTCTATAATTCATTATATCAAATCCGATCATGATCATATACAAAGATCCTGAATGAATTTTCCGACACAAATATTACATTACTTCATAAAAGAAAGGTGATTTAAATGGTACAAGTAGAAGTAACAATAACTTTCGAAGGAAAAAGCTACTTAACAAATGTTATCGCCCATCGTGAAATGTCTGATGATGAAATTTTACGTCTTGCTACTGAACAAGTGCAAAAGCAATGGAAAAAATAATTACTTAGAAAAGCGGCAGGAAGTATCAAACAACCCCTGCCGCTTTTACATTTTATCTAAATCACATCGTAAAAATCCTTTGGTACACATGCCATAAGCGAGCTATATTCACCGGTAGCGAACATATGCAGGACATGCATTGCACGTGTACAAACTGTATAAAATAACTTCCTCTCACTTTCCTTTTCATATCGCGTACAATCATAAAGAATGACAGCGTCAAATTCAATTCCTTTGGCTAAGTAAGAAGGAATTACATTAATTCCTTTTTCATAAGAAATGGTCCCTTTTTCAATTAAATGAACCGGTATAGCTTCTTTTAGTTCCTCAAACAACGCCTTACTTTCTTCCTCCGTTCGGCAGATCACCGCAATCGTTTGATATCCTTCCGATTTATATTGTTTAATGGAATCAAGAATTGCTCCATTTAACTGTGTCTGATCAACATGGCTCACGGTTGGTTTCTTCCCTCTTCGGTTAAAGGGTTCGATTTTTTCCCCACCCTTAATCAAAGCACTAGAAAACTCCACAATTTCCCTGGTTGAACGATAAGTTTTGGTTAAGACAAAAGTCTCAACTTCTTCATTACTAATATCCAAATCGGTCAAAACCGTCTGAGAACCCGTTGCCCCTGAGAAAATGGCCTGGTTGAAATCGCCAAGCATTGTCATTTTACTGTAAGGAAATAGTCGTTGGATAAAGGCAAACTGGAAGGGAGTATAATCCTGTGCTTCATCAATAAAAATATGGCGAATGGCTGTATTTGATTTTCGGCCTTCTAGTAAATCCTGCAGGTAAACAAGAGGGGTAGCATCTTCATAGGGAACCAACCTATGCTGGATGTGATCAATTGTTTGTTGACTAATCTCTGGCCAATGTGTTGGAAGGCCGTTTACAGATTGTTCAGTTTCCTTAAACAATTTCAGGTATAATTGTGTTAGATCAATAAACTTTAAGCTTTTCACTCTCGCAAATAATGGTTTAAATCTTTCTTTCACAACCATTTCTGCAAGCAGCCGTTGTTCTCTTTCAAAATCATCAAAGGTATTATCCGAAAAGTGGTTCTTCTCTTGGAGCTTCTTAAATGCCTCCATGTAGTCCTCTTTTTCAAGGAATTGAATCTCATCCTCTACCCAGCTTCGAGATCGTTCCCGCTTCACCGCACGCTTTAATTCCTTTAGCAGCCATTCCTTTACAAGCTGTATTCTGTTTGGAATGGAATAGCTTTTTTCCAACCTATAAAAATAGTCACTAATTTCCTTCTTAGAAATGATAATATCACCTCTAAAGGATAAGTCCCTAAAGATTAAGCCCTGATTTGATAGCTTGGATACGTAATGGTCAATAATATTTTTAAATTCAATACTGGCTTTAAATCGAATAGCCTCCACTCTAGTCTGGTATGTCTCTTCACACTCTTCGCTAAGCAGGAATTCCATTTGCGAAAAAGGATCCTCCACATCATAGGCTTTGCCCAATCTCTCGGTTAAATACTCTTGGAAAGTGGATTGCTGCATATTCTCCTCACCGAGTTCAGGCAGTACTGTCGAAACATAGCTGTTAAATAGAGGGTTAGGCGAAAAAAGCATAATATTTTCGGCATTAAGGGTACCGCGATAACGATAAAGTAAGTAGGCAACGCGCTGAAGTGCAGCTGAAGTTTTTCCACTTCCAGCTGCTCCCTGGACGATTAATATTTTACTGCGCTCATTTCGGATGATTTCGTTTTGTTCCCGTTGAATAGTAGCAACAATACTTTTCATTTGGGTGCTTGCATTATTCCCAAGCACTTCCTGAAGCATTTCGTCACCAATGGTTACACCTGTATCAAACATTGCCTTGATATCTGATTCCCGGATAATGAATTGCCTTTTTAATGTCATCTCCCCATCAATAGTGCCTTCAGGTATATTATATTGTGCATACCCTGGAGAGTAATCATAATAAAGACTTGAAATGGGTGCCCGCCAATCATAGATTAAAAAATTCTCGTCGTTTTCATCCATTAATGAGGCAATGCCTAAATAGACATGATCAATCTGTTTCTCGCCTTCTTCTAGAAAATCAATCCGTCCAAAATAAGGTGAGTATTTTAATCGGGCGAGTGTCTTTAGATTTTTATCCATGTGAATATGAGTACGTTCTCGCTCTGAGAGAAGTTCAGCCTGTTGCTTTATACTTGCTGCCGTTTCAATAATATCATCTGGTTCATCCATGTTAACCGTAACATCTTCCCAAAAGTTCTTGCGAATCTCAATAACATCGGAGCGTACTGTACCTGTATTCTTTTGCAGATTTTTTACCTTTTGATCGATGACCTTTACAACCGTACTTACTCTCTCCTGTTCCTCACGTAAGGCGGCGCTCTCTCTTTCGCTCATCTAACCACTCCCCATTAAAATATAGATTTAATTTCTTGACAATGCATACCTTATATGTTAATGTTATAATAGGTATTTTAAAAACTATTATCTCATACATATAATACCAACAGTCATTTTACCATGTTCCTCCTTTATAATCAAGAAAAGAATTTACTATAAAAAAACGCCGCACGGCGTTTTTTAATTTGTATCAGATTGATTAAATCCTATCTCCCCTAAAATCCATTTTCTATATGTCCCATAGACCATTACCATAACACCTTTTATCAAAATATAATGGATTAATTTTATTTTCATTTTTAATATCCTAGTTTTAACAAAAATCTGATACAAACAGGCATCAAGCAACAGGACCTTTATTTTTGCCCACCCATCATTCTGCTTTTTTAAGGTAAAATAAGTGAAAACTGAAAAGGTTATAGAATATAACGGTGTAATAATAAAATGCTCCGTCCAAGCATGGTATCTCCCCCATCCGAATCGGATTTTACGAAGGATCGCTAATAGTAAAAATAAATTTGTTTCAGTTACCATGATCATCAAGAAGAAGGATAAATTACGTACCAATACATTCTTCTGAGTAATCCCATAATACCACCAATCACTTAAGAGAAAATATATCGGAATTAAAATGGAGGTATAAATTGTTCTCCACCAATTATGTTTATATACCCCTAATTGCAAAAATAATATTTCAACTAAAGTAAAATAAATACCTCCTAAGAACTTTGTACCCCACCCAGCTTTAGTAATAGTCAGATACACAGCAGTAAAAGGGACAAATATGGACTGGGATAAAAAAGCCCCAAAAATATTGTCCAATGATCTATTTTTAATAACTTTGGGCTTGTATTTATAACCTTTAAATAAGTTTAAAACAAAAAACTCCAGTAAATAAGCAAATCCCATAATTGAACCAAGAAAAATAAAGGTATTTTTCTTGGTTTTACTTTTATAAAAGGCTAAACCAATGAGGAAAGTATGGATAATAAACAAGATCAAAAAAGGAATTCGATTTTTATTTTTTCTCCTCATGTAATCAACCGTCCTTAGACTTCTTATTGGAATAGTATTAGAAAAAAAGCAGTAAATAATTAATAAAAATTAATTAAAAAAATTCCGTCCAGTATTCTGACTACGGCTTCGTTTGGAATGCGAATTTGAGACTGGGGGCGTTCTAGTTGAGAAACAAAGTTAAAATTAACTTTCAAATTTAGGCATAAAAGGCTAAAAATAATTCACAATTACAAACCATTACAATTCACTAGAATCCACTCCCTTTTTAGGGAGTGGGATTTTTATGGACGAATACTGACCCTGGTTCCATTTGGAACCATTTCCGCAAGCTGCAGCACATCCCGATTATACATCCTTACACATCCATGTGAAACGGCTTTTCCAATCGAAGTTGGATCATTAGTTCCATGTATCCCATACCCTTGCTTTGATAGAGAAAGCCATAAAACCCCGAATGGACCTCCCGGATTATATTGGCGGTTGACAATGACAAAATCTCCTACCGGGGTTTGTGTTAGCATCCTTCCTACTGCGATTGGGAATATTTTCACTAACTTGCCACTACTATATAATGTAAGTCTCCTTTTTCCAACAGAAACCTGTATAGAGTAAGGTATGGAACTGGGCTCGGGGAGGCCGGGTATTTGTATTTTTTGTCCTACGTGTAACTGTCCAATTCCAGGATTTGCGGCGTAAAGGCGCCTTAGGCTAACTCGATAGTCTGCTGATATCGTTCCAAGGGTTTCGCCGGGTTGAACCGTATGAATCATGCTATCCCACCTTCCTTTTGATAGCATATTCCTATACAAGTTTGTGGTTGACTGTATTACTACAACTCCGGGTACATATGAGAAAGCCTCCTGCCTCTGTCCAAATCAAAAACATATATCCGACACTGTTCATTATTGGAAGGTAAAAAGACGCCTCCCCCTAAAGGTAAGCGCCTGACCATTTGGACCAATACAGTAAATTAACTAAATCTAAAGAATGGCGACATATCCTCACGCAGGTGATGGATATAGAAATAATCATTGCTAGCTGGATCATAAACATAATCCCTTTTCCACTCTTCTATGTTTTCAATTATTTCTCTGATCGCCTGAACAAAGATAATTATTTCTTCATTTGTCATGATTGGATGAACCGAGAATCGAACCCACCCAGGTTTTGTGGACATATCTCCATGATTAATTTTTTCAGTAATTTGCTTAGAAGTTGCTTTATCGATTTCTAAAAGATAATGGCCATACGTTCCGGCACATGAACATCCCCCTCTTACCTGAATACCATACCTGTCATTTAAGAGACGAACGATCATATTATAATGAATGTTTTCAATATAAAACGAGACAATACCAATTCTATCTTTGATATTCCCAGCTAATATTTTGACCTCTGGAATCTTCTCCAAAAGGGAAAATAACAGACTAAGCTGTTCTTTCTCTCTTTTCAATATTTGATTGATCCCCATCTTCGTTTTCAAATTCAAGCATAAAGCAGTCCGGATCGACTGCAGAATCCCCGGGGTTCCTCCATCTTCCCGCATTTCTATTTCATCAAAATACTGGTGTTCACCCCAAGGATTTGTCCATAAGACCGTTCCGCCGCCGGGATGGTCTGGAACCTTATTGGTATAAATCCTTGAATCAAAGACCAATACTCCACTTGTTCCGGGTCCGCCTAAAAATTTATGCGGTGAGAAAAATATCGCATCTAACTTCTCAAGCGGATCCTCCGGATGCATATTTATCTCGACATATGGTGCAGAGGCCGCGAAATCCACAAAACATAGTCCCCCATGTAAGTGCATGAGCTTCGCAAGCTGATGATATGGCGTTTGAATCCCTGTTACATTGGAACATGCTGTAAAGGATCCAATTTTCACACGGTGCTCCTTATAAACAGTAAGGAGGTGTTCTAAATGACTTAGATCTACTCTTCCATCGTCATCGGGTTTAATAATTACGACCTCTCCAAGTGTTTCAAGCCACGTTGTCTGATTCGAATGGTGTTCCATATGTGTCAAGAAAATGATTGGTCTTTCCCTTTCAGGAAGTTGAAATCGGTTTCTCCAAATTTCTGGAACTCGGAGCCCTAAAATTCGCTGTAGTTTATTTACGACCGAAGTCATCCCAAAACCATCTAGGATTACAACATCATGTTGATCTGCATTAACATGCTCCTTAATAATTCTTTTGGACTGTTTATATAAGCCTGTCATCATTAAACTGGTGATATTTGATTCGGTATGGGTATTGGCCATAAACGGACCAAAAACCTCAGATATTTTTTGTTCAATCGGTTGATACAATCGTCCGCTGGCTGTCCAGTCGGCATAAATGATTTTCTGTTGACCGAAGGGGGAATCAAATTCTTGGTTCATCCCAATCACATGTGAGCGGAATGGTTGAAAATATTCTTCAAGGGTCTCCGGGATCCGAAACATTTTACTTCCAATGTTAGCTGTGATCACTTGTTCCACACCTCACACTTTATATTCTTCTAATCAATATATGCAAGGCCCTTTTAGACCGTTTATTTTAGTTTCCAAAAAAAGAAGGGCAGCCAAATTATTATTGTCTGCCCTTCTGATCTTAGTAAGTTGTTATTTTAGCTGATTCCTTTTTGGTTACCTCTTCAATTTTTTGAATAAACATTTGAAAAACTCTTCTTTTTTCCTCTAAATCTTTTATGTATTCTTTTAGTTGGTTATAGCTTTCTTCAAAGGGTTTATGATACATTTCACGGATTTTTTCAATAATCTCCTCATTCACTGTTGATTGAATGACTTGCTTCGTAATTCCGTACTTATATGAATAAACCTTTAATTCCTGTGCCACTTCATCATATTCTTTGGCAATTTCGGCTAAGACTACGGAAATATCATCCTTCCACTCGTCTAGTGATTTTTGTAAATATGATTTCACCAATGTTTCTTCCATAAAAAACACCCACCCTAATAGATTTGCCTATATTTACCCTATTATAGCGGTATTTGATTACATCCAAGTTTCCCAAAGTTTACAATGTGGTATCAATGCAGTTTTTCTTAGCTCTAATTTACAAAAAAATTGTGCAAAGCGCCCCAGCAACCTGCACAGTTTTTTTCTATCCAAATGATGGTTTACGTAATGAACAATGAACACTCTCTTCATGTAGTTCGGGGGCAAAATCCGCCAATTTTTTAATAAAATAACAGGTCTCAGGGAAATGGTGTTCGAGGAATCTAAGGGTTGTTTTATTTAATATTCTATTCCCCATATATTTTTCAACAATCGAACGAATATACTGATTCATTTCAATTACCGTTCTCCCCACTTCTAAAGCCAGTTCTTTTTGACGCGGGAACCCCTGTTCTGTAAAACGCAGGAAACCTTTTACGTGATGATTTTGCAATATAAACATTTGAAACCTTTGCGCATATAGTTCTGTTTGTCGATCAACAGATAATTCAATCGGATCGACAATATTTCTTAATAGAATAATATGCCCTAGCTGGTCCTCCAGCCACAAATCTAAAAGTTGATCCAGCCGCAGCGGAACCGGCTGCTGACCATTGGCGAGGAAAGATAATTGACGTAAATATTCTTGATTTTCATTTAACGTGCCATTCAAATAAGTAGGTGACAAGTTTAGATTTACTTCGTTTTTAATCCTTAAATTTTGTAAATGTCCTTCAAATCGGAAATAATCGTAAGCAGTGGCATGAGCTTGTTTAGCAAACTCTACCATTTCATTTGTGGCGAGACTTAATGCTGGATTCAATAGTTTTAAATTTCCAAGTAAGCCTTGGAAGGCTTGATTAAATCCTTCTGCAATAGAAATCTCATTTCTTTCAGTTACAGATAAATGATCACGGACGAAAATAGCATGATCCTGGAGAATTTCGAGCCAAAATAAATGCTCCTCCCACACGCCTATGGTACCAGACATCCCAATCCCCCCTCTATAAGAGGATATTCGTGCCTAGTGAAAATAGAAATTCCCTACAAAATTTTTCGTAAAAACAGCTTCCTTATATAAAAAGAAACTGTTTTTGTTTATTCAACTTCGACGATTTTGGCAAACTCATCAATGGTAGTAGAATATTTAACATATGTACGAGGAAGCAAATAAAGTTCATTTTTTATCCCTGCCGATGAATAGGGGCCAGGGGTGGTGGTCAATCCGTACGTATAATACTTTTTCGTTTCAGTCACCACTTGTTTATTTGTGTTTCCGTAGGGATATGCAAGTGCGATTACCTTTTTTCCAGTAATCCGTTGAATTTTTTCTTGTGATTCTTTGAGTTCGTAAGTAAGTTTATCTGATGTCGTTAAATCAGGGTGGGTAGCAGTATGCGACTGAATCGAAATTAAGCCTGAGTCTGCAATTCGTTTTATATCCTCTCTTGATAAACGATTAGCTCTGCCAATAAAGTCAGAAATGACAAAAATGGTCCCTTTCGGCTTAAACTCCCTTGTTTGCAGCTTTTGAAAGACAGCAAACACAGTTAAATTATTTTTATATCCATCATCAAAGGTGATAAAAATGGGCTTTTTTACTTTCATTGCTTCGTGCCATTCTTCAAACGTTAATAACGTAAAACCATGGTCCCGCAGGTATATCATTTGTTTTTCAAAGTTTTCTGGTGTGACATAAAGCTCCTTTGAGCCTGTCCCCGAATATTCAGCGATGGAATGATAAATAAGGATCGGTACTTTCTGAGCAGCAGTTACTCTGACCGGAGAAGCCGTAATGGCAATACTTAATAACATAATAAATAGTCTTATCATCTATAACTCCTCACTTCATTTAGATTGGAAGATTCTAGATTACCTTTTCCAATTGGATGATGTGTCATTCGGTCATTTAGACATGATATCTCCGTTCAAAAAGTGGTAAACTATTCATAACTTTTAAAAAAAGGAGCAACATGATGACAATGTATAAAGTCTTATTCCTAGATATTGATGGCACACTTGTTACACCAGATAACCGAATTGAGGAATCAACGAAAGAAGCCGTTTCCCAGGTTCAGGATAAGGGAATAGAGGTTTTTCTAGCTACCGGAAGGCCGCTCCATGAAATCGATGATTTAGCTTTTCAATTGAACATTCGCTCTTTTATTGGCTATAACGGAGCCAATGCTGTATATAAAGGTGAAGACATCTTTCAGGAACCGTTAGAACCATCCTTAATAAATCGTTACCTTACGATTGCTACGGAGCACAACCATGATGCCGTTCTCTATACAAATAAAGAAAATGTCTTCACAAACCTCGAAGCACCAGTTATCCAAAAATTTATTGAGGTGTTTCACTTTCATAAAAATGAAGCTTATGGCCCCGAGTTTAATCGTGATGTTTTAGGAATTACCCTGATTAATCTAAAACCTGAGGATGTGCCTCTTTATGAAAGTGAGGCTGGAATCCATTTATCACAAGTAAATGTTGAAGGTCTAAAGCATTCCTATGATGTAATTAGAGATAAAATCAATAAAGGGTATGGGATTCAAATGCTATTAAAATATCTCAACATCCCCAAGGAAAGCGCCATTGCCTTCGGCGATGGGATGAACGATAAAGAAATGCTCCAAGCTGTTAGGGAAAGCTTTGCAATGGGGAACGGGCATCCTGATATTTTCCAATATGCCAAGCATAAAACAACTGACGTTTCAAACTCTGGTATATATAATGGATTGAAAACGCTTGGATTAGTTAAATAGACAATAGATAGAGAAGTGCCGTTATTCCANNTGGAATAACGGCACTTCTCTTCTTTTTGTATTCAGCGCCTTTTTTGCAAAAAAATGTTGTTATTTCGTGGTTTCAGTCTTGTTTTGATAGCTTTTGTCAAGCGGCAGGAAAAGTATATACCCGATGGTGAATAACTAGATATATGACCAAAAATTTTCCTATATAAATAGAGAGAGGAATGAACCTTATGAAGACCTATACCTTAAAAGAAGTTTCTAAAAAAATAAATGTATCTCCTGGGACATTACGAAAATGGGAACAAGACTTTGAAGATTTACTTGATATCCCTCGTACAAAACAAGGAGCTAGAATATATACGGATTTAGAAATTGAATTATTGTTAGAAATAAAACAGATGGCTGACAAAAAGGTTAGTAAAGAAGCCATCCGCCAAGAAATTCAAAAAATTGAAGAGCCTGAGGATGTCGAGATACCAGCTATGCAAGAGGATTCTTCAGAAATGTTCCTAGAAGAAGTCATGCCCTCGGAACCTGAGCTCTCTTTAGACATTCCCCTAGAAAAGTCCAGCGCTCCCGATCACGAAATACCTTTAGAAACTGTCGCTGATGAGGCCATAACACCGGTGCCAATTGAGGAGATCGCCATGAAAAATACGGAACTTTTTTTTGAGGCTATGGAAACCTACAAAAAAACGTTCTTAAGTGAAGTAAAGGATGAAATTCGAAGTGTCATGCGCAAAGAAGTTCTAGACGAAGTGAGAAAAGAAATTACGAAAGGTACGTATGTAACCGTAAAATCAATCTCTGATTCCATTTATAAATCCACAGAAAACACTAAGGCGGAGATTCAAGAATTATCGGATTCTGTAGAAAAAATATCAGAGGAAACGACAGACAGCTTGAAGCAGCTTGCAAATAAAGTGACACATGCATCATTAGAAACCTCAGAAGAAATCTTTTCACTTTCAAAGCAGCTATCGGAGACTTCTGAAGAACTTTCCCATTATGTGGATGTAACTAACAACGAAATCTCCGGTCTAGCTGAAGCCATCACAAAAGACCGTGAAATCCTGATTGAAGAGCGAAATCAATACCGAAACGAAGTTACCCAAAGGGAATTAGCCTTCCAACAAATGTTAACCAATTTTCGTGATGTAGCCGCTGCAAAAGAAAAGAGATGGTGGAAGTTTTGGACATGAGTTCATTACTTATTATTTATTGTCATGTTCCTTTATTCTTTCAGGATTAATTTATCGTTCGTCACTCTTGGTTTTTAGGCTTATTCTATCATTAAGGGGGATGTGGCATGAATACTAGTGAAGTAGCAAAATTATTAGGAGTATCCGCGAGCACCATCCAGCGATGGGTAAAGCAGCTTGAACTGCCTATGGAAAAAAATGAACGAGGACATTATCATTTTAGCAGCGAGGATATTCACCAATTAAAAGAAATTCATGAAAAACTGCAGGCCGGAACACTTCTTCATGAAATCAGCCCAGTTGGTGAGAAAAAAAGCATCCGAAAAGGTACTGTAAAGGCGGTTGAAAATGATAAAGCAATGGAAAAGTTATTTGAGAAGGTCCGGGAGTTAGAGCTTAGTTTACATGCAAAAGCAGATTCTGTTGCCTCCTATCAATTGCTGCAGCATCGGCGGGAAATAGAGGAGTTACAAGATCAAGTTAAAAAATTAACCCAGAAAATGGAACACCTCCAAGGCCAGCTGAACGAATCGACCTCACCATTACAAACTGAAAAACCTATCGTCTTTGACCAAACAAAAGCTAAACGGAAAAAGAAGAATTTTATGAGCAGTCTTTTAGGTTTTCTATAAAGCAAAAGTCGAACGTACCGTACGTTCGACTTTTTATGTTCGCTTATCCAGTTTTAACCTTAAGTTCCACCAGTGGCCGTGTATATTTTTTTATAAAATAACTGCCGAGTATTTGACAGATGAAAAACGACAGGAAGAAAAGTAAAATGTAATTTCCTGATAGAAAAGCTAAACCTTCATCCGGCAAAATTACTTGGATTGATTTTATAATAAAACCATGGAATAAATAGACGTATAATGTTCTTTCACCAATCTTTGTAAGTTTGTATTGTGTTGAAGGAATTAACGCTAAAAATCCAAACACTACCAATAATGTCAGAGCATATTGTATAATCCGCACAAGACCATCCGACCATTGCATCCCGCCCATATTCGCGTAAGAGGTATCTCCTAACAGCCATGGCACTGCGTCTTTTGGGAAGCCTAATCTGAAGAATAACATGGTCCCAATAATCACTAATATTCCAATTGGAAGTGAATACTTAGCCCGTACAACCCTTTTTAACTGATTAGCATTTAGTAGAAAGCCTAATAAGAAATAAGGGAAAAAGACAAAGGTTCTTGAAAGGCTTAAAAAACTCCCGGCATCCTCTACGTAACCGATCGCAATCCCTAATATGATCGCTACTCCAAACCCCAGCCACTTTAGCTTAGCAAAGACATATAACAGTAAATTCCAAAAGAATAAACTTAACAAAAACCATAATGACCAATGAGGATGTAAGAAGTCAAAAGCCAACTTCTCTTCCTTACCAATTAGATAATAATAAATGGAGTAAATAATTTGAAAGATAAAATATGGTATTAATATCTTCTTTACTGACTTCTTAAAGTAGCCCTTCTTTTTATACCCTTTTGCAAAGTATCCTGAGATTAAGATAAATGCCGGCATATGGAATAAAAATATTGCCGTATACAAAGTAAAAAGTATTCCATTCTGCTCCTTAAGCGGACTAATGATATGTCCGAAAACAACAAGAAAAATTAAAATAAATTTGGCATTGTCGAAGAATTTACTCCTTTTTGAAGTTGCAGCCATTTTATCACCTCGGTTGTTTTTCGTTCAAAAAGGTATAGTAATAAGCTATTTAATGTTAATCATCATGTTAATCATCATCACAATAGAAAACCTTTTATACTTTGTTAAAATGAAGATAATTATCCTTATACCAAGAATAGCATAAAAATATTACAGTAGTATGTATTAGATTTTACCAACTATTGCACATAAATTACAATTCTAAAATAACTATACTATTTACCTAAGAATAATTTACCAGTTACACCTTAAGAAAACCTTAATAACATGAGAAAAGCGCAAGCGCCTTGTTCAGCCCCGACAAGCATAAGACGNNAGGGGCTAGGCGCTGGAGCTAGACAATTCTCAAAGTCAAAAACTTTTATACTTTCTTATCTCATAAAAAAAAGAACTTAGGTGTCCTAAGCTCTTATACATTCATAATATCGACAAAGTTATTACTAAGGATTTCGTTATAGTTTTCTTTCAACTCATCTATGGATAGATGAAGAAATGCTGACAACTGTTTCAAATATTCTTGGTCAAATCGGAGCCATGAAGCATGATTTCTTTTCAGAGAGCGCTCAGCTTCAGGGAAACTGGAATACAGCGGTGCTTCCCTTTCCCCTTTATGGACAATATAAAAATTCCCATCCCCCGTTGGAACAATATAAGAAATTTCCCCATTATGATTTTGATAACTTGTCCCGATTGCAGATTCCTTTACATTAAATTCATTACGGTCGGTGTCTGGCTTCAGTGGGTTTAAGCCAAATACCTCGACAACAAAAGTTTCGAAGGCTTCTTTAGACAAATCTGCTCCAGATGCCTTTGGATGTCCCCCACCACCAAATTTTTGGGCAAACTCTGCCACATTTACTTCATCATGAATGGTCCTGAAGCCCATTTTCTTACCCGAGACATTTAAAAGGACAATCATATCTAAATGAGTATAAATATTATTTAACGCGTTGCCAAGCTCAGACAAATACTGTTCAGCATGGACGATTCCAATACAATAATTATTCACAAAGGTCTGTATCGTCTGCCTGCTCTTTGAGTGGATATATCGATTAATCTTTTGTTCCTCAAGATCAAGTATCATATTTTCTGTGTCTGTTAACGAAAAGGATTCTTTATTTTCAGTCAGCCGCTTTAGCATTTCTTCTTCAAACTGTTCTCTGTTCAGTATGTAAAATAAGTCATTTAACCGCTTTGCTGTGACATTGTTATTTTCATCCCACTCCCAGGTGTCATATTGACGGACTAAATCAATAAACTCCTCTAAAGCTTGATTTCTTTCCATTTTTTTATGTTCGATTAAATAATCATAAAATAAAGAGGTTGCACATGTCTTTTTCCCATTATCATATTCTGGAATCACTTTTCCCCATTTATATTCGTTAAAATGCATGGCGGTAACATGATGATCAATCATCTGAACAGGTCTCCCCTGCCGATATCGTTCTTCAAGCATTTTCTCGACCGACTCATTCACCGCTAAATCGGTTATAAAAATTTCTTCCTGATTATTGCCAGGATGTGTTATAACTGCTTCCACTCGTTTATTTAAATTCCGATAAGAACAGTAATAAACATTTGCCTGATCACCAAAGGCGATTTTGGCAATCAGCCCGCATCCGAGGCCGTCTAAGTCAATATCCGTAAAAAGTCTTACCATACAAGACACCATCCAATCTTATTTCCATAACGCTTAGTTTGTTTTTGTTGAACGCTTCCTATTCAATGTTCAGTACATCCTGATTTACTCTTTTCTTTCTATTTGCTTAATATATCGCAAATGGCAGATAAAATCGAATATTTTTTTAACAAGAATCTATAACTTACATTTATGACCAGGTAACAATTATCACTTACATACTCCTCTTTCCATGGTAAGATTCATGGGAAGTTTCTTATTTTTATGAAAAGGGGTAATCATTTGAATTTTCCACAACTAAAAATAGGGCATATGATGCCAAAGGTTCCGATTCTCCAAGGAGGAATGGGTGTTGGTATTTCGCTTAGCAAGCTAGCTTCAGCTGTTGCTAATGCAGGAGGTATTGGGATTATTTCCGGAACTGGTATTTCCGTCGAGGAGATGCGAACACATATAAGAAAAGCAAAGGACCTAATTAAAAATAAAGGATTTATTGGTGTGAATGTTCTATTTGCCATGAATGACTTTGCGGAAAAAATGAAGGCTGCCCTTGAAGAAAAGGTTGATTTTATTATCTCCGGTGCAGGCATTTCAAGGGATATGTACAGCTGGGGGAAACAAGCAGGGATCCCTGTTATCTCGATAGTTTCCTCAGCGAAGTTAGCGAGGATTTCAGAACGATTAGGTGCCTCTGCTGTTGTCGTTGAAGGCTTTGAAGCAGGAGGGCATCTTGGTACAGATCGTCCAATGTTTGATATCCTGCCAGAGGTAGTAGATGCAGTATCCATACCAGTAATTGCTGCCGGCGGAATTATGAACGGAGAAGATATTGCAAAGGCAATAGCCTTGGGTGCGGCTGGGGTGCAGATGGGAACTCGATTTGTAGCAAGTGTGGAATGTGATGCACCAATTGCCTTTAAGCAAAAATATGTAAATGCAAATAATGAGGATTTAGTATTGGTTAAAACAACCGTTGGCTTACAAGGAAGGGCCATTAAGAATAACTTTTCCAACCTTATCTCCGGCGAAAATAAAGTAAAAATCACTAAATGTCAAGATTGTTTGAAGAATTGTTCTTATCGGTTTTGTACACTTGATTCACTGCTTACATCCATGGATGGTGATGTCGAGAATGGTCTTGTTTTTGCGGGGGCACGAGTGGCCGAAATTAAAGATATACTACCTGTGCAAACTATTATTGATAATCTCACAACCGAGTATCGGGATTTTTTTAAAAATAGCTCCGGTTCTCCAACACTAATTTGATTCTTAAAAATAAAATCCAGCCACTCGAGAATATTGGCTGGATTTTACTTTAAGGTAACCTTTTGATCTTTTCAGCAATCGGTTTTCGCGGTTTTGGCTCTGGAATTATTTCCGGATAGCCAACCCCTAATACACCGATGACTTCGTATCCATCCGGAACTCCAAGTATTTCCCTGTTTCGCTCTGATGCCCCGATTGATGACCAAAATGACCCCACTCCGTCTGCCCAAGCAGCTAAGTTAAAATTTTGAATAAAGCATGCTGTCGCTAATGCATTTTCTATCAATTCTATTTGTGTCATACCCTTCTTAGATAAAACGGCCATAACCACAGGGGCTTTGCCAAAGTTTGTTTTATGGTTTAATTTTTCTCTTGTTTCCTTCCCGAGAAAAAGGATTTCCCACGGTTCTGTCATGCGATGATTAGGTGCCATTGAAGCAGCCTGCAGCCAAGTCATAAGGTCTTCCTCTTTCACTTCATCCGGTTTAAACTTTTTAATATTTCTACGTGATCTAATCACTTCTATCATCCTGACCCATCACTCCATTTCGGATTTTTATCGTTTTGGATAATATATGCTCAGATCTTTTAGCTTAGTTCGAGAAATAAAACCTAGATAAAAAATACACTCCAGGTGCAAAATAAGCACCATAAATATAGAAAGGAGGAATTTTAATGACCAACCGCAATGATAATCGGGAACGTATGAATAAATATCCCAACAACAAAAAACAGGATACTGAATTCTCCAAAGAAACTAGCATACGCAGCGAAATCACTAAAAAAGATTTACGAAAGTAACGCCAGAATAAGGTGGACTTACTCAATTGAGAGCTAGGTCCGCCTTCTTTTAAATACCTACCTTGTAATAACCTCGTTTAAATCCATAAAAACAAAACCAAAGTGCTTGCAGAAAGAAAAACAGCCCCCAAAATGCCGCAGGAAGAAACCCTGTTAACTGGGCGAGATTAGCTGCATCCCCCGCAGCTTGTGGTTGTAGAACGCTAAGGAATAAAATTTCAAATGTGCTTTGAACAGAATCCACTAATAGAATAGCTGCAATTAACAATAAAAGATGGTCTCTGACACCCTGACTCCCTTTAATCAGTAAAAACAGGAAGGCAAATGCAAAGGAAAAGAGCCAAAATATTCCATAAGGATTACGCACCCAAAATATCAAGTTTAAAAAAATAAACGCTAGTAAAATGTCAATCAGCAGTATTTCCTTTTTTCTCCTTAATAACAAAAAAGACAAAAAGGCCATGAAGGATGCTAAGGTATAGCCTGCAAGACTTGTAAAAAAACTGCCCATCCATGTTGATTGATCGCTAATTGTTGCGCCTTCAGAGTTCATAAATAAAGAAATGGTTTCCACCTTTCCCCCAAATAAAGCAATGATCGCATGACCCGTTTCATGGATAAGTGTATTAATTATTTTTACATAGTTTCCTATTATCGGTACATGGATCAAAATAAAGGCAATCACGAGGAAAAGGAAAAACTTCGCACTGAATTTGTCCCGGACAAAGCCCAAGTTAATTCTCCTCTTTTATCGTAACTTTTTTCATATCTTTATTTTACATTTTACATAAAAAATATGGCAAATATTCACTCATAAAAACCTTGGTTTCATTTTTAGTTTAACTGGGTATATCCTCATTAGTTTCATCTGGGGTCGACAACCAACAACTTATCTGTTAAAATTAAGTTGTTACTATATTGATCTAATAAATTTAAGGGGGAATGAAATTGATAGAATTCAAGAACATTGTTAAGAAATATCGGACTAAAACCATAATCAATCCATTTTCATTAAAAATCGATGCGGGACAGTTAGTTGTCTTTATTGGTCCAAGTGGATGCGGAAAAACCACATTATTAAAAATGATTAATAAATTAATCCAACCATCATCCGGGCAGATTTTTGTAAATGGAACTGATATCACCTCAATGAATCCCATTGAACTCCGCCGTAACATTGGCTATGTCATTCAAAACACCGGTCTATTTCCACATATGTCTATCAAGGAGAATTTAGAATTAATACCGAAGTTAAAGGGCGAAGACCCTGCTTCCATTGAGAAAAAGACAAATGAATTACTGGAATTGGTAGGCCTCGAGCCAAAAGAATATTTACATCGATACCCGAAGGAATTAAGTGGCGGGCAGCAGCAAAGAATTGGTGTTGCGAGAGCTTTTTCCACAAACTCTGATATTATTCTGATGGATGAACCTTTCAGTGCACTAGACCCTGTAACCAGAAGCTCCCTTCAAGATGAATTGTTCCAGATGCAGAAGGAATTAAACAAAACGATTATTTTCGTTACCCATGATATGGATGAAGCTATAAAAATAGCTGATAAAATTTGTATTTTAAAAGATGGGGATATTCTTCAATATGACACTCCGGAAAATATTCTTAAAAATCCAGCTAATCAATTTGTCGAAGACTTTATTGGAAAAAGAAGGGTTTGGAATAATCCAGAATTATTAATGGCTGAGGATATCATGATCCAAAATCCCGTCAAGATAACCGCGATGCGTACTGTTTTGCAGGCCATCGAGGTTATGAAGGATCATAAGGTTGATAGTTTAATGGTGACAGACAAACATAATATTTTAAGAGGCCTGGTGACATTAAAAAGTATCCAATTACTCAATCGAAATTTATCTATTGAAATGGTTATGGAGCAAAATGTCCTGTCTGTTTCAGAGGATGCCAATTTAATCTCAGTGTTAGCAACTATGAACGAACATAAAATCGGATATCTGCCTGTTGTGAACAGTACCAGCCAATTAACAGGTTTAATAACAAGAAGCAGTATCTTATCTGCGTTAAGCAGTCAATTAATTGATTTGGAGGTGGCATTTTAATGAGCGGTTTTTGGAATTATCTTACAAATAACTATAGTCAAATCCTTAGCTTACTAGGAGAGCATTTATATTTAAGTATCGTGTCCGTTATAATTGCCATAATTATTGGAATCCCATTAGGAATATTAATTTCAAATGAACCTAAACTCTCAAAACCGATAATTGGGACCACAAACGTAATTCAGGCTATTCCAAGTTTAGCCTTACTTGGTTTTCTCATCCCGTTTATCGGAATCGGCAGTACACCTGCTATTGTAATGGTTGTACTTTATTCCTTACTTCCAATCGTTAAGAACACTTATACAGGTTTAACAAATATTGATGGAGACATTCTGGAAGCCGCCAAAGGTATTGGTCTGACCAAGAGTCAAACAATGAAAAAGGTACAGTTGCCACTGGCCTTCCCAATGATTATGGCGGGTATCAGAATTTCAGCGGTAACAGCAGTCGGTTTAATGACTATTGCGGCTTTCGTTGGAGCAGGTGGACTTGGTTACCTGGTATTCTCAGGGGTTCAAACTGTCGATAATTACATGATTTTGGCCGGAGCAATTCCAGCTTGTATTCTCGCTCTGCTCATTGATTTCGCAGTTGGTAAACTAGAATCATCTTTATCTTATACTAGCAAGCAAAAATCAATATCGAAAAAGGGAAAAACAGCAAAAAGGTCATTAATTGCCTTTGCGGCTATTTTATTGGTTGCAGCTGTAGGATTTAAAGCATATTCTACTGCACAAGCTGAGGATAAAATTGTTATTGGTTCAAAGAACTTTAGTGAGCAATTAATATTAGGTAATATGCTGGCTGATGTAATAGAAGCTAAGACGGATATACAGGTAGAACGTAAATTAAATCTAGGGGGTTCACAGGTCGCTTTTGGTGCATTAAATTCTGGAGATATTGATATGTATGTAGAATATACGGGCACAGGTTTGGTAAATATTTTAAAACAGCCTCCGGAAAGTGATCCAGATAAAGTCTATAATTATGTGGAGAAAGAATTTAAGCAAAAATATGGAATTGAACTATTAAAGCCGCTTGGATTTAATAACACTTATGCGTTAGCCGTTCGACAAGATACGGCAAAAGAGTATGGTCTAAATACTATCTCAGACTTAGCTAAGGTAAGCGGAAACTTAATTATGGGTCCTACCATTGAATTTCCAAACCGTGAAGATGGGTTAATTGGACTTTCAAAAACCTATAATATGGCATTTAAGGATGTTAAAGCAATCGATGGTGGATTACGCTACACTGCCTTAAAAAATCATAAAAGCGATGTTATTGATGCCTTTTCCACCGATGGTTTACTTCAAGCGTTTAACTTAAAGGTATTAAAAGATGACCAGCAGTTTTTCCCACCGTATTATGCGGTACCTATTATAAAAGAGGAAACTTTAAAAGAGCATCCCGAATTGAAAAAAGTACTCAATAGCTTATCCGGAAAACTAACGGATGAAAAAATGCGGGAACTTAACTACAAGGTTGACAGTCTTAAACAGTCTCCAGCTAAGGTTGCCAAAGAATTTTTAGAAAAAGAGGGATTATTAAATTAATAATTAAAGCCGGTCATCTTGACCGGCTTCTTTTTTATTGTCCAGCTTAGGTAATTATGTGATTCGTTTAGTCTTCTAAAAAATGAACGACCCTATCATATGTCTCATCATCACCAATTACAAGTAAAACATCCCCTTCAAGGATTAGTGCATACGGTCCGGGTGAAATGATTAACTCCCCCTTGCGCTTCATTCCTATAACCGTCCCACCTGTATTTTGCCAAAATTTCGTTTCTGAAATTGTTTTTCCGATATGAATGCATCCTGGAAAAATTTCCACTTCAATAGGTGCTAAGGGATTGGTATGCCTGAGCTTCCCTGAATAATCCATGATTTTTCTTAACGTCTCAAAAAGTTCCTCATCCAGCCTATTCCTCTCTGAAATGAGGCTGTTCATTTGTTTCTCTAAATCCTTTATACTCGCTAAATTGGAAAAACGGTGAATATATTTATATGCGTTCTCTCGCGATGAGATGACAATCCCACTTCCCTTAGTGGAATGGACAATCTCTACGTCCTCTAATATTTTGATTGCTCTTCGGACTGTTTCAGGTGAGACTTTATATTCACTTGCAAGGGTGGACCTGCCATGAATCTTTTCTCCTACTTTAAACTTTCCATCATAGATTCTATTTGCTAAATCAATAGCAATCCGTTCATATGTTGGAATTTGTGCCTTTTGCATTGAACCACCACCAAGTTTCATCTTTTAAAAATTTTCATACATTATTACTATACCGTTTCTACTATCACTTTGCGAGCCGTACCTATACCTTTATAATTAATAACTTTTGGACATAATTGTAAGGAGTGATTTTGATTTGAGGTGAGCAGGTGAAAAGGAAGGTTGTTATTGCATTAAGCATATTATTTAGTCTGGGTATGACTGCATTATTTATTTATTACTTGATGAAACATGACCATACTAGGTGGCAAGTAGCACTTGGAGGGATTTTCGTCAGCTTGCTGCCGCTTGGCTTACTAAAGATGAAAAATAATCCCTTTAACATTCCCATAATCATCTCTTATTATCTTTTCTTATTTTGTTCCTTATATTTAGGTTCCATCTCAAGCTTTTATTTGTATTATAAATGGTGGGATTCTACTCTGCACTTTTTAAAAGGAATGTTTGTAGGGTTTGTGGGAATAAGTCTTTATAAATATTGGATTCCTCAACATGCACGAAGGAATGTTTCTGTTGGGATTCTTGTTCTGTTTGTCCTCTCACTTGCTGTTTCCTCAAGTGTCCTCTGGGAGATTTATGAGTTTTTAGGCGATTTGACTTTAACACATACGATGCAAAGGGGTGGCAATAAAGATACCATGTACGATCTTCTGTTCGGTTTAGGAGGAGGTCTAATCACAGCTGTATATACCCTTTTTAGGAAAAGAAGTCTAAATTAAATAGAGGTGCTGTAATGAAAAGAAAACTTGTGATAATAGTCAGTTTATTGTATGTCGTATTCATGGCCGTCTTGGCAGTGTATTACTATAGTATTGGCCAAACTTTTAAATCCACTGTGGCAATAGGCGGTATTGTTTGTGGAGCAGTGCCGCTTTTGTTAGCCCTGTTTACAAAGCTGAAATTTAATCTGCCCATTGTCTTTTCCTATATCATTTTCTTAGTAGGTTCACAATATTTGGGTTCTATATTAGGCTGGTATGGACTTGGCTGGTGGGATACTTTTATGCATTTCGTCAGTGGTGCCATCCTTGCGTTCGCGGGAATTGCATTATATGAAAGGTTAATTCACAGGGATGCAGGGAATGAGATTTCCCCTTGGTTTGTTTTCCTTTTTACCGCATCGTTTGCGGCATTAGGCGGTGTTTTGTGGGAGGTCTACGAGTTTAGCTGCGACCAGATATTTGGGATGACCTTGCAAGGCGGAGGAAATAAAGATACAATGACAGACTTAATTGCTGACACTCTAGGCGGCCTTGTTATCGCTTTATGGGCGTTGATTCGTACAAAACTGAAATTGAAAAAGGTACGTCGTGATTAACGTACCTTTTTTAATGAAAAGAAATCAAACAGTCACAGGAACAAAAAACTCCTCATAAAGAGCCTGAACCGCCCGCTTCTCATCTACTTCTTTGACACCAAACATCATACTAACCTCAGAAGAACCTTGATTAATCATTTCAATATTAACCCTTGCCTTTGCAAGTGCCTTTGAAGCTCTTGCCATGGTCCCAACATTTCGGCGCATTCCCTCTCCAACCACCATAATGAGGGCCAGACTATGGGCAACTTTCACTTCATCCGCATGTAACTCATTTTTGATTCGATTAATCACTTCATCCATGATTTTCTCATCAAGCTGATTCTCCCGTAAGATCACAGACACATCATCAATACCTGATGGCGTATGTTCATATGAAAGACCATAATCTTCTAATACACCTAACAGCTTGCGCCCAAAGCCGATTTCTCTGTTCATTAAGTATTTGCTGACATAAATACTGCAAAACCCTTTATCGCTGGCGATGCCAATGACAGGTCCATTTGTATTGTCACGTTCGTTCACTATAAGTGTTCCTGGTGCTGATGGATTATTTGTATTCTTAATATTAACAGGGATTCCTGCTCTAAAAGCTGGTACAAGTGCTTCATCATGTAATACTGTGAATCCCGCATATGATAATTCTCGCATTTCCCGATAAGTTAATTCTTTTATTTCCTTTGGCTTTTGGACAATTGAAGGATTTACAGAGTAAACCGCATCTACATCTGTAAAGTTTTCATATAAGTCTGCTTTTAGCGCATTTGCAAGGATAGAACCGGTAATATCCGAACCGCTCCTTGAGAAGGTAAACACCTCTCCACTGAGGCTATAACCAAAGAATCCTGGAAAAATTTGAATGCCAGACTGCTCATTTAATGAATTTAGTCGTAAATAGGATTCCGGCAATGCTTGGGCATTTCCCGGCTCATCACTGACAAGAAGGCCTGCTTCCTTAGGGTCTACATAATGAGCTTCTACACCCTGTGCTCGAAAATAAGCGGCTACTAATTTCGCATTATTATCCTCACCACTGGCTTTTAGCAAGTCGATAAACCGATCCGGTTTGCTTTTGTCACTGGCAATTCTTGTTAATAAGTCATCATGAATTTCCTGGATCACTCCATCTGAAAGATTTAATTCATTTGCAATAGCTGCATATCTCTCAAGGACAGCCGCTACCTTTTCCTTTGGATCCTTATTTTGTAAGCAGTCATCAGCACATTCAATCAATAAATCTGTTACCTTTATATCTTCTGCATACCTCTTTCCCGGAGCTGATACAACGACCACTTTACGTTCACGGTCAGCAGTGACAATTTGAAATACTTTTTCTAGTTGTCTTCCGGAAGCTAAAGAGGATCCGCCAAACTTTACAACCTTCATGGATACATCCCCTACTCTATAAAAATATAATTTTAATTTTATTACAATTTAAAAAATAATCAAGTGTTTTTTCCGCTCATCACAAACAATTGTCCTTGTGAAAAAGACAATCGAGAAAAAAATGAAGAGGTAAGCTTATACACAAGTAAAATCACTGTTTTATTACTTATTTTCCTTATTAAACCTATTCTGCTGATTTAGCTAATCAGTTCTATGAAATGGGCTAGAATTCTTGCCGTTAGTCCCCAAATTGTTTTACCGCCATAGCGATAAAAATATTCGTCCATCCCTCTAGCCCGCCAGTTATATTTTTCACCACCGGGTATTAACTCAAACGGAAAATTTTCTTCCGGCTCCGCTTTCAGAGAGACACGATAGATTTCCGGCTCATTATGGATCAAGAACGATAATGGTACCGTAAATATTTCCCCAACCTCAGCTGGGCTTGGCTGAATTTTTTCCGGGTTATTAATATAACCTACATAAGGATAGAGAATCATCCCAAAGGGTGAAATCATATAATCCAATGGAAATACATCGGTAATATCTTGTTTATTTATCCCTAACTCCTCTACTGTCTCACGGATGGCTGCATCTCGCTCATCTATATCTTGTGCATCTATTCTGCCTCCCGGAAAACAAATTTCTCCCGGCTGACGCCTCAATTCTAGTGACCGAACCTCAAATAACACATGAATTCCGTCCTCTTTTTGCAATAATGGAAGCAGGACAGCATATTTTGAAAATCTTTCACTGCCCAATATCTTGGGCGTATGACTATTTAATTTAAATAAAACGGAAGCTAAATCCATAATTTCACCTCACTCTATATGTATTACAAAGAATGCTTAATACTACAATACCACTTTCTTCTAATGAAAAAAAACAACCCAGCGAATTTCGATGGATTGCCCCTCTCATTATTTATACCAGGAATACATATAGCCTGGGTCCTCTATTTCTTGAGCATACTTAACCATTTTTAAAGGGTGAAAGGTATCAATCATAACAGCAAGTTCCAATGTCTCTCTTTTACCAATGCTAGCTTCTACTTTTCCAGGGTGAGGGCCATGAGGAATCCCCCCAGGATGGAGTGTAATCGAACCCTCCTGGACCCCCTTACGGCTCATAAAGTTTCCTTTTACATAATAGAGCAGTTCATCGCTATTGACATTACTGTGATAATAAGGGGCTGGTATGGCTTCGGGATGATAATCAAATAGTCTCGGAACAAATGAACAAACCACAAAATGATTACCTTCAAACGTTTGATGAACCGGCGGCGGCTGATGTACCCTTCCTGTAATGGGCTCAAAATCTTCAATATTAAATGCCCAGGGATATAAGTATCCATCCCAGCCCACCACATCAAATGGATGATGACCAAGTATATGTGAGGAGATGACTCCTCTTGATTTCGTAAAAATTTCAAATTCCCCTTTTTGCTCAAATGTCACCAAGTTCTCAGGTCCGCGAATATCGCGCTCACAAAAAGGACTATGCTCTAAGAGCTGGCCATATTCATTTCGATAACGCCTGGGTGTTGTAATCTGACTGAAGGATTCAATAAACAATAATTGAGTGGTTTCCTGTTTGTTAGGTATGACCCGATAAATGGTTCCAATCGGAATTATTAAATAATCACCTTCACGATAGGAAATGGTACCGAACATGGTCTCGAGCTTTCCGGATCCGTAATGAATGTATAATAGTTCATCTCCATCCCCATTTCGGTAGAAACATGACATCTTCTCTGTCACCTTGGCCGTTCCGATAAGGAGATCTTGATTTCCCATTAAATAATTCCTTGCTTTAAGCGCATCTCCCTCTAGATGCGCTTTACTAGTCATAAAGTGACGGTGTTTTAAAGACTGCTGCTCCTCATATTCCGGCAAATAACCGCCAACTAGTTCCGACTTAACTATTTCAGTCGGCATATGGTGATGATACAAAATCGATTGTGTTCCTGAGAATCCGCACGTCCCCATTACCTGTTCTCGAAATAAACTCCCATCCGCTTTTTTAAACATCGTATGACGCTTATGAGGAATCTGGCCCATTTGACGGTAATACATCATTTCACCTCTTTTTTAGTCGATGATTGTATTCTTCAGTACACCAAGCCCATCAATCTCAAGTTCTACCAAATCACCCGGTTCCAGCCAGCGGTGTACTTCAGAACCAAGCTCGAGGATACAGCCGGTTCCAACTGTTCCTGAACCAATGATTTCACCTGGATAAAGGGTGACCCCCTGTGAGGCTCTTGAAATCATTTCACCAAAGGTATAGTAGATATCCTTCAGGTTCCCCTCAGAAAGCAAAATCCCATTTACACGAGCCTTCATAGTGAGATTAAAACCACCATGTTCTTTAAGAGGTTCTAGTTCATCTTTCGTAACAATCCAAGGCCCAATTGAGGTGGAGAAATCCTTCCCCTTAGCCGGCCCTAATCCAACCTTCATTTCTTCTCTCTGAAGGTCCCTCGCGCTCCAATCATTTAAAATACAATACCCAAAAATATATTCATCTGCTTGATCGGCTGGAATATCCCTGCCTTCCTTTCCAATAATACAGGCAATTTCCAGTTCATAATCCAGCCAACAACAATTTGCAGGTCTCGGAATTTTGTCTCCTGTCCCGCTTATTGCAAGATGATTGGAAAAATAAAAAACAGGTATCTTATACCACTCAGGAACTACTGAAAGCCCACGTTTTTCCCGTGCCGACTTTACATGCTGTTCAAAAGCATAAAAATCACGAAAACTTCTTGGGTTAGGCAGCGGTGCTCTTAAACGAAGCTCCTTTAATGGATAAACACCCTCCTGACCTGGGAGCAGGGAGCAGCCTTTTGCCTGTTTCAAGTATTCTTCACTATTGTTGAGAAAATCTAATAGATTATTAGGAAACCGGTGACCTGAAGCTTCACACATATCTACTGCATGTTCATCATCTATTAACCATCCTGCGCTAATCCTTCCATCGCTTTTTTCAAAGGTTATAAACTTCACATATCTCACCTATCTAAGGTTTTTTTTATTGAAAGGGAGAAGCTGCTCTCCCTTGACCGATCGATTTAGACCCCCATTTAAACCTTTACCTATTGATCTATTATTTATAAGTTTCCGCGTCTTTCCTGTTCACGTTCAATCGATTCAAAAAGTGCTTTAAAGTTTCCTTCGCCAAAGCCACGGGCTCCTTTACGCTGGATGACTTCGATAAATAATGTCGGCCGGTCCACAATTGGCTTAGTGAAAATCTGTAGTAAGTACCCCTCATCATCCCTGTCCACTAAAATATTAAGTTCACGAAGCTTCTCAATCTCTTCGTCTATTTTCCCAATCCGCTCTGCTAATGACTCATAGTAAGTGTCCGGTGTTTTGAGAAACTCCACCCCATTCTTTTTCAAAGTGGTGACTGTCGAAACAATATCTTCTGTTAAAATGGCCAAATGCTGAACCCCGGGACCATTGTAGAACTCCAGGAATTCTTGAATTTGTGATTTTCGTTTTCCCTCGGCAGGTTCATTAATCGGGAATTTTATTCGACCGCCATTATGCATGACTTTAGACATAAGAGCCGAGTATTCCGTGGTAATATCTTTGTCAGAGAAATGTTTCATTTCAATAAAGCCCATCACTTTTGAATAATATTCCACCCATTCCTCCATCCGCTCGACATTTCCGACCACATGATCGATACCAATTAACCCCGCATCTTCAACCGGCAGCTCCGCCGATAATGGTTCATAACCAGGTAAAAACGCTCCTTGATAATTTTTCCGCTCAATTAACGTATGGATAGTGTCTCCATATGTACCGAGAACGGCCTTTTTTACCACTCCATTTGCATCCTTCATTTCATATGGAGCAGTATGAGCAATCGCACCTCTTTTTACAGCTTCTGCAAAAGCTTTGTCTACATCATCCACCAGCAGGGCAACATCCTTGACGCCGTCTCCATGTCTTTTAACAAATTGGGCAACTTCACTATCCTTAGTATAGGAACCCGTCAGTACAATCCGAATATTACGTTGTTTCAAACAATAGGAAGCGGTTTCACGATTGCCAGTTTCAAGACCTGAATAGGCAACTGGCTGAAAACCATAGGCAGTACAAAAGAAGTGACAAGCTTGCTTAGCATTACCTGTATAGATTTCAATATAATCAACATCACGGACCGGAAAAAAGTCATTAGCCAACTTGTCTGCTCTTATTCTCTTTTCTTTCATCAAATGACCCCCATCTCATCTTAAATCAGGAATATTCAGTATTCATTTTAAGTGATAGGTTTTTGTCCACTCAAGAACAGGAGATAAAGCAATAACGCTTTTAGGTGATAAAGAATCATAATTTGACGAAATCATATTTCCCAGAAAAAAGAAAAAACACACCTTATTCGGTATGTTTTCACTTTTTAAAAATTGGAAATAATATTAGAAAATGCCACAATGTCTAAAAATGTAAAAAAGTTTTTACATTACGCCAGTATGGCTCGATCACTTGCCATTTGCGTACCGCGAATTCGTTTAAATTCACTTAATAATCCTTCAATTGTCAGCTTGTCCTTATCCTCTTCATTCACTTCTAATATGATTTGACCCTTATCCATCATGATTAACCGATTCCCTAGGTCAATTGCTTGCTGCATATTATGGGTAACCATTAAGGTTGTCAGATTATATTTAGCAACAATATCCTTTGTTAAGTTGGTAATAAGCTCTGCACGAGAGGGGTCAAGTGCGGCTGTATGTTCATCGAGCAGGAGGATAGAAGGCTCAGTGAATGTTGCCATTAACAAGGAAAGTGCTTGCCGTTCCCCGCCAGAAAGTAACCCAACCTTTGCACTAAGGCGGTTTTCTAAGCCTAGATGAAGGGATTCAAGAACCTCCCGGAAATAGTCTCGTCTCTTTTTCGTTACTCCTTTTCGAAGTGTTCTCGTTTTATTCCGTGAATAGGCCATTGCAAGATTCTCTTCAATTGTCATACTAGGAGCCGTACCTGCCATCGGATCCTGAAACACACGTCCAATCATCGTTGAACGGTTGTACTCTGACATGCTCGTAACATTCTTTCCTCCTATATGAACATCACCCACATCTGGAATTAAAACCCCCGAAATGATGTTCATTAACGTGGATTTACCTGCACCGTTACTTCCAATAACTGTTACAAAATCCCCTGCTTTAAGGGAGAGGTTGACATGATCAATCGCCACTTTCTCATCCGGGGTTCCCTCATTAAAAATCTTATGAATCTGATTTAAGTGCAGCATGATTGTCCCCCTTTCCTTGTGCAGAGGCCTGAATTAGATTCATTCTTTCCGCTTTCCTTCGAGCCTTACGCTTTTTCTCTTTTGAAGCATCAATGATTTTTGGTGCCGTTAGAGCAATAATGACAATGATGGCAGTAATTAATTTCATATCTCCAGGGCTCATAAACTCCGCTCGTAATGCTAGAGTTACGACAATTCGATAGATAATAGATCCGCCTATAACAGCCAGTGTCGTTCTTGCCATTGTTTTGGTACCAAAAAGTGCCTCACCAATAATAACAGAAGCTAAACCAATAACGATCATTCCAATTCCCATACCAACATCGGCAAACCCGCCTTGTTGAGCAATAAGTGCCCCTGAGAAAGCAACTAAGGCATTGGATAGGCCAAGACCTAGAACAACTAGAATATTGGTATTTGCTGAAAGACTGCGGATCATTCTCTTATTATCGCCGGTAGCTCTGATAGCAAGACCAATTTCAGTTTGTAAGAATAAATCTGTTAGGAATTTGATTACAAATGTCACGATAATCATAAATATCAAAATTCCCCATGTTTCTGGAAGGCTATCGCCAAGTCCAACTTTGGTTAGAATTTGATTGAAGAATGAATCAATTCCCCATTTTTCAAAAAGGTCACCAATTTTTGTAAAAGCAGTATCAGTATTTAATAAAGGTATATTTGCTCGCCCCATAATTCGTAAATTAATAGAATATAACGCGATCATCATTAAAATACCGGAAAGTAAATTATTAATTTTTCCAAACGTATGAAGAAGGCCAGTCATACAGCCAGCAGCAAATCCGGCGATTAATGCCGTAATTGTAGCCAAAAAAGGGTTTACTCCATTTGCTATTAATACCGCTGAGATCGCGGCACCTGTAACAAAACTCCCATCCACCGTTAAATCTGGAAAATCTAAAATACGAAAGGAAAGGTAGACGCCCAGCGCCATAATCGCATAGATGATACCTGCTTCAAAAGATCCAAATATGGCTGTAAACATAGAGATCATCCTTTCTTTGAGTGTTTGGGCCCAATATATTAGAGCCATTGTTTACTCTTATGTACGAGTCAAGGAGGTAACCTTGAGGCATAGGTTACCTCCTTGAAAAAGATCATTACTTAAGATTATTTTCCATCATAAAATTCGCCAAGTTTACTCCATTCATCCTTCACTTTTAAGCCTTGGGCTTCAGCCGCTTTCTTATTAATGACTAGTTTTAAGCTTTTTGGAAGCTCAACTGGGATTTCCGAAGGTTTTTTCTTACCTGATAAAATATCTGCAGCCATTACTCCGGATTGGTAACCAAGGTCGTAATAACTGAATCCACTAGCCGCTACTGCACCTTTCTTCATTGAATCCAGCTCTCCAACAAAAAGAGGGATTTTCTTACTATTGGCAACGGCAATAACAGCATCAAGAGCTGTAACAACTGTATTATCGGTAGGAATATATATTGCATCAACACGACCCGCTAAAGACTCAGCAGCCTGCTTTACTTCTGAAGTATTTGCTACTGAAACATCAACAAGTTTAGCACCTTTTTCTTCAACAAGTTTTTTCACAGCTTTAACTTGGACCTCTGAATTCTGCTCACCTGAATTATAAATCACGCCAACATTTTTAGCTTTTACTTCATCCGTAATAAAGCTAATCGTTTTCTTTGTTGCATCAGGATGATTATCAGTGGTCCCAGTAATATTAATACCTGGTTTATCAAACGATTTAACTAGACCTGCTCCGACAGGATCCGTCACAGATGTAAAAACAATTGGAATATCCTTTGTAGCATTTAAAGCGGCCGTTGCACTCGGTGTAGCATTTGCAAATATCAAATCCACTTTATCGCCGACAAAATTATTCGCAATGGTTTGTGTATTATTCATATCCGCCTGAGCATTTTGTTCATCAAAATTTACCTTTAACCCTTTGTCCTTCAACGCCTGCTTGAATCCTTCTGTTGCAGCATCTAATGACGGATGTGGTGCGAATTGAGTAATACCTACATTAAATTCTTTTTCTGATCCTGATTTTTCCGAACTTCCTGAAGACTCCTTGCTTCCGCATCCAGCTAACAGCAACATTCCTGCTAATGCAATCGAGACTGCCTTTACCTTTCTTTTCATGAACATGCTCCCCCAATTTCCTTGCAATTTTCTAATAATTTTTTATATATTAAAAATTATTATTATTCTAGTATCTTTTTTCGATAAAAGCAATAGAAAAACCAAAAATATTTTTTCGCTTTAAAGCTCGAAACTTCAAGTTATTAATATTACTAGGTAAAACCGCTTTCATTGTGGAGGGTTATTTATACTATAAAAAGAAAAATGCCCTCTATTTAGTAGAAGGCATTTCATGGTGTATTATTATTTAATGTCGTCATTTTGCTTACCAATTACGAGTATTTTCAAGAAGTTGGTCAATCTCCACTTTTTTCACTTTATTATTGTTTTTCTCAGATGTTAGATCTGAAGTGGCTTCTAGTAGTTTGTCGATATCGATTAATTTGATTCCCATCTCTAACCTCCATAGAACTTTTAATAGTTAATTACTCTACTAAACTATTCGAGCTGCCAAAAGAGAACATGGGGGTCGTTTTTCAAAAATTTTAATTAAGCTGTTATTTTTATATCTTTTTGACTCTGACTTTTTTTAAAAAAGTATTTCATCATCGGTGGTGTAACTAAAGTAGTTACAAGAACAACAATAACTAAAATGGCGAAAAGCTCTTGGCTGATTAAATGACTCTCTAGACCAATTGCAGCTATAATTAAGGCTACTTCTCCCCTTGAAACCATTGCCGCACCAATTCCAAGTGAACTGCTCCATGAAAATTTGGCCAGTTTTGCACCTGCTGCAGCTCCTATTAACTTTGTTAGGATTGCTAGAATGGTAAGCCCGATGATCGTACTAAGATGTTGTGAAATACCCTCAAAGCTTGCTTTTACTCCAATCGAAGTAAAGAATACAGGTACGAAAAGGGAGTAACTAATTGTTTCTGCCTTTTTTAAAATTTCATGTTTAAATTTGGTGATATTTATGGCTAAGCCGGCAATGTAGGCCCCAATAATCGCAGCAACACCGGTTAATTCTGCCATATAAGCAAACAAAAAACAGATGATTAATCCACCGGAAATAACGGATTCTGTTACCTTTAATGGTGCAAATTTCGTTAAAATCCACGGTACTAACTTCCAAGCTGCCAAGATCGCTCCTGCGGAAAAGAGAACCTTTTTCAATATGATGATACTTAAATTAACATCACCACCTGCCACGCTCATTAAAAAGGCCAGAGCGATAATGACTACTACATCATCGATAACAGCTGCACCTAAGATTGCTGTCCCTTCTTTTGATTGCATTTTATTTAATTCTTTAAGTGCCTGAACAGAAATGCTTACACTAGTAGCGGAAAGCAATAAGCCTAGAAAGGAAGCCTCAATGGTGGACATATTCATAATGACTCCAGCTATAAACCCGATAAAGAACGGAACAATGATTCCACTTAACCCTACGAGGGTTGAGGCTTTCCATGAGCGTTTAAATCCATCAATATCGGTTTCTAAACCCGCTATAAACATTAACAAAATGACACCAATCTGGCTAAGTTCTTCCAATGTACTCGTGTTCGAAACAAGCCCTAAAACAGCCGGCCCTAAAAGAATTCCTACAAGAAGCTTTCCTAAAACGGACGGCTGTCCTAACTTAACACTAATATCCCCAGCTATTTTAGAAGCTAATAAAATAATCGCTAACTCGAAAATGAAATCCATCTGATTCACCTTTCCTTTCAAAAAAATAAAAAGAGTCTGTGCTTTAAACTCTACAGACTCTTTTTTAGTAAAAATCAAAAAAGCCCGTCAACCAAAGGACATAATTATCCCTTGGTGACAGGCTCCTCCAATAACGTAATATTTAATTAGTTACATTATAACATATTTTATAGTGAAAAACAACAATGTAAATGAGCATTGTATTAGTTCCACTTTCGTATATTATCAATAATGTTAACTTTCAGGAAGGTAATAAAAGTGGACTCTCCCTTTTGAACCTTTTGTTTATTCCATTCATTAAAGCTTGCGATTGTGATTAAGATTATCCCCGCTATCAGCAAGTATACCCACCAAGGCATGTTGCCCCAATATGGTCTCGTTTGCAGAAAAACATTTAACAGTAATACACCTGCACCTACAAAAAAGTACGATTTTATTTGAATATACATTCCTGCCACCATTGATAACAAGGAAAGTGAACCTAAAATAATTGCATCATAAATGGTATGGCTTGACAATGCATCTTGGATTAAAATCAGCGCTACAAACAATAATACCATCCATTGAAGAGCCTTCACTACTTTTTCATATTTCCCCTTTAAACATTTCCGGATGAAAATGGTCAACAGGATATAGGGAAGAACGTATACCTCACGCAGCCAAAGTGACGGGATATGGATCGTACTAATAATTGCATAATAAGGCTGTAACGAATAACCGCCCGCCGCAATGGTCATAAAAGCAGCATATTCAGCAGGTACTCTTTTCCGTTGAAGCCAAAAAGTTAGTACAATCAGAGTTCCCGGCAATGCATGACTCCAAAGTTGTTGATTCTCTAAAAAATACATATACACAAAATACATAAGACCAGTAACTGTATATCCGTCTATTTTCATTTCCAATAACTTTGTTCTTGGCTCAACTAGCTTCTTATAAAGGATTTTACCAGATAAAATTAACACCATACCAATGACAGCAAATACAAGTTTTTTTTCAGGCGACGTCAAATCGCTTACATATGTGAACTCAACATTGGCCAAGAAAGCGAAACCTAAAGGCACAATGCCCAAAATGTCCCATTTTGCATTATGCAAATAAATCAGGATTCCAATTACATACAGGCAGGTGATTAGATATGGGATGAAACCATATGGATAGACCATTAGCAAGGAAGCTATCCCGATCATGGAAAATGGCACTAAATAAAAAGTTGTTCTTTCTTTAAATTCCTCGTTGGCAAATAAGAAAAATGCAAACATTAGTAAACTGCTGATGGGGAATGCAAATCTTACATCGGACTCAAGATGTATTCTCCCCATCCCTGTTGTAATAACAAAAAATAATGCTGTAAAACTTCCGTAAAGGAAAACCCTTCTTTTCCACTCCCTAACAGCCAATTTGGCACTAACTGCATATCCAACTAGGGCCATTATAAAGCTAAAGACGGCATCTTCTTGATAGATAAACCAAGTAATCGCAAGGACAAGAGGAAGAATGAGGTGTCCGACCCAAGCAAATGCTGCCTCGAGGTCAGGATTTGATTTTCGATAGAGAACCGCGATCACAAGCAGAACGATCGCACACATAGATGACACTAATGAATTGGTCAAATGATTAAATGCAAACTTCTCTGTAATAGCATGCATAACGGAAAAATAGCAAAGAAGCGTCGTTAAACTGATAAAATAAGGTATCCAATTGGTCCCAATCCTTTTATAAAAATAGGAATACATTCCTATTCCCGCTAGCATAACTAAAGGCTGGACCCAGGTGTGATTGATAGGACTAACAATGGCATGGATTATGGCTAATGTATAAAGGGCTTGGGCGATAAACAGAGAGCTTTTTGCAAAATCTTGCTTAGAAAGCTTTCCCCAGACAATGCTTGAAACTAAAATAAGCACAGCTCCGGCTGCGAAATTAACCGCATACCCATATTCAGAATAGTAAATGAGGGAGTTTACATTAAACTCCTCACCAAAAGCGGCGATGGAAAGGCCTAGTGCACTAGGCAATATCCATAAGGCAGCTTCCTTTAGAAGAATTCTATCTTGGTATTGATGAAGTAAATAGGCGGCCACAGCTAAAAGCAAGAGCATCACACCCAATTCCCACCAATAAAGAAAAGCAAGCGTAAGGATCATGGCAATTGTCATAATGGAAAATCCTATCTCTACTGCTGCATTTCGTATCTGCTGTATATACTTAAAGAAATAAAAGATACCCAAGACACTAAAGAGAATAAATCCTGTAAAAAATAATTTAAGAGCGAAATTGATTTCTTCAATCGGACTGGTTAATAAAGAAACAGCTTCATAGATGCCTGATGACAGTAAAAGTGCACTTAAATAAGGAAAAATAAATCGCGAACTATGGTGGGAAAGGTAAATAAAATTTGCTGCCATAATAAAATAGGCAATCAGAAGCACAATTGCCGGTTGTCCCGAACGGAACAAAATTCCTTCACTACTAATATATATAAAAGCAAAACCTGAAATAACAGCACTGGTATACTGAAATGCTTTGTCTAGTGAGAATTTATTATCTAATGCTTTAGGAACAAAGATAATCCCAAAGGCCACTAATGCGTAAACAATCCCGCCTACATTTTCAAGGAAACTATTCTCAACGAGCTGATAAGCACCATAAACCAGCATGACAGTAAAAATAAAGTGATATTCCTTCCTGCCAGTAACATACATCATCGATAAATAAATCACAGCAGTTAACAGGAGGTTAAAGCTGTACAAGACCTCACTATCAAAAAGGTATAGCATAAATAGTGTAGATAAAATCAAATTCACTTGGATAAATGGTATAAATTCTTTAGTAAATAGTTGTAGTCCGCTAATCTTCTTCACCCGTTTGAAAACAAGGATAAGGACTGCGTTATATAGCACCATTCCTAGATAGAAAAGATCAATCTTCAAATGAAGGGCCGCCAGTAAAAAAGCAGCTCCTATAGAAAAACAAACAAACGAGAACCAGACAAATAATCGCGAACCTAATTTTCTCGCAAACCGTATATACACCACAAGTGATAGTAGACTTCCGAGCAATCCAAGCAGATAACGTCCTCCACCGTCAATCGATAAATACGAGCCTAAAAGCCCAAACCAGCCTAAGGAGAGAATAAAAATCGGTAAGAATAAGCTCCCTAACACTGTGAAGGCAAAAGCCGTTTTATCAATATGAAGTATTCTATTGGCAATAAGAGCGATCGCATAAAATAACAATGAAACAAAAGCAATTGAACAGCTTTTCATTAAGCTTGTCATAGATTCCCAATTACTTGTTGCTACAAATAAACCGCCGATTAATAGAAAAATAACACCTATATTTAAAGACCAGGTTATGTTTCTCTCCCGAGCCTCTTCGGGTGAAAGTGTTTTTCTGAATTTGGCAGGTTTCGGAGTGGCAGCAGGTATTGACTTTGATTGTAATGACTCATGTTCAACCGCGTGCACATCTTCTTCTTTTAGTAAATCGAGATGGTATTGGTGATGTGCCTTCGCCACTGTCTCAACCATTGCATCTGAAAGATACCCTTCTTCTTTCAACTTATATAACTCATACCTAAAGGTTCTTCTTCTCTCTTCCATTTTATTGGGTTCCATTTAAACTCCCTCCTTATTTCATTCCATTCAGGTGTTTTATGTGATTTATGTAATTTATGGGATTATTTACAACATTACTCCTTTAGTGTAATTTTACACCATTTCATTTAAATTTCAATCCTTTTTCTTTTTTCAACTATATTCGAGTTTACGTTTGGGGAAAATATCTGTATGATAAGAGAATATTTGTTAAAAAGAAGGAGTTTTATATGCTGACATTTAATGAAAAACTAGCCATTATTGAATCTTACCCAGAATTAGAGAGGAAAGATGTTTCTCTAAAACGTGTTAATTTTCAGCTTCCAGAAAGTATTTCTGATAAAAAAAATATAGTTTATCATCTGCATCCGAATGGAAATGGCTTTGTTTATGCCGGTCACCTGGATCATTATGAAACAGATGAAAAGGGAATGGTCAATATCCGAGATTTTTCAGCTGAGCAGCTTCGGAGTATCTTAACTGAGTCCATTGCGGCCTTATCGCCCCTAGAAAAGTCAACCAATGAGGAAGCCATTATTGGAGAATTACAGGAAGAGCGCTGGGTCGACGGAGAGGGTAACGTTCTCATTTTGCTTTATGAAAATGAAGTATGGAATATCTACTTTGGCCTAAACCTTGAAGAAAGCTTTGATACATACGAAGAAGCTATAGCTTTCATGCAAGAAGAAGGCTTTAAACAGGGATAAGCAAAAAGGCTGTGCTAATGAAAGCACAGCCTTTTTCTATTGATGATTATATTCTTCGTCAATCCACTTGTCTAAACGAATAATACTTTTTTTTGCACGTTCATAATCAATCGTCCGATAATGATGCATTCCACCTTCTTCTTCATCTTTTTCATCCGCCCATTTTACAACTTGCTGTAGTGGTGTCCTTACAATATCATTTGAAGGCAAAAATGAGTCGGTATGAAATAGAATCGCAAGCGCAATCGTCTTGGCCTTAATTGGGTTTTCCCCAAGGCGGATCAATAGCTTATGCGCCCGTTCGGCGCCTTTTATTGGATGAATATCATTTTGTTTATATAGGTCATAATCCCATTTTCCGTTCTTATACCAAGTATAGTGCCCCATATCATGGAGAAGCCCTGCTTTAGCAGCAATATCAACATCAAGCTGATGTTCTTTACTCAAATGAAAAGCATGGTATGCCACCGCAATCGCATGGGCAAGTCCTGAGCGGTTTAAATACTTTTGGGCAATGCGGTGTTCAAATATATCCAATAAAGTTACGTCTCTCATGCGATCCACTCCTGACTGTTCGTAAATGTATTTCACTTATTATATGCTAACCTGTCCAAATTGGCTAATCCTTTATTTTGCTTCCCCTCTAAATAATAAAAAAGAGAAGGACAAAGTCCCTCTCTCAATAATTAATTGTCTTCAGTTGTTTTTGTTGCTTTTCCCTTAGGTCCTAAATACTCATAGTCATTAGGATTAATTGGGGTATATCCTTCAGGCTTATAGAATCTTAATAAGTCTTTATAGACAATTTCATCTGACATCTGCAATTCTGTTTTTACTTTTTCATCAATGCTCTTACATAGGGCATTATCCGTTAATTCTTCAGTTGTCTCATATCCGTAACATTTTTCATTGATTTGAATGCCGTCCGATGATACAAAGTCACCATTTCTAAACAACGCCCAATTACGATGATCTTTAGAAAGTAAGTCAGAACCAAATTCCATATAATCCTTTGTATCAATACCTAATAAATGAAGGACAGTTGGACGGACATCCACTTCGCCGCCAATTTGATGCTGAACTCCACCTTTCACACCAGGTACGTGAATATATAAAGGTACACGCTGTAATTTTGCGTTAATAGCCGGTGTAATTTCATCTACACCTAATACTTTAGCCATCGCTTCATTATGGTTTTCAGAGATACCATAGTGGTCACCATACATAACAATTACTGTATTATCGTACAATCCACTAGCTTTTAAGTCATTAAAGAACTGTTCAAATGCCTGGTCCATATAATGGGCAGATTGGAAATACTGGTTAACAACCGAATCACCATAATCACCAGCTGGAAAATCTGTATCCTCTGGATCCATTTCAAATGGGAAGTGGTTAGATAACGAAATGAACTTTGTATAGAATGGCTGCTTTAAGCCTTGCAACAAAGGCATAGATTCTTTAAAGAATGGTTTGTCTTTCATTCCATAGTTTTTGGTATTTTCGTCAGTCATGTTATAGTATTCCGCATCGTAAAACTGATCATATCCAAAAGCTTTATAGATAACATTTCTGTTCCAGAATGTTTTATAGTTTCCATGGAAAACAGCAGATGTATATCCCTGTCCTTTTAGAATTGAAGGCATCGCCTGGTACGTATTTTGAGCTTTATTAACGAAAACGGCCCCTTGTGCCATAGGGTATAAGGAATTCTCCATTAAGAATTCAGCATCAGATGTTTTACCTTGCCCTGTTTGATGGTAGAAATTATCAAAATAGAAAGTACTGCCATCATGTGCCAATGAATTCAAAAATGGTGTTACCTCTTGTCCGTTTGGCATCTTATAATCAATCATAAAGCTTTGGAAGGACTCCATTGAAATATAAAGTACGTTCATTCCTTTTGCCTTACCAAAGTAAACCGGATTTGGAGCAGCGTAGTTTGCTTTACGATAGTTCTCTACATCCGTGATATCACTGCTGTCAGCTAATGCCCGCTGACTAGAAGATTTAATATTTTGAATTACATCATAAATCGTAAAATTGTATGCACCTAGGTATTTAACTAAGTAGTTGCGATCAAAAGAACGTGTTAATAATTGTGGACGATCCTTTTCCGCTAACCCCAGGTTAAAAAGAAACGTAGTGATTGCAAACAATAAAACCATTTTATAAGACTTTCTATTCGTTACTGTCACTTTTTTGAAAACAGTTAACGCCAAAACAATTAAAATGATTGTATCAAGAAAGTATAAAATATCAAATGGAGAAATTAGAGATAGTGCACTATCCCCCAATTGTCCAGCATTTGTTTTTGTCTGCATTAGTACTGGTACCGTAATAAAGTCATTAAAAAATCGATAATACGCGATATTAGCGTACAACAAGAATGATAAAAAGAAATTGATAATAATCATGACTAGCTTGGTACGTCTCTTAAAGAGCAAGGCTAAACCAAGAAAAAAAAGCGCTGAACTTAAAGGATTGATCAGCAGCAAAAATTTCTGCAGATTATTATCAATTCCTAAGTTAAATTCAATTTGATAGGCCGCATATGTTTTGATCCAGAATAATAAAACGGCAATTACAAAGAATGAAATATGGCTGTTATTTAATGTTTTAGGTAATCTAATTTTATTCATAACATAATTCTCCTCTCACTTACCAATAAGCTCCGGTAAACGAACCTCAATTACTATACCACACTTTTTTAAAAAATTAAAACATAAAATATGCCATTTTATGTATGATTTATTAATACCGTACACGTTATTTTTACTTATTTTTCAACATTTCTCGACAACATCATTACCTGTCCTTCTGATTAAATTCTCCTTTATCATATGACCGTTTTATGTAGGACATGACTGTTTTTATTCTCAAATATATATGACGATGACCATGGTGTTTTGGTTTCACATTCATAAAAATTGTTTTTTATGTGCCTAATATTTCATCTTCCCCAAAGTGCTGCTCCCTTTATTTCACCTATCATAAACCCGAACGAATCAGGGAGGCAATAAGAATATAGACTTATCTTTTACGGATTGGATATCGAATAATTATATAATTATTGGTAAGCATAAGCACGATGGAAGTTATAAATCAAACTTTCCTGAGACTCTTTTTATTATCATTATGATTAACTATTGAAGGAATAAGGGAGTGAGTTTATGCCTAGAAAGAGGCCGGAGTTTACAAATAGCTCGTATTTTGTTGATGAGCCTGGAAATTGGCATTTAAAACCTGGTGCACCAAAGGAAATGCAAGTGGAACTTGAGAACTACCTTAGCAGCCTAGAGAATTTACATGAAGATGGGACAATTAACGGCAACCAAATTGATATCTATTCCACTCATTAATATACAATAGAAGAAAACGGTTACAATATATTTGTACCTAAATTACCATCATAGAATTCAGGAGTGAAAAAAATGAATGTTAATCGAGTAAAGCAAATTCTATCGTCTTCTGCTGATATTGAAGTTAAATATAACGGAACTTCCGTTTGGATTGATCAGTTAAATGAAGACGGAAGAACAGCCACTGTTCATTTGCGGGGACCGCTTGAAGAACGATCAATTGTTGAGATTCATGAATTAATGGAAGATTAATCGGATTGCCATCTTTTCGCTGAAAAGATGGTCTTTATTTTTACTGAATAAAAAAGAGCAGGACAATTCCTGCTCTATTAGACCATGTCTTCATTTTCTTTTTCAATCTCACTAGGCTGGGGCTGTTCATTTTGTACTATACTCCCAAGGACTTCCCGATTGTATTTACCAGCGTCTTTGCCAGCTCCGGGTGCAATATTCGCCATTGGGAGCTGCTCTAATTCTTTACCTCTTGGCATTCTTCCTCACTCCTTTATCTTAAGATACCCATAGATATAAATAAATAAGCATCTATTAGTAATCTCTAAAGGTCTTGTCGAATTCCGTAGAGTTATAAATTATTTTGATGGATAAAAATGCTTTCCTTAGCCAAAAGCTCGATGGTCATATCATCCATTGGAGGATTATGCAAGCCTGCCCGGACATCGCGATAATATCGTTGAAGTGGGTTTTGGAGGGATAAACTTTTTGCTCCTACTATTCTCATCGCTAAATCTACAATTGAAATTGCGGCATTTGTGACCGTTAACTTAACAGCTCCTAGTGTCGGAAGCATCTTTTCCCGCTCATTTTCTGTAGCGGAATCCCATTGTTTTGCAATGGAGTATAAAAAAGACTCCGCCTGCATTATTTTTAGTTCCATTTCACCAATCTTTTGCCTTACGTTTGGTAAATCAATAATAGTACCATTGATACTGTTTGGAGAATATTCGCTTGCAAATTGAATCGCATACCTTTGGGCTGCCTTGGCAATTCCAAGATAACAGGCAGGAATATGAAGCAGCCATCCGTTAGCCTTTCTGCCTTTTGCATTTGGCACTTCAACAAGATATTCTTCAGGAATGACCACCTTTTCAAGGATTAAATCATGACTTCCCGTTCCTCGTAAAGCGATACTATCCCAGGTTTCTTCAATTTTCACTCCCTTGGTTTCTCTTGGGATTAAAAAGTTGGCCATTTCATTGGTTTCCTTTATTGTTGCATTGACAATAAAATAATCCAATACAGGTGCCATGGTAGTAAAGGTTTTTCTGCCTGTAATCACCCAGCCCTGGTCTGTTTTTACTGCGTTGGTTTCTGGTCTTCCTCCCCGTGTTGGACTGCCTGTTTTAGGCTCAGTTTGTGCGCTGTTAATCAATGCACCATTGTTTACTTTTTCACACAAAAACTTAAATAATGATTCACCCCATGATCTTTTCTCATGGAGATTCATGATAATCCCCATATGCCAGCCAATAGAAAGCGCAGTAGCCCCATCACCTTCTGCAATCATTTCCTGCAGGCGAACTAGTTCATATAAGGAAATCTCCTTGCCCCCATATCTTGAGGGAACTGTTAAGGTGGTATAACCTGTATTTTTCAAATCTTCAATATTGTCAAAAGGAAAGGCCCCCTCTATGTCCACTTGATGCGCTCTTGTTAAAAACTTTTTTGCAAGAGATTTCATTAGTTCTAGTCGACCTTCAAAGGTTTCAATTTGTGGAAAGTTCATTATATTCACTCCAATCTGTATCTCTAATGTTTAAATTTTATCATAACCATAGCAAAAAAGACTCCTGTTTGGTTTAACAGGAGTCTTACGAAATCATTATCCAATCATAATTTTACCTTTAGGATAGCGGAACGGGTCAGGGTTTCTCCGCATAGTCACGGCAAATGCAATCGTTAAAGGCCCCACCCTTCCGGCAAACATGGTCAACATAATCAATATCTTGCCAATATCTGATAATTCAGGTGTTAATCCCATTGAAAGCCCCACAGTTGCAAAGGCAGACGTCACCTCAAAAAGAATGGCTAAAAATTCATGTCCTTTTTCAGAAATAGTTAATACAAGTGTCATGAACATCACGAGAAACAGTCCACTAAATGTTACCGTTAAAGCTTTGTATATGGTTTCATATTCAATACGCTGACGGTAAAAAATAACATCCTCTTTCCCGCGAATTTGTGACCAAACTGCCCCTAGTAATGTGGTAAAGGTAGTCGTTTTTATCCCGCCTCCCGTTGATCCAGGCGAAGCACCGATAAACATCAGCAAAATAATTAATAATAAGCTGGATTGAGTTAAATCCCCGATACTTAATGTATTGGCACCTGCCGTTCTAGCTGTGACAGATTGAAACAAGGAACCTAGGATTTTTCCTGTCAGGGATAATGGCTTTAATGTCAGGTGATTGGAATACTCTAATAAAAAAATGCCGATGGTTCCTACAATGACTAAAATAGCACTTGTTAAAAGGACAATTTTTGTATGCAGTGAAACGCGTTTAATAGCTCGATATTCATATAGTTCATTCATGACAATGAAACCAATTCCACCCAAAATAATTAGTAAACAAACGGTTAGGGTTACAGTTGGGTCCTCCACATAGCCTGTTAAACTATGAAATTCCCCCATTAAATCAAATCCTGCATTATTAAAGTTGGAAATGGAATGAAAAATACCAAAATAAATAGCTTTTCTAAGCGGCATATCGAAGGAAAAACGAATCGTTAATATAAGTGCTCCAATAAATTCAATCACACCCGTAAAAATAATAATCCTCCTAGCAAGCTTGACAATTCCTTCCATCGAAAGATTATTTAAAGATTCCTGCAGTAGTATTCTTTCCTTTAAAGAAATTTTCTTTCCTAATAATAAGGCAAAAAAAGTTGCGAATGTCATAAATCCGAGGCCTCCAACTTGAATCAATGACAAAATGACAATTTGACCAAATATTGTAAAAGTTGTACCAGTATCCACTACCACAAGACCTGTGACGCAAGTTGCTGATGTAGCAGTGAACAAAGCATTTAAAAAAGACAGACCATGTCCATTTGTAGTTGCAGCAGGAAGCGTTAATAAAATGGCCCCTATTAAAATAATAGAAGCAAATCCAACAACAAGGATTTTAGGAGGATCAAGAAAATACTTTTTTTGTTCCATTTTATATCCTTCCTAACCGATTATTATTTTTGTAGAAAAATTTATACTTCATTTAAATTATGGTAACAGTAAAACACATATTACAGGAAAAATATACAACTACAATTAATATATGTAAATATATTTATCTGGCAGTGTCGAACCTCACTGTATTCTCTCTAATTGTTGTTTATAATACTTAGGGAAATCAAAGGAATTTAGCTAATACAATGGTCAAAACACTCGTTCGAAAATAGAGAATAAAACGGCTTTACAGGGAGGAAGACAATGAAAAAAGGTAAAGGACAATTATTTATTCAAACAAGTAGTTTAATTGCAGGGTTTATGGTTTGGGTATTAATTTCTTCTCTAATGCCATTTATTAAGGAAGATATCCATCTAACAACAACTGAAATTGCCTGGGCAACGGCAGTACCCGTTATCCTTGGGTCCCTATTAAGGGTTCCAATAGGCTATTGGACAAACAAATATGGGGCCAGAATTTTATTTAGTATAAGCTTTATTTTCCTTCTTTTTCCCATTATCATCATCAGTTATTCGAGCAACATTCAAATGTTGATCATTGGTGGGTTACTGCTGGGGCTTGGCGGTGCAGTTTTTTCTATTGGCGTTACTTCTTTGCCAAAATATTACGAAAAAACCAAACATGGATTTATTAATGGAATATATGGAGCTGGAAATATAGGAACAGCAATAACTGCTTTTTTAGCTCCTGTTCTTGCCAATGCTATTGGATGGAGATCTACAGTAAACCTTTTTCTTTTTTTAATGCTTCTATTTGCCATTTTAAACTTTTTATTTGGTGATAAACAAGAACGGAAAATAAGCCACTCCTTATCAGAGCAATTAAATGGAGTTTATAAAAATCCAAAACTATGGGTATTAAGCATATTTTATTTTGTCACATTTGGTTCATTTGTTGCTTTTACAATCTATTTACCATCTTTCTTAGTAAATCAATTTGAATTAGATAAAATTGATGCTGGAATACGAACCACTGGTTTTATCGTGCTTGCAACCTTGTTCCGTCCAGTAGGGGGATGGCTTGGTGATAAAATTAATCCCTTTTTAATTCTAATGGCTGTTTTCTTTAGCTTAACTTTTGCAGGTTTTTTGTTATCATTTACACCATCATTGCCAATTTACTCATTTGGATGCTTGTTAGTGGCCTTCTTTGCTGGGTTAGGAAACGGGGCAATCTTTAAGCTGGTCCCCTTATACTTTTCCAAGCAAGCAGGAATTGTCAACGGAATAGTTTCAGCCATGGGTGGTCTAGGGGGTTTTTTCCCGCCGCTTATTCTCACCATTTTCTTTAATTTGACAGGGCACTATGCGATAGGATTTATGTCTCTTTCTGAATTTTCTTTAGCTAGTCTTGTAATCGCAATTTGGCTATATTACCAAGAAAGATTAGAGCTTTCTCAGAAAATAGTTAATCACGCCATTGATGGTATTTGTATAACAGACGTAAACGGAATCATTCAAAATGTAAATCCTGCCTTTTCAAGAATAACTGGTTATGGTTTAAAGGAAGTAATCGGAAAAACGCCAAGTGTACTTCAATCGGGTGAACATACCCATGAATTTTATCAAGCAATGTGGAAAAGTTTACTTACAAATGGATATTGGGAAGGCTTTATTTGGAATAGGCGCAAAAATAATGAAATATACAAAGAATGGCTTACAATTACCGCAATTAAAGATGATTCCGGAGATGCCAAAAACTATGTAGGCATGTTTTATGAAGTGAAAGAGCGATCCGACGAAAAACATATTTATAAAAGAAATCCTCATTTTTGAGGATTTCTTTTTTATTTTTCACCTTACTTTTAACCAAGCTTAATTATTACAACTTTTTGTCTAATAGCAGGTGTTCACATTTCCTTCACTATTTTTGTGACGTTCGTCACAAATTTCAAGTCAGTATGTAGTTTATAGTAAAAACACAAGCAAGCCAATGCTGAAAATTAATAATTACACTAACCATTTAGGGGGAAATCACATGGCCCGAATTAATTACTGGAATCCAGAAGATGAAAAGTTCTGGAAATCCGAAGGAAAAAAACACGCAAGTAGAAATTTATGGATCTCTGTACCATCACTTATGCTGGCCTTTATTGTTTGGCAAATTTGGTCCGTTGTTGCCGTTAGACTCAACGACGTTGGCTTTCATTTTTCAGAAGAGCAATTATTAACACTTGCCGCTATCCCTGGACTTGTGGGCGCAACACTTCGTTTCATTTATACATTTGCAGTAGGATTTTTTGGAGGAAAGAACTGGACCGTTATCTCTACTGCCGTTCTTGCAATCCCAGCAATAGGAATCGGTTTTGCTGTTCAAAATCCGGACACACCGTATACAATTATGTTATTACTCGCTGCACTATGTGGTCTTGGCGGAGGTAACTTCTCATCATCATCCGCTAATATTAGCTTCTTCTATCCAAAAAAAGAAAAAGGTACGGCTCTTGGAATTAACGGTGGTCTTGGAAACATGGGAGTATCAGTGGTCCAATTTGTTACACCATTAATTATTACATCAGGAACCATTGCTTTCGTTGGCGGCAAACAAGTTTTAGCAACTGGTCAAACCGTATGGTTACAAAATGCAGCGTTTATCTGGGTAATTCCAATTATCATCATGACCATTCTTGCTATTTTTAAAATGGATAACGTACCAGGTGCAAAACAAACGGTGGCTGATCAATTTGTTATCGTTAAACGTAAACACACATGGATTATGACAGCTTTATATGTAGCTACATTTGGTTCATTTATTGGTTACTCTGCGGCATTTCCGCTTCTTTTGAGATCACAATTTCCTGAACATCTTTCACTCGCCTTCCTTGGTGCATTAGTTGCAGCAGCCGCTAGACCTGTTGGCGGCTGGATGGCTGATAAGCTTGGTGGAGCAAGAGTGACGGCCTATGTATTAGTCATTATGGGAATTGGTGCAGTTGGTGTTATATACTTCTTAAATGGAAAGCAATTTAATGGATTCCTGTTCTCTTTCTTAATTCTTTTCCTAGCATCAGGTATTGGTTCTGGTTCAACATTCCAAATGATACCAACCATTTTTATACCAAAAGAAGCAGCACCTGTTATCGGGTTCTCAGCAGCCTTTGCCGCATATGGATCATTCTTTATTCCAAAACTTTTCGGATGGTCTATTAATTCAACAGGAACTTATGTAACTGCATTCTACTTCTTTATTGGATTCTATGTCATCTCATTTATTCTAAACTGGTTCTTCTATCAAAGAAAAGCTTCTGTTACAGGTTCTGTAGTAAAACAAGCTAGTTAATTAAACACAAAAAAACTGCCTAGTTTAGGCAGTTTTTTTAATCTATTATTTTAACCGTAATGTGTTTATTGCCCCATTCTAGAGCCCCGTGCTCTGTAGGGATAAAAACATCGATTCTATTTCCTTTTATAGCACCGCCTGTATCTGCGGCAGTAGCCACTCCGTAACCTTCTACGTATACTTTACTTCCAAGTGGAATAACTTTTGGGTCTACGGCAATTACTTTAGCGTCAGGATTAGCCTTCAGATCCACCCCTGTTGCTGTAGTTCCTGAACACCCTTCACATGAAGCTGTATAAGCTGTGGCCTTTACCGTAATTTCTTTGCTGTTATTTTCATCGCTGCTATCTGTTTTCACTGAATTCGCAGTTGTTTTAGCCGGCTGAGAAACTGGTGCTGGCTTAACAGGCTCAGCAGCCTTAACTGGTTTCGGAATGGTGGAAGTCGTCGGTTCGGCTGCAGTTACCACTGATTTTGCAACAGGTTTTTCTAAATTACTTGTAACAGGATTTTCCTCCTTAAGATCTGTTGCCTCAGCATTTTTCACACTATCCGTTACCTCATCATAAATAATGAGAGTTAAGCCTGGATGAATGAGGTCTGTATTTAATTTATTCCATTGTTTAATTTGGTTTACTTGCACTTGATATTTTAACGCAATATCACCTAATGTATCATCCTGTTGTACGGTATATTGTTTTTCCGTTGCAATCGTTAATACATCTCCTGGATGAATCAGGTCAGTAGAAAGGTGATTCCAGGTTTTAATTTTATCTACAGATGTATTATGTACCTGTGATATCCCCCAAAGGGTATCTCCATCTTGAACAGTTATTTCTTCGGCATGTACATTAGCGCCTACAGTCCCTGAGAGTGCAGCAACTGCTAGGAATGCTTTTATTTTTTTGATCATTTCTATATCCTCCCATGTTCTTCGCTACTAACTGTTCTCATCATAACATGTTTTTTTCCGAGAAAAAGAACAAGGGGATGTTAATTGGTTTACAAGAATGGCAATTATATTACAATAGCATTTCTGAGTAACTAAATATTCAGATAATAATACACTAAAAAAGTGCAGCGGATTCGCTGCACTTTTTTGGGAATGATCTTAAGACACCTTTGTTATAGCAACAGCACAAGCTTTGTATTCGGCAGTGCCTGAGATGGGGTCATATTCATTCAATGTTAATACGTTAGTTGGTGTTTCACTCCAATGGAAGCTCATAAATACAAGTCCAGGAACCACTTGTTCAGTAATTTTTACCTTTACAAGAAGCTCCCCTCGGCGGGAAGTAACCTGTACCACCTCGCCATCCTGTATCCCAAGGGAGCGGGCATCTTCGGGATGGATATCAATGGTTTCTTCTGTTTGTTTTACTTTAACACCATCTGCATAGAAGCGGGTCTGCGAATGGGTATTATAAGATTCATAACGCCTGCCTGTTGTTAACATAAATGGATATTCCGGATCCGGCAATTCTAATGGTTCAGTATAATCAACCGGAACGAATCGTGATTTTTTTATATCAGGATTCTGTTTATGGAACCGTTCATGCATAATGAAAGTTCCTGGATGATTTTCATCGGGACAAGGATAGTGAATACTATATTCTTCTTCTAGACGGTCATAGGTTATACCACCATACATCTCCCAGGCAAGCTTTCTTACCTCATTCCAGATTTCCTCACTATTATGATAATGCATCGGATAACCCATTAATGTCGCAAGGTCACAAAGAATTTCCCAATCTTCTTTGGTATTAGGATGTGGTTCAACAGCCTTACGAACCCGCTGGATTCTACGATCTGTATTGGTATAGGTTCCATCCACCTCACCCCAAGAACGAGCTGGAAGAACAACATCGGCCATTTGGGCGGTTTCTGTTAAGAAAATATCCTGGACAATTAGTAAATCAAGCTTTTCAAATAATGTTTTCGTATGATTCATATGAACATCAGCTAAAAGCGGATTCTCACCAATTACATAAAGAGCTTTTAACTCACCCATCTCTAGACGGTCAAAAGTTCGAGTTTGCGTATCACCTGGGTTTGGGTTCAGTTTAACCCCCCACTCCTTTTCATAGCGGGCACGAAATTCATTATTCGCTATGCTCATCCCTCCGGCGAGTTGATTAGGAAGACAGCCCATATCACCCGCTCCTTGGACGTTATTCTGCCCTCTCAGCGGCATAATCCCTGTTCCTTGTTTACCGATGTTCCCAGTTAATAGAGCTAAATTCGCAATATCAAAAACATTATTTACACCGCAATGATGCTCTGTAATACCTAGTGTATAGGCTATCATAGAGCCGCTGGACGTCGCATACTCTCTCGCAGTTGTTACAATATCATCAGCGGAAAGACCAGTAATCATAGCAGCATACTCAGGTGTATAAGGTTCTACCTGACTTTCTAACCGATCAAAATCAACCGTAAATTTCTTAATAAACTCGGCATTGTATAGACCTTCTTTTAAGATAACTCGTATGAAAGCATTTATAAGAGCTATATCTGTACCTACATTAATCTGTAAATGCCGGTGAGCCACTTTAACCATATCAATTCTCCGGGGATCAATGACAATGATTTTTAGTCCCGTTTTTACAGCCTTTTTCATGCGGTTCGCAATAATAGGATGGGCTTCAGTCGTATTAGAACCCATTAGCAGCAGCACTTCTGCCCGATCAAAATCTTCAAGGGTATTTGTTGGGAAACCGCTTCCAAAAATAGTTGCCAGACCGGCAACACTAGGTGCATGTCACGTTCGGTTACAGCCATCAATATTGTTGCTGTTGATAACCGTCCGCATAAATTTTTGCGTTACATAATTAGATTCATTAGTACTGCGCGCGCATGCAAACATACTGATGGCATTAGGTCCCCAGGTAGTTTTTATCTCCGATAATTTGCTCGCAATATATTGATAAGCCTCTTCCCAGGTCGCTTCTATTAATTTTCCAGCTTTGCGGATAAGTGGTGAGTTTATTCGACTTTTGGCATGCACGTATTTATACGCAAATGCTCCTTTTACGCACGTTTGTCCTTTATTAACCGGTGCTTCTTTATCTCCGCGGATTTTCATTATTTTGTTATCCGCCACTTCTAAGACAAGACCACAGCCTGTTCCACAGTAACCACAAATGGTTTTTACCAATTTTGTATCTGACACTCAGGTCCCCTCCCATAGAATCATAAAACCTATATATTCATCATAATCGATTATCATACAATTGTAGATTCAAAATTATTAAAAATTTAGGAACTTTTATGAAAATAAAAAAACGAGAGTTTCCTCTCGTTCTAGGCAATTTTAGCAGGTAATAAGATATTAAACGTTGTTCCCTTATTTGGTTCACTTTCGACAAACACTTTTCCATTATGACTCTCAATGATTTTAAAACTTACCATTAAACCTAGGCCGTTTCCATTTTTCTTCGTTGTGAAAAATGGTTCTCCCAGTTTCTTTAATTTTTCTTTTGGAATTCCAACACCTGAATCCTGGATAGAGATTTGAACATTATTATCATGAATGACAGTTTTCACATGCAATTCTCCGCCATTTGGCATGGCCTCAATTCCGTTTTTAATAAAGTTAAGAAAAACTTGCTTTAACCGGTTTTCATCACATTCAATTTGGATAATCTCTTGATTGCAGTCAAATGATAAGCGGACATTTTTTTTCCTAGCTTCAAATTCCAGCAAAGAAACAACATTTCGAATCACAGGAACAACATTTTTTTCCTCTAATTCAACCGCTTTAGGTTTCGCTAGTACCATAAAATCCTCCACAATGGTATTAACCCGCTCAATTTCATCCAGAATAATATTTAAAAATTCCATCCGCTCTGGATCCTTTTCGTCTAACTGTAAGAATTCAGCATACCCTTTCATGGACGTTAACGGATTACGGATTTCATGAGCAACACCTGCCGCCAGTTGTCCTACTGCAGCAAGCTTATCCTGACGGTGAAGGACTTCTTCTGTTTTCTTTCGTTCGGTGATATCGTTACGAATGGCTAAATACTGATAAGGTTTGCCCTGTTCATTTAAAAACGGAACGATAGTTGTGTCAACCCAATAATAAGTCCCATCCTTCGCTTTATTTCTTAATTCGCCCTTCCATACTTGACCAGAACCGATTGTTTTCCATAAGTTCTTGAAAAATTCCTTGGAGTGATAGCCAGAATTAAGGATTCGGTGATCATGCCCTAGAATTTCATCACGATTGTACTTAGAAATTTCACAAAACTTTTCATTTACACTAGTGATTTTCCCTTTGGCATCTGTAAAGGCTACTATAGACGATTGATCTAAAGCAAATTTTATATCAACATTCTCTTTAATCATTTCTTTTAGATGTTCTTCAGCCTTTTTCCTGTTAGAAATATCAGACCGAATAGCAACATATTGGACAGGCTTCCCTTTGTTATTCAAAAAAGGAACGATGGTCGTGTCAACCCAATAAAAAGAACCATCCTTGGCTTTGTTGCGAATCTCACCACGCCATATCGTGCCTGCCTGAATGGTTTGCCATAAATTTCGGAAGAATTCTTTTGAATGATAGCCTGAATTAAGGATTCGATGATTTTTTCCGATAATTTCCTCTTTTTTATATTTGGAAATTTCTTCAAATTTATCGTTAACAAAAGTAATAATACCTTTAGGGTCCGTAATAGCTACAATTGTCGAGGCATCTAGGGCTGCTGTGATATCCTTTAAGTTCGTATCAGTTGTTGCTAATTGCTTGCTTATCAACATACTTGAAATGATCAAGCCGCCAATAATCAATACCGAAACAAACAATACCAAATAAATAAAGAACGGACTGTCTGCTTGATCTTTAGATATCGCCCCGCTGGTCGTAATAGCAGCTCTTTTTAATAAAAAGTGTCCTTCCGCTATGGCTACTGTTATGATAATTGCACTTATCGGTTTTAACCAAACTTGATTACCTTGGGAATAGGTCGAAGAAAAAAGAATCCACAGTGAAAATAAAAAGGAGCCAAATATTAACAATCCTGAAAAAATCATAAGGCCGATATTATAGTCTATATTTACATTCATTGCATATAAACCAATAACCTGAATTGCGATTACAGCAAGGGTTAAAAATAAGCTGCCAATTAGTAAGTGAAATATGTTAATCGTTTTTCCAAAAAACCAAAGAAACGCCATCCCGGTAAATGCGATCCCAATAAAAATAGAAAGAATCGTGAGAGGTATATGATAACTGGTAAAGCGATTCGTGTCCGCCGAGATTAATGCCATAAAGTTCATTACCCATATCCCAATCCCCATCGATAAGGTCCCGCCAAGAAACAACAGTCTTTTATTTTGATTTGACGATCTTATCAAGATAAACATATCTAGTGCTGTATATGATGCCATAATTGTTAAACCAATGGCGATAATAATAAAGTATGGATGAAAAATTCCTAGCATTGCCCCCATTAAACTGCATCCCTCCAATGTCTACAAGGTATTTCTACTATGATTGTAATGTAAATTAAATAGGTATGGAAGTAATATTTCTTTTATCCACGGGTTATCTACCTCATTATAAATGAAACTAAAGGAATGCATAAATAGATTTTCGGGACAAAAGTCTTATTTTTTTAGAAAGGATAAATTTTTCTAAAAAAAGTCTACACAAAAAGGAGTTTTTTGTTTATACTGTACTATAACAAGAGGATGTTTAATAAACTGTATTAATAAAGGAGGAGTTATACATGTTAATGAGTCCAGTTGAATTTTTCCGCAGCTTACCAAAAAAGGAATGCCCAGAATGTGGTCAACATATGGAGGAACAAGCTGAGAGTTATCTAATGGAATGTGACCGCTGTTTATCTAAAAGAGAAGAGTAGTTCACAGAAATATTCCATCTTACAAAAGCCAAAAAAAGTTTATTTTTTTTATTTATACTGTACTACAACAAAAGCAAATACAATAAACTGTATTAATCGAGGAGGGGTTTTAAATGTTAATGAGTCCAGTTGAATTTTTCCGCAGCTTACCAAAAAAGGAATGTCCAGAGTGTGGTCAACATATGGATGAACAGGCTGAAAGCTACTTAATGGAATGTGATCACTGCTTATCAAAAAAAGAAGAGTAACACAAAGGCCCTCCATACTAAATGGAGGGTTTTTATTTTATAGACAATATATTCCGCTTAGGAAAAAATTAGGAAGGCATAAACCAATTTCTCTATGTGAAACCTTTTACTATAAGGAGATGATTCTGATGGCTAAGAAGAAAGATTATTTGACACCTGCAGATGAACAACCGCTAGTGACTATCGAAAACGGCTCAGTATTCCCCAATAAAAAAAATACACCGGGAGATTCAGTCAACGAGCACAAGGCACTTGAAGAAGCTAATATGATTATAACTGGGGATGAGATCAGACAGCAAAACGAAAATTTGTAAAGGATGGTTATTCAATATGAGTATAATTGATTTAGAAAATGCCAAACCCGGAGATGAAGTATATGTCATCTACCGTAACCCGCATGTTCCTTCTGTAGCAAATGTTCAACCAGCAGAGATTGTTCAGCACCCGAAAGACCCAAATGCCTTAGCATTATTTCTTAATGAAACATTTCATGTCATTGAGGATGATGATGGAATATTCACATCCTCAGAATCTGCCCAGAGAGCATATGAAGAACATTTTTTTGATTTCGGTGAAGAATAAAAGACTGTCCACTACAGTGACAGTCTTTTTATAAATAGAATATTTATTTAGATTTTTGGAAGCTCTCTTATTTCTTGTAACATTTGGTTGCCGCACATTGGACATAGCAGATCGTCTGCGACAAAATCCTTTCTCATCCAGCCGATACAAGCATCATCCGAGCAAGAGTAAACCTCAGTATCAACAAGTATGGTTTCAATCTCTTCTTCTTTAGCCCTTTTACCGTAAAAAATGGGAACCGCCTCCTTTTTTTACTAGTATGGACAAAAATGTTACTTTTCATTTCCACAAAAAATTTCTTTAGAGATTGGAGTGAAATTCAGATGTCATCTGAACAGAAACGGTATAGCAAAGTCGGTACGGATATTGAAGAAGTAAAACGGCTGAATAGTCAATCCGGCTTAAGCTATAATGAAGTAAAACTCCTTCTTGCCCAACAATATGCAAATCAAAAAAAATAGGCCTTTGTCTTATTAACTAAGGACTACAGGCTGTACAATTCTAAAAACAAGATGTCTCAAAATAGGTTATTTAACCTTTTCATTGAGACATCCTGTTTCCCATTATTCAGAATAATCGATTGTTATATTCTCTTGATAGCCTTTGGAAAGAAGCTTGCTTTTTTTGCGATTTTCCTTTGATTGAAAAATAATATCAAAATCATAATTCTCCGGATATAGCTCATCTGCTCTGATATATATGGTCAATCGTTTGTGGTTTATAGATACTTTTTCACCTTTTACTTGAACAAGGTAATTTCCATGCTGGTCCGGACCCTTGTACACAATCCCAAACTCATTTGCTGGTGAAATTTTAACATTATCACCTTGATGATAAATTGGTATTTCTGTTTTTACTGCAGCTTGTTGCTGCTGGTACTTATTTATCATCACCTGTTTTTCTAATTCTTTTAATTTCCATTGTTCTGTTTCTTGACTTAGATATTGTTTTTCTTCCTTATAAGTGATGTAATGAGCTCTTTCAACAATAGCTGGGTGCATCCCGAGTCTCAAGGCAATTGCAAACGCCTGGCTATCTCCTCCCCGGCCGATCACTAACCGGTATGTTGGCGAGAGCGTTGTTAAATCAAACTCCATTGAGCCATTTATAAAGCCTAAATGTTCTTCTGCAAACTCTTTTATTTCACTATAATGAGTCGTTGCTAGAATGGTTGCTCCTTTTTGATAAAGAGTTTCTAAGATAGCGGTAGCAAGCCCCATTCCTTCTCCCGGATCAGTACCAGAGCCAAGTTCATCTAATAAGGCTAATGTTCGATCATTCGTATCCTTTAAGATTTCAATAATATTGACAATTCTAGAACTAAAGGTACTTAAATTTTCGGTAATACTTTGCCCGTCACCAATATCTACTAATATTCGATCAAAGATTCTAATGTTACTTTCTTCAGCGGCAGGAATATGCAGACCACTTTGCACCATTAATGTTAACAAGCCCACTGTCTTAATGGTTACAGTTTTCCCGCCGGTATTTGGTCCGGTGATAACAAGTGCCTTTTCTTCCCTACTCATCGTAAAAGTTAATGGGACAGCCTTGTCACCTAAAAGAGGATGCCGGGCCTGTATTAATGTTAATTCCTCAAATTGGTTAATACCCACCTTAGAGCCTTTAATCATTCGGCAATATTTTGCTTTAGCAAAAAGAAAATCGTATTGAATCATTGTTTCAACGGCAAGACAGATTTGCTGCTCCTTTTGTTCCACTAAACCTGTTAAATAGGTTAACACCTTTTGAACCTCTACTTCTTCATCTGAAAGAAGCCACGTTAATTGATCCTGAAAGACAGCAATTTCTTCTGGTTCTATAAAAAGTGTGGACCCAGATGCAGATGTATCGAGGACCGTCCCCTTTATTTTGTTGCGATATTCTTTTTTTATCGGAATCACATATCTCCCATTTCGTTGACTTACCACATTTTCTTGTAAATACAATTTATTATTATTGGAACGGATCAGTTGCATCGTTTTTTCCTTCAAACGTTCCTCTTGTATCGCAAGTTGTTTTCTTATTTTTAATAATTCCTTGCTTGCGTAATCATCTACCCTGCCATTACGGACACAGCGAATAATTTCAGCGGCCAGTTCAGGTAATTCATCAATAACCTCGACATAGGCAGATACCCTTGGTGCATAAAAAGCTTTATCCTTCATGTATCTCCTCATTTTTCCACAGCTATCCAAAAAATCATATAGCTTTGTTAGTTGCTCTACTCTAAGTGCTGCTCCTTTATTCATGTTCTGAAGGATGGCAGTCATTCCATCCAGGCCATGCACAGGAACACTTGCACTAATTTTCAAAATCTCGACTGCCTCCGTAACTTCTTCAAGCCATGCCTCTATTTGCTTAACTTTTGTTGATGGGACAAGATTCTTTATTTTCTCTTTACCTTCTTTGGTTAATGCAAAGTTAGCAATTTCGTCCTTAATTTGCTGGAATTCCAACATGTTAAATGTATGTTGATTCACTTTATAAACCTCCTAATAATAAAAAATAGCCGCAATGAACAATGTCATTGCGGCTCTAAGAAACGAATGGTAAACCATCCATTTTTTCATACTTAAATTAATCCAAAATAAAAACTGTCTACACGAGTGTACACAGCTACATTGGAATAAGATGTATGCTTATGCTTGCTCATTGTTCTTAACCTCATTCCACAACTAAAGAAACCCTCCATTTTACGAAAAAAATGAACGAGAATAATGGAATGAACATATCCAATTGATTGGATTAGTTAAGAACGACACCTAACATAAAACATACTCCCTTTTTTGAGTAATTAAATTCTTCTAAAATATACAATAATTAACAACAACTGTCAACAAACATTAGCCTATTAAATGATGAAATTTATTATATATGGAACAATAACCGAGGTCAAGACGGCGGCAATTCCCATTGCTGCACCTGAAACAGCACCTTGTATTTCCCCTTCCTTAACCGCCTCAGCTGTACCAATACCATGAGCAATCGTACCAATGGCCAAACCTCGGGCAAAAGGATGGTCTATCTTAAACCAGTTCAAAAGTTTGGCACCAAACATGGCCCCGATCATCCCTGTAATGATGACGTATGCTGCAATAAGAGAGACATTCCCATGGATAATTCCCCCAATTTCTGTAGCAACCGGGACAGTAACGGACTTTACCGTCAAACCAAGGAGATAAAAGTTTGAAAGATGCAGTCCTTTAGCAAGTAAAAGAGCTGCTGCAATCGTGGAAATACTGCCAATGAATAAACCTGCTACAGCTGCCCCTATGTATTTTATAAATAATTCACGATTTTTATAAATCGGGACTGCCAGGGAAACAGTTGCCGGTCCGAGCAGGTAGGTCATTATCGATTTAGCCGGTTTATATTCCTGATATGATATATTGGAAACAAGCAAAATGATGATAATGATAACTGTACTTAAGAAAACAGGGCTCGTTAAGGGCGAAGGATATTTTTGTGTTAAAAAACGAGCAAATAAATAGACACCAATAGTTAGTAGGATGCTATAAAGCGTGATCATGATAATTTACATTTTCCTTTTGATTTTTCGTAATGACAGCTTGAGTTGTCTTTCCCGCTGCAATGATCCCCAAGATGGCACTGATAAAAAGAATAACAAGTAAAATCCAACCTTTTGTCTTGAAAATATCTCCTAATGTCATTAGGCCGACTGATATTGGAATAAAAAAGAAGCCAAGATGTTTAAGGAGCCAACCTGCCGCCCATTCAATTTGTTCCACCTTAATCAAACCTGACCAGAGCAATACCAATAATACAACTATCCCAAGCACATTCCCGGGAATTTGTAGGTGCAAGTACTTAACTGTTAAATTCCCAACTTGGTAGATAACAATAAGAATAATCAGCTGAATCAAGAATTTGCATGCCTTTTTCATCTAATCACCAACTCTCTAATTTTGAAGAAATCTGATGTGAACACTCGTTTTATAATAAGTATAAAGGAATAGAGTTTAGGGTGCATCCACTTTTTTTCACAAAATATCCATATCTTTTTCCGGAAAACTTATTTATCTTTATGGTAGGAGGGGATCTTTTTGAAAAGGATTTATATTATTTGCAGCCTGGCTGTATTTCTGGGGATTGCTGGAGGAATCTCGTTTTTTCTTATCCGTGATGCAAATGCAGCCATTCCAGCTAGCACTACTTTCATTACACAAAGTGGAGATACATTTAATTTCGGGAAAGATAAAACAAAGTTAAAACTAATTGAATTTATTTATACTCATTGCCCTGATGTATGTCCCACAACTACACAAAAAATGGTTGATTTAAAGGAAGATTTATTGAAAAAGGGGATCTATGGAAAGGGCATAGAATTTGTCACTATAACCATTGACCCTTACCGCGATACAACCGAGATTTTGCAAGAATATAAAAAGGGGTTTGGAATAGAAAATGACAACAACTGGTTGTTTTTAACCGGGGAAAAACAACAAATAAAAGATGACCAAAAACAACTTCGTAAGATTACGAACGCTTTGCAATTCCAATACAAAGATCCTGGAAACGGCCAATTTATTCATTCTACCTTTACGTACCTTGTTGATGAAGATAATAAATTTATTGCCAAGTTCCCAATGGGAAAAGAGTTTAATAAGCAGGAAGTTTACGACAAAATACTTGATAAAATAGAGTAATAAAAAAAGCGTTTAGTCCACTTGGATTAATCGCTTTTTGCTGTAGTAATATCATTCAAAGGATCGGATTTTATTTAATTTGCTGCAATGTTAATAGATAAGTTGACTTTGGTTTGGTCAGACTCGCTTTAATACCAGCTTTTTTTAATTTGTTAACGAGTTCAGTAAGCTGTTTTTTTGCCATACTTCTCACCCTCTTTAAAACTTCTTAACCCAATTCTACAACAAAATTATGAATAAAGTGTGAAAATGGAAAAATTTTTTTAGAAAATTTTTCTTATAATATTAATAAGCTGTAAAGAATTCGCTCTTCCTCTAGATTAATGGTATAATTAGTAGATATTTTTGTTCTGGAGGATTATTACTATGATTACTGTAAGTAACGTAAGTTTAAGATATGGTGACCGTAAATTATTTGAAGATGTAAATATTAAATTTACACCAGGAAATTGCTACGGACTAATTGGCGCGAATGGAGCCGGAAAATCAACATTCCTAAAAATATTGTCCGGTGAAATTGAAGCACAAACAGGTACAGTACAATTAGGGCCAAATGAGCGTATGGCTGTATTAAAGCAGAATCATTTTGAATATGAGGATTTTGAGGTTCTCAAAACCGTTATCATGGGTCACGCAAGACTTTATGAGGTAATGCAGGAAAAAGACGCTATTTATATGAAAGAAAACTTCACCGATGAGGATGGAATGAAAGCAGCTGAACTTGAAGGTGAATTTGCCGAACTTAACGGCTGGGAAGCAGAGCCTGAAGCAGCAATTTTGTTAAAAGGCCTTGGAATTGGTGAGGATCTTCATTATAAGAAAATGGCTGAATTAACTGGTTCTGAAAAAGTAAAGGTATTGCTCGCACAAGCATTGTTCGGCAGACCAGATGTTTTACTTTTGGACGAACCGACAAACCACTTGGATATCAAAGCAATTCAATGGCTTGAGGACTTCCTAATTAACTTTGAAAATACGGTCATTGTTGTATCCCACGATCGTCATTTCTTAAATAAGGTTTGTACTCACATTGCGGACCTGGATTTCAGTAAAATTCAAATTTATGTTGGAAACTATGATTTCTGGTATGAATCTAGTCAGTTAGCATCCAGAATGGCTTCAGATGCGAACAAGAAGAAAGAAGAAAAAATTAAAGAACTTCAAAGCTTTATCGCCAGGTTCAGTGCCAATGCCTCTAAATCAAAACAGGCTACATCCCGTAAGAAGTTATTAGATAAGATTACACTTGATGACATCAAGCCATCTTCTCGCCGTTATCCGTTTGTAGGATTTACACCAGATCGTGAAATCGGCAATGATTTATTACGTGTTGAAGGATTAACAAAGACAATTGATGGAATAAAGGTCCTAGATAACATAAGCTTTTTTATGAATAAAGCCGATAAAATTGCCCTTGTCGGTACGAATGAATTGGCAAAAACGACTCTCTTTAAAATCTTAATGGGGGAAATGGAAGCTGACAGCGGCACATTTAAGTGGGGGATTACCACTTCCCAAGCTTATTTTCCAAAGGATAACTCCGAGTACTTTGAAAATAGCGATTTGAATCTTGTGGATTGGCTTCGTCAGTTCTCACCAAAAGACGATAGCGAAAGCTTCTTAAGAGGATTTTTAGGAAGAATGCTATTTTCCGGCGAAGAAGTGTTGAAAAAAGCCAGTGTCCTATCCGGTGGTGAAAAGGTTCGCTGTATGCTCTCTAAAATGATGCTGAATGGAGCAAACGTTCTCTTATTAGATGAACCTACAAACCATTTAGACTTGGAGTCGATCACGGCGTTAAATAATGGATTAATTAATTTCAAAGGTTCAATGCTGTTTTCATCACACGACCATCAGTTTATTCAAACAATTGCCAATCGAATTTTTGAATTCACACCAAAAGGTCTTGTAGATAAGCAAATGAGCTATGATGAATATTTAGAAAATGAAGAGGTTCAAAAACAAGTGGCGGAAATGTATCAATAAGATGAAGAGGGTGTCTAAAACAGACATCCTCTTTTTTATGAGATAAAAATGTATAAAAGTTTTTGACCTCGAGAATTGTCCAGCTCCAGGCGCCATCGGCTCGAGGTCNNGGCGCCTTGCGCTTTTCTTACTCTAATATCTTTTTTGTTTCTTTCTAGACGAAGGTACTTCAGTTGAACCAGTCTCTGTTGTTGTAGTACCTTGACCTTCTACTTGTGAAGAATTAAGGCCGATGGTGGACGGATCGGCTTTACCTTTTCTGCCTCTCGACATTTCATACACCTCCCCTAATATCCTTTGGACAAATATCGCAGCTTATACGGAATATTTCCCAAATCTTAAGGCAAAATAACCTACAGGAGGAGGTGTTTTGTATGGCAAAAGTTGGAGTAGAACAATCTCTTACAAATATTCAACAAGTATTAAGGGAAAAAGGGTATGATGTGGTAGAATTAAAGCAGGAGTCAGATGCACAAAACTGTGATTGTTGTGTAGTTACAGGTCTAGATTCAAATGTGATGGGTATGTCTGATACCAGCACAAAAGGCTCTGTAATTGATGCAAATGGAATGTCTGCTGATGAGGTATGCCGTCAAGTAGAAAGCAGACTTCAATAAGAAAAGCGGAAGCG
>NZ_NUNF01000041.1 GCF_002585305.1 Bacillus sp. AFS037270 | reverse complement strand
TAGACAATTCTCAAAGTCAATTTTTATACTTTCTTATCTACAATAAAGAAGAGAGCCCCCGAAAATGGATTCGAGGGCAATCCGGATTATTTTAAAATCGTTTCTTTGTTATTTACTTCAGAATACACCTTAGTTGGCAGCCCCCAAAGCTTGATAAAGCCAACAGCGGCATTATGATCAAAAGCATCACCTTTAGCATAGGTTGCTAATTCTTCATTGTAAAGGCTGTGTGGTGATTTACGTCCAACCACTGTATGAGTTCCTTTAAACAATTTAACACGGATTGTACCAGAAACTACCTTTTGTGTCTCATCAATAAAAGCATCAAGTGCTGGTTTAATCGGTGAGTACCAAAGACCTTCATAAATAATCTTCGCCATTTGCTGTTCAACCTGTGTCTTAAATTGGGTAACCTCACGAGTTAGCGTTAAAAACTCTAATTCCCTATGAGCATTAATTAAAATTAATGCAGCAGGGTTTTCGTACACTTCTCTAGATTTAATCCCTACTAATCTATTTTCAATATGGTCGATACGGCCTACTCCATGCTTACCGCCAAGCGTATTAAGTGTTTCAATAAGCTGAACAAGTGGAAGCTTTTCGCCATTCAGTGCAACAGGAACCCCTTGTTCAAATTCGATTTCAATATATTCAGGTGCATCTGGTGTCAATTCAATTGGATTAGTCCAGTCAAATGCTGCTTCTGGAGCTTCTGCCCATGGATCTTCGAGAACTCCTGCCTCGCAGGCACGTCCCCAGATATTGGCATCAATGGAAAATGGATTGTCTAAATTTACTGGAATAGGAATTCCGTTTTCTTCCGCGTATTTAATTTCCTCGTCACGGGTCATACCCCACTCACGAACAGGTGCAACCACTTTTAAACTAGGATTTAATGCTTGGATGGATACCTCAAAGCGGACTTGGTCATTCCCTTTACCTGTACAACCGTGGGCAACAGCCGTTGCTCCTTCTTTTTCCGCAACTTCTACCAATAATTTAGAAATAAGCGGTCTTGATAGAGCTGACGATAACGGGTATTTACCTTCATATAAACAATTAGCCTTTAAAGCTGGTAAAATATATTCTTTTGCTAACAATTCTTTTGCATCTATCATATACGCTTTCGAAGCGCCAACTTTTAATGCTTTATTTTTAATAGCTTCTAAGTCTTTACCTTCACCGACATCTAAACCCAACGCAATTACATCATAACCGTACTTTTCTTGGATCCATTTTACTGATACAGATGTATCTAAACCGCCTGAGTATGCTAATACAATCTTTTCCTTAGTCATTTTTATCTTAACTCTCCTTGAATACTTTATGGATTTTTATTCATTCGATAGAATGATTATACAACACATCTCATAAAAAAGGAACCCATTATGATAGTAAAAGTTTTAAAATTGCTTTTTGAGCGTGTAAACGGTTTTCAGCCTCATCGAATACAACTGAATGTGGTCCATCGATAATCTCACTCGTAACTTCTTCACCACGGTGTGCCGGTAAACAATGTAAAAAGATAAAATCGTTATTCGCATGGCTGCATAATTCCTCATTGACTTGAAAGCCTTGGAATGCTTTTAAACGGATGGCAGTTTCCTCTTCCTGCCCCATGCTGGTCCAAACATCTGTGACAACCACATCAGCATTCTTTATCGCTTCATAAGGATCATTTGTAATTGTAACCGTGCTTCCCGTTTCCTTGCCTGCTTGAATGGCTCTTTCAGTAATTTCCTCATTAGGCAGATAGCCCGCAGGACTTGCAATACTGATATTCATCCCGACTTTAACGGCCCCTTCCATTAGAGAATGAGCCATATTATTATTTCCATCACCAATATAACAAAGCTTTAAGCCTGCCAACTTCCCTTTATGCTCAAGGATAGTTAGCAAATCTGCAAGCACCTGGGTTGGGTGCTGCAGGTCTGTTAATCCATTAATGACTGGTACTGTGGCATGAGAGGCTAACTCTTCAACAGACTCATGCGAAAATGTTCGAATCATAATTCCATCAATATAACGGGACAATACCTTCGCGGTATCAGAAATGCTCTCGCCGCGGCCGAGCTGAATATCCCTTGAACTTAAAAAGATTGCATGTCCTCCTAACTGCAGCATCCCTACTTCAAAGGAAACCCTTGTGCGAGTCGAGGATTTTTCAAAAATCATACCCAATACCTTCCCGCTTAAGAATGGATGGGGTTTACCTTGTTTTTGCATTCTTTTTAATTCAACCGCTTCATCTAGCAAACAAAGGACTTGATCGGTACTGTAATCAGCTAGCTGTAAAAAATCAATACCTTTAAATGTTTGTTTATTGCTGATGCTTTTTCCGTCCGTATTAATTGCTTCTAACATGAACGGCACCTTCTTTCTCATATTTGTAATACTCACTAACCGTCCTTACTTCATATTCAGCTCCAAACTTCTTTTGCACGCCTAATGTGGTTTCAATGGTATCTAGATGTGTGAACACCGGTACTTTATAGCGGACTGCATATTCACGTAAATGGAAACCAAATTTATTTTTATTTCGACCTTGATTCGGTATATTAATAACGGCCAGAATTGGTTTATTTCGGAAGATATTATTTAAATCTTTTTCGTCTTGAACCACTATTTCTACAGAGAGACCATTGGACTTTAGAAATTCAGCCGTTCCTTCTGTAGCCGCAAGCTTGTAATCTTCTTTTACTAGTTCCTTTAAAATAGCAAGACTATCCGTTTTTTCTCTATCTGAAATCGAACATAGCAGATACCCTTCTCCCTTAGTTCCATTGATTAAAGGGACAGATTTTTGTAGTGCTGCCTGATAGTTAGTACCAATTCCGAGTACTTCTCCAGTGGACTTCATTTCCGGTCCGAGTACATGATCGACTCCTTTAAGCTTACTAGAAGAAAAGACAGGAGATTTTACTGAAAAGTAATCAGGTTCGGCGAGTAACCCTAAATCTTGACTCAATTCCGTTAAGGATTCACCTAATTGAACACGTGTAGCCCACTCAATCATCGGAACGCCAGTCACCTTACTAATAATCGGCACTGTACGGGATGAACGCGGATTTACCTCCAGAACATAAACAGTTTCATCATAGATAACAAATTGGATATTCATGATACCAATAACAGGAGCAGATTTTGCGATTCTGCCTGCATAATCAATTAATGTTCCTTTTATTTTGCTAGATAAAGAGATTGGCGGAAAAACTGTAATACTATCACCGGAATGAACCCCTGCTTTTTCAATATGTTCAAAAATACCGGGTACGACAATATTTTCCCCATCACAGATGACATCAATTTCACATTCCAGCCCTGGTAAGAACTTATCAACTAATAAAGGCCACATTTCAGCATGTGAATTTTCTTCAAGCTGGTTAATGTACTGTACTAGCTCTTGTTCAGAATAAATCGTAAACATGGACTGGCCGCCAATTACATAGGATGGACGAACAAGTACTGGGTAGCCCAAGGAGTTAGCCGCTTCTATCAATTCATCAGGCTGCGAAACTGTTTTTCCTTCAATGTGAGGAATCGCTAATTCATCCAGGAGTTGATAAAATTCCTTACGATCCTCTAAGCGGTCAACATTTTTAACTGTTGTTCCTAAAATCTTAATTCCTTCTTCTTCTAAATCATGAGCAAGATTGATAGCAGTTTGACCGCCAAACTGGATTAACACGCCATCCACTTTTTCTTTTTCAATTACATGTAAGACATCTTCAGCAGCGAGCGGTTCAAAATACAAGCTGTCGGCAACCGAATAATCTGTACTTACAGTTTCAGGATTGTTATTAATTACAACAGCTTCAAAACCTTTTTTCTTGAGAGCTTTAGCCGCGTGAACAGAACAATAATCAAATTCGATTCCTTGACCAATACGAATTGGACCAGAACCAATGACAAGAATTTTTTTCTTATCTGTGATTTCTACCTCATCACTACCATGCCATGTAGAATAATAGTAAGGTGTAATGGCATCAAATTCAGCAGAACAAGTATCAACCATTTTGTACCCCGGCTTCCACTGTAGTTCTTTCCACTTGTGTCTTACTTGTTTTTCCGGGATCTCATAAATTTGCGCTAATAACTTATCGGCCACATTATTTCTTTTGGCTCTTTTAAGCAGGTCGACTGGAACGGTACTCCATTGATAGGATGCTAGTTCCTTTTCTAACGCAACGATTGAGCTAATTTTGTGTAAAAACCACGGGTCAATCTCTGTCAGCTGTTGTACTTTTTCAAGAGTGAACTCTCTTCTAAACGCTTCCGCGATGACAAATAATCGCTTATCATTTGCTATACGAAGCAATTCAATTAAAGAGGATTCTTCTAATGACTCATAAGCTGTTTGACATAGACCATAAACATTCATTTCCATAGAGCGAATCGCTTTGTTTAAAGCACCTTCAAATGTTCGGTCGATTGCCATTACTTCCCCTGTTGCTTTCATTTGTGTTCCCAATGTCCGGTCTGCTTCAGGGAATTTGTCAAATGGAAAGCGGGGCAGTTTCACCACAATATAATCAATCGCTGGCTCAAAAGAAGCAAACGTATTACCTGTTATCGGGTTCACAATCTCATCAAGATGATAACCAATCGCACACTTTGCCGCCATCCTTGCGATCGGGTATCCTGTTGCCTTTGAAGCAAGCGCCGATGAACGGCTTACCCTTGGATTAACCTCGATAATATAGTATTGATTGGATTCCGGGTGAAGCGCAAACTGAATATTACATCCACCGATAATCTTTAACTCTCTTATTACTTTAATAGAAACGTCACGCAGCATTTGATATTGAACATCTGTTAATGTTTGTGATGGGGCGACAACAATGGAATCTCCAGTATGAACTCCAACGGGATCCATATTTTCCATATTACAAACAATGATGCACGTATCATTTGCATCTCTCATGACCTCATATTCAATTTCTTTCCAGCCTTTAATGCTTTTTTCAACTAAGACTTGGTGAATCGGGCTTGCGGCTAAACCTTTTTTTAGCACAAGTTCAAGTTCCTCATCGTTATAAGCGAATCCTCCACCCTCTCCCCCAAGTGTATAGGCTGGGCGGATGATGACAGGGAAACCGATTTTTTGAACAAACTGAACGCCTTCTTCGTAACTATGAATGATTTCAGATTCTGGGATTGGTTCACCAATTTTTAACATTAAGTTACGGAACTTCTCGCGATCCTCACCATTCTTAATGGATGCAACCGAAGTCCCTAAAAGTTCAACATTGTATTTTTCTAAAATTTTCTGTTCAAATAGCTCAACGGTTAAATTTAATCCTGTTTGACCGCCAAGTGTACCTATGACTCCATCAGGACGTTCTTTTTGGATAATTTTCTCAATAGTTTCTACATTTAAAGGTTCAATATATACTTTATCGGCAACTGCCTCATCAGTCATAATCGTGGCCGGATTGTTATTAATAAGAACAACTTCAATTCCCTCTTCTTTTAAGGCGATACACGCTTGTGTTCCGGCATAGTCAAATTCTGCTGCCTGCCCTATTACAATCGGGCCTGAACCAATGACGAGTACTTTTTTTTGATTTTTATTTAACGGCATAAATGTTCTCTCCCAATGATGCGATCTGACTCACAAAATCTTTAAAAATATAATCCGTGTCGCTTGGTCCGGGATGTGCTTCCGGATGAAATTGAACGGTTTGAATTGGATACAATTTATGTTGCAATCCTTCTATCGATTGGTCATTTATATTTCGGTAGGTAACATTAAATACCTTTTGATCAATGCTCTCATCAAGGACAACATAGCTATGATTTTGAGCGGTTATTTTCACCTTACCGGTTGTCAATTCCTTAACCGGATGGTTTCCGCCCCTGTGTCCATAAGCAAGTTTTGTAGTTTTTGCCCCATATGACAATGCAATTAGCTGATGGCCAAGGCATATTCCAAGTGTTGGGAAGGCCTGGGTAATTTTTTTAATTTCCGGGAACCATGCTTTTAACTGCATGGGGTCTCCAGGTCCATTACTTAATAAAATTCCATCTGGATTTAAGGATTTTATTTTCTCGAATGAAGTTGTGTAAGGGACAATGGTTACTGAACAGTTTTCCTCTAAAAGCGCATGAAGGATAGACTTTTTATATCCAAAATCCATTAGCACGACGTGAGGCCCATTATTCTTGAAATATTGAATCTTATTCGTAGATACTTTTTCTACCCACATCGTTGTTTTTTGATCGCTAGGCAATTTGATTCCCTTTTCTTTACCTAGATAGGCTTTTACCGTTCCACGGCTGCGAATAGTTTTGACAAGCCGTCTTGTATCTACCTCGGCAATCCCGGCAACCCCTGCATTTTTCAGCTTTTCTGAAAATTTATTTATGGATTGATAATGACTAGGTGTTTCACATAAATCACCTATTACTACTCCTGCTAAGGCAGGAGAAATACTTTCATCATCTAATGCATTAATCCCATAGTTTCCTATAATTGGATAACAGAAAGTGATAATCTGTCCGGCATAGGATGGGTCTGTGATGATTTCCTGATACCCGGTCATACTTGTATTAAAAACGACCTCTCCGAGAGAGTCCTTCTCTGCACCTATTAGTACACCTTCAAAAACTTCTCCTGTTTCCAAAGTAAGATAACCCTTTTCCAAAATATTCACACGCCTTTCTCTATACTTTGGAATGTTTCTTCCAACGCTACAGTAAATTCATCAATCTCCGCTTTTGTTACGGTTAATGGCGGTAAGATTCGAACGACATTCGGTCCTGCAGTTAAGATTAAGAGATGGTTGGCAATCGCTTTTTGCACGATTTCCAAAGCATTTATCTCCACCACTAATCCTTTTAGGAGACCTTTACCGCGAATTTCCTTTATAAAATCATGCTTCTCTTTTAATTGTAGAAGCTGCTGGTCGAGATAATTTACCGTTTCCTTAACCTCTTCCAACAGATTACTATCAATAATATGGGTCACTGTGGCAAGCCCCGCTGCTGTTGCCAAGGGGTTACCGCCAAAAGTACTGCCATGGCTGCCGGGTTCAAACCCTTTAGCTGCCTCTTCTTTAGCAATAATCGCTCCAATTGGAAAACCAGAACCCAGCCCTTTTGCGATACTTATCACATCTGGTTCGATAGAATATTGCTCATAGGCAAATAATGTTCCCGTTCTGCCGATTCCTGTTTGGATTTCATCCACCATCAGGAGGATCTCATTTTCCTTACAGATTTGTGCTAGTTTTGTCACCCATTCTTGATTTGCCGGAATAACTCCGCCTTCACCTTGAACCAATTCTAGTAAAACTGCTGCAGGTTTAAGGGTGATAAGCTGATCTAACGCTTCCTCGTCATTAAATGGCAGGTAGCTGAATCCAGGCATTAGCGGTGCAAAGCCCTGTTGGATTTTTTCTTGTCCTGTTGCAGTTAAAGTAGCTAAAGTTCTTCCATGAAAGGATTGTTGAAAGGTAACCACTTCTGAAGAACTGTTTCCTTTTATTTTATTAGCGTATCGTCTTGCCAGTTTAATAGCAGCTTCGTTCGCTTCGGCACCACTGTTGCAGAAAAAAACCTGATCGCCGCAGCTATTAGCTGTTAGTAAGGCAGCAAGCTGCTCTTGATTAGGAATGTTATATAAATTTGAACAATGCCACAGGTTTTGCAATTGTTCCTCTAGCTTTTCCTTAACTGGATCAGGAACATGCCCTAAGTTACATGTGGCTATTCCTGAAGTGAAATCTAAGAATTGATTCTCCTGGTCGTCCCACACGTAACTACCTTTTCCCTTTACTAACGTGACAGGAAAACGGCTGTATGTGGCCATTACTGGTGTGGTTAGGGAGACGGATGTATTGTTAACCATTAGGCTATCTCCTCTTCTAAGACAATTTTTGTACCGACGCATTTGCCGTTTGAGTAGTCTAACAGACTATTTTTCTCAAACCCATTAATGATTCCTACTTCTGGGATGTTGTGAACAAGACCGTCAATCGCGGCTTTGACCTTTGGAATCATTCCTCCATAAATGGTTTGCTCTTGGATCATTTGTTCAATTATGGTCTTTGAGACTTTATCAAGCTTTGTTTTTACCCCATTGTTGTCGACTAAGATTCCCGGAATATCACTGATGAAGCAAAGGTTTGCTTCTAATGCCTTGGCAATCGCTGAGGCAGCAATATCACCATTTATATTGTAACGCTGCCCACCGGCATCAATTCCTACAGGAGATATAACCGGGATAAAACCTTGGTTTATAATGCCTTTGATGATGCTGTGATTTACTTCTACCACTTCTCCAACAAAACCTAAGGTTTTTGCATCAGCTGTTGGCGCAGCCTTTAGTAATCCACCGTCCACGCCGCTAATACCAACAGCGTTTCCACCTACTTCTACAAGGTTTCTAACCACTTGTTTATTGACCGACCCGCTTAAAACCATTTCGACTACGTCTAACACTTGATGGTCAGTTACTCTTAATCCATTCACGAATTTGGTTTCAACGTTTAAGCTTTTTAGTAAAGATGTAATTAATGGCCCCCCGCCATGAACAATAATGGGCGTCCACTCACTAGATGTATGCATTTTTACGATATCTTCATAAAATGATCTTGGCAGATTTTCTAACACACTTCCGCCACACTTAATGACTAAATATTTCATTTTTGTCCTCCCTTAAGTGCGGTAGGATGCATTAATTTTCACATAATCGTAAGTAAGATCGCATCCCCAGGCAGTGGCACTGTAGTCACCTTGATTTAAGTTAACATATATAACAACGTTCTCTTGTTCCAAGTAGTTTTTTACTTCTTCTTCAACAATTGGGCACGGTAAGCCCTTTTCAAACACTTTATATTGACCGATCGAAACCTCTAATAAATTAGGTTCAATTGGTACACCACTATATCCAGCCGCTGTGACAATTCGTCCCCAGTTAGGGTCTGTTCCATAGATAGCTGTTTTAACGAGATTAGAAGAAATGATTGATTTGCCGACCGTTTTAGCTGCATCTGTGCTGAAAGCTCCACTTACTTGGATTTCAACAAGCTTTGTTGCACCTTCACCATCTCTAGCAATCTTTTTGGCAAGTTCCTTACAGACGATTTCTAATCCGTCTACAAAACAATCCCAGTCTGGATGGTCTTTTGTTAGCTGTTCATTGCCCGCTAATCCGTTTGCCATAACCAGTACCATATCATTAGTACTTGTATCACCATCGACCGTAATCATGTTAAAAGTGTGATTTGTTACATCCTTAAGAGCTGCTAATAAGTCCTCTTGGGCTATGTTTGCATCGGTTGTTACAAAGCCGAGCATGGTGGCCATATTCGGATGAATCATCCCGGAGCCTTTTGCAGCACCACCGATTGAAATGGTCTTTCCATCTATTGTTAATTGAACACCAATTTGTTTGATACAAGTATCAGTTGTTAATATAGCTTGTTTAAAATTTTCCTCTTGTTCATATTCCGATTGGAGGATTTGTTTTATTCCTGTATTTATACAATCCATTGGAAGCAATTCACCTATTACTCCCGTTGAAGTAACTGCCACAAGATGCTGTTGTACGCCTAACTCGTCTGCGAATTTTTTTTGCATCTCTGCTGCATCAAGTAAACCCTGCTCGCCTGTACAGGCATTGGCGTTACCAGAGTTTACAAGTATTGCTTGGATTTTATTTTCTTTTGCTATGCTTTCTTGGGTTAAGATTAGTGGCGCAGCTTGAAAAATATTAGTCGTATAAACTCCCGCTACTGCGGCTGGGACTTCCGATACGATATATCCTAAATCAAGGCGCTTCTTCTTAATTCCGCAATGCATACCGCCCGCTTTATACCCCTTTGGTAAGGTTACACTCTCATTTCCAAGTATAACGATTTTGTTGGTTGATGTGGCTTGTGTCACTTTTCTTTTCCCCCTTAAGATTCCCTTGGCGTTTAACCGGGCTATTTAACTAGTAAATTATTAACTTTAACTTATGGATATATTGGTAAATCAGTGAGCCCAGTTTGATCGTCCCAGCCATTCATTAGATTGGCGTTTTGAATCGCTTGACCTGCAGCCCCTTTTACTAAATTGTCGATAACTGAGATGACAGTTAACCGATTAGTCCGTTCATCTACATGCAAGCCTATATCGCAAAAGTTTGATCCCATAACTTCTTTTGTTGCGGGTATATTTCCTTCCGGGCGTACTCTTATAAAATGAGATTCTTGATAAAATTGTTTATATAAATCAATAACTTTTTTGGTTGAAATTTTTTCTTTTAGATTCACATACATCGTGCACATGATTCCCCTTGTCATTGGAACAAGATGTGTAGTAAAGGTAACGGTAATAGGATTACCACTCTCATCCGACAATACTTGTTCTATTTCAGGGATATGTTGATGTTTTCCTAATTTATAAGCTTTAGTATTTTCATTAATCTCTGAGTAATGGGAAGTTAATGACAAGCCTCTTCCCGCACCAGATACTCCTGATTTAGCATCAATAATAATGGATTTTTCATCTGCTAATTTTGATTTAAGTATGGGTAAAAGACCAAGATTGGTTGCTGTTGGATAGCAGCCGGGATTAGCTATTAAAGTTGACTGCCTGATTTCCTCTTTATAGATTTCACTCAAACCGTAGACTGCCTGTTTTAAGTACATCTCTTCCGGTGATGAGTGTTTATACCAATTCTCGTACTCTTCAGACGACCTCAGCCGAAAATCTCCCGATAGGTCAATACACTTGATTCTTTTTTCAAGCAGCTGTGGTACCAGTTTGCTGCTCACACCTGAAGGGGTAGCGAGAAAAACAATGTCATTTTCTTCACTTAATCTATTAGCATTAAATGTTTCAAGCGGTTGAACAACAACGTCGGAAAGATGTGGATACACATCACTAAAATTAACCCCAGCTTGGGAGTTGGATACAACTGAACCAATCTCTAAGTATGGGTGCTTATTTATTAACCTGACTAACTCAATTGATCCATAACCTGTTCCACCGATAATTGCAGCTTTCATTTCTTCCACTCCCAAGTCGCTTTTATAATGTATTATTATACATACCCTTATATAATTATTCAATAGTTAATTACCCTAATTTTTGATTTTTACTGAAAATTACCGTATTTAATTTTGCAAACGCTTACATTAACCTTTGTAAGATTATACATTTCCTATGCAAAAAAAAGCTCCTGAGATGCACAGGAACTTCATAGGATTAACTACCAAATATTAATTTATAGGCTTGTATGGAGCAAATTCAATACGCTTCGCAGTTCCTTAACCGCTACCTGTCCCGGTGCAGAAGCCTTCTTAGCAGCTCCAAAAGTAAGGGCCGATCCGAATAATTCTCCAGCTAAGCGGCTGATAACTCCCTTTCCTGCCATAGACATAGTAATAATCGGTCTGACAGCAAACTGTTCATTCATAGTAGTGGTTGCATCCAACAATGTAAGTACATCAGCCGTACTAGTTGGCATTACAGCTATCTTCGGCAGATCTCCACCTAGTTCTTGTGCTTTACATAAACGTGAGATAATCTCCTCTTTTGCAGGAGTAGCATGAAAATCATGATTAGAAATAATCACATAAACATTATGTGCATGTGCTGCTTCTATTAATGCTTTAACATCATTTTCTTCATTAAATAACTCAACATCGACGATATCGGCTAGGCTAGTTTCAGCGATAGCTTTATTTAATTCAAAATAGAAAGCGGTGCTCACCTCTTTTTCTCCGCCCTCTTTAGCACTACGGAAAGTAAAAACAAGAGGGGTCTCTGTGAGGATTCCTCGAATCTCACTTAAAGCCTCTTTTACCTTTTCAATTTGTTCGACATCCTCAAAGAAATCGACACGCCACTCTACTACATCCAAATCAAGTGTGTTTAAATAGTTTGCTTCCTCTATTAGTTGAGCTAAGCTTGTCCCTACCATCGGAACACAAATTTTAGGAGCACCTTCCCCAATTGTAATACCTCTGACTGTAATTGTTTTCTTCATTTTTCCCCAGTCCTTTACTATTTTTTAAACAAAAGTTCGTGAGGTATTACGGTTACTTTTCACCATATAATTCCCAGGCTAATTTTAATGACTCTACAATATAATCCGCTATATCTTCAACATCTTGATTATCGGTTGATACTACAGAATGATGAACAGCGTAAATCTCTTGACGCTTATAGAACAGTTCTTCAATTTCTTTTAAGGACTTTCCTTTTAAAACAGGGCGGCTGTCAATAATCAGACTTATTCGCTCCTTCCAATTTTCCCATGATAAATCTAGGAAAATAACAAGGCAATTTTCTAAACAAACCTGTTTGATTTCTTCTTGTAAAAATGCCCCGCCGCCTAGAGAAATAATCTTCATTTTCTTCTTGCATAAATCTGTAATTACACTTTTTTCTTTTTCACGAAATGCTTTTTCTCCAATCTTATTAAAGATTTCAGACGTTGGCATGCCGTATTCTTTTTCTATCTCCGCATCAATATCGATAAAATCTCGATACAGTTTTTTCGCGACAGCTTTACCAATAGTAGTTTTTCCTACACCCATAAACCCTATAAAAACTATACTCATTTCTTTTAAAGAAACTCCCCGATAAACCAATATATTATTCCCCCTCAAGGATATGAATTGTATAATCATCTTTTTTGAAATAAGTGACATTATCTTGTCATAATTATAATAGTTCCCCCTATTGAAAAACAATGTTTATGTGAGTATTTGAGCATATTGCAACTAAAAAAACAAAAGAAAAAGACCCCTGCTGGAGTCTCGGGTTTAAACACCTTAGTTCTTCATCTTCGGATCAAGGACATCCCTTAGTCCATCTCCCATTAGATTAAATCCCAGCACTGTCAGCATGATAGCGATTCCCGGAAAAAACAATGTCCATGGAGCCTGGGTAATATAATTTTTTGAATCTGCCAGCATCTTTCCCCACTCTGGTGTCGGCGCCTGTGCCCCCATTCCGAGAAAACCCAGGGCTGCCGCTTCGATTATAGATGTGGCAATCGCTAAAGTTGCTTGGACAATGACTGGTGAAATACTGTTAGGGAGAATATGACGAAAGAGAATTCGTGTGTCCTTCATCCCCACTGCTCGGGCTGCCATAATGTATTCTTCTTGCTTAACACTTAACACCTTAGATCGGACAAGCCGGCCAAAGTTCGGAATATTAATAACAGCAATGGCAATTAATGCGTTTTGTAAAGATGGTCCAAGGATTGCCACAACCGCTATGGCTAATAGAATACTAGGGAAGGCAAGCATGATATCAAAAATACGCGAGATAAGCGAATCAATCCAGCGGCCATAATATCCCGCGACAATTCCTAAAATGGTCCCAAATACGACAGATCCAAGGACCGAAAAAAATCCCACCCATAAAGATATTCTTGCCCCGTATACAATTCGTGAGAAAATGTCACGGCCAAAATCATCTGTGCCGAACCAATGATCACTTGAAGGAGGGAGCATTCGATCTGTTAGCACTTGCTCTTTAAAACTATAGGGTGCAATGATCGGTGCTAAAATGGCAATCATAATAAAAAATCCTACAATCCCCAAGCCAGCCAGGGCTAATCGATTTTTATAAAATAATATCCATGCTTCCTTCCAAGGAGGCGTCAGCTTTTCTTCAACAAATACAGGCTCAATATTAGCTGCTTTTTTTACAAGTTCCGCCACTTAAAAATCCCCCTCCTTTATTTCGTATATTTAATTCTTGGATCAACAAAGACGTACAATAAATCCACAATTAAATTAATAAGGACAAAAATGGCAGCAATTAATAAAATGCCTGACTGAATCACTGGATAATCACGATAGCCAATTGCATCATATAAATATCGGCCAATTCCTGGCCAGCCAAAAATTGTTTCTGTTAGGATGGCTCCCCCCAATAGCAGGCCTGTTTGCAATCCGATAATCGTTAGTACTGGGATAATCGCATTTTTTAAAGAATGCTTATAAACCACCCAAAACATACTTAGCCCCTTTGCCCTTGCAGTACGGATATAATCTGATTTCATCACTTCTAGCATCGTGGCACGTGTCATTCTTGCAATTATTGCCATGGGAATGGTGGCCAGTGCCAAGCTAGGCAGTATCAAATGTTTGAGAACAACGATAAATTGGTCAAATCTTCCTTGTAATAACGTATCTACTAAATATAGATTGGTAATGGCTGATACGGGATCTCTAACATTCTCTCTACCTGTGGTTGGAAGCCAGCCTAAATGTATGGAGAATACCCATTGCTCCATTAAACCAAGCCAAAATATTGGCAGTGATACCCCAATCAGGGCAAGTACCATTGCCACATAATCAAACCATGATCTCGAGAACCAGGCACTAACAATTCCTGCATTTACTCCAATAATAACGGCTATAAACATTGCAACAATCGTTAATTCCGCTGTGGCTGCAAGGTAAGACCAAATTTCTTCATTAATAGGACCTCTTGTCCTCAGCGAAACCCCTAGATCTCCATGAATTAATGCATTAATATAATCTACGTATTGTATGTACCATGGGCGGTCTAATCCTAATTCCTTTGTTAGAGTAGCAATCGATTCTGCAGTTGCCCTTTGACCAAGAATGACTTGTGCTGGATTACCGGGAATGGCATGGATAATAGCAAAAACGACTAGTGTCATTCCAATTAAAACAGGTATTAGAGAAAACACTCGGCGGACTGTGTACGTAAACAAGTTTTTCACCTCTTTTGAGAATGAACTTTAAGTTACCAAAAGGGAGGGAAAATCCCTCCCCTTTGTTCCAAGATAAGAAATTATTACATCACTTTAAAAATTGGCCAGCTCCAGCGCCCAGCGACTAGTGTACTTCGCTAAACGGGCGCTTGCGATTTTTTTATTATTTAAACTCAACCTTTGTCAGTGCTTCTGAACCTGTTGGATGCGGCAAGTAATTAACTACGTCTTTCCCGGCCGCTAACAATGGTGTTGAGTGTACAAGCGGAACCCAAGGAGCATCATCATGGATGATTACTTGTGCCTGCTCGTAAAGGTCATTACGCTTAGCTTGATCCGTTTCTGTCTGCGCCTTAATTAAGATATCGTGCAATTGGTCATTGCTATAATAAGAATAGTTATTGCTACCAATGCTGTCTTTATCAAGCAAGGTGTATAAGAAGTTATCAGGATCTCCATTGTCACCCGTCCAGCCAAGCATGAACATATCAAACTCACCTTTGGCTGCTTTATCTAAGTAAGTTGCCCAGTCAACAGACTGGATCTTCGCTTTGACACCAATTTTACTTAAGCTTTCTTGAATCACTTCTGCCACCTTTTGAGCTTCCGGCATGTATGGACGAGCTACAGGCATGGCCCAAAGGTCAGTTTCGAATCCTTTTTCATAACCCGCTTCTTTTAACAATTGTTTAGCTTTTTCCAAATCATATGGGTATGGCTCAACAGACTTATTATATCCCTCAATCGAAGGTGGCATTGGATTAACAGCTTCAAGTGCCTTTCCTCCATAAAATGCATCGATGATTGATTTTTTATCAATTGCATAATTAATGGCTTGACGAACGAGCTTGTTATCAAATGGTTTACGAGTGGTCGTTAAACCAATATAACCCACGTTCATTGACGGGCGTTCAATCACTTGAAGATTGGCATTTGCTTTAACTGTGGCCTCGTCTGAGTTGTTTAGGCCATCCATTACGTCAATTTCTCCATTGGCAAGAGCGTTAAGACGTGCTGTATTTTCAGGAATGACACGGAAAATCACTTTGTTTAACTTAGGGTAGCCTTTTTGCCAGTAGTCTGGGTTTTTCTCAAGCGTAATTGTATCGTTTTCTTTCCACTCCACGAATTTAAATGGTCCTGTACCAACAGGATGCTGTCTAAATTTATCACCGTATTTTTTAACTGCCTCAGGGCTGGCAATTCCAAACGGAGACATAGCTAGGTTCTTTAAAAATGGTGCTTGAGGTCTTGTCAATACAAATTGTACAGTATGGTCATCAACCGCTTTAACTTCTTTAATCACATGTCCTTTTTCCCCTTTATAACCTCCAAACATGGTATAGTAAGGGAAGCTGTCTGCATTACCATTCATCCAGCGATCAAAGTTAAAAACTACTGCTTCTGCATTAAAATCGGTACCATCATGAAATTTAACTCCTTGCCGAAGTTTAAAGGTATACGTTAATCCATCAGGAGTAACTTTCCATGATTCAGCAAGTCCAGGATTGATGGTAGTATCCTGGTCGCCATATTGGATTAAGGTTTCAAAAATGTTTTCCGTTACTTTAAATGTTTCACCTTCCGTTGAGGTGATGGGGTCTAGTGATGTAGAATCTCCTCCACGGCCATAAACTAGTGTGTCCTTTTTCGCTGCACTTCCAGAAGCAGGATTTTTCTTGCCTCCTGTTGCTTCATTTGTTTTACTGTTGCAGCCAGCCAAAAACATGCTGATGGCTAACAGAGAAATCAACAACAGTATAAATGGTTTTTTCTTCATAAAAGTTTGTTACCCCCTGTACATTTTATTTTTTATCATAAATGCGGCAAATCACTTGTTATATAAATGACATGCAACAAAATGACCATTCAAATCATGTTCTTGAGGTCTAGTTGTTTTACAAATATCCATCACCTGTGAGCACCGGGTATGGAAGGCACATCCTGATGGAGGGTTTGCCGGACTTGGAATCTCACCGTCAATTAAAATAGTTTCCTTCTTTAGATCAGGGTCTGGAATCGGCACCGCCGAAAGTAGTGCCTTTGTGTATGGATGGGAGGGATTTTGATATAGCTGCTCACTATCGGCTAACTCTATTAATCTTCCTAAATACATCACGCCAACACGATCACTAATATGTCGTACCACACCTAAATCATGTGCGATAAATATGTAGGTAAGCTGAAATTCCTTTTGGATATCCTTCATTAAGTTAAGAACCTGGGCTTGGATTGAAACGTCCAATGCTGACACAGGTTCATCCGCTATTATCAGCTTCGGTTTTGTCATCAATGATTTAGCAATTCCAATCCGTTGACGCTGACCGCCCGAGAATTGGTGCGGGTATCGTTTGGCATGATAGCTGCTTAAGCCAACCACCTCGAGCATTTCTCGCACTTGTTTTTTTCGTTCTTCTATTGTGCCAATGCCATGAACAATGAGCGGCTCTTCAAGAATTTGCTCAATCGAATGTCTGGGGTTTAAGGAGGCATAGGGGTCTTGAAATACCATCTGGATATCACGACGGGTTTTTCTTAATTCATTTTTTGACATACTAGTAATCTCTCTATCTTCAAACACAATCTTTCCTTCACTTGCTTCTATTAAACGCATTAACAGACGGCCAGTAGTCGATTTCCCACAGCCGCTTTCCCCAACAATGCCCAATGTCTCTCCCTTTTTAACATAAAAAGAAACATCGTCTACGGCTTTCACTTCACCTTGTTTCCTTCCAAATAGTCCGCCAGTGATCGGAAAGTACTTTTTCAACCCATTTACCTCAAGAAGTAACTCCGACATGCTTGTCACTCCCCTCCTTCAATATATGTAGGAAACAGCGTACTTCATGTTCCTCTTTTTCCAAGGTCAATAATTGAGGTTCTTCTTCATGGCACTTACCAAATGCCTCTGAACACCGTGGCGCAAACCGGCAGCCATTTTGAATAGTTCCCGGCGCAGGGACTGTTCCGGGTATGCTATAGAGACGCTCCTTTTTCCCTCTTAATTCAGGGACGGATTTTAATAGTCCTTTAGTATAAGGATGCTGAGGATTTTTAAGTATGGTTCTGACATCACCTTGTTCTACAATTTGTCCAGAGTACATCACGATTACTCGCTCACAAATCTCCGCTACAACACCTAAATCGTGTGTAATGAGGATAATGGATGTATTGGTTTTTTTATTTAAATCCTTCATTAGTGCAAGAATCTGTGCTTGTATGGTTACGTCAAGTGCAGTTGTAGGTTCATCCGCAATCAGCACCTTAGGATTGCACGCCATTGCCATAGCGATCATGATCCGTTGTCTCATTCCGCCCGATAATTGGTGTGGATACTCTTTCAAAATCCCCTCTGCTCTCGGGATTCCTACTAGTCTTAATAATTCAATGCCTCGAACTAGTGCTTCTCTCTTTGAGAGATTGGTATGTAGTTTGATGGCTTCCATCACCTGATTCCCAATGGTGAACAAAGGATTTAGTGAAGTCATAGGTTCCTGGAAGATCATTGAAATCTGATTCCCACGAACTTTACGCCACTCTTTTTCGGAGATGTTTATTAAATCTCTTCCTTCAAAAATAATTTGACCGTCCTCAATTTTACCTGGTGGTGACGGAATTAACCCCATAGTGGCTAACGAAGTTACACTTTTGCCACTCCCTGATTCACCTACGATTCCAAGAATTTCCCCTTCTCTCAGATTAAAACTGATGCCATCAACAGCAGGTAAGAGTGTTTTCCCAGACTGAAACGATACTTTTAAGTTCTTTATCTGTAAAATATGACTCACATTAACACCTACCTCTTAATCTATGATTTATAAACCTTCCTTTTGAAATATTATAATATAACAAATTTTAAGATTATTATGACATATATCCCCTGCCTGTTATTATCGAAATTTGTCAATAAAATAAAAAAATTATAAAAAAAAGCCTTACACCACACTGCATTAAAGCGTTATTGCAGTGTGGTGTAAGGCACCTTATGTTCTAATTTTCGGCTTATTTTTATATTAATATTATATTTTTTTACCCGTGTAAATATAAATGGCATCTCTTAAAAATTCAGCTGTCCCTGGCTGCTCTTTATCATAGTAGGCAGTGAATCTCTCATCATCTACATACATTTGAGCAAGACCGGCATGGGCCTCTTTGCTATATTCGGTCCAATAAAAGCATAACCATAGTTTGTGCAGTTCTGCAGCCTTTTGGGCTAATTCCCCACCTGGATCGCCTGTTTTAAACGCCTCTGCTAAGGTTTTAGTGATATTCTCAGCTAATGCAGTGACCTCATCATGCTGCTCCTGCGTCATATTCATTACCTTAGCATTTGATTGGTCCACTCTATCGTTCCCATATTTTTGGCGAATTTCTTTCCCATACTTTTTCTCATTTTCCTCAATCATCTTTTTCTTAAAGCCCTCAAACTTTTCTTTATCGGCCATCTTCATTCTCCCTTCCGTTAACGCAATGGTTTTATCGACATTAGCAATTAATAAGTCTAATTGTTTCTTTTTCTCAAGGAGTTTTTCACGATGTTCTCTAAGTGCGGCCGCACCATCAAAGGACGGATCGGTGACAATTTCTTTGATCCTATCTAAGCTGACATCTAATTCCCTGTAAAATAGAATTTGCTGCAGCCGATCGACTTCCTTCTTGCCATAGATTCGATAACCTGACGAATTGATTCTTGCCGGCTTAAGAATCCCGATTTCGTCATAATATCTTAGTGTCCTAGTACTTATCCCCGCCAAGCTCGCCAACTTTTGCACTGTATACTCCATTCGTTCACCTCCTCTTGTTTAAACAATACACCTTTACGCAACGTCAAAGTCAATCAACGGAATGCCCAATTTTAATCAATACCTCTTGATTTGCAATTGGAAGTTCTGTAATTCCATTTAGTTCAAAAAATAATCCTAACCAATTTAAGAGCTTCTATTAATGTAGTAGAGTGAAAAGTTTTTCTAGTCAGAAATAATTAATTATTTCAAAAAAACTTTCTTTTTCCCTTAGTATTTATAAATATATTGAATTATCAAGGTTTTCAGTTGAACTTCACTCTATTACCAAAAAAAGTTTTTGACAATTCAAATATGTGAAAAGTATTATAGAATAATAAAGAGGAGGTTGTATAATGTCAAATCTAAATAGGCAGAAAATTGTGGATAGTGTACCTCAGAAAGGATTCTTTGGACATCCTAAAGGTCTATTCACCCTTTTCTTCACCGAATTCTGGGAAAGATTCTCTTATTACGGCATGAGAGCTATTCTCGTTTACTATATGTATTATAGTGTAACCAAGGGCGGTTTAGGTATGGACCAAACCTTGGCCTTATCGATTATGTCGATATACGGTTCCCTCGTGTATATGTCAGGGATAATTGGCGGCTGGTTCGCTGACCGAATCTTCGGTACGTCAAGAGCGGTGTTCATTGGGGGCATCCTCATAATGCTTGGTCATATTGCCCTCGCAATCCCTGGAAGTATCGCCTTTTTCTTTGTTTCCATGGTATTGATTGTCTTAGGAACAGGGTTATTAAAACCAAACGTTTCAACCGTTGTTGGGGAAATGTATGCTGAAAATGATAACCGCCGTGATGCTGGATTTAGTATTTTTTATATGGGGATTAACGCCGGTGCCTTCCTATCACCATTAATCGTTGGCTCCAAAACGATCATGAATACCAGCTTCCACTTAGGTTTCGGGATTGCAGCAGTGGGTATGTTCTTAGGATTAGTTGTCTTCTTAATGACAAAAAAGAAAAATCTTGGTCTTGCAGGGACCACCGTATCAAACCCGCTCACATCTTCTGAGAAGAAAAAAGTATATACTTATTTTGCAGTTGCGATAATTGTTATTGCTATTATTTGTTTTATTACGATTCCAAATGGGTTATTAACATTTGAAGGGTTTATTAACATTGTAAGTATTCTTGGAATTCTCATTCCGGCTATTTACTTTATTCGCATGTACACAAGCCCTAAAACTACATCAGTTGAGAAATCACGTGTTATCGCCTATATTCCATTGTTTATTGCATCCGTCATGTTCTGGGCAATCCAAGAGCAAGGTTCGACCATCCTTGCCAACTATGCGGATAAGCGGACACAATTAGATTTTGCTGGTATACAGATTTCTCCAGCTTGGTTCCAATCATTAAATCCATTATTTATTATTGTTTTAGCTCCTGTATTTGCTGCAATATGGGTGAAATTAGGCAAGCGCGAGCCTTCCATTCCGCAAAAATTCTCATTAGGCTTATTATTTGCAGGTTTATCATTTATGGTTATTCTTGTTCCAGCCTATTTCGGAGGAACAGATTCATTAGTAAATCCATTATGGCTAGTTCTTAGTTATTTAATTGTTGTACTAGGTGAATTATGTTTATCACCTGTAGGACTATCAGCAACTACAAAATTAGCTCCGGCAGCTTTCTCTGCGCAAACGATGAGTTTATGGTTCTTATCAAGTGCAGCTGCTCAGGCATTAAATGCACAAGTAGTTAAATTCTATACACCTGCAACAGAAATGACATATTTTGGTGTAATCGGCGGTGCTTCCATCGTCCTTGGTATTATTCTATTAATGCTTGCACCAAAAATTCAGCAATTAATGAAGGGTATTCGATAATAAGAAAAGCGCAAGCGCCTTGGTCAGCCCCGACAAGCATAAGACGCTCAGGGAAAGNNCTCAAAGTCAAAAACTTTTAAACTGTCTTATCTCATGAAAAAAGGTGAAGGTCTCTTATTTAAAGAGAACTTCACCTTTTTTTTATTTATCTGTAAGATCATTTAATTCATCTACTAACTGTTTCGTCCGTTTTGCGTTTCCTTGGGCAAAGTTTTCAAGGCGTTCTTTTAATTCCTCATTATCATGCACCCGTTCTGCTGTAATAAGATAAGTCCGCATCAAATCTTCTTCCATTTCTTTTGAGTTTTCTAAAACGGAAGCAAGGTTTTCCTTTTCTTCATGATCCTTACTGTTAGACGGATTTAAATTCATTGAGAAGGCCCCCTTTTTACCTTTATCCTTCTCTAACCTAACTATAATTATGTTATTTCTTTTGCTCAACATGCTAAAAATCAACCATAACCTTTAACATAGCTTTAATAAAAAAACTCATCTTAGGGTTAATTAAGATAAGCCTTTTTATTTGATATTCTAATTTTATAAACTGCGGTTTAAAAAGACCTTAGTCCGTTCGAACTGTGGATTAGTAAAGATCTCAGACGGATGGCCGGATTCAATTATCTCTCCATTGTCCATGAAAATCACTTTGTTGGCCACTTCTTTTGCAAACCCCATCTCATGAGTCACCACAATCATTGTCATGTGTTCTTCAGCTAAATCCTTCATTACTTGAAGCACCTCACCTGTTAGCTCCGGATCAAGAGCTGATGTAGGCTCATCGAAAAGCAGAATTTCAGGACTCATCATAAGAGCCCGAGCAATGGCAACCCTTTGTTTTTGTCCGCCTGATAAATTCGCCGGATAAGCCTTAGCACGATTGAGGAGACCTATTTTGTCCAATAGCTCTGAGCTTTGCTGTTGAAGTTCAACAGAAGTTTCCTTTTTCACCAATTTAGGCGCAATCATCAGATTTTCCTGAACTGTTAGGTGCGGGAACAGATTAAAGTGCTGAAAGACCATTCCCATCTTAGCGGTAATCTGCTTAATCTCAGAAAGCTTTGGATAAACTCCATCCTTCACCAAATATTGACCCGAAACACAGATACTGCCAGCCTCTACTTGTTCAAGATGGACAAGACTGCGCAGCATCGTACTCTTCCCTGAACCCGAGGGACCGATGACCGCTACTACATCATTTTTATTAACATCAAAGGTAATCTTTTTTAATACATCCAATTTCCCGTAAGACTTTTTGAGGTTTGAAACTTCAATGATCGCCATATTCACCCATACCTTCTATTCAAATCTAAATCTATTTTCAACCCATTTAAATACTAGTGTTAATACCAGTGTCATCAAGAGATAAATTACCCCTGCAACAACGAATGGTACGATTGTAAAATCACGATTTACTGCAGTTTCAGCAAAATGCAATAATTCCGGTACTGCAACTGCATAGAGGAGGGCAGTATCTTTTACTAGCGTAACCGATTCATTTGCTACAGCCGGCAGGGCGATTCGAAACATTTGCGGCATGATAATTCTGGTTGTCATTTGCCATTTATTCAACCCAAGCACTTGAGATGCCTCGTATTGTCCCTTATCAATTGCCAGCAGCCCTCCACGAAAAATCTCAGCAAAGTATGCAGCATAATTTAATATAAACCCTAAACAGGCAGCCACAAAACGATCCAAGACTAAATATTCACCAATGACAGGTATCATTGGCAGCCCAAAACAGATAAATAATAATTGCAATAACAGCGGCGTTCCCCGCATCGCATATATATAAGCTTGAGCAAGCCATGACAATGGTTTAATTTGACTTCTTACCGCCAATGTTAATAAAAAGCCCAATGGAATGGAGACTAAAATGGCAATGATGAATAACAGGATCGTCATCTGCGCCCCCTCAAGCATTGGCTTCAGGATTGAAATAATGTAATTAATAGACATTCTTAATTTTCCTCCAATTAGAAAAGCGTAAGCAACATTACCAATTAAGAACAAAAGCGCAAGCGCCTTGGTCAGCCCCGATATAGGGCGACTTGTCNNAAGACGAGCCGGCCGAAAGGTTTCTTTTTAACCTTTTGGACGGATTGGCTGTAGACCATCGAGGGGCTAGGCGCTGGAGCTGGACGTGTCTAAACCTGTAAAAAGTTGTCCACAAGTAGTAAATCAATAATTTCCTAGACCACAAACAAAACAGGCTTTCCGGAGGAAATCCTGTTTTACCTTCTTATAATTTTACTTCAATACTTTATTTTCGCCAAACCACTTTGTTGAAATTTTCGATGCCGTACCATCTGCATTCATATCATCAAGGGCTTTTTGTAGATTTTTAAGTAACTCTTCGTTGCCTTTTTTCACACCTACTCCGTACTCCTCAGGGGCAAGTGATTCATCCAATATTTTAAAAGTATCTTTCTCTTTAGTCATATAATAATTAATAACGACCTCATCAATGACCACCGCATCCAAACGTCCGCTTTTTAAATCGTTTAAAGCTAACACATTGTCTTTGAATTCCGTTACAGTTTTAATTTTTGATTTAATTGGGTTTGCATCTAAAGCATCTGACGCAGAGGAAAGCGATTGAAGACCTACAACTTTACCTTCTAAATCCGATAGTTTAGTAACTTTAGAATCAGTCCGTGTTACAACGACTTGTGCATTTTTTAAATAGGGCTTTGTGAAAAGCACTTTTTTCTTTCGGTCATCAGTAATAGTATAGCCATTCCAAATGAGGTCAATGCGACCGCTGCTAAGTTCAGACTCTTTTGTCTTCCAATCGATTGGCTGAAACTCTACCTTTTTCCCCATCTTTTTAGCAGCAGCTTTTGCGAGGTCAATATCAAAGCCGACAATTTTATTATTTTCATCTCTGAATCCCATAGGTGCAAATTTATCATCAATCCCAATTATTAGCTTGTCATCTTTAGCACCAGATGTTTTGCCTGAGCAGGCTGTAAGAAGAGAAAAAACAGCTGCAATTGCCAGCATCATTGTTACTATACGTTTCATCATGTATTACCACCTTTTACAAGATAATTTAATAAGTCCTTTAGCACGTTACCATATTATCATACTAACACATTATAACATTATAATATTTTAAAACACAATCACTTTTCTACTGAAACGAAAAAAGTCTCTTTCTATGTAGAAATAGACTTTTTTTACATTTATGAATGTTTCTAATATAGAGAATTTTTTTATTTATTAAAATGACGTAGTTGTATCTGCTTAGAATTATTATCTATACAAAAAGGCAACTCCCCGAAACGGGGAGTTGCCTTAAGTCTTTTCCTTATGCCATTGTGTACTGGTTCTCAATTGACTTTATCCTATGATACAACTCTTGATTAACCGGCGTTGGCACATCATACCTTTTCCCCAATTTTACTACCGTACCGGAGAATAACTCTACTTCACTAAATCGTCTTGCCTCAACATCCTGGGCCATTGAGGGTTTTCCATCTGGACTTAATTTGCCTAATACCCTTAACCAATAATCTAAATCTTCTTCTGTTAAAGGCACCTCAACTTTTTCCGAGAGTGCCATTACCTCTCTCATAGCCGAAATCATCATCGTTCTGGCTGGTCCCTCAAGCTGAACCTCTCCATAATTACTTTCAAAGACAGCAACGGTTTGATTTACCCCTACATTAAGCATGAATTTTCCCCACAGCCTTCTTAACATATCGGGGTCAACCTCATATGGAATCTCCACTTGTTCAAAAAACTCAGCCAGGCTATTCACCTTTTCTGTTTCAGTTCCCCCAAAGCAGATCATCCCCATATGGTCGTATGTCAGTTGATTCTCCACTTTAACGGCATCCATGCCTTGGGCTACACAATATAATACTTTATCCATACCATAAGCCTCACCAATGATTTCTTCACTAGTGATACCATTCAGGAGCGATAAAATAATCGTTCTCTCTCCAACATGGTGTTTGACCGCTTGAATCGCATCAGCTAAGCCATTAAATTTTACCGCAATAATCAGTAAATCTGCAGGTTCGCACGCTTCATGAGGTCTCACATAGTTAAAATCACAGCGCTCACCATTACAAAAAACCCCGACCTCTTTATAGCATTGAATGCGATCTTGATCAGCTATTATTCTTAAATCAGCACGGGGTAATCTCTTGGAAAATTGGTTCCCAAATAGAATCCCTAATGCCCCAAGACCGATAATAGAGACTTTTTTTATGACCATCTCACTTCACCTTAAATCTGTACTGACCATCCAAAAGGATCTTCTTTTGTACCATTTTGGATTCCTGTTAATGTATCATATAATTTCTGGGATAATGGGCCAATCTTTCCATTATTAACCACCATTTTCTCATTTTTCCATAAGAATTCACCGATTGGTGAGATAACTGCAGCTGTTCCTGTGCCGAATGCTTCTTCGAGCACACCATCACGATAGGCCTGCTCAATTTCATGAATTGAAATTCTTCGTTCAACCACTGGAATATTCATATAATTTAATAGTTCGATAATCGATTTACGTGTAATCCCTTCAAGAATACTTCCATTTAACTCTGGGGTAATAACCTCCCCATTGATTTTAAAGAAGACGTTCATACTGCCAACCTCTTCAATATATTGATTTTCCCTGCCATCAAGCCATAACACCTGTGAATAACCATTTTCACTGGCAATTTCAGATGCCTTTAAGCTTGCTGCATAATTTCCTGCTGTCTTAGCATTACCTGTTCCGCCGGCAACGGCACGAACATATTCACTTTCTACAGCAATTTTAACAGGATTGATTCCCTCTTTATAATAAGCACCTACCGGAGAAAGAATAATCATAAATTGATAGCTGTTAGCAGGATGTACTCCCAGAAATGCTTCAGTCGCAATCATAAATGGACGAATATAGAGTGATGTTCCTTCTCCTGAAGGAATCCATTCACGGTCAATTTGAATTAATTGCTTCAAAGCGCTTAATGCACCTTCTTCATCCAGCTTAGGCATACATAACCGGTCATTGGATCGGTTAAACCTTTTCATATTTTCATCAGGTCTAAACAATAAAATTTGTTCATCTTTTGTTAAATAGGCTTTAAGTCCTTCAAAAACCGTTTGCCCATAATGAAATACGGTAGCAGCTGGGTCTAACGTAATAGGCTGATACGGAATAATTCGTGCGTCATGCCAGCCTTTTCCTTCTGTGTAATTCCATACAAACATGTGATCAGTGAAGCTTTTTCCAAACTCCAAGTTATCAAACGATGGCTTTTGTTTCTTTTCTGTACTTAAAGTAACGTCAATTTTTAACTCCTGCATGTTTTAAGCTCCCATCCTTAGTCTCTATAAACTTTCTATAAAAGATATAGTTACATAATTTTAATACTATTTTGATTATTTTAACATATTTTTCGAAGAATAGGGTTAAATTTGATAGTATCTAATAAAAATAGGAATGTAACTTTTTGGCAAAGAAAAAAGCAAGTAAACTTGTCAGATTAAAGACATTGTTTACTCGCCTAGTCTACTCCTATTTCTTCTATTAAACTAGTCCCGTTACTAAATAAACGGCAATAATAAAGAAGGCGGCGATTGTTTTAATAATGGTTACTGCAAAAATATCACGGTAGGACTGTTTATGTGTTAAACCTGTAATCGCAAGTAACGTGATGACCGCACCATTATGTGGCAGAGTATCCATACCGCCTGAGGCCATCGAAATAACCCGGTGCATAACTTCAAGAGGAATTCCAAATTGGTTTGCTAGTTCAATATACTTGTCAGCCATAATTCCTAATGAAATTGCTATCCCCGCTGAAGCAGAGCCAGAAATAGCCGAAAGAACGTTTGTGGTCACCGCACCGTTTAATAATGGATTAACAAATAATTTAGAAATGCCATCTCGCGCAATCGTAAAACCAGGCAGTGATGAAATAACAGCGCCAAAACCGTATTCAGTAGCTGAGTTCATTATTGCTAACAAGGCTCCGGCAATCCCGACATTCATACCATCTTTAAAGTTAAGAACAATTGGTTTTCGATTATATAAAATAGTAGTAAGAATACCAACAATAAGTGCAATTTCAACCGACCATATACCCACAACCTGTGAAGTTTCAATATTAGGAAAATTTAAGCCAATCTTTGAAAAATCAAATCCATTCGGATACCACTTAGGAATTAGGGTGGTTAACACTTTATTTAATACACCGACAAGTACAACCGGTACAAAGGCCAATATTTTACGTGCCAAACTTTCTTGTAAATCAAGGTTAACCTCAATTTGTTTTTCTTTAATCGTTCCGAAGCAATCGTATCCTTCACCAGCTTTTTCAGCCTTTTTCCTGCGTGAATTTAAATAAAGCATACCAAGTGTGAAAATAAAAATCGCACCTATAATTCCAAGGGTTGGTGCTGCATAAAGATTTGTTTTGAAGAATGTGGTCGGGATAACGTTTTGTACCTGTGGAGACCCTGGAAGTGAATCCATTGTAAAGGTGAATGAACCTAGCGCAATGGTACCCGGAATTAATCGTTTAGGAATGTTAGATTGTCTAAACAGGTTTGCTGCAAAAGGATAGACAGCAAAAGCAACTACTACCAAACTGATACCACTATAGGTAAGAATCGCACATAATAATACAATGACCAGCATGGCACGTTTACGCCCTACTAATTGTATAAGTGTTGTTGCAATAGAACGTGCTAATCCAGACATTTCAACAACCTTACCGAAAACGGCACCTAATAAGAAAATCGGAAAATATAATTTAATATATTCAACCATTTTTCCCATAAATACATTTGAGAAAAACGGTAAAACGAAATCAGGACTTGTTAGGAATACCGCAAATAATGCACAAATAGGCGCAAACAAAATAACTGAAAATCCCCGGTAAGCAATAAACATTAACATTCCGAGTGCTAATAGGATAATAACCAGTTCCATAAAATCTCTCCTCTAATTCACGAGTTTATTCTAAGAAGTAACAGCGAGATATATCTTAGCAACTGAGGATAATGATCACAGAACATTAAAACCGCTTTCATTAAATACTGCAGTGATTCGAAAAAATATATATCCTTGCGTCAGTATGCTGGCGGAAAGGGTGAATATTTCCCTTTCCACCAATTCTTAGAAGTTATGAATCTTTAAATATTTAGCTTAACGCTACTTTACTATTATTTTTAGCAATCTCGGCCGCCACTTCGACAATCATATCCTCTTGGCCGCCAACTACTTTACGTTTTCCTAATTCTACTAAAATATCACGAGAATCAACTCCAAATTTTGCAGCTGCACGTTTAGCATGAAGGGCAAAGCTGGAGTATACGCCCGCATATCCTAATGTTAGACTGTCTTTTGTAATTTCCTGCGGTACTTGTAAGATAGGAGCAACAATGTCCTCTGCTAAGTCCATCATTTTATATAAATCTACCCCTGTTTTAATTCCCATCCGTTCACAAACGGCAACTAATACTTCTGTTTGTGTGTTACCTGCACCCGCTCCCAAGCAGCGTACACTTCCGTCAATTCGCGTTGCCCCTTCTTCAATCGCCGCAAGAGTATTGGCCATTGCGAGTGATAAGTTGTTATGACCATGGAAACCGATATTGATGCCAACTGATTCTTTCAAGGCATGAATTCTTTCACGTACTTGGTTAGGCAGTAAATAACCTGCAGAATCCACAACATAAACTGTATCAGCACCATAGCTTTCCATTAATTTAGCTTGTTCAATTAATTTATTAACCGGAGCCATATGATTCATCATGAGGAATCCAACTGTTTCCATCCCTAATTCTTTTGCGTAAGCAATATGCTGGGGAGCTACGTCTGCCTCTGTCACATGAGTGGCAATCCGGGCCATTTTAGCCCCTAAATTAGCGGCTTCTTTTAACTCATGCAAAGTACCGATTCCTGGTAAAAGAAGAACAGCAATTTTAGACTTATCAGCAACGGATACCGCGGCTTCAATTAATTCCATTTCATTTGTACGGGAAAGACCGTACTGTAAAGAAGAGCCTGCTAGCCCGTCTCCATGGGATACTTCAATAAATGGTACGCCCGCATCATTCAATGCTTTGGTAATTTTAAGTACTTGTTCCACTGTATATTGATGATTAATCGCATGACTTCCGTCCCGTAAGGCTACCTCTGTAATCAGGATATCTCTCTCATTCGTCATTTTCTTTACCCCTTTCTAACAGCTTAAACTGTTTCTTTCGTTAATAGTTTTTTTGCAAATGCTTCAGCAATTCTTACACCAGCAGAAGTCATGATATCAAGGTTACCTGCATACACCGGCAAGTAATCACCGGCACCTTCTACTTCAAGGAAGATGGTCACTTTATTGCCATCGAAAATGGCTTCAGTGCGGAGACGATAGCCTGGCACATAGGATTGTACTACTTTTTCCATTTCAGCGATGGATTGTCTAATGGCTGCTTCATCCATTTTTCCATCTTCCACAAGCGTATACACTGTATCACGCATCATAATTGGCGGTTCAGCTGGGTTTAATATCATAATGGCTTTCCCTTTTTTCGCTCCTCCGACTACTTCAATTGCTCTAGAAGTGGTCTCCGTAAATTCATCAATATTAGCACGTGTTCCAGGTCCAGCACTCTTACTTGCAATGGTAGCAACTATTTCTGCATACTCAACTGGTGCAACACGGTTTACAGCATGAACCATTGGGATGGTTGCTTGACCGCCGCAGGTAATCAGATTGATATTATCTTTATCTAAATGGTCTTCAATATTAACGGCCGCACATACATATGGTCCTACTGCAGCTGGAGTCATATCAATTACTTTTATGCCGGCTTCTTTTAATACTTTTGCATTATATAAATGCGCTTTTGCAGATGTGGCATCAAAAACGATGTCAGCTTCTAAAGTTGGATCCGCAAGAAATCCATCAATTCCTGTATCAACTCCGGCATAACCTAATTCTCTCGCACGACGGAGTCCATCTGATTGCGGGTCGATCCCAATCACGGCAGTTAACTCTAATAGTTCAGAACGGCCTAGCTTAATCATCAAATCTGTACCAATGTTCCCTGATCCAAGAACGGCAACTTTTACTTTTGACAAAATAATTCTCCTCCAATACCTAAATTTATTAATTTATTCTCTGTGCTTTCTCTATTAAGATACATTTTTCCCTTTATAACCTAACTGTCTTGAAATCTCAGCTGCTGCTTGTTTAATTCCCTCTATTACTTTAGGCAGACGTTCTTCATCTAACCTCATTTTAGGGGCAGCACAGCTTATCGAAGCAATAACATTCCCTTGATGATTAAAGATCGGTGCAGCTATACATTTTAGTCCTAGTTCAATCTCTTCATCATCGAAGGCATAACCTTGCTCCCTGATTGATGGCAAAATACTTTTGATTTCCTCGATATTTGTCATCGTAAATTCCGTGAATGCTTCCATGCTGACGGATGATAAAATACGATCAACCTCTTCTTCACTTAATTGGGATAAGATGGCTTTGCCAACACCTGTACAATGAAATGGGGCTCTTTTGCCAATATGTGAATAAATCGTTAAGGCACTTGGACCTTCTACCTTTTCAATGTAAATTAGTTCATCACGCTGCAGCGTTACTAGGTGAACGGTTTCATTTAGTTCTTCAACCAGATCTTTTATGATAGGTCTGGCAATTCTTCCTATATCAAGATTTTTTCCTACGTAATTCCCTAGTTCAAAAAGTTTAATTCCCAGTCGATATTTCAGATTGTCTGAATTTTGCTCTAGGTAGCCTCGATGTTCCAAGGTTTTAATAATACCGTGGACAGTACTCTTTGATAGGTTCAATCTGTCGCTAATTTCTTTAATACTTTGTTCTGGATGTGAAGTCAAAAAAAGTTCGAGGACATCTGCAGCTCTTTCGATTGATTGAATCAGGCGTTCCGTCACTTTGTCTCTCCTTTCTGTTCGACATTATCGAATGGTGTTCGTAAATACTAAGTATACTTTTATAGTACTCTTCGGTTATAATTCTGTCAACGTTTTCATTTGTACTATTTTCGATATAAAAAGCCGAATTCTCCTATTGGAAAATACGGCTTTTTTTAAAAATGATCTGACTAAATAATCTCAAACTGTTTAAATCCAGTGTGATCCGGAATATAATCTAATGCTTTATGATTGAAATAATGGCATTCTCCTGCATCAATAATGAAGTACAGCCCATCTTTTATGAATTCTGTATCACTTGCTTGAACGGCTTCTTCTAATGTTACCTTCACTTTCATAAAACAACTTTTCCGCATTTGCATCCGAATAAACTGTTTATGACCAAATTGTTTTAACCGATTTTGCAGCTCTTGATTTGCCGCTGCTGTAACAATAAACATAAAATCACCCCGTTTCTATTCGTACCTAGGATGATTATGGCAGATTAACGGAAGCCTGTCATGGACAATTATTTAAGCATCGTATTTTAAAATCTGCCAAAGTGCTGTTGTTATCATAATGCTTTTACTTATTAATCCTTAAGAACAAAGCACATTATGCTTCTATTCTCACTAAAGTCCCAATCCACAAAAATATCTGCAACCGGATTGCTAAAAATTTCTTCAAAGCGCCCATCTCGATGTAAATAAGACTTTTCCAGTTCATCCTTGGTTACCATAAGCGTTTGTTCATATCCCTTTTCAATTAATGCCTTTTCAATCTGGACTAAAATCCCATCTCGTTTTATCAAATAAATTTTTGGCGAAATATAATATGCTTCGGTTTTTTCAGGTCTTTTTTGTACCAAAATACTGACCCTTTCAACCTCATCAATTAAAGGTTTTAGGTCCACAGGATCATTAAGCTTACGGCCAACTTCCTCTATAATGTCACCTTCAAATTGGACGGTTATCATTCCTGTGTTTTGTGGATAATTCCAATCATGGTAAAAGGATTCAATGTCTTGCGCAAATTCCAGCTCAAGAATACCTTTTAACTGGTTATGAACAGTTTTCATGACTATATTTCGTGAAATTTCGATATGATCGGAATTACCGTTCTCCAATAAAGTAGCTTCCAACGGTGACAGGAATCCCCTTATGTAAAAAACCAGAAACCTCTTATTTGCAAACGCATAACAGGATTCCGGCCCACGTCCAAAATTTTTTCTTAACAATTTACTAGTTAAACTGCTTATATCCATTAACTTTTGTTGTAGTGGCGATGTCATAAGTGTTTCGACCTCACTTTCGAAAAAGGCAGAAAAATACTGCCTGTCATTATCATGCCCAAGCAGTAAAATTTTTACCATTTATTCAGGTATATACTTTGTTGAAGATAAAGATCAAATAACTTTTATTATTTTTACAGTCCCGCATCATAAATAAATCCTCAATCGACCGATTAAACAGTTCTTCAAATAATTCCCTATGCTGATAATAACCCTTTTTAATTTCTCTAGTATATGTAAATAACAAGTCAGAATTTCCCTGTTCTACCATCAAGTAGTCTAGTGGCAGCATAACACCTTTTGATTCAATCGCACAGATATTCTGAGTGTACTTAACAACCTTTAACTCGCTGGGAATTTTATGAAGCTGCGAACCCACTATTCGTACTAATTGAAATAACTTCCTCTCAAAACTTTCATCTATCTTCACATCAGGATTGAAACTATTATTCACTAATAGCAATATACCCGAGTTCGAATTATAGTTCCAATCTTGATAGAAGGAATCGAAAGTAATTCCTAAAACAAGCGATGCCTCTTGCACCAATTCTTGAGACAAAGCAGTTATGACAGACGACCGAAAATTCATCAGCAAATTAAATTCTTGCTTTTCCGCTAAAATTTCTTCGGCCGGTGTCATAAAGTTACTGATATAAACGTATAATCTGTTTGCCCTTAAGACCGTATAACAGGTTTCAGGACCTCTACCAAACCCCCGCTTTATGACTTTACTAAAAGAACTGCTCAGAGACAGCAAATCTTCTTTAGTTGCAACCATTCAGATCCCCCTTGATACAATATAAAAAGGCCTAACTTCACAAAAAGGAAGTTAGGCCACGGTTAAGACGACTTTTAAAAAAATAGTTTCTACCATTTACCATCACAATGAGAATATATTTTTATAATAAAATAGACTTTAAAACTGGTTTTTCAAAACTAATGACAGCAAGACATTAGACAAAATTCATAATAACATTAAATTTACAGGATAACAACAAAATTAGGTGAAAAATAACGATGAATGAAAAATTATTGTTCAGAAGATAAAGGAAATTCCACATGAAGAGTGGTTCCATTCCTACTACTCTCTATGTATAAATCCCCTTTATGTTCTTTAATAATTTGGCGGCTAACGAGCAACCCCAGCCCTGTTCCATTTTCTTTAGTGGTAAAAAAAGGCTGGCCTATCTGATTGAGAATGTCTTCAGGAATTCCGCAGCCCTGGTCGGTGATGCTAATTCGGACCTGACCGCCAACAAGAGGACTCCCATTTATTTGCACCATCCCTCCCTCGGGCATTGCTTCGATTGCATTTTTTATAAAATTAATAAAAACTTGTTTCAATTGATTTTTATCTCCTGTTATCCAGGTGTAAGTAAAATCAAGTTGTGTATCAATTTGGATATTATTTAAGAGGGCCTGCGATGCCATTAAGGTAATAACTTGCTCTAATAAACTTTGAAGATTTACTCGCTCATATTTTTGTTTGGTTGGCTTTGCAAGGACCATTAATTCTTTTAGAATTTCTTCAATCCGGTCAATCTCGGAATTAATGATTTCAAAATAGATTCTATTACCAGCGTTTTCTCCCATTAGTAATTGTAAAAATCCTTTTATAGCGGTAATGGGGTTGCGGATTTCATGTGCAATCCCAGCAGCCAGCTGACCAGCAGTAGCTTGTTTTTCCGATAAGCGTGATAAATTATTAATTAAGGTATGATACTCTTTTTCACGTTCCATCGTTAACCTTTTCTGTTTTATGGACGTTATATCCTTAATGACTAGATACGCGCCAAGGTAATCCTGTTCAAAAAAAATAGGAATTGAGGTAACATTTACATCTAAGATACTTCCATCAATGACTTGTACCTGGGCATCAAAGTTATCAAGTTTTTCCTGTTCTCTCCCTTTAAAGAAGGTTTGCTCTTGATTTAAAAAGTCTAAGACAAACAATTTATTTAATGCTATCTGATGCAAAGTATCTCTCGAATAACCTAATAAGGGTTCACAAGCATGGCTGGAATATTCAATTTTCCCTTCCAGGTCAATTAATATAAATGCATCACGATTTTTAGATAGGATCGAAAAGTCCTTATCCATGTTCGTATCTCTATATACTTTTAACAGAACACTCATTCGATCGGTTCCATGCATAACCATAAGGCAGACCCTCCTTTCTTAATTTATTAAATTAAAAAAGCCACAATAAGTGCAGGGGATTCCCTACATCTTACTGTGGCTTTAAAATCTAGCATCAATTTCTAGAATTCGTTACCATTTTAAGTTTTAACTATTTAACTCAATTTTCCGGGTAGAATAGAGCATTTACTCTATATCCATCTTAACTATATTATACTTTTACATCTTTAGCAATAAATTATCAGTATTTTCTTAAAGTTTAATTGAAAAATTTTTCCACTCATGTACCGCAAAAGGTTTGGTAAGGACGAGTAGACGGCTCAGGCAGTGTACAGTATTCCTCCTGTCCCGGATTGTGTGCATAAGGGTTTGAGAGTATTTGTAAAAGTTTGTTCATTACACTGTAATCTCCTTGAGTAACCGCTGCTTCAAGTGCTTCTTCTACCCGGTGGTTCCGGGGGATTACCGAAGGGTTACTGTTTTGCATTAACTGAATTGATTCCTCTTCCGTTTCCTTCTGCCTTCCAAGTCTGGCCTTCCACCGCTCCTTCCATTTTAAAAATTCAGGTTTCCCAAATAACTTGTTATCATCATATTGAGCAAAGGTTAAGGAGCGGAAAGTATTAGTGTAGTCGGCCTGATACTTATGCATTAGATTGAGCAGCTCTTCAAATAATGATTCATCCTGTTCCTCTTCGTTAAAAATCCCTATTTTTGCTCTCATTCCTGCGAGCCAATTGGTTTGATACAACTTTGTGAATCCTGAAATAGTCTCCTGCGCTAATTGGACAGCTTGCTCTTGATTTTCATGAAGAAGCGGCAATAAGGTTTCCGCAAATCGAGCCAGATTCCATCCGCCAATATACGGCTGATTAGCATAGGCGTAGCGCCCTTCTCTGTCAATAGAACTGAAAACAGTTGACGGATCATACTGATCCATAAAGGCGCAAGGTCCATAATCAATGGTTTCACCACTAATTGTCATGTTATCAGTGTTCATCACTCCGTGGATAAAACCAACCAACTGCCATTTGGCAATTAGTGCAGCCTGACGTTTGATGACTTCTTGAAGCAATGATAGATACTTGTACTCATTATCTTTAGTGTTTGGATAATGGCGCTTTATGGTATAGTCAGCCAATGCCCGCAGATCATCCACTTCTCCTCTTCCTGTAGCGTATTGGAAGGTTCCGACACGGATATGACTAGCAGCCACCCGTGTAAGAATCGCTCCAGGCAGCAGGGTTTCGCGGATAATGGTCTCGCCCGTTGTAACCACTGCCAGGCTGCGGGTGGTTGGGATTCCTAATGCATGCATAGCTTCGCTGATGATGTATTCACGCAGCATAGGCCCAAGTGCCGCACGGCCATCTCCTCCCCGCGAGTATGGGGTTCTGCCTGAACCTTTGAGCTGGATATCTACTCGTTCTCCTTGGGGTGTTATTTGCTCCCCAATTAATACGGCCCGCCCGTCTCCTAACATGGTAAAATGACCAAATTGATGGCCGGCATAGGCTTGAGCAAGCGGCTCGGCACCTTCGGGAATCTGGTTTCCTGCAAACGCTGCTATACCATCCTCACTTTGAAGTGCCGAGATTTCAAGGCCTAACTCCTCTGCCACTGGTTCATTCAAAATCACTAGCTTTGGTGAATTTACAGGGCCTGGGTTTTGTCTTGTGTAAAATGATTCAGGAAGATGGGAGTAACTGTTATCAAAATTCCATCCTGTTTTTGTCATGGGAGCTCCTTTTCTACATATAATCCTCATTTTATTGTTATTCTTCGTACAATGGTGATAGCCCTTTTTAATTTTTGCCTTCGCATAGTTATTATACCTTTTCTCCTTCAAGGTAATGTGAGGTCTGCACTGATCACTCCCTGAAGAGAGCAGCCTCATATAGAATGGTTAACTATATTTTGATAATCATCTTTCGTATCCACATCCAAAATCGTCCATTCATCATCTATTGGCACGTAAATATGTTGATCAGCAAATTTAAAAATCGGCTTCGCTCCCTGGTCACCGGTTATTGTTTTTAGATAAGGGATCATTGAGGCAGAAATAAAAACAGGATGCCCTGGAATTCCATTGTAGGTTGGTTGAACAATACATTTGGATTGAGCGAGTCCCTTTTCTATAATAACTTTGAGGATTTGGTCGATTGTAGATGGCCTTAGAAGGGGCTGGTCACCCAAGAAAACTAAAACACCACTTGTTTCATTATTACCGAAACCGATTGCTGCCTTTATCGAACTACTTAACCCTTCTAAGAATTGTTCATTAGTGATCCAATTGAACCGATCGTCTTCAAGATTTATAGCCTCTTTTAGTTCATGTCCTTTATACCCAACAACTGCTAAGACTTCTTGAAACGGAAACGATAAAACTTTTGTTAAAACAATCTCAAGCATAGGTTTTCCATCAATCGGAAGCAAAGGCTTAAATTTTCCCATTCTTGAGGAAACACCTGCAGCTAAAACTACTGCTCTTATCGGTATCAAATTTATGGGTAGCCCCATGAATTTTTTCCTCCTCTTTTATCAAGCGTGAGGTCTAAAAAGACACACATGATGGTGTTTAATAGAATAGCTCAACCTAAACCATATTCTTTTATTTTGTTATAAAGAGTCCCCCGTGAAATACCGAGCAAACTAGCCGCCGCACTTTTATTTCCATATGTTTTTCTTAATGCCTCTTCTATTTGCAATGCTTCCGCATTCTTTGAGGAAATTTCTGCCGGGGTGCTTTCCACACCTTTTCCCTCGTTATTATTGATTATAATTTTGCTCTTTATGTTCTCAGGCAATTGTTCACTTGTAATAGATGGCTTGTCATTCAGTAGAACGATTCGTTCGATGGTATTCCTGATTTCACGCACATTGCCAGGCCAATCATAGTTCACTATGTGGAGCATCGTTTCGGGATGAACCTCTGGAACCACTTTTTTATACTTAGCACTAAATTCATTGATATATTTATCAACCAATGTGACAATATCCTCTTTTCTGGTCCGAAGCGGAGGGATATCGATTGTTATCACCGAAAGATGGAAGTAGAGCTTCTCATTTAAACTCCCTTCCCTTAGCAGCAAGTCAATGGGTTCGGAGGTAGACGTTATAATCCGGGTAGTAGATGCAATCTTCTCTACCCCTCCAACCCTGTAGAAACTATGGTCGACTAGGTAGTCCAGCAACTTGCCCTGAATGGATAGCGGCATTTTATCAACATCTTCAATATATAACGTACCATTAGACGCCTGCTCAATCCTTCCAATTTGCAAAGTTTGCTGCTCGGAGGTGTCGGTATCCTTTTGAAAACCAAAAAGTTCAATTTCTAATAATGCCGCAGGAATTACCGAGCAATTTAAAGTGATAAAAGCTCCATCTGCTTTTGCTCCACCATAGTGAATCGCTTGCGCTAACATTTCCTTGCCTGAACCAGGTTCCCCTGTTATATGGACCGGTATGTCGGCATGCGCTACTTTTTGCGCAATTTTCAATGACTCTTGAAATCTCGGGCTTCCCGTTACCATCGTAGAAAATGGATTTGTTTTAGGGACGAGTAAAGATGAGTTTGAGTCCAATTCTTCATTAAGCCGTATAATATTGGTAATATTATGTTCTGTAGCGACACCGCCGATAATTTTGTTTTCAATTATAATCGGTAAGGCATTTATTAGAACATGCGTATCTTTATTTGGACGATGGTACTCTCCTCTTACAAACCGCCCTTCATTCAGAATTCGATGAAGAATAACCGAATCATCATTAAAGTGCTCACCAATCTTCTTACCCAGGATAAATTCCTTTTTAATCTTGTATGTCTCTTCTGCCGTTGTATTCCAGTAAACAACATTTCCTGATTCATCCACAGCCGTAACAGAATCACTTATGGTCTCAGCCAAGGTTTCAAAATAAGCTGAAATCTTGTTATTCTCTTCATTAAGTTTTTTAATTTCCTTTCCTGATGTTAGGATTCCCATGTATTCCCCTTCATTTTTAAAAAGGACCGGCCTTCTCCAGTCCACTTCCGACGGGAGACCTTTGTCAGTGGAAACGACTGTTGAAGGCAGCCATTGGAGATGCCGAAGCCAGTCAATAATAAGCATAGAATCGTTCCCTAAAGCCATCAGGTTATATTCATAGTTATTAATGATAAAGTATGTTCCACCTGCGACAATGACAAAATTATACTCGTTCAGTTTCTTTTTAATTTCAGTTAATGGTGTACGATCATTTACAATTGTAAAGGAGTAATCTAATTGATATTGTGCACTTTTGAACATACTAAAATCCTTTCTCGCTTTTCTTTCACTTTAACAAAAATAAAACGCTTTATCCACTTAATCGCATTAAGAATGGCTTCAACGCCTATAAAGCAAAAACATTATTATGATCACTGATTTTGTCTGAATTTTTAACAACGAGTTAATCTTTGTTAGATATTTTAACGCGCCTGATTGTCAATCACAAAAGCTCAGATTAAGTATAAAAAAGCTGAACCCGTATGGAACGGCTTCAGCTTTTTTAAATGGAATTACTGAATACTTCCCCAGCAACTTAATCTAGAATTTTGACTAAACAATCAAAATCAGAAATATCTCTTGGGACTGAACGATTATGCTGATTGTTTGTATTGATCAAATTCTTTCTTTAATTGGTCACTCGGTTCCGGTGTAACCAGGCTGACAACCCATATTGCCGCTAACCCGATAATGAACCCTGGAATAATCTCGTAAAGACTTTTTGCCAATACAGGAACATTCGCCCAAACAATTACAGTAACTGCCCCGCCAATCATACCAGCAAGAGCCCCCCATCGATTCATCCGTTTCCAGTAAAGGCTCAACAGAATAACGGGCCCAAAAGCTGCTCCAAAGCCAGCCCATGCATAAGCAACAAGGGAGAGAATAGTGCCATTTTTATTAAAGGCCAGAAAAACAGCTATAAAGGAAACAACAAGGACTGAAAGTCTGCTTACAAGCAACAGCTCTTTGTCTGTTGCTGACCTGCGGAAAAAAGTCTTATAGACATCTTCTGTCAAGGAGCTTGCCGTAACCAAAAGTTGTGAAGAAATTGTACTCATGACAGCAGCTAACAATGCCGCTAATAAAAAACCAGTAATGAGTGGATGGAAAAGAATTTCACTTAATTTAATAAAAATTGTTTCTGGATCTGCAAGATTGAGTCCTTGCTTTGAATAATAGGCTAAGCCTATAAAACCAGTAAACATCGCGCCACCGACAGAGAAAATCATCCATCCCATACCTATTCTCCGAGCTTTCTTAATCTCTTTAACGGATGAAATTGCCATAAAACGAACGATTATATGAGGCTGTCCAAAGTAACCTAAACCCCATGCCATTAACGAAATAATCCCGAGCAAAGAAGTCCCTTTAAAAATATCAAATAATTTAGGATCGATAGCTTTGATCTCACCAAATGCGGAGTCAAACCCGCCTACTTGCATAATAGTTACAGCGGGAACAAGAACTAGAGCAATCACCATGATTATTCCTTGGACAAAGTCGGTCCAACTAACCGCTAAAAATCCGCCAAATAAAGTATAGCCAATGACAACAGCAGCGATTATCCAAAGACCTGCCTGATAGTTAAGATTGAACGTTGACTCAAACAGAACTCCGCCTGATACCATTCCAGAAGAAACATAGAAAGTAAAGAATACAATAATAACAAGTCCAGAAGTTAACCGCAGCATTGACGAGTGATCCCCAAAACGATTTTCCAAATAGGCCGGAATCGTCATTGAATTATTGGCGGTTTCTGTATAAATCCGCAGTCTTGGAGCCACGTACAGCCAGTTTAAATATGCGCCTATCGTCAGACCGATGGCAATCCAGGATGCACTCAAACCTTGGGTAAACATCGCACCAGGAAGACCCATTAGCAGCCATCCGCTCATATCGGATGCCCCTGCACTTAAAGCGGTGACCGCAGCTCCAAGTCCTCTTCCGCCAATCATATAATCGGACAGATTAGAAGTTCGTTTGTAAGCGAAATAACCAATTAACAGCATTCCCACCATGTAAATACCAATCGAGATAAGTATCTGTGTATTCAATCGTCATCCCCCCGTTCTCCGTAGTAAATCCCATAAATAAAATGCTTCCATACATAGATTATCTCTTTCTAGTTTTCTGAAAAGAGCCCCCCTTGAGGAGCTCCCCAATCTTAATAGTTAAAATAGTTTTTTAGATTTTAACTTTGCCTGAGTAAATAGGAGTAAGTAATCGTATCCTCCTGCTTTAGAATCTGTGCCAGACATATTAAATCCACCAAACGGATGCGCTCCAACTAACGCCCCAGTACACTTTTTATTAATATACAGGTTTCCACAATGCATATTTTCAAGAGCATAATTGATGCGTTCCTCATCCTTAGAATGGTAGGCACCTGTCAACCCATATTCAGTATCATTATAAATCTCAATGGCTTCCTTCCAGTCAGCAGCTTTTGCAATGGCAAGAACCGGCCCAAAGATTTCCTCCTTCATGATGCGGGCTTTCGGATTAACATCAGCAAAAATTGTTGGTTCAATATAAAAGCCGTTCCCTTCCGCTCTTGAACCGCCAGTAAGCAATCTGCCTTCCGTTTTACCAATTTCAATATAGTCCATAATTTTATCGACCGATTTCTGATCGATTACTGGACCAATTGAACAGTTTTCTTCAGGCAAACCAATGGATAGGTTCTTCGTCAATTCTACTACCTTTTCCACCACTTGGTCAAAAACTGATTCTACGATAATCGCTCTAGATCCCGCCGAGCATTTTTGTCCTTGAAAACCATAAGCTGATGCCACGATTGCCGCCGCCGCTGCATCCAAGTCAGCTGTTTCATCAACGACAACACCATCTTTCCCACCCATTTCGGCGATAACACGCTTTAACCATAACTGGCCTGGCTGTACCTTTGACGCCCGCTCATAAATCCGGCATCCTACAGCACGTGAGCCTGTAAACGAGATGAAACGTGTTTTTGGATGTTCAACCAGATACTCACCCACTTCGATTCCATCCCCAGGCAAAAAGTTAAGTACACCTGAAGGAAGTCCAACCTCTTCCATTAATTCCACAAATTTAGCTGCAATCACAGGAGTTGCATCTGCAGGCTTTAAAATAACTGTATTCCCAGATACAATCGCTGCGACTGTCGTCCCTGCCATGATGGCCAATGGAAAGTTGAATGGAGATATGACAATACCAACGCCCAGCGGGATGTAAGAAATTTGGTTGTCTTCTCCTTCGATGTTAGTAAGCGGCTGATGAATGCTTGTCTCACTCAGGCGAATCATTTCTCTCGCATAAAATTCCATAAAATCTATTGCTTCTGCTGTATCTGCATCCGCTTCAGCCCAGTTTTTACCTGACTCATATACAAGATAGGAAGAAAACTCATGCTTGCGCTTTCTCATTAGGTCAGCTGCTTTGAATAAATACTCTGCGCGTGCAGCAGGGGCAACCTTTTTCCATGTTTCAAATGTTTTCAAAGCCTCCTGCATAGCCTTTTCAGCTAACTCCTGATTCCCTTTACTTACAGTTCCAATAATTTCATCGACATTTCCTGGATTAATAGAAACGGTTTGCTCATCGGTAAACAGCTTATCTTTCCCAACTACTAATGGATACTTTTTGCCAAGCTCCTTTTTAACCTTTGCAAGAGCTGCGTACATTGATTGTTTATTTTCCTCCATTGAAAAATCTGTAAAAGGCTCGTTTTTAAATGTAGCTACTTGAATTGTTGTTGTCATAAGATTTCTACTCCTTTTTATATAAATTTTTTATTTTAATAGATTTTTAAGTACAAACCAGACATTTGCAGGTCTTTCTGCTAAACGTCTCATGAAATAACCAAACCAATCGACCCCATATGGTACATACACACGGACTTTAAACCCTTCTTTTACCAGTCTTGCTTGGATATCTTCACAAATACCATAAAGCATTTGGAATTCAAATTGCTCTTTCGGTATTTGATGCTCATTAACGACAGACTTTGTATATTCAATCATTGTTTCATCATGGGTTGCAACGGCTGTATAGTTACCGTTTAGAAGGTGCCGCTTAATAATTTTTTTGTAGTTTTCATCCACATCTTTTTTCTCAGGAAAAGCTACGGATGGTGATTCTTTATAAGCCCCTTTTACAAGGCGCAAATTTGCATTCAATTGATTTAAGTCGGTAATATCCTGCTCGGTCCTAAAAAGGTAAGCTTGAATGACTAGGCCAACATTGTCATAATCCTTGCGAAGCTCTTTGTAAATATCGATTGATAGTTGACAATGCGCATAATCCTCCATATCAATTCGCACAAAATTATTATAGAGTTTAGCACGATCAAGAATTTTACCCATATTCTTCATGCAAAGCTCTTTGCTAATGTCAAGTCCAAGAGATGTCATTTTAAGGGAAAGATTTGAATTAACGCCTGCCTCATTAATCGCATCCAAAGTTTGAATACACATGGCAGCCGATTCAAGTGCCTCTTCTTCGGTATATACAAATTCACCTAAATGGTCTAAGGTGACAACTTTGCCATCGCTATTTAGCCTTTTAACAACCTCAATTGCTGACTTAATAGATTCACCTGCTACAAAACGGCTTGCCCCAAAACGCAATCCATATTTCTTTGCGAGTTTATTGGCTGAAGTATTTTTCCCAAGTGATTGAAACATGTTTCTCATTATTAATTCCAAATCCTTCAATCCTCCTTAAAATATTATGTAAGCTCTTACACAATTTTAATATTATTTAAACACTATTGTCTACATATTTTTAATTTAAACAATATTGTTAACTTAATAAATTGATAATAAAGTATAATCAACACTTATTGAACATTATTGTCATATTTTCTGACACGGTATTTACAATGGTGTTTATTCTAAATGTTCACGAGTAAATATAGAATTGGAGAATTTTGATATCCCTTAAGAATAAAGTTATCCTTTACTAATTTTCTAGTTACAAATCTAGTAACAAACTTTTACTGCTCCACAAAAAAACATCCTATTCTCGTAAATAGGATGTTTTAGGATTATAGCTATATATATCAAAAATGGTTAGACCTTATCGTAAAACTCGAGCCGCACTTGAAAACTTAGATGGATCATATGCAGCAATTTTTACAACGTCACCTGTTTGTGGTGCGTGGATATATTGTCCGCCTCCAATATAGATACCGACGTGATAGGCTGGGTTACCTCTGAATACCAAATCTCCCGGCTGAACTTGACTCGGAGAAATTCTGGTTCCAACATTCTGCTGGTCGCGTGCCACCCTTGGAAGATTGATTCCGGCTGCATTTCTAAACACGTATGAAGTGAATCCCGAACAATCAAATCCACTTGGTGTAGACCCGCCCCAAACGTATGGAACACCTAAAAATTGCTTTGCATAGGCAATAATTGCACTTGCCGATCCAGAATTAGCCGGAGGGGCTGCAACTGTCGGTGGTGCAGGCTTAGAAGGTGTGCTACTTACTGGTGTTTGCTCTTTAACTGGCTGTTTAACTGGCTGTTTAACTGGCTGCGCAGGCTTTTGAGCCTGTTGAGTTTGAGTAGTTTGCTGAGTTTGTTGTTGTGCTTGTTGTTGTGCACGCTGACGAGCCTGCTCAGCCTGTTGTTGTGCAATTGCACGCTGGCGCGCTTCTTCTGCTAGTTGTTCAGCATATTGTGCTTGTTGGGTTTGTAATGTATCTTTAGCATCAGCTAATTCTTTTTCAATTTCTTTTTTATCTTGTTCAATCTTTTGTTGTTCAGAAGCTAATTCAGTTTGGCTCTCTTGTAATTGAGCGAATTCATTATGTAATTTTTCCTCAGCATTTTTTAGTGCTTGTTCTTTTTCATTTAAACCATTCAGCAAGTCTGTATCACTTTGCATAATACTTGAAATGGCAGTAAAACGAGTTAAAAACTCAGAAATGTTATCAGAAGACAACAAAAGTTCTGCGTAGGCAGCCACGGATTGTTTTCCTTCTAATTGAATGGTTTTTAGCCTTTCAGCGTAGACTTCCTTATGAGCGTCTAGGGACTTTTGGGCTGCTGTGATTTCAAGCTTTGTTTCTTGAATTTTCCCTTGTTGTGTTTTAATTTGATCGTTAAGTTTTTGACTTTTCTCCATTGCAACCGAAATTCTATTGTCTAATTGTTGAACCTTTGTTTCAAAGTCATCAATTTGATTTTGTGTTTGATTGATTTGTCCTTGTGTGACTGGATTTGCAAAAGCAGGTGTAGCTGAAATCATAGTGGCGATAATGGAAGCGGATACGGTATATTTTATTAATTTTTTTAGCATTATAAGATCTCCTCTTGTAACCTATCATTCTTAATAAATTCTTAATATGTTTCTAGTTTATATATTTAAAGGAGGAAAAACAATGAATCAGTCGATAATGTAATATAAATGTAATTTTATGTAGAATAATCTGAAAAGATTTCGACATATCTCCCTTCTTTTTGAAATTTTTGTAACAATAAATAATAAAAGAAACCGGATATATCATCCCATTTCAATAGTTTACTTGTTCAACCGACTTATCTTCTTTGCTGAATAACGTGCATCTTGTTCCTTCATACAGCCTCCATAATAAAAACGGATTTCCACCGGCAATTAGTAAGAATATTTAGTTTGTTAAGTATTATCTTTAGTTTTTATGGGTTAAATGTTTTTGCTGCCAAGCTAGAATAAAAGAAGAATAGAATGGGAGGAGGTTCGTTTCGGCTCTATTGTAAGCGCTTCACCTTATGTGAAAAAATTTTCTATGGGGGAATGCAGTAAATGAAGATAAAGTGGAAAAGGTTGATTTCTTTACTTCTTGTAGCTTTTTTGGCAATCCCGTCAGGCTGGATTACGCATCTTACAAAGGCGGCAACGGTAGATATTCCCGTTCTTTTGTATCATCGAATTGTCCAAACTCCTACCAGTCAATGGACGGATACTAGTACTGACCATTTTAAACAGGCTATGCAGTATCTTGATGACAATGGTTACACCACATTGTCTGCAGAAGAGTATGTGGACATCATGGAAGGAAGAGCAACGGCTCCTGCAAAGCCGGTTCTATTAACTTTTGACGATGCGACTCCTGACTTTGTTACTACCGCTCTACCAGTATTGAAGCAACATAACATGAAGTCTGTATTATTTGTTGTCAGCAGCTGGATCGGTGGCGGTTATAGTATGTCACTGGCACAGTTGCAAAGTTTGGTGAATGAACCTAGCGTCAGTATAGAGAATCATTCCAAAACTCATGACGATAAAATTTGGGGAAATGGTGCTGCGGGTACTAGCAGCATGACGACTGAGCAAGCTAGAGATGAAATTGTAACAGCGAATGATTACTTAACAAAATTAACAAGTAAAGCTCCAGTTCTTTTGGCCTATCCTTATGGTTCTTTCAATGCCACAGTAAAAGATGTAGCACAAAAGAACGGCATCAAGTACGCATTTAAAGTTGGCTACCCTAATGGTGACGATTATGCCATGGGACGAGACTATGTATTAGATGCAGACCTAACTCAAATTGCAAAATGGGTTGGCGGACCGGCACCAACAACGCCCCCGACAACTGGAGGCCAGACCTCGACGCAAACAACTTATCATGAAACCTTTGACAGTGGCCTTGGTGTTGCAACAAAAGCAGGCAACCCGCAAATAGAAGCGGTTTCTGGAAAAGTTTTTGCGGGCAATGATGACGGAAAAGCGATCTATGTAAGCGGTCGAGTAAACAACTGGGATAGCGTTGATATCCCATTCAGCAAAGTTGGCATGGTAAACGGCAAAAAATATACGTTCACAGTCAAAGGGTACGTTGACGATAGTGTAAGTGTTCCTGCAGGTGCACAAGCTTTGCTTCAGAATGTAAACAGCTATAATGGCTTGTATTTAGCAGCGGATTATAAAGCAGGACAAGCTTTTACGTTAACTGGAGAGTACACCGTTGATATAAGCAAAGATAACGCACTGCGCATTCAATCTAACGATGCAGGAAAAGCGGTTCCGTTCTACATCGGAGATATCCTTATCACGGAAAAGGTAACTTCCGGCGGCGGCAGTGATCCCGTGGATCAAAGACCAGCTGCGCAAACCTTCAACCCAATTACATTTGAAGATCAAACAAAAGGTGGCTTAGAGGGTAGAGCTGGTACTGAAACGCTTGCGGTAACCAATGAAGCAAACCATACATCTGGCGGTTCCTATGCTCTAAAAGTTGATGGCAGAACACAAGCTTGGAATGGTCCATCCTTACATGTTGAGAAATACGTTAACCTTGGACAAGAATATAAAATTTCGGCTTGGGTCAAGCTGATTTCACCTGAAAGTTCACAGCTTCAGCTTTCCACGCAAGTAGGAAATGGCGGAGCGGCTAGCTATAATAACCTTCAAGGTAAAACCATTAACAAGGCAGACGGCTGGGTTAAGCTGGAAGGAACATATCGTTATACCAATGCCGGCGAATATTTGACTATCTATGTAGAAAGTTCAAATAATGCTACCGCATCTTTCTATATTGACGACATCACCTTTGAACCTACTGGTTCAGGTCCGATTACAATCCAAGATTTAACTCCGATAAAAGATGTCTATAAAGATGATTTCTTAATCGGAAACGCCGTATCACTGGCAGATTTGGACGGTGTTAGACTTGACCTCCTCAAAAAGCATTTCAATATTGTCACAGCAGAAAACGCTATGAAACCAGATCAAGCTTATAATGCGGATAGACAATTTGACTTTACCGATGAGGACGCGCTCGTCAACAAAATTGCAGCAGCAGGCCTAAAATTGCATGGACACGTCCTTGTTTGGCACCAGCAAACGCCAACATGGTTGTTTGCTGCTGCTAATGGCCAGCCATTAAGTCGCGACGAAGCACTCGCAAATTTACAAAACCATATTAAAACTGTCATGGAACATTACGGTGACAAGGTAATTTCTTGGGACGTGGTCAACGAAGCGATAAATGACGGCTTGTCGAATCCGACAGATTGGAAAGAATCATTGCGCCAATCCGGATGGTATAAAGCAATTGGACCGGACTACGTGGAGCAGGCCTTCCTGGCAGCAAGAAAAGTAGTCGACGAACATGGCTGGAATATTAAGCTTTATTATAACGATTACAACGAAGACAATCAGAACAAAGCTGAAGCCATTTATCAGATGGTCAAAGAACTTAATGAAAAATATGCACAGACACACCCTGGAAAACTGCTCATCGACGGTGTTGGTATGCAGTCACACTACAATTTAAATACAAACCCGGCTAATGTGTTAGCTTCCATGGAGAAATTTATTTCCTTGGGAGTGCAAGTCAGCGTGACCGAACTTGACATTGCAGCTGGCAGCAACAGCCAACTTACCGAGAAGCAAGTGAATGATCAGGCTTATCTATACGCGCAATTGTTTAAAATCTACAAAGAACACGCTAGTCACATCGGACGAGTGACCTTCTGGGGACTAAATGATGCGACGAGCTGGAGAGCTGCCCAATCTCCGCTTATTTTTGATAAAAACTTGCAAGCGAAACCAGCTTACTATGGCGTCATCAATCCGGATAAATTTATCGCAGAACATGCGCCTGAAGTGAAAGTCGCTAAACAATCCACGGCTATATACGGTACACCTGCCATTGATGGAACGGCAGATGATATTTGGAAAGACGCACCTGAACTTCCTGTTAGCCACTATCTCCAGGCTTGGCAAGGAGCAAACGGGGTATCCAAAGTCCTCTGGGATAAGGAATACCTGTATGTGTTAACTCAGGTGAGCGACTCCCAGCTTGACAAATCAAGTCCAAATCCATGGGAGCAGGACTCTGTCGAAGTTTTCGTGGACGAGAACAATGCAAAAACATCGTCTTATGAAAACGGAGACGGACAATATCGAGTAAACTTTGACAATGAGGCTTCCTTTAACCCTGGAAGCATTGCGCAAGGCTTCCAATCTGCAACCCATGTATCGGGAAATAGCTACACCATTGAAATGAAGATCCCATTCAAAACCATTACTCCACAATATAACTCGAAGATCGGTTTTGACGTTCAGATCAATGATGGTAAAGACGGTGCCCGTCAAAGCTCTGCTACATGGAACGATACAACTGGTAATGGCTATCAAGATACATCTGTTTTTGGCGTCCTAACACTTGCTGACACAACTGCACCTGTGACAACAGATAACGCACCAAAAGATTGGGTTAATAAAGATGTGACGCTTAATCTTACCGCAATTGATAACGGATCAGGAGTTAAAGCTACTTATTACAAAATCGATAACGGATCCGAACAAACCGGAAATTCCTTCACTATTACTGATGAGGGCGTCCACACTATAAGTTATTGGAGTGTAGACAACGCTGGAAATGTCGAGCAGACAAAGACCAGAACAGTTAAACTGGATAAGACAGAACCAACCTTAAATATTACTCTAGACAAAACGACAATCTGGCCTGCAAATCATAAGATGGTGCCAGTTACAGCTACTATTAGTACGTCTGATGCCGCATCAAGAATCGACTCAGTGGTGTTAACTTCCATTACTAGTAATGAGCAGATAGTATCTGATGATATTCAGAATGCCAAATTGAATACTCCTATTGCTGGTTCAACTGCTTTCTTTGAACTTCATGCAGATAGATTAGGAAACGGTAATGGACGTGTATACATCATTATTTTTACGGCAACAGATAAAGCAGGTAATGTAACAACTAAGAGTGTTACCGCCACTGTTCCACATGACCAATCTAAATAAAATTTGAATTGCGAAATACCCTGAATGTGCATCATTCAGGGTGCTTTTTGTTAAATAAAATATTCTTAGTTAACTTGCTATACGAAAATTAATCTTTGAGCCACTCCGTCTTATTCGATGTTTGAGATTGTCCAGTCAATCTCCTTTTGCCCGATTTTCCGTAAAAACTCATTGGTCCGGGAAAATGGCCTGCTGCCAAAGAAGCCACTGTTGGCAGAAAACGGACTAGGATGAGGAGATTTTATAATAAAGTGCCTTTGTGAAGTGATTAGCTCTTGCTTTTGCTGAGCAAATCTCCCCCATAAGATAAAGACGACCGGTGTCTCCCTATCATTCAAGATTTCTATGATTCTATCAGTAAACTTCTCCCAGCCAAGCCCTTTATGCGAGTTAGGGTTCCCCGCCTGCACAGTCAGCACCGCATTAAGCAGCAGCACCCCCTGCTCCGTCCATTCCGTTAGAGAACCATGATTTGGTATCTCGCAGCCTATATCTGCATGTAACTCTTTATAAATATTTTTCAAGGAGGGCGGAATGCCTACCCCCGGCTTGACCGAGAAACTAAGTCCATGAGCTTGTCCTGGTCCATGATATGGATCCTGTCCGATTATGACCACCTTTGTATCCACAAAGGAAGTAAAATGGAGTGCATTGTATATATCGTGTTTATCAGGATAAATCACTTTATTTTGATATTCTTCTTTTAAAATCTGCCGCAAACGCAAATAATACGTTTTTGCGAATTCTCCTTCTAATAAAGGAGCCCAGTCATTTGTTAAAATTCTCATTACTTTAAACACTCTTTTCATTTTAAGTTGTCTATATTTATTATAAAGACACTTAGAAAAGGATATCAATGAACAACCATCGACAGGCGGAAAAACAGCTGTTTATCGTTTTAATCAGGTTATTGGTGCTGGATTAAACAGGGTAAAATCATTAAAAATTTCGTATTTTTCTGCAAAAGTTTGTTTTCTTCCGCTGGCAACATCGATAATTTCGTTGAATAATTGAATTCCAATTTCTTGAATGGTTGCTTCACCTGTTGAAATTGGCCCTGCATTTACATCTATCAAATCTTGCCACATATCTTTCATATCATTTCTTGAACATACTTTGATTACTGGTGCAGCTTCTAATCCATAAGGAGTTCCTCGTCCTGTCATAAAAACTTGGAGCGTGATCCCACTAGATAACTGGCATGAGCCACATACAAAGTCACTGGCTGGAGTTGCTGCAAAAATCATACCCTTTTTCGTTGGTCTTTCTCCTGGTGAAAGAACTTCTACAATCGGAGATATACCAGATTTAGCAATCGACCCCATTGCCTTTTCAACAATATTCGATAGACCACCCTTTTTATTTCCAGGAGTTGGATTCGCTGAACGGTCCACTTGACCATTATTTAGGTATTGATCATACCATTTCATCTCATCAGCTAGTTTTTTCCCAACTTCTTCGTTCACACAACGCTCTGCAATGATATGGACACCATCACGGACCTCGGTTACTTCAGAAAACATGACGGTTGCACCCGCATTGACTAACATATCGGCAGCATAACCGGCGGAAGGATTAGCTGTTACACCTGAGAAAGCATCACTTCCACCGCATTGTAATCCAATGCATAACTGAGAGAGAGGCAGTTCAACACGAACTCTTTCATTCAATTTTTTTAATTTGTTTTCAGCCATTTTCATAATTCGTGCCATGATAGCATGATGACCTTTTTCGTTTTGAAACGTAACAACATTGTCTGAAGTGTTATATTCCGCATCCAATAACATTTCTAATGTTAGTTTTTCACATCCCAAAGAGACAATCATAGTCTCTCCACCGAAATTCGGATGTTTGACCATGTTTTGCAACATTCGAATCGGGATTTTTGCTTCAGGGGCATTAATCGCGACACCGCATCCATATGCATGATTTATCACTACAGCATCATCTACATTTGGATATTTAGGAAGGAGTTCTTGTTTAATTCTCTTTACCGCATTATTTAAAACACCTGTTACGCATTGAACAGTTGTGACAATTCCCAGTATATTTCTTGTTCCAGCATATCCTCCGTTTTTGTTTGGATAACCCATGAACGTCCTAACTGGTGGTTCTGGCAAATTTGTAATTAAATTAGTGGCAAACTCCATCTCATCCAATGATGGAGGAATTGGAAGTTTCAACATATGTTCATTGATCCAGTCGCCCTTTTTAATGGAATGTAATGCATATCCTAAAGTGACGCCATACCGGACTATTGGATCGCCTTCTCCGATATTGCATAATGCAATTTTATGTCCTTGGGGAATATCTTGGTTTGCTTGAATAGCATCGATAACAATGGTACCGGCTGGAATGGCATTTACTGTGATGGCAACGTTATCATTATCATTAATTTTAATAATACGATTTTCCACTGCGTTACCTCCTAAACTCTTGTTCTATTCTCAAAACAATTGTACTCTTAGATCGTATATAAAGTAAAAGTGATTATTTTTAGAATTCTATAAGAAAAACTAAGAGTAATGAGGAGAATTTCAAATGGATCTAAAACAATTGGAATATATGATTAAAATCGCTGAGGAAAACAATATTACAAAAGCTGCCGAAAAACTTTTCATAACTCAATCAGCATTAAATCAGCAGCTTTTAAAATTAGAAAAAGAGCTGGGAACACAACTTTTTGTTCGTTCAAGAAACAATTGGCATCCGACGCATGCAGGTGAAATTTATATTGATAATGCCAAAAAAATGGTTCAAATTAAAAAAGATACCTACAACCAAATTAATGATTTAATGGATATAAAAAAAGGAAAGCTTAGTATTGGCTTAACGCCCGAACGCGGTCCTGAAATGTTTGCATCTATCTATCCTACTTTTTACAAAAAGTATCCAAATATAAAAGTTGAACCCATTGAACTACCTGTGAAACAACAACAACATGAAATACTAATTGGAAATCTTGATATTGGTTTTGTAACTTTGCAAGATTACCAAAAAACAAATGATGAATATATTCAAATCGGTTTGGAAGAAATTATTTTAGCAGTTCCCAAAGGGCACCCCCTTGCCCATATCGGAGGAAAACTCGGCGATTCACTTCCTGAAATAAGCTTAGACCGTTTTAAGAACGATACTTTTGCCCTTATGCAAAAAGGATCAACTCTTCGAGAAATTTATGATAATCTCACTACCGCCTTAGATTTTAATCCATATATATTGTTAGAAACAAGGAGCTGCCATAACTTATATAATATGGTTGCTGAAGGAATATGCTGTTCCATCATTCCAATTGCTTATGCCAAACAAAACTCTAACGTCACTTACTTCTTAATCAAGCAAAAACCTGTTTGGGAAGTATGTGCATCTTATAAGAAAGGTACTTACTTAAGTAATCCTGCTAGAGACTTTATTAAGATTGCCAGTAATTATTGGTCCACTAAATTAAATCAGCCAAAGGGAATAAGCTGTAACCCATAAAATGGACAGATAAAAAAAAAGACCATTTTATGGCAGTTAGAGTGTAGTGTCGACTTAGTTCAACACTCTACACGACTGCTCGTTGCACAAAAAAGGCCCCTTGTATAGGACCTTTACTCACAGTTACATCCTTTTCCCCTTTTTTGTACAAAAAAGAAAAATTCATTTTTTTACTTCATCTATCAATCTATTAGAAATCGATTATTTCATCGCCAATAATGTAAAACGAATCTCTCTTATCTCGTTAATTAGACGACCAACGTCTGAGAATCATTAGTAATATTAATAGGGTACATGAATTGGTTTTGACAATAAGATAATAAATGTCTAAATTTAGCAGGACTTTTTTGGGGGATAAAAGAAATTCATAAGATTATCTGGAGATGGAATGCTAGTAGTTACATATGAAGGTAATTGCTACTATAGAGTTATATGGATACACAGCCAAATTGAGGAATTTAGCAAACAGTCTTAATACATTAGCCAAAATATACTCTTACACCCCCTTCCATTTTTGCTGTTGCTAAACAATTTTGTATAAAATTCAAGATTTGTTTTTGATCCCAAGGTAAGGAATCACTTTCTGACAGGGAATCACTATTTTTATAAAATTGTTTAAAGGCATTCAAAGCCTTTTCAATTTGTTGTATTGTGAAGGTAGAACTGCCGCCTGATCCACTAACTCCTGCATAGTAATTATTTGCATCAAGTAAATTATACAGTATGGTAGCATTATAATTCCCCATGCTAAAACGAGCATAGGCAATTTCTTCTCCTGCTTTATTGTATCCTGATATATCGTGGCCCATTAAATTATCCTCCTTCAGATATAAAATTTACTTACCAGAAAAAATTAGTCTTAGGAAACTTATAATGATAATACCTATCCTTTCAGGTCTATTTTTTATTAAACAATTTTTTTGAAATAACATGGATTGAATGGGTGTAAATGTGGAAAAATGTGAAGATTCAATAAGAAGATTGTTCGTAAACGCTTGCATAATTTAAAAGGTTTTCATAAAATCATTGTTTTAATGGGGAAAATGCTGGTGGACAAAAACGCTAAAATTTAAAAAGTAATTATTGTCATGTTTCCATTTTGCCACCTCCTATAGATAGAATAATATCACATTAGAATTCATATAAATTTAGTCTTTTCAAAAGCTTTTCTACAATTATGTGAACATATTAGTAAATCATTAAAGTACCCTGATAGTGGTGTCCTTTACATTTCTTTAATTAATTCCTTCGGTATTTTCGTGTCGAAAAATCCTCCTTAGCAAAAATTATTTGTCCTAATTCTTGCAAGGAGGATTGATTTCAACTTCATTACTCAATTTTTTCCACACTGTCGATCAGGCTGTTTTTTGTTGCAGTGACGATTATGTCAGTGAATTTAACTGCTACCTTTGTTCCCTTTATAAATGAATCAAATAATTATTTCTCCTATTTAGGCTTTCTAACGGAGCTTTCCTATTCTTTAACCACAAGCTTAAGTGGAGCAGGGATGTATTTCGAAACCTTCTTCCCTTGAAGAGCGTCTATGCCGGCGTCCACAGCAAGCTTTCCGATTAAATCTGGCTGCTGTGCAACGGTAGCTTCCATTTTTCCTGCTTTAATTGCATTTAGTGCATCGGTATTCCCATCAAAACCAATGACCATAATATCTTTACCAAAACTATTGATCGCTTCAATAGCCCCAAGTGCCATCTCATCATTATGGGCAAAAACAGCTTTAATATCAGGATTTGCTTGAAGTAGATTCTCCATCACGGTTAATCCCTTTGTACGGTCGAAATCGGCAGATTGTTTTGCCACTACCTTTAATTTCTTATCAGCGATATTATGAAAACCTTTGCCCCTTTCACGTGTTGCCGAGGCACCTGGAACACCTTCAAGTTCAGCCACCAGAACATTTTCTCCAAGCATCTTCACAATATATTCTGCTGCCATTTCCCCGCCCTTTATATTATCTGACGCCACTAATGTTGAAACTTTCCCTTTTTCTGCTGAACGATCCAGCGTAACCACCGGGATTCCGATGTTGTTAGCTGATTGAACGGCTGTAGAGATCGCTGCTGAATCGGTTGGGTTAATTAGTAGAAGGTCAACACCCTGCTGAATTAAATCCTCCACATCATTAATTTGTTTTGCGGAGTCATTTTGCGCATCGACCACTTTTACTTGGACTCCCAATGTCTTTGCCTCTTTTTGAACACCATCTTTTAGCGAAACGAAGAATGGGTTATTTAAGGTTGAAACAGATAAACCAATTTTAATATCTTTTAAATCTTTCTTTTTTACCGGCTTTGCCCATTCAGGTGGCTGCATCGAACAGGCGCCCAATAACAATAGTGACAATGATATGAATAATACAGCTAATTTTTTCATAAAAAATTCGCTCCTTATGCTGATTTCTTCCGGTCAAGCAATACAGCAATGGCAATAACAATCCCTTTTACTACCATTTGATAGAATGAAGATACGCCTAGAAGATTCAAGCCGTTGTTTAACGTACCAATAATTAAGGCACCAATCAGCGTTCCAAAAATTCTACCCTTTCCGCCGGATAAGCTTGTCCCGCCTAATACAACTGCCGCAATGGCATCTAGTTCATAAGATGTGCCTGCTGTTGGCTGTGCAGAATTTAACCGTGATGTTAAAATGGCCCCCGCTAATGCAGACAGTAAACCGGAAAGACCGTAAATTATTACCTTAACATTTTGCACTTTAATACCCGAAATGATGGCAGCCTTTTCATTTCCGCCTATCGCATATGTTTTTCGTCCAAATGGTGTTTTATGGAGAATAATATACAATAGAGTAAACATCAGAATCATCGTTATTGCTGGCACAGGTATTCCCAGAAAATAACCCCGGCCAAACAATTGGAATAAGTAATTATCACCGAGCCCTGTAATTGGATTTCCGTCAGTATAAACAAGTGTCAGTCCTCTAAAGATAGTCATCGTTGCCAATGTGGCAATGAATGGAGCCATTTTTCCTTTTGTAATCATGAGCCCATTTACTATTCCCATAATTCCACCGAGTAAGCAGCCGACGATAATCGCCAAGATTGGGTCAAGACCAGAGACAATCATACCTGCTGTTAAAGCACTTGATAGCGCAAGAATTGCCCCTACAGATAGATCAATTCCCCCTGTTAAAATAACAAATGTCATTCCAAAAGCAATCAGAGCATTAATAGATACTTGGCGCAATAAGTTTAATATATTTAAAGGTTCTAGGAAACTTGGGTTTAGTACTGAAACAATTACAAATAAGATGATAAGCCCTAGCAACGGCCCAAGCTTTTGCGTCATCGTATTCAAAAAATTCCCCTTACCAGCTTTAGTAGTTTCATTGATTGCATTCATCTCATTGACCTCCCGTTGCCAATGTCATAATTTTTTCCTGGGTTGCTTCATCATTTTTCAATTCACCGCTAATTTTCCCTTCATGAACAACAAGGATCCGGTCACTCATTCCCAAAACTTCGGGTAACTCTGATGAAACCATAATGATAGCCATCCCTCGATCTGTCAGTTCATTCATTAGCTGATAGATTTCTCTTTTCGCCCCGACGTCTACTCCCCTTGTCGGCTCATCTAAGATAAGCACTTTCGGACTAATTCCAATCCATTTAGCTATGACTACTTTTTGTTGATTTCCCCCTGATAGATTACCAACGGCAATATCTGCAGATTCCGTTTTTACTGTCAGGCGTTTAATCAGCCTATTTACAAAATCATTTTCGCTTTTTTGGTCAATAATACCCTTAGGCGCAAAGCTAAATAAAGATGGCAGTACAATATTATCCTTTATTGAAAAATCCAAAATCAATCCTTCATCTTTACGATCTTCTGTAATAAAGCCAATTCCAGCCTTTACAGCCTGGTCAGGTGTTTTTATTACTGTTTTCTCCCGATTAAGCGAGATCTCACCGCTGTCAAATGGGTCCAGCCCAAAGATAGCGCGCATAATTTCTGTTCTTCCGGCTCCCATTAGACCGGAAACACCGACAATTTCTCCGGAACGGACCGAAAAACTTACATCCTGAAATACACCGTGTTTTGTTAATCCTTTTACTTCTAGTACCGTTTCGCCGGGCTTGGAATCCCTTTTTGGGAATCTGTCTGTTAATTCCCGCCCTACCATTTTCTTTACGACCTCATCAAAATTCGTATCGCGAATGGCCTTCGTATCCACCGTCTTCCCATCCCGCATGATTGTAATTCGGTCACAGATTGCAAAAATCTCTTCCATTCGGTGTGAAATGTAAACAATCGATACCCCTTCCTTTTTCAATGAAGAAATGATATCAAAAAGTTTGTTGATTTCTCTTTCAGTCAAAGCTGCGGTTGGCTCATCCATGATAATAACCTTTGCATCCGTCATCAAGGCCTTGGCAATCTCAATCATCTGCTGTTCCCCCACAGAACAGCTGCCAGCCTCTTTATCCAAAGGAATCGTAACCATCAACCGATCAAGCTGTTTCTTTGCAAGAGCCTTCATTTCCTTCGTTCTAAGCAGGCCAAGCGGGCTCTTCAGTTCTTTCCCAATAAATAAATTTTCTAACACCGTCATATCCGGCCAAATGTTTAATTCCTGGTGGATAAACGTTATTCCGTTTTGCTCGGCTTCTTTCGGTTTTTTAAAATAGGTCTCCTTTCCATCAATCATGATGGTTCCTTTATCACGAGAATGAAGCCCTGTCAGTACATTCATCATCGTTGATTTGCCAGCCCCATTTTCACCCATTAATGCGTGGACTTCTCCATCCAGCAGCTCAAAATTAACACCCGTTAATACTTGATTGGATCCAAAGGCTTTATAGATGTTCTGCATCGAAACTCGCATTTTTTTCACCTCAATCTATTAAAAAAACACACCTGATTGTAGAATACAGTTTGCATATGGTGTAAACTCACCTGTACGAATGATAGCCTTAGCCCTTTTCGTGATCTGCTTAAAATCCTCATGTGTAACCCGTTCCACTTCTATATCAGCAAATTTATTTGTTAAATATTGTTCCATTTCGGAATTTCCCGCTTCTATTTCAGATGCTATAATACACTTTTCAATTACCATATCATCTGCAACTGCGTCCAAAACCTCTTTAAAGGAAGGCATTCCTGGTTTGAGAGCTAAATCAATTCTAGTAACGCCTTCCGGAATCGGTAATCCCGCATCCGCGATGACAATATGATCTGTATGACCAAGGTCAGTTAACACTTTAGTAATATGACTGTTTAATATTCCATGGCGTTTCATTTACATACTCTCCTCTACTTCTTTCCGTGTTGGCATCCCGCCCTGTGCACCAAACTTTGTAACAGATAGTGAGGCAGCACGATTGGCAAATCGAATACTCTCTTCAAAGCTTTTTCCCTCAGCAAGTGCAACAGCAAAGGCAGCGTTAAAGGTATCTCCTGCACCTGTTGTATCAAAAGCCTCAACCGGATACGAAGGAACAACTATCTCCTTTTCACCATTATGGAAGCGGACACCATTTTTGCCTTCAGTGATAAATACCTTGTTTGGATATTCTATTAATGCCTCGTGCAGATTTTTTTTATCGAAAAGAATTGATGCTTCCAGCTCATTTGGTGTAAGATAAGCTGCATTTTCGATTACCTCTTTACGAATTGGCCGTGCCGGCGCAGGGTTTAATAATAGTGGAACTCCAAATTGGTGGCATTTTTCGCTGACATATTCCACTGTTTCTTCAGGGATTTCCTGCTGAATAAGAACAATATCTGATTCACGAATGACATCCAAGGCCTTATCTACAAATTCAGGTGTTACATAATTATTGGCACCCTTTACGACAATAATGCTGTTATCACCCTCTGCAAGGGTAATATGAGCAGTACCGCTCTCCACACGTGTAACCGGTTCCACATAAGTCGTTAACACATGATTCTTCTTAAAATTTTCGAGTATAGCTTTTCCGAAAGCATCGTCCCCAACACATCCAACCATATATACTTCTGCACCCAACCTAGAGGCTGCAACTGCCTGGTTTGCTCCTTTGCCTCCGGGGACAGTTTTAAATGATTCTCCCAAAATGGTTTCACCCTTACTTGGTCTTTTTGGGGCGGTAACAACTAAATCCATCGATGAACTTCCGATAACTGTTAATTTAGCCAATGTCCTCAACCTTTCTAGTTGTTTGCCTGTCAATAAATGTAACGGGCAATTGAATATTTTTATGATCTATTAACTCATTATCAATAATTTCAATTAATAGTTTTGCTGCTTCTCTTCCCATATCATACGCTGGCTGCCTAATCGTTGACAAAGGTGGAAAAAGTAAACTGCTTAGCGGTATATCATCATAGCCAATAATTTGCACATCATCTGGAATTAAAATGCCTCTTCTTAATGCTTCATGCAAAATTGCTGCAGCACCAAGATCATTACCGGCAATCACTCCATCTGTTTCAGGAAATTTTTCAAATAATTCTCGGGCTGTTTTTTCAGCATCAGCAAAAGTAAACGATGCAGTGGTCATTACATTAAAATCTACATTAGAAATACAAAGCTCATCTATTGCCCCTTTAAATCGATCCTGAGCTGTCCTTAATTCCATCGGTCCTTTAAGCAGAGTAATCCGCTTACTTCCCCTTCTAATGATTTCTTTTGCTGCCATTTTTCCACCAGCCAATCCATCCGCATAAACAGAGGGATGTTGATTGGATGTCCGGTCGAGAAATACTACTGGGAAGGTTAAATTTTCATAGTGGCTTATTTCTGTTTGATTCGTCGCTGAGATGATACCGATTACATTGTTTTGTTTAAAAGTTTCAATATAATCAATTTCTTTTTCTGGTTTCTCATCCGCATTTCCAATAATCAGCCGTAGACCATGCTCCTGCATCTCATCTTCAACACCCCGTGCTAACTCAGGAAAAAATGGATTTCGAATATCCGGAAGCAATAAACCAATTAACCTTGATTTTTTTTTATATAAAGACCTTGCCACTTCATTTGGCTTATAATTTAATTCTTTAATCGCTCCTTCTACTAGCTTTCTAGTATCTTCATGAACATATCCATTATCATTTAATGCTCTGGAAACTGTTGCTACAGATACTCCTGCTTTTTTTGCAACATCCCGTATTGTAGCCATTTTGTTTCACCTCTAATATGTAATCGATTACGCAAAAAGATTAACACATATTATTTTTTTATGCAATAAATATAATGTCACAGTGCTGCCCTCAACAATTCTTTTTTCACAGATTTGTTCCACGGATATGATATAAAAAAAATAGCCCAATCATGTATAGATTAGGCTTGTTTTTGTTTCGAACTTATAATTATTGCTACACACTCCACATGTGTGGACTGTAATTGACAACACAAGGGATGTTGGTGATTTTACAAAAAAAACTAACGGAATCAGTATCACCTTATTCCTATAGCAATATTTCATTTAAGACACCATTTTAGCTTTGTTTTTTACTTGTATTAACAAACATATAAAGCAAAAATTGGCGAGAATGAGTCCGGTTCAATACCGCCTTTACACCAGCCAATTAACTGCTTAGTATAAACTCTAACCTTTTGGGGGGCACACCAGTATAACGTCCTACTTCGCTTTTACCTTGAATTGGGACACTTTTACTGTTCCCCCATTCCATCAAGATTCTTTGACCCAAAGTTTTCGAGCAATGCACGCACTTCATCTGTTGACTCTGTGCTCATTAATTGATTTCTTAATTCATGACCACGGCAATGTCTTTGCCAAACTCAAGAAAAATCCGTTCGGTCTCCGTGATCATCGGGACAATCTGGTGAAAGCCAATCGCACAGAAGCCTAAGCTGCTCTCTTCATCCTTGACAGGCACAGCAAACTAGGTGGATATATTTTCACGATTCATCAATTACTAAAATTCACAGAAATCCCCCTCAAAATATGGTCAAAAATCAAAATACTTAATTTCCATGAGAATTTTACATCCGTGAAGTTTATCAAATGCTTCCTTTGCTTCTTTTTTAGTGTCATATTCATACATTTTTGATAGATTTCTTTGATTAGGCAGTGATGATCCAAACTTGATATTCTTTATTGCTATTGCATTCCTTTTGTTGTACTACTTTTTCAACTAGTTGAGTTTCCATTACCATCCCCCCTGGTAACAATCACTTATATTTGCTTAAGCGCAAAAAGGATGAAGAACAAACATCCTTTCCAATTATCCTTACCGCAGCATTACGCCGGTAAGAAAGGTTAAAAATACATGCGTACCAAGTTTAACTGTTGGCTGTACTTGAGAATCCTTTAGTGGATCCAGACAGACGATGTCCATTGCATTTACCTTTGGATGGCACCCCGCTGCTAGTACTCCTTCCAGCAGTTCTGTTGTTGTCATGCCTCCCGGCGTTGAGGCCGGCACCCCTGGAGCATAAGCAATATCAAGTACATCCATATCAACAGTTAAATAGATAGTATCAACTTTTGAAGCTAACTCTTCTAAACTTTGGAGAACAGTTTCTTTAATACCTTTCTTTCTTGCATTGCCAAGTGTTATATAGTTAACAGCGTGTTCATCGGCATATTTTTTTAGGTCCTTTGTATTAAAAAATCCATGAAGACCGATATTGTACAAATCGCTGCCACGGACGACGCCACTTTCAATCAAATTTCGCATCGGTGTACCATTGGAAGGCCCGTTATCTGTCATATCCCTTAGATCAAAGTGTGTATCAAACTGCACGATACCAATTTTTTCATTTGGCCTTGCCTGATGAAGTCCTTTTACCATCATTGCCGTAATCGAATGGTCCCCTCCAATCGCGCAAATCACTGATGTTTGGAAATGGTTATGAAGGGCGGCAGATGCCTCGATGATATTTTCATGGCATTTTTTAATGTCAGTTACATGCATCGGAACATCCCCGACATCAATTGCAGTCCTATCAGATAAGTCAATATCCTCATCAAGATTATACGTAGAGAAACCTTTCCAGGCACGTCTGAAAAAGTCTGGAAATTCAGATGCACCTGATGCACTGATGGATGATCGTGAAAGCGGGACGCCGACTACAACGAAGTCAGTGGCCTTACTTTTCTCGGAATCCTTTTCTTTTGTTATAGACTGAATCCATTCATGAACCTTTGAGACAACACCAGATTCCGGCATTACCCATGTAAAATTGGGAGGATTAATTTTTGGAAATAGAAAGCTCTTCAATTAATTTTCCTCCTCTCACAACCACTTTACCGTTTTTCACAACGGTATCGGTATGATTCACGCCATAGTAATATTGAAGCTTCATATAATTTCCAACATTAAAAATGGTTATGTCACCCTTTTTACCAACTTCTAAACTGCCAATCTCTTTACCGCGGTTGATTGCATGTGCTGCATTAATGGTTGCCGCCGTGATCACTTCCGCAGGAGTCATGTTCATCTTCATACAGCCTAGATTCATTATAAATGGCAGAGATACTGTTGGGGATGAACCTGGGTTACAATCGGTGGAAAGTGCCACTGGTACTCCTAAATCAATCATTTTTCTTCCATTTGCGGACTCAGCCATTAAGAAATAAGCTGTTCCAGGGAGCAGTACGGCGACAACACCTTTTTCAGCCATTGCCTTCATACCCTGTTCAGAAGCTTTTAAGAGGTGGTCAGCTGAAATGGCGCCAATTTCTGCAGCAAGTTCCGCACCTTGATATGGCTCAATTTCATCGGCATGGATTTTTGGAATCAAGCCGTAAATTTTTCCAGCTTCAAGAATTCGTTTGGATTGCTCCGGTGTGAAAACTCCATGTTCACAGAAAACATCATTAAATTCCGCCAAGCCGAGTTGCGCTACCTTTGGAATCATTACTTTAATAAGAAGATCGATGAACGCCTCGGGATTTTCTTTATATTCTCTAGGTACAGCATGAGCACCCATAAAGGTTGGAACCACATCAATGACATGCCTCTCATTAAGTTCCTTCGCTACCTCAAGCTGCTTCAATTCAGTTTCCCACTCCATCCCGTAGCCGCTTTTCGCTTCAACGGTTGTCACACCATGAAGAAGAAATTGATTTAATCGTTCATAGCTTTCATTAAAAAGTTCATCTTTAGTTGCGGCCTTGGTTGCTATAGTTGTTGCGTGGATTCCGCCGCCGCCATTCATGATTTCCATATAGGTAGCACCTTCGAGCCGCATATTAAACTCACTTTCCCTGCTACCCGCAAAAACGAGATGTGTATGTGGATCGACAAGTCCTGGTGTCACGAGTTTTCCGCTTGCATCGATTATTTGTGCTTCATGTAGACGCCCTTTATACTTTGCAACAAGATCTTCATCTTTGCCAACAGCATGGATCATACCGTTTTCGATCCAAACACTTCCATTCTCAATTATGGTAAGCTCAGACATCGCTTCCTTTACACGGGGAGCATGAGAGTTCCCCTGTAAAGTAACGAGCTGAGAAGCATTTCTAATAAAAAGTGCAGTCATTTGCTTCTCATCCTCTCCATTTTAATCTTGTGGCAGCATTGGCATTTTGATGCCTTTTTCTTTTGCGGTTTTGATTGCTAACTCATAACCTGCATCTGCGTGACGAACAACGCCCATTCCCGGGTCAGTAGTTAGTACTCTTTGCAAGCGGATTTCAGCTTCTTTTGTGCCATCGGCTACAATTACCATACCGGAGTGTTGAGAATAACCCATACCTACGCCTCCGCCGTGGTGAAGAGAAACCCAGCTGGCGCCGCCGACAGCATTGATCATTGCATTGAGGATCGGCCAGTCGGAAACTGCATCACTGCCATCTTTCATTGCTTCGGTTTCACGGTTTGGTGAGGCAACAGAGCCTGCATCCAGGTGATCACGTCCGATAACAATTGGCGCGGAAACCTCTCTTGAAGCAACCATATCGTTAATAACTTTGCCGAAGCGGGCACGGTCCCCATATCCTAACCAGCAAATACGGGCAGGAAGTCCTTGGAACGCGATTCTTTCCTGTGCCATTTTTACCCATTTACAAAGATGCTCATCATCTTTAAACTCTCGAAGTAAAGCTTCATCAATTTTACGGATATCTTCAGGGTCTCCCGATAAGGCAGCCCAACGGAATGGACCTTTCCCTTCACAGAACAATGGACGAATATACGCTGGAACGAAGCCAGGGAAATCAAAGGCATTTACTACACCTTCATCCATAGCGACCTGACGGATGTTGTTACCATAGTCAAATGTGACGGCGCCTTTTTGTTGCATGGTTAACATCGCTTTTACATGTGCTGCCATGCTTTGTTTTGAAAGTTGTACGTACCTAACAGGATCTGCTTTTCTTAATTCTGCAGCTTCCTCCAAAGAATAGCCTGCTGGTACATATCCATTCAACGGATCGTGAGCAGAAGTCTGGTCTGTTAATACATCAGGGTTGAATCCCCTTTCGATCATGAGTGGTAAAATTTCAGCTGCGTTCCCTAATAGACCAATAGATAATCCTTTTCCTTCTTTTTTTGCCTCAAAGGCCCATTTAAGCGCTTCATCTAAATTATGTGTTTTTACATCAAGATAGCGAGTTTCAATCCTGCGATCGATTCTTGTTTCATCTACATCAATCGCAATACATACACCATCATTCATGGTTACCGCTAAAGGTTGGGCACCGCCCATTCCGCCCAGTCCCGCAGTTAATGTAACGGTATGTTTTAATGATCCGCCAAATTCCTGTCGAGCAAGCTCAGCAAATGTTTCGTACGTCCCCTGGACAATCCCCTGGCTTCCGATATAAATCCAGCTTCCAGCAGTCATTTGTCCGTACATCATTAGGCCTTTTTTATCAAGCTCGTGGAAATGCTCCCAATTCGCCCATGCAGGAACTAAGTTTGAGTTAGCAAGTAATACACGTGGTGCGTCCTTGTGAGATTTCCAAATAGCTACTGGTTTACCAGATTGAATTAGGAGCGTTTCATTTTCTTCTAATTCTAAAAGCGATTTAACAATTGCATCAAAAGACTCCCAGTTACGAGCTGCCTTGCCAATCCCACCGTAAACCACTAAGTCTTCCGGTCTTTCGGCAACTTCTTGATCAAGGTTATTTAACAGCATACGAAGGGCTGCCTCCTGGATCCAGCCCTTAGCATGTAATTCAGACCCTTTGTAATTTTTAATTAGTCTCTTTCCAGCTGTATTCGTTTCCATAAAATTCACTCTCCTAGAATTAAGTTTTCTATACTTGCAATTCTAAAATGTCAGTCTTTTTAAATAAATCATCCTGAGAATAGAAAAGTGATAATTTTTTTTAAAAATGATGATTATCCTATAAATAAGAATGGTAAAAAAGATGATTTTATTAGAAAATTAGCATTTTCTTTAGTTTTTTTATCAAAAAAATGACTCAGTCCTGTGACTGAGTCATTTCTCCTTTTATTTGCTGTGCGTTTGTTAATCTGAATTCTTTTGGAGACATTCCGTTCATTTCTTTAAAGCTCCTGCTAAAATAGTTGGCATTATGGTAGCCAACGAGAAGCGAAATTTCTTTAATAGGCTTGCTTGTTTCGGTTAATAACCGTTTCGCTTCTTTCATCCTCATCCCCGATAGGATCTCAGTATACCCTTTGCCCGTTTTTGAAATCAGCATATGACTGAAATAGGATGAATTTCTATCCACATATTTTGCAACATCATCAAGCTTCAAATCAACTTGAGCAAAATTTGTTTCCATAAACGATATGCCGCGCTCAATCGGATCCTGTTTATAATTTCTGGAATTCGCCTCTGCCCCGGAAACTATCTTTTGAATAAATAGAATCAGATTTTGGACTGTGCGGTAAAGAACAGCATCATACAAAATCGAATTGAAAATATACCGATATTCCCATTCATAAATTTCGTCCGCAATCAAATTGTTCGTTCTCATAAATCTTCTTATTTGAGCAAGGATACTTGTAAGCCGAATCCTAACTAATCCCGGATCGGGGAACGAATCTTTAAGCTGTAAAAATTCATCATAAAGCCATTTTTTAATTTTATCTAACTGCAGGTTTGAAAGCATGTCAATCCAATCCCTTTGTTCCGGAGGTGTTAAAAATGGATCAATATGCGCCCAATCTGAAGAATAGTCAAATTCAAAGACCTGCCGGTACCCTTTATAATAGGTGAATTCCAACATTTTCCTAGTTTGGAGATACTTCTCATGGAGAGTCAGACCTAAGGATTTTCCTGTATCGATCACAATTGCCAGTGATTCAGAAAAATCCTCTTCCCACTTTCTAATTGCTTTTTGGCATTGTTCTTTTAAGTCAAGGCATTTTTCCTTGAACAAAAGGATGACCAGATCACTTAAAGCGAAAACACCGTGTAAGTCTTTAAATGGGTATTCAGCTAAAAAGGAATAGAGTATTCCAACCTTATCTTTATTTTCAGATTGAAATGCAGCTAGTTTAAAATTCTCGTTATTAGTTGAATGAGAAGAGATAAATAAAGATTCATATGTTATGTCTTTATTGGAATTTGTGTGTAAATTTCCATGTTCATGATTATTTTTGGCAAATTGCCTTGCTGCCGATTGGTAAGCTGTTTTAACCTTGGTTGTTGAAAAAGGCTTAATCATTAAGTCCAATGCCTGCAGGTCAATGGCTAATCTGGCTTTTTCAAATGTTGCTTCTGCACTGGTCAGCAGCAAGATAGGGCCATAAATCTGAATCAATTCACGGAAAGTTGACCATTGCTCTTTTGCAATCATATCGAGTTCCATTAAGACAATATCAGGGTTTTTTTGTTCAAACAACATGATAAACTCCGAAAAATCAGAGGCTAAAAATATGTTAGCAACAGGAATGGAAGATGTTTTTAACAGCCATTTTAATCCTTCTCGTTCGTTTAAATCTCGGTCAGCAATCAGCCATTTTCCTTCCATGTTCCATCACTCCTCATTTGAGAGTATACACTAAAATATTGATTGTCTGAATCAAAATTAATTTAATTGGCAGGTTTGGTTTCTTTCATTTATTATTGTGCTAAAGTGATATTGCGCTAAAATTCAGAAAAATATATTGACAAATATAGATGCTGCAAAATAGAATTATTTTCATAGCAATAGGATTAACAATAGGAAGGGGTGGAAAACCGATGAAACAGAGGCTGCGTAAAAAAACACAAAAAAATTTAATCAATGATTTAAAAGAGGCTGGACTCCAATTTTAAAAAAATCGGAATCCAGCCTCTTTCTTTATTCTACTAAAGTGATAGAGGAGAGAAAAAAATGATTACATTGACAGGGCAAAGTTTAACACTTGAACAAATGAAGGAAGTTTTATACGGAAAGCAAAAGATCAGCGCTTCAGAAAAGAGTATGAAAGCTGCCGCAAAAAGCCGGGAAGCAGTAGAAAAAATCGTTTCAGAATCCAGAGTCGTCTATGGGATTACCACAGGGTTTGGTAAATTTAGTGATGTTCTCATTAATAAAGAATATGTTCAGGATCTTCAGCTTAATTTAATTCGCTCGCACGCATGTGGAGTAGGTGATCCGTTCCCCGAAGTTGTCGCAAAAGCAATGGTTCTGTTACGTGCGAATGCCCTTTTAAAAGGCTATTCCGGAATTAGACCGCTTGTTATCGAAAGATTAATAGATTTGGTAAACAAAGATATTATCCCTGTCATTCCGCAGCAAGGTTCTCTTGGTGCAAGCGGAGATTTGGCACCGCTTTCACATTTAGCGTTAGTGCTAATCGGCGAAGGCGAAGTATTCTACAAGGGAAATCGACTACCTTCACTTGAAGCTTTTCAGCAAGAAGGAATTTTCCCGGTTATACTTGAAGCAAAGGAAGGCCTCGCTCTGATTAATGGAACCCAGGCAATGACAGCCATGGGAGTTGTCGGCTATCTTGAGGCGGAACAACTTGCGTTCCAAAGTGAATTAATTTCCTCCATGACGATTGAAGGATTAAATGGGATTATTGATGCCTTTGCTGAAGAGGTTCATATAGCAAGGGGCTATCAACAGCAAATTGATACAGCAGCACGTATTCGCGGGTATTTAAGCGATAGTTCATTGACATCGCAGCAAGGGGAATTGCGAGTACAGGATGCTTATTCTCTCCGCTGCATCCCGCAAGTTCATGGTGCTACATGGCAAGCACTTGATTATGTTAAAGAAAAACTGGAAATCGAGATGAACGCAGCAACAGATAATCCATTAATTTTTGATGACGGTGAAAAAGTAATATCTGGCGGTAACTTCCATGGCCAGCCGATTGCTTTTGCAATGGATTTTATGAAGATTGCCGTTGCAGAAATGGCAAATATTTCTGAAAGACGGATTGAACGGTTGGTCAATCCACAATTAAATGATTTACCGCCATTTTTAAGCCCAGAGCCAGGCCTGCAATCAGGTGCTATGATTATGCAATATGTTGCCGCTTCTTTAGTATCAGAAAACAAAACGCTGGCGCATCCTGCAAGTGTTGATTCAATTCCATCTTCTGCCAATCAAGAAGATCATGTGAGCATGGGAACGATCGCTTCAAGGCATGCACATCAAATTATTCAGAATACTAGAAGAGTCCTGGCTATTGAGTTGATTTGTGCGATGCAAGCCGTTGAATACCGCGGTGTTGAAAAAATGGCGTGCCAAACAAAGCTGCTTTATGAAAAAGGAAGAGAAATGGTTCCTTCTATTAAAAAGGACCGCATATTCTCAAAAGATATTGAAAAAGCTGCTGAAGGACTAAGAACAATGGATCTTAAAGTCCTCAAGCAATTGGACTTTATAAAATAAATATTACTTAACAAATCTCTGAAAGATTGGATAATTCTTAAAGTTCATAAGGAGCCAGCCTCGGGAATAGTGATGAAACTATACCCGGGCTCCTCAGTATCAAGTAAACAGTTCTATAAAGAGCACTCCCACTTGTGTCTATTTGTATTTTAATAATTGTTGTAAACAGAATGATTGATCAAATAAATGCTAAAAAAGAGGTGTTTTATGCAAAATACGGCACTAAAACAAAAAACTCAGAAGACAAACCCTGGAGAAAAACATGAACACCTAGAAAGGAAATTAAAGACAAGACATCTTTCGATGATAGCCATCGGAGGAACGATTGGAACAGGGCTTTTTTTGGCAAGCGGTACTACCATTCATGATGCAGGTCCTGGAGGTGCGATTGCTGCTTATCTTATTGCGGGGATCATGGTTTATTTTATCATGACCAGCCTCGCGGAAATGGCCGCATTTATACCAATTTCAGGTTCATTCAGTACGTATACATCAAGATTTGTTGACCCAGCCTTAGGGTTCGCAGTCGGCTGGAATTATTGGTATAACAATGCGGTTATTCTGGCACTTGAATTATCGTCTGCTTCCTTGATTATGAAATACTGGCTGCCTACTATTCCAAGTATTGTCTGGAGTGCAACCTTTTTGGTGATCATATTTGGTCTAAATGTACTATCTGTAAAGGGTTATGGTGAATCTGAATTTTGGTTTTCGATTATCAAGGTTGTCGCCATCATCATTTTTATTGTTGTAGGAATACTGATGATTTTTGAAATTATGAGTGGTCATACTGGTGGATTTGGAAATTTAAAATTAGGAGAAGCACCATTTAAGGGCGGGCTTTTATCCATTTTCAGTGTATTTATGGTAGTCGGTTTTGCCTTTCAAGGAACTGAATACGTTGGGGTGGCCGCAGGTGAAAGTGAAAACCCTGAAAAAAATATCCCTAAAGCGATTAAGCAAATTTTCTGGCGAATTCTTTTATTCTATGTTTTAGCTATATTCATCATCGGATGCTTAATTAGCTATAAAGATCCAAATTTATTAAGTTCCGATCTTACAAACATTGCCGTTAGCCCATTTACTCTTGTTTTTAAACATGCCGGGCTGGCATTTGCCGCATCTGCTATGAATGCTGTCATTCTTACCTCTGTTTTGTCAGCAGGGAACTCAGCTTTATATGTTGGTTCACGAACCCTATGGGTTCTCGGAAAAGAAGGTAAAGCACCGTCATTCTTAAAAAGAGTAAATAATGGGGGCGTTCCTGTAAGTGCTTTGGCTGTAACTACGTTTGTAGGAATGCTTTGTTTCCTCACTTCTCTCTTTGGAGACGGAACCGTTTATTCATGGTTATTAAATGCTGCTGGTTTATCAGGTTATCTATCTTGGTTAAGTATTTCTGTTGCACACTTACGATTCCGAAAAGCATATATTGCTCAAGGCAGAGACATCCATTCACTTCCATATATTGCAAAATGGTTCCCATTAGGACCAATTCTGGCGACCATATTATGTTTAATAGCAATGCTAGGAACGAATTATGGGGCATTTTCCGGTGGAAAAATCGACTGGTATGGAATTCTAGTTTCTTATATTGGACTACCTTTATTTTTGCTTGGATATTTTGGCTATAAAATTGTTAAAAAATCAAAAATGGTTCCATTACAAGAGGCTGATTTCAGTAGGGAATAAGTTTACTTTTACTGCTGAACCTTGAAGTTTCAAGGTTCAGCGGATAGCTTTACAAAAAATTAAAAAAATAACATTTTAAGTGGTGTCATTATGGCAATTAGTTCCGTCATAAAAGAGATAGCTAAACAACAACAAGAACAACAAGAATCATTGAATATGTTCCGATAAAAGTCTAAATATATGAATTTTAGAAGATGATTTTACAGATGAAATACTCCGATAACTAATATTTTCTGAATGGTGGCCGATTGGTAAAAAACCAAAAATGGTATATTTGGATTTAATCAATAGACTTTTATTCGTTATCTCAAAATGGGTAGTTAACCAAAAAAAGAATATAATTAATCGACAAAAATCCGAATAAATAAGTTTTTTCGATGGAATAGATTGATTCATTTTTGATAACCCCTTTGTTTATTGATGATTTGAAAAAGAAAAAAAGAAGGAATTTTTGCTTCTAATCTATAAATCTAATGTGAAAGGAATCTTTTCCTCTTTTTTCTCTAGGTGCTCATTTTAAATAAAAATAACTTTTGAAGCCATAAAAAAGACATCGACTTTTGATTTTATCGATGTCTTTTTCTTACTTCTATAACTTGAAGTATCTATAGACATTTCATACAATAAGTTACCAATATATTTCTTTTTTTGTTCATCTCTTAGTGTATCTGAGAGTTTATCAAAAAGAAGCTCATCAATATCATGTCTACTTGTTTCTTTATACTGTTTTAGAAATGAAATAACCATTTTTTTATAACGCTCTTTATTAAAAGCTCTATTTTTAATATACGTTGTTTTATCACCAGTTAGTTCTGCAATTTTTGCTGAAACGTACAAATTAGGATATCTTCCTTCAACCAACTTTAAGGATCTTATTTTTTTGGCTTCCAAAGTTAAAAAAGGAGCTGTTTGTTTTTCTAAGCTTTAAGGAACTTTCACCAGAAGTTATAGATAGATTAATCGCGCGAGTTGAAGTGAAAAAAAGATGGGACAATGATAATTAAATATCGTTTCTCATCTCCAGTAACATAATAATGAAGGAACCTTAATGGGCTCCTGCTTCTTTTAAAACTATCTGCGCGCAACACTCCACGTGTGTGGACTGTAATTGACAACAAAACACTTGGGGTGTTAATGATTTTACAAAAAAACTAACGGAACCAGTATCACCTGATTCCTTTAGCATTATTTCATTTAATACGCCATTTTAGCTGTGTTTTTTACTTGTATTAACAAACATATAAAGCAAAAATTGGCGGGAATGAGTCCGGTTCAATACCGCCTTCACACCAGCCAATTAACTGCTTAGTATAAACTCTAACTTTTTGGGGGCACACCAGTTTAACGTCCTACTTCGCTTTTACCTTGAATTGGGACACTTTTACTGTTCCCCCATTCCATCAAGATTCTTTGACCCAAAGTTATCGAGCAATGCACGCACTTCATCTGTTGACTCTGTGCTCATTAATTGATTTCTTAATTCACTTGCCCCTCGAAACCCACGGACATATATCTTAAAAAAGCGATGAAGGGCCTTGAACGGACGTAGCTCTAAATTTGAATATTTATCATGGAGATCCAGATGCAACCTTAAGAGATCAAGCAATTCCTTACTACTATGATCTTTCGGCTGCTTTTCAAAGGCAAATGGATTGCTGAAAATACCACGCCCAATCATAATTCCATCAATACCATATTGATGAGCGAGCTTTAAGCCAGTTTGACGGTCAGGGATATCCCCATTGATCGTCAAGAGTGTATTTGGTGCCACCTGGTCACGAAGTTTCTTAATCTCCGGGATTAGTTCCCAATGAGCATCTACTTTGCTCATTTCCTTTCTTGTACGCAGATGGATGGAAAGATTAACAATGTCTTGTTTCAATATGTGTGTTAGCCAGTCATGCCATTCGTCTACATCTGTGAAACCAAGCCTTGTCTTTACACTTACCGGCAATCCTCCTGCTTTTGCTGCTTGTATTAAATCTGCTGCAACTTCTGGACGACGGATAAGGCCACTCCCCTTCCCATTCTGTGTCACATTAGGTACAGGACAGCCCATATTGATATCCACACCCCTAAACCCAAGTTTCGCCATACCAATACTCATTTGCCGAAAGTATTCAGGCTTGTCCCCCCATATATGGGCTACAATGGGTTGTTCATCCTCTGTAAAAGTCAAACGCCCACGCACACTTTTCTTCCCCTCTGGGTGACAATAACTCTCCGTGTTTGTAAACTCTGTAAAAAACACATCAGGTCTGGCTGCTTCACTCACTACATGGCGAAAAACAACATCCGTCACCTCTTCCATTGGTGCTAGTATAAAAAAAGGTCGTGGTAAATCACGCCAAAAATTATCTATCATGTTCAAATTCAAATCCTCTCATTATGGGATACCAGGGCAACCCATTATCCCAAAATTAAAAAGCAAAATGTCCCTGCTTCCTTTACACTTATACCATGCTTAAGCACTTTTTATCAAACGTCGGACACGAGATGCTGGCAGGCTTATTCATTCTCCACTTTCTTAATGTTATTTGACCTTCCACGTAGCCAAGGGTCATGATCCCCTTTATAGTGTTCGAAGTTCATATCAAAGCTTACTTGCCCTTTTTCAACATCTTCATATACAAATCCTGTAATTGATACCACATTGCCATCAAAATAAGCACTGGTGAGTTTTACAGTTACTCCATTTTTAGTTAAGGATTGATTTAATTCTGTAAATGCATCTTGATAAATTTCACGATAGTACTGTCCATATTAAAAATGCTTTGTTTATCCATTACAAGAAACACGAAAAGGCAGAACAATTTTAGTAATGGTTCTGCCAAAAATTATGTAATTAAAAGAGAGATAATGATTGGTAAATGAACTACTATCAACGTAAAATCACATGCTAAATAATCAGCTTGGTATTGTTTCGAATCGATCAACCCATTGTATCGTTAATAAATTCGGTAGTGTGGACATTTCATGATGAATCTGAATATATTTTTTAGACTTTACAGTCGCAACACACTCAATAAAAGAATGTCGATCTTCAATCAATACTTTATAACTACCTAAATTCGGTAATGAATAATTCGGTAGTATACCATTCTTTTGACAATACTTAGTTTTATAAAAGCCCCCCAATAAATTGGGTAATTCACTAAGCTTTCGTTCTGATAAGTGTTTCCGAATCAAAGTCGAACTAATTTTTTGATTATTCCATTTTAGCTCATCGACAACAGTTAGACCTACTTGCGTTGTAACCGCATAAACTGCCAGTGTTTTAACAGTACCACTTGCTTTTGCTCCATATGTGTAGTCGAAACCGCAAATAATTTCCTTAGCATTCAAACCTATAATATAATCATCTAAAAAATCGTTCGCTTCTACTTTAGCTAATTCCTTTGTAAATTCTACGATATAAAAAATATCCACTTCAAGCCTTTCTAACTTTTCAACTTTTTGTTCTAGTGGCTCTAGATATGAGATTTCTATGTCTGAAAATAACACACTTTTTGGATGCGGGAAAAAAGAGAGAACCGCTAGTGATAAATTTTGTGCCTTTGCTTTTTCTTTAGCTGTTTGAATTACCTTTTGATGTCCTAAATGCACACCATCAAAATAACCAAGCGCCATTGCTACATTAGGAGATGATTGTCTAATCTCTTGTAAGTTATTAGCATTCACATAGATTACCTTCATTGCGATTCTCTCCTTTTTCCTTTATCTTGCTAAATTTTGTGTTACTCCATAAATTAAACCTTCTTGTCCACAAACAGCCATCATTCTTTAAGTTTTTTTCATTTGTTCACTACTTCTTTCAAAATGTTAGCGTTTACTTTCCCGAGCATACCGAAGTCAGCTTCGAATTCATCGCCTGTTTCAAAGGTAACAGCTTTTGATAGTGCTCCTGATAAAACAAACATGCCTGGCTTGATAGAAATGCCATATGCGCTCACTTCATTTGCTAACCAAACAACCGCATTGAGTGGGTTACCTAACACTGCCGAACTCATTGCTTCGTCTAAAAATTCACCATTTTTCTTCACAATCATTGGAATATTTGTAATGTCTTCAATATCTTTAAGTTGTGTACGCTTTTCACCTAAAATCGCACCTGCTGAAGAACCATTGTCTGCCACTGTATCCTCAAATTTTATTTTCCAATTCGCGATACGGCTATCGATTACTTCTACTGCTGGTACAACATAGGCCGTTGCATCGATTACATCTTGCACCGTCACTTTTGGCCCTTTTAACTCTCTATTGAAAACAAATGCGATTTCAAACTCTACCTTTGATTGAATAAAGGACTCAGCAACTAAACCATCTGCCTCGTCATATACCATAGTATCTAAAATAAAGCCGTAGTCTGGTGTATATACATTCAACATTTCTTGCATCGCTTTACTTGTTAACCCAATTTTTAGCCCTTTTACTGTCGCCCCTGTGTCAATCTTTTGACGAATTTGCTCTAATTGCACTGCATAAGCATCAGCAACTGTAATATTTTCATAGGTTTCGGTTAATGGTGCAATTGGTTGTTTCGTACGTTCTGCCTCAAGCAATGCTTCAGCTATTATTTGAATATTCATAGACAATTCTCCTTTTATGACTTAACTGTTTCTACCTCAGACAATTGACGATATTTACCACTGAAGAACAATAACGGATCTTTATCCTCAAGACGTAAATCTATTACTTTACCAATGAATAATGTATGGTCACCTTCTACATGTTCTGATACGACTTCACATGCAATTTGAGTGATAGCCCCTTTTAATACTGGTAGCTCAGCTAACGTTTCAAATTCTACTGCTTCACCAGGTTTCCCAGCGAAATGACGTGAATAATGCTCTTGATCTTCCGCTAAAATATTTACTGTATATTTTTTAGATTGTGAAACTTTCTCTAAAAATTTCGCTCTATGTCCAATAGAAATTAAGACAAGCTTCGGATCCAATGATACTGACATGAAACCGTTTGCTGTCATTCCATGTGTTTCTCCCTCGTCTTCAGTTAAAAGAACTGTCACACCTGTAGCAAACTTTCCCATTGCATCTCTAAATAAACGATCATCCATCCCAATTCCTCCATTCTTAATCGAATGATTTAATCATAATTGAGTCTATTTATAATTATCATGGTATTTTTTATTGAAAATTAAGATGAAAACAATAATTTTACACGAAACCATATTAGAATTTTTTTTAAAAAATTTTTTAGAAAAAATCAGATTTATCAATATACCATAATGACAAAAATTTCACTTTTTGGAATTGGAATTTTATTTTTTCTTTTTTGTTCTTTGTCAAACACAAATTAATATCAATCTTTTTTTTCTTGTCAATCGCTTTTTTTTCAAATAGAATTCTTTTCATGGAATATTCGTACTCCGAATTTTCCGATTAGACACTATTATTTTTTTAAAGAAAGTAAAAGTATGCGGTTCTTGCAAAACAAAAGGAGGTGCGAAATGATCCTAATAATTTATTGAAAACGCTAACATTGCCTTAAAGGGGAAACTGTGACGCGTAATTACCTTAAAAATTTTCGGAAAAATCTAACAATTTAATTACGAAATGATGTGGATAGGAAAATACGGTAATACAAGGGGGATTTTACATGCGTTGGGTTGTATTAGGATTTCTATTCTTGCTATCTGTTTTAAACTATACGGATAAATCAGTTTTAGGATTAGCCGCAGAACCAATCATGTCTGAACTAAATTTATCTTACGATCAGTTTGGTTTAGTGGGAAGCAGCTTCTTCGCTGCATACGCTGTCGGAAGTATTATTTTAGGTACATTAACGTATCGCTTCAACTCAAAATATTTATTAATGATGATTGCTATTGGATGGACAATTTCATTAGCAAGCGCTTATTTTGTAGAAACGTTAACACACTTAATCTTACTGCGTGTTGTCTTAGGTTTCTTCGAGGGTGGTACGCTCGGTTTGTGCTTAGTACACCTTGCACGATGGTTCACTAGTGCACAACGTGGTGTCGCTACAGCTATTATGACTTCTGGTACAACAGTTGGTACATATTTAGCTGCACCACTTTTAGTTATGGGTATTACAAACTTAGGTTGGCAACATACTTTCGCGTTGTTAGGGTTAGTAAGCTTTGCATGGGCACTCTTCTTCTTCTTTATGAGAGAAGAGCCAAAGCAACCCCTGGTCGAAGACGTAAAATCTTTAGCTTCTAACAAGGAAGTACCGTTCAAGTATATTTTAAAAGTACTCATCAACCCGTATGTATTATCAATTTTCCTTGTAGGTTTCGTATCAATGTGGATTACAACTTGGGTTCTTACATGGGCACCAACTTACTTAACAAAAATCGTTGGTCTTGAGCCACAAAGTATGAGCTTAATATTCGCTGGAATGGGTATTACTGGTACAGTATTCGCAATTTGTGCAGGTAAATTTACAGACGTCTTATTCAAGAAAAATAAAAGCCTTATCAAATCTTATGACCGTGTGTTAGTTACAGTATTACTTGTTGGTGCGGCCTCTTACGCAATGACAACAATTGTATCTTCACCAGTTTTAGCATGTATTTTCTTAGGGTTGGGCTTAGTTATGAACACAAGCTTATTACCGTTAAATACCACGATTAAAACGTTGATCATTCCGAAAAACTTAGTAGGTAGTGTAACAGGTATTTCATTGTCTATTGCAAGTATGGCTGGTATAATCGGTCCATGGATTACTGGTTACTTAATTACACTTGCAGGTGATGACGTTCGCTCAGGCTTCAACTCAGGGGTGTTAGTTATCGTTAGTTTATACGTTGTATCTGCAATAGTGTTATTAGCTACGCGTAAATTCAAAATTACAGTAACAGAAAAAGAAGATGCAAGTCGTGCTGCTGAAAAAGAGCAAAGGAACTTAGACGTTGTTGTTGAGCAATAAAATTCAACATGGGTTTATCCCATAAGAAAAAATGTATCCGACTGTAGACAAACTCAAAAAAGGGAGTTTGTCCACAGTCTTTTTTGTTTAATAATGATATTTACTAAGAAACCGTTGTCATTTCGGCGTACGCTTCAAACAATTAATAAAACATTTAAGTATTTCAGTTAAATATATTTTGTTTTTATCGTGCAAATTCCTCAAAGTTTAAGCTATCCGTCAATATTAGCGCCTGAATAACTAATAAAGTATACGCTGCTGTTGATGCGTTTTTTAGTGAAATTTGCAGCTGTTCCTCAATTTGCTTTATCCGATATTGGATACCGCCGATTGATAACGTCAACTCATCCATCGTTTCTTTTAAGCGTTGGCTATTTAATAAATAGACGTAAAGCGTGTGCAACAATTCTTTTTTACGTGGATCATCGAAATTGTATAAGTCTTTTAACGTCTTTTTCGCCATTTCATGCAGCTGTTCAATACTCATGTTCTTTACGATATCGCCAAGCATTCCTAAATCTTCGTAATCTGTTAGTAGCTTTTGATTTGGGAAGCGCTGTGCGACACGCGCCTCTTGTAGAGAACGTTCGAAATCTTTAAAGTTGTTAAACGTTCCGCTAAGCCCTATTGAATATTTATAATTGCTATTTTGCTTCTCCATCTTTTGAAAAATTTTCGTGATTTTCTTTTGCCAACCTTGCTTATCGCTATTTAGCGAGTTAAGGAGAGCAATTTCTTCCCCGAGTACTGCAAAAATACAAGGTAAATCCCACTCTTTTGCCAACTTAGACAGCTCTGTTAGCTGGTCATGAATGTCAATAATTTCGTGATTTTTCTTTTTCTTTTTCACACTAATAATACCTGTAGAAAACGGTGGCTGAAACTTAAACGGTAAAAATTTATAGTAAGTTTCGATATCTTTAATATTTCGATTATGAATTAAGCGCTCTAATAGCGAGCTACGCATACGTTGTTGCTCTTCAAACTGCGTCTCCTCGTATAAAATACATAACGCCACGACCGTCGAAATACGTTCTAAAAATAAGTGATCGTTTTCATCCATATGCTTTTCATCAAAGTAAAAAAACGAACAAGTGGCATAACTTTTTTTATTAATAAGAACAGGTGCCGTCAACTTCCAATATTTATCGCCTTTGTAATGCGAAACGTTGTGCTTATCGACAAAATGCGATAATTTCGCCTTATCTTTTTTTATTACTAACTGCTGTTCTTCCGTTAAACCAATTTGACTTAACGGAGTGCCGTGAATATCCTCAATCAAAATCGGAATGTTCAACAGCTCATACGCAGCCTGCACAATTTCATCCATCGAATGCTTATCTGTTACTTTTTGCGTGAGTTGACCATGAAATATCGAAATTTTTTCGAGCATTTGCTTATGATGTAAAAGTGCATCATATGTCATTTCAAGCTCGGATAGGATGTTGTCGTTTTGATAAAGGTGAATAAGCTCCTCTTTCTCTTTGAGCCAATCGCGCTCCAAACGCACTTTAAACTCACAGCATGGATCACCTTTTGCGACGCACTTGTACTCAACGGCAATAATTGACTCGCCAAACTCATATGTCAATGCACCACTCGCAAAGCCGCATAACATATGACAAACACATTCATTTGCTAAACCGTAATTTTTAAGGTGTAATGCTGCTTCGAATGATTCTACCCATTGTCCCCACGTATCGATACATTCAATCGTGCCGTCCGGATGGCGCACAATTTCCCCCATGAAAATAACATCTTTTACGTGACCTAAGCGCGAATGTCTTTTACCGACAGGATTCATCGAGTTTTTATTTTGGAGCTTATTTTTTGCTGATTCCATCCCAAACTCTTTACCAAATCGGAATAAAAAGCCTTTGGTTTTATGAGAGCCAATGTTGTTAAATAAATTGTTTTTTAATGTGTGGAAGGCATTTGCCGACATTAAAATATTTTTCGTTTCGCTAGAATCAAATGCAATTTCACTCATTAAAATCACATCCCCCTTGATTTTCTATTTCCCATATTACAAAAACGAAATTCATTTTTCAATAAATTTTAAAGATTATTACTATTCATTCAATAAAAATTGCTATGACGTTTAAAATTTTTAACAGTTATACTCAAAACAGAAAATAACAACCAATACAAGGGGGTAAAACGATGACAATTTTTGAAGGATTTCATAATAGTTACGTATTAGCAAACGGGGTACGTACACATTATTCCTGGGCCGGAACAGAAGGACCAGCAGTAATTTTACTACATGGGGCAGGACCTGGAGCTTGCGGCGCAGCGGGTTGGCGTTTTATGTTACCTGCATTAGCAAAAGCTGGCTTCCGCGCATACGCAGTAGATCAACTATCAATGGGCTTCACAGATGCACGCCCTCACGCATGGCCAGTAAATGGTCATCAAAGCTTAGTGGACCATGTACATGATTTTATTAAAGCATTATGCCTAGATGAAGTTTCACTTGTCGGCAACTCACAAGGTGCATACGTTGCAGCTAAATATGCAATTGACCACCCTGAAAAAGTAAATAAGGTTGTTTACATCGGCAGTAATACAATTTATCAAGCGATGCAAGAAGTACCCGAAAGAAAGCTACGTTCATTCTTAGAAGTGATTGGTTACGACTATACAGAAGAATCGTTACGTAAATTTATGTATCGCAATTCAAGTGAAGACACAGTCATTCCTGAAGAACTAATTCAACTACGTCATCAAGCAGCAACTCGCCCAGGTGTAAGAGAATCAAATCTAGCGTTCGATGCTTACTTAGCAAGAATGAATGAAGAACCAAAGCTTTGGGATCGTTACTGCATTAAAGATGCATTACCAAAATTAAAAATCCCTAGCTTATTCATTTGGGGTAACCAAGATTCTGTTGCACCAGTTGAGACAGGTTATAAGCTTGAGAAATTATTACCGAAGATTAAATTCGAATATATCGAAAACTGCGGTCACCAAGCACAAACTGACCAACCAGAACTTGTGAACAAACTTGTCATTGATTTTTTAGCATTGGAAAAAGATCAAGCAGTTACAGCACAATAAACGATTTCTGAAAGGAATGATCAAATGGTAACAGTAGTTGAAAATAAAGCGACTTATGAAGAAATTATGCAAAAAGCAAAGCGTATCGGTGAAGCTGCAGAGTTAGAAGCAATCGAAGCAGATCTAAACTCGACAATTTCTCCACGCATCGCGGATATTATCCGCGAGGAGGGAATTCATCGTTTAATTTTACCAAAAGAGTTTGGCTATCCACAACTTGATTGGCGCACGTTCGTTGATATGGTAAGTACAGTTGGTTACCACAACTTATCTGCTTCATGGTTAACATACTTCTTCTCAGTGCACAACTCTTGGGTATGCTACTATCCAAGGCACATTCGCGATAAAGTCATTAACCAAGGCGGCTTCGTAGCTGACGTATTTGCACCAATCGGCAAAGTAGAACCAGTTGAAGACGGCTATATCGTTTCAGGCAAGTACAACTTTGTAAGCGGTATCAATTACTGCGATTGGGTTGGCGTTGGCGCAATTATGAAATTCGAAGACAACGACGAACCTGAGCGTGTAGGTATTTTATTAAAAGTTTCTGACTTAGAAGTAGTGAAAACTTGGGATTCTCTTGGCCTTCGTGGATCAGGTAGTAATACATTAATCGTCGATAAAGTTTTCGTTAAGCCTGATGCAATTTTACGCTTTAGCAAAATGATCGAAAAGAGCCAACCACCGTATGAAGAGTTCGATCAAGACTACTTATACTACAATACACCATTCTACCCTGGCTTCTATGTAGGGTTCGCAGCGATGGCTGTTGGTGGTGCAGAGCGTGTACTTGACGAATTCGAAAAGCATACAGCAGGTCGCGTACGCTTCTCTGGCATAAACGAAAAAGATTCTCCTACGAGCCAACGCGTGCTTTCGGAGTTAAAGCTTGAAATGCTTTCTGCTAAAAGTTTATTAAATGAATACATCGCAATGATGGAAACAGATAAAGGTGGCCCATACGAAGGGGCAATATATAAAGCAATCCGTGCAAAGATTATCGATAAGTGTACACAAATCGGCGTAAAATCACTACTTACTTTAGGTGGACACGCATTATTAAAAGGTCACCCAGTAGAGCTATTCACTCGTGACTTAATGGCAATCGCAACACACATTACTTCTTTATATGAAGACGGCATTTTAGGTTACGGTAGACATCTATTCGGCGTTAATACAAACATTCAAGGGTAATATTAGTATTCGAAAATGTGATTTATAAAGAGTGGATTCGTATTTCACATGTCCTCTTATATAAAAAAACAATTAATTATGAGGTGAATATAAATGGAAAAATTTCATTACGCACCGGAAATTGCAAAATTAGGACACGTAGCTTTAGTGTCAGCGGATCTTGAAAAATCTTTATGGTTCTTCCGCGACACAATCGGCTTAGAAGAAACAGAAGTTGTAGATGGCGTACACTACTTACGAGCTTGGGGCGACTTCGAACACCATACATTATCAATTACAGCTGGTGAAACTTCTTACATCGATCACATCGGCTGGCGTACAAAACGTCGTGAGGACATAGCAACTTTCGCAAAATTATTAGAAGATGCTGGTACAGAAGTACGTTGGATAGAAGCAGGCGAAGAAGTAGCACAAGGTGAAGCAATCTGCTTCGAATTACCAAGTGGTCACCGCTTCGAACTTTACTACGATATGGAAAAAACACCTGCTGATGAATCTCGTAAATCAGTACTTAAAAACCAAACTTATAAATCTTGGGCGAAAGGTGTATCCCCACGCCGTATCGATCATGTAAACTTACAAACTTCTCACGACAACGCTGAGATAGTAAAATATTTACAAGAAGCATTAGGCTTCAAGCTACGCGAATATTTTGTAAATCCAGACGATGTACAAGTAGCAAGCTGGTTATCAGTAACAAACTTGGTACATGACGTAGCAATCATGTCTACATCACGTTCAAAAGAACCAAACGAAATGCACCATATCGCTTACTGGTTAGACAACGCACAAGACTTACTACGTGCTGCTGACATTTTATGCGAGGCAGATGTACAATTCGTTGGTCCTGGTAAACATGGTATTTCTCAAGCAATGTACATTTACGTAAAAGACCCAGGAAGCGGCTTACGTCTTGAAATCTTTACAAACGGCTACTTAATCTTCGAGCCAGACTGGGAGCCAGTGAAATGGACTTATGAAGAATATTTGAAAAATGGTTCCGCATACTGGGGTGATCGTCGCCGCGATGACGTAGATCGTGAAGAACAAGTAAAAGAATTAGCGAGATCATAATAACTAAACCACCAGTATTCATGATGTGAACGCTGGTGGTTTCTTAAGTAATAAATGTAGTTAGGAATATTATATAGGAAGGGGTGTTACTGTTGAAGGCAATGTTAAAGGTGTTAGTTTTATCTTTAATTGGTGGTTATATTTTTAGCCTGCTGCACATCCCTATTCCATGGATGCTCGGCCCAATTGTTGTCATCATGTTAGCCCAATTTGTTTATAAAGGACCGCTCAAATGGTCCGGCCAAATGCGTGATTTAGGTGTCGTCATGGTCGGTACCGTAATAGGTGTACAATTTAACATCGATTTATTCGGCATGATGGGCTCAATTTTATTTTACATGATAACCCTAAACGTTATTTTAATCGGTGGCTCAATCGGCATCGCTTACTTAACGAGTATATGGGCAAAAATCCCGATGAAAGCTGCTGTACTAGGTGCTATCCCAGGCGGTTTAGGTCAAATCGTCGTATTTGCTGAAGAAGAAAAAGTTGAAGAAATTGGCGTTATTTCTTATTTTCAAGTAATTCGGCTGTTACTAGTCGTTGTATTCGTACCGTTTATCGTCGCTGGACAAGTAATAAGTAAGCAGCCAACTGACGCGAAGCTAACCATTAGTTTAGTATTATTAATTGCACTCGCATGGGTATGCTCACATTTTATGAAACTCATCCATTTGCCTGTCGCATTTTTCATTACACCCATTATTTTGTTAATTACGTTGCAACTCACAACACCAATCGCAATGCCACAAGTACCTGGCATATTCATGGACGTCGCACAGTTACTAATCGGCGCCCATATTGGCTTAATGCTCAAGCCACATATGATTAAGCTTCCAGTACGTGTACTTGTAGGCGGCATTTTCAGCGCATTCGCACTGATCGCCCTAACATTCGGCTCAAGCTTCCTAATGTCGTTTGTATTGGACACAACATTCGCTACAAGTTTTCTAAGCACAGCCCCAGGTGGCTTAGATCAAATGGTATTATTAGCTGATGCAGTTAAAGCCGAAGTCTCGCTTGTTTCGATGTTCCAAACGTTCAGGCTACTGTTCATCTTTATTTTAATTATGCCTTTGATGAAAATGTTTTACCGTTGGCGAGAAAAAAAAAGATTGTCTACCATCAAGCAAGCAGTATAGGAAAGTATTAATATATAAAAGCGTATTTTGGAAATTTTTTATTGAGAATCTGTAACTATGGCGAAAACGCTCTGATGATTGAATTTAAGTCAGTGGGGGGGTTTTTTTGATTAATATTAATAGGGTGAAAGTTAGCTATATATAATAGTAGGAATTCAGTGTTTTTTGTATCAAATGAAGGGACTTAAAATAATTAAAATGAACAACCATCTGTAATCTTGAAATTCACTTACTGAGTTAGTAATTCTTACTTTTCTTCGTTCAATCAATGAAATTAATTATTCCTAATAAATTGCGATACCTGTATTCTTGAAACTTTTATTAAATATTATTACCTAATACGCTTGTAGCATTGATGGATCTACGTATACATTACAACTTTTTAAATCCTTTCGATAAACAGGAATAGGCAACAACCACAAGGGTTAGTTGCCTTTCTTTAAAATGAGTTGCGAGATACACTCCACATGTGCCGTGTGCGGGAACATGTCCACTGGTTGAATATATTTCACAGCATATTTTGAGCTTAAAGTTTGAATGTCCTTTGCTAAGGTAGAAGGATTGCAAGACACATAAATAAGCTTCTCGGGTTTCACCTGCAAAATGGTTTGAAGGAGCTGATTGTCTAACCCCGTTCTTGGCGGGTCAACAACGATAACATCAGGCTTCCAACCTTTTTTGACCCATTTTGGCAATACCTCTTCCGTTTTCCCAGGTACATACTTTGTATTAGTAAATCCATGTCGCTTCGCATTTTTCTTGGCATCATTAATGGATTCCGGGATGACATCCATACCGCGTACCTCTGCCGCTTGGTCTGCGAGCCATAAACCGATTGTTCCGACGCCACAATAAGCATCTACGACCTTCTCTTTCCCTGTAAGGGCAGCTGCTTTTTTTACCTCATCATAAAGCTTAACTGTTTGAATCGGATTAAGCTGAAAAAACGTTCTTGCTGATAACTCAAATTGTAAATCTCCTAACGTTTCCTGAATGAACTCCTCCCCGGCAAGGGCAAGGGTTTCCTCGCCAAAAATAAGCGAGGTTTTTCCCCCATTTATGTTTTGTACAATGGATTTCACTTTAGGCAGCCTTCTCTGAATTTCCTCTATTATAGACTCTTTCTTAGGGAGTTCTTTTTGAGTGGTGATCATGACAACCTGAAGCTCTCCAGTTTCCACTCCTACACGTGCGACAATTGTTCTAATAATACCTTTTCTTGTTTTTTCATTATAAATAGGAACTTGCAAGTCTTGGAGGATGGATTTTACTGCTGTAACGGCCTCATTGGTCTGTGCATGCTGTACTGCACAATGCTCAATATCGATGAGCTGGTGAGAGTTCATGCCATATAATCCGGCTAACACCTTGCCATTTTTCTGCGCTACCTGGAAGCTGCTTTTATTCCGATAGCCCCAAGGATTTTCCATACCAATCGTTTCGCGGATATCAAGTTGGTCGACCTTCAACTTTGTATGCCGTTCTAGTGATTGAATAATAATATCGCGTTTTTCTTTTAACTGCTGCCCATATTGCAAATGCTGAAGCTGACATCCGCCGCATTGCTCATAAAACGGACATGGCGGCTGAACACGATGCGGTGATTTAACACGGATTTTTTTAATCTTCGCTTCAGCGAATTTAGGATTGATTTTAGTTGCCTCAACGACTACCTCTTCTCCAGGCAGGGCACCGGGAACAAAGACGACCTGCTTTTTAAAATAACCCACGCCTTCTCCATTGATTCCGAGCCTTTTGATTGTTAACGGAAAGGTTTGTTTCAATTGTATTTTTATACCTTGTTCGGTTTTCATTTTGCTCACTCCAAATTTTTCAAAAGCTTGAGTTGTATTATAGCATGATTCATGGTGAAAAGCCGAATTCTGTTGAATTCGGCTTTTTTAGTGTTTACTTTGGTTTTTAGAAAATCTCTGAAGATTAAGTCAAACCTGGTTATACACTTCAAAAGACTATTGTTTTCAGTTAATAAGATCAACAAAACCTATTTGCTTCTTTTGCCTTCTTCTATCTGTTCTTTAATTTCCAATGCAACTTCAAGCGCTTTAAATGCTTCATGAACACCTATCTTAGGGGGTTGTTGAGCTTCTATAGACTGAAGAAAATGTTGGTTTTCCAGGTACAAGGCTTCTTCATAAGGGATCTTAACCTTTTCAATAATATGTTCCAGATGGCAGGAATGGCTGTCAAAAGGAGAAAGATTAGTTTTTTGATAAATGTTAAGTTCCTTAGTTAAAAGATTTGCTTTAAGGAACCTACTTTTTTCTGTGACGTACAAACCTCTCTTTTTATCTAAGGAAAGACGACTAGAGAGCAAAGAGGCAAAGCATCCATTTTTAAACGACAGTAAAGCCGATGCTGCCTCTAATTGTTTACCTTCTTCATTGTAATAGCCAACCCCGGAAACATTTAGAAGAGGGCTATTTACTAGTTCTAATATAATATCAATATCATGGATCATTAAATCTAGGATTACATCTGTCTCTATATTTCGGTTTGGAACCCCAAATCTTCTAGCCTCGATGGAAATCAAATTATTAGGATTCATTACTTTAGATAAATATTTTAAAGTTGGATTAAATCTTTCTACATGACCAACCTGAACGATAACTGACCCTTGATCCACCAATCTTATGATTTGCTCAGCTTCTTTTAGCGAAGAAACAAAAGGCTTTTCAACCAAGACATGTTTACCTCTTTGAATTGCCTGTAATGTTAAAGAAAAATGGTAAGACGTCTGGACCGCAATAATAACTGCATCTACAGCATCAAGGAGTTCATTATAAGATGAAAAAACTTGAACTGCAAACGTCTTTGCTACCTCTTTACTTCTTTTCAAGTCTTTATCATATACCCCTTTAAAATCTGCATTTTTCAACATATGCAAGATCTTACAATGATTAAATCCCATACTGCCCACACCGACAACCCCTATTTTAATAGGGGTCATAACTTTTCACCGAAGAATTCATTTATCGCCATAATGACTTGGTCTTGTTGTTTTTCAGTCATCATTGGATTCATTGGCAGTGCTAGTATTCTTTTTGAGCACCGCTCCGAAACCGGTAAGTCACCAGTCTTATACCCAAGATATTGAAAAGCTTGTTGAAGATGTAGCGGGACGGGATAATATACGCTTGAGGCAATATGTCTTCCGTTAAGAAATTGGGCCAATTCATCACGTCGGGGACTCTCAATAGAATATTGATGAAAAACGTGTTCTGCTTCTTCTCCAACAATTGGAACACTTACCGCTCCTGTCAATTTCTCAGAATATCTCTTTGCTAATTCTCTACGCCTATTATTCCACTCGTCTAACCGTTTGAATTTAACATCTAGGACAGCAGCTTGAATTTCATCTAGACGACTATTTAAACCAATATGTGTATGAATATAACGTTCCGAACTGCCATGGTTTCTCAATAATTTTATTTTTTCAAACAAATCACTTTCATTCGTTACAATCATCCCCCCATCACCATATGCTCCTAAATTCTTGGAGGGAAAAAAAGAGAAACATCCCATATCTCCATATGAACCAACTTTTTTCCCTTGAAATGAGGCCCCAATGGATTGACATGCATCCTCAATCACTCGAAGATGATACTTTCGTGAAATCTCCATAATTGCATCCATATTGGCTGGCTTGCCAAATAGATGAACAACTATTATGGCTTTTGTTTTTTCAGTAATGGCAGATTCAATCAAAGCAGGGTTCATATTATAAGAAAGTGGATCAATATCAACCAGTACTGGTGTAGCTCCTACCCTTGCAATGACTTCAGCAGTTGCAAAAAAGGTAAATGTTGTTGTAATAACTTCATCCCCAGCTCCAATGCCTAATGCTTCCAGACATAATAAAAGTGCATCAGTGCCATTTGCAACTCCTAAGCCATGAGCCACTCCTATATACTTCGAAATACTTTGTTCTAGTTTTTTACCTTTCTTTCCTAAAATAAAACTACCGCTTTCCAATACTTCTTCAATCGCATGGTTAATTTCATCCTTCAAAACTTGATATTCGGTCTTTAAATCTACAAGAGAAATCATGGTTTCGCCCCTCTGTATATCTACCAATGTTTTTATGTCCCGAATACTAATAAGAGGATTACTCTTCCTTAGTAATCGGCATCAGAAGGAGGTGGACCATAATCTGCATCGGAAGGAAGTGAATCATAATCTGCATCAGAAGGAGGTGGTACATTTGGTCCTTTTGGTTCTCCTTTTGGTCCTTTTGGTCCCTTTGGTCCTTTTGCTTTTCCTTTTGGTCCCTTTGGTTTTCCTTTTGGCCCTTTTGGTTCACCTGGCTCTATTGGCATATTTTATCCCTCACATTGTATTGTAATTTTTTTACTACACTGATTTTCTAACATATGTACTATCTTGCATTTGAGTGAGGGTATATTTAAAAAAATGGAGATTTAAAATAATCAGAACTTATGAGAATTTAAATGAATAGTATGTCGTGACTTATGAGAAAATCCCCCAGATAATGAGCAGAAAAAAATAACTCTGACGCAATGGTGGTACATTATGGAAATAAAAATATATAAGGATGAATTCGAATCAGAGTGGGATGACTTTGTCCTACATTCTAGAAATGGTACCTTTATGCAGCAAAGAAAATTCATTAATTATCATCCAATAGGGAAATTTAAAGATTTTTCATTAATGGTTTATGATAGCCAAAAACGATTAATAGCGGTAATCCCTGCTGCATTGAAGAAAGAAGGGGATGATTCTATTTTTTGTTCTTATCCGGGTGCCTCGCATGGAGGAATTATCATTCAGCAAAAGTTTGATACTTCAAATGCCTTGGCGCTGATCCCTCTATTAATAGAACACTGCCGTTGCCTTGGTTTCCATGCAATAGAAATAAAATTGGTTCCACGTATCTACCAGTTATGGCCCTCGGATGAGATAGATTTTTCCTTAAGATTCAATGGGTTTTCACCTGAAATGACAGAATTGTGTACGGTTCTCCCACTCAAGGATATAGGCTCTCTAAACAGCTTCATGGAAAAAAATTCCGTCCGAAATATAAAAAAAGCAATAAGCAATGGGGTAACAGTAAAAGAAAGCAACGATATCCATAGTTTTTGGGGAATCTTAGAACAAAATCTCAAAAATAGACACAACACCATGCCTACCCATACGCACACTGAAATTCTTGACTTAATGGAAAGGTTCCCTGGTAAAATCAAATTATTTTCCGCTTATTATCAAGAAAAAATGATTGCCGGTGTACTAGTATTTATACTAAACAGCCGGGTAGTGAATTGTTTTTATATCTGTCACATCGATCAATTCCAGAACTTACGCCCGCTAAACCTCGTCTTTAGCCACTTGATTTCTTGGAGTAAAAAGAATGGATTCCACTTTGTGGATTGGGGGATCTCTACTGAAAACAAAGGAAAAGTGGTTAATTCAGGGTTGTTTAAATTTAAAGAGGGGTTTGGAGGACGGGGGATTTTGCGCGAAACCTATCGATTAACTTTATGAAACTAGGTGATTAGTTTGAAAATCCTTTTTATAGAAGCAGCAAAACAGTATTTATTGGGCCTTCCTTCCGGCTTTGAAAAAGCTGGTTGCGAGGTAAAAATTCTAACGGATATCACAGAAACTGAGCTGGAGAAAACAATAAAAGAATTTAAGCCCAATTTAGCGGTAACAGCTGGATGGACAAAGATCCATACTAAAACCAATTTGCAGATCCTTCGTAAGCTTTTAAAAAAATATGATATTAAACATGCCTATTGGGCAACAGAGGATCCTCGCTGGAGGGAGGAGTGGTCTCACTATTACATTAATAACACCCGCCCCGATTTTGTTTTTACGATAGACCGTGATTCTATCCCTTTTTATCAAAAATTGGGTTACTCAGCCCACTACCTGCCTTGGGCTTGTAATCCTGATTTCCATAAACCAGGAAAGCGAGAGGATCAGTACGCATGTGACATTGCTGTAGTTGCGACTGCAGGGGTGAAATGGAACTCTTACCGCAAAGACAGTGTGCAAATTCTTTTAAAACCATTAATTGAAAAAGGCTTTGACGTTTCAATCTGGGGGAAGCGCTGGGATAGACTAGACCCAGATATCGTCGGCTTTAACGTCCCATCTAAATTCTTACGCGAAAAGCTTCCCTATTTAGATACAAATCATGTTTACTCCTCAGCAAAAATTGTGCTCGGCTTTCAAAATACTACAACAGAACTAACATCGCGGTCATATGAAGTTCTGGCTGCACGTGGATTTCTGTTAGCACCATGTACCCCTGCCATTCAAGAAACGTTCATTCCTGGAAAACATTTAGTTTGTTCTCAATCGCCGAAAGAAACAGTGGAGTTAGTAGATTATTATCTTAAGCATGAGGAAGAAAGAAAGAAAATTGCCCTATCAGGTCAAAAGGAAGTCTACACTAATCATACCTACAAACATCGTGCCGAAGAGATTTTAAAGATTGTGGGTAAATTATCAAAATAGGTCGGGGATCACCATGCAAAAGACAATCAAGTATTCTGCCAAATGCAGCGGCAGGTCAATCACGGGTCAATACGAGTCATCCGTCACCTTTTCACCCGCTTTACCCGATACGGGGATTGTTTTTGTTCGGGACGATCTTCCAGGGAGGCCGGAAGTTGTATGTGAAACGGAATACGCTCGTACTGATTCACGATGGACCTCTTTAGTGAAAAATAATATTCAAATTGAGCACACAGAGCACCTTTTAGCAGCGATCATAGGATTGGGAATTGATAATATAAGAGTACACCTAGACAGCTCTCATATTCCAGTTGTCAGTCATTTTAGCAGCAAGGATTTTGTGGATGCCCTTATCCAAGCAGAACCCATTCCTCAAAATACACCCAAAAGATATCTAACTATTACAAAACCCCAATGGGTCTTTGATTCCTTTATTTACGAAGGAAATAGTTATGAAAGTATCTTATTGGCCCTTCCAGCACCTGAAACTGTTTTTACTTATCTGCTTGATTATCCGGGAAAACAGCTCCCAACCCAAATCGCTCACTTTAAGGTCACCTCGGATAAAGACTTTATTTCCGAGCTGTCATCAGCAAGATCATATATTATGGATTATGAATTTGAACTAGTTGAAAAGTTAATCGGCAGTACAATGGACCAATGCCTAGTCATTTCCAAAGATGCGAAGGCTAATCTCACTTGGGATAATGAGCCTGCTCGGCATAAATTAGTCGATTTGTTAGGAGACATCGGCACCATTGGTATGCCTGTTAAAGGACATTTTATCGGAATACGCACTGGACATAAATCTAATATTAGGATGGCCCAAAAACTAAAGTCAAACTTACTGGATGATTTACCATGATCATTGCGATTCATCAACCTAACTACCTTCCCTGGTGCGGATATTTCCACAAAATGTTGTCTTGTGATTTGTTTGTCATCCTTGATGATGTGCCCTTTTCAAAAACGGCGATCACCCATAGAAACAAAATAAAAAGCCCCGATGGCCCCAGATTATTAACTATACCATTAGCTCATAAAAATGGTCTAATTAATGAAGTAACCATCTCTAGTGATTCAAAGTGGGCTCAAAACCATTGGACCACGATTCAGAGAAATTATGCAAGGGCTCCTTTCTGGAAAGAATTTAAGGATCTTTTTTTGCCCATATATGAAAATCCTGATGAAAAATTAGCATTATTTAACTTAAGAATAATTGAAGTAATGCGAACAATCCTTGAGATTAATACTCCTATCATTCTTTCCTCAGAGATTCCAGATTCAACAGGTCATAAAGGTGAAAAAATCATTAATCTGTGTAAATCATTACATGCAACCATTTATTTATCTGGAACTGGGGCAAAGGTCTACAACGACGAAAAAGAATTTGAGCGGAATCAAATAAGCTTGGTTTATCAGAAATTTGATCACCCTCAATACACCCAGTTATGGGGCGATTTTTCACCTAATTTGTCGGCTATTGATTTGCTTTTTAATTGTGGACCAAAAAGTAAAGAATTAATTCAAAAACAGGTGATTCATGAATAAATTAAATATACTTATTACCGGGTCGGGTTCGATTTATGGTTCAGCAGTCATTCAATCCCTATTAAATTCAAAGCTAAATGTCCATTTAGTAGCTACTGATACACATTCACTGGCAATAGGACTCCATATTGCACATCGCAGTTACCTTGTTCCGCCTGTCAAGGAAGAACAGCACTATTTAGAAAAAGTACTTGAAATCTTAACTAAGGAAAAAATTCATGCCCTATTTATAGCCTCAGCACAGGAACTCCCCTTCTACAGCCAATACAAAGCATTGATTGAGCACCAAACTGGAGCTAAGGTATTCACTAATACAACAAAGGTCTTATCTATATGCAATGATAAATGGAATACCGTTAACTTTCTAAAAGAACATAATTTCCATTTTCCCATAACAATTCGATATCCAGAAGATAAAGAACAGATCAGTTCTTTTATTCAAGAGGTGGGCTTCCCTTTTATTGCTAAACCAAGACATGGCAAGGGCTCTGAAGATATTCATGTGGTAAAGGATTTAAGTTACTTGAAGCTTGTTCTGCTCGAGAAAAAAGATATGATTTTTCAGCAATATCTTCCTAACGACCAAGAAGAATATACCGTTGGAATTTGTTGTGGAGAAAACGGCAAAGTCTTATCCTCTATTGCATTAAAAAGATATTTACAAGATGGCATTACAATGGTTGCAAAGTCTGATGATTTTAACAGCATTACAAATTATTGTCAGGAAATAGCTAAAGCTCTTAAACCGTATGGACCATGCAATTTTCAACTTCGTCTTTGGAATGGCAGCCCTTATATTTTTGAAATAAACCCTAGGTTCAGTAGTACAACCGGAATGCGTGCACTATTAGGTGTGAATGAACCAGAGATATTATTGCAGGCGGAATTATTAGGAAAGGATATTCAAGAAATAAATATATTAAAATCAACTGTTATTCGGCAATATTCAGATACTTTAGTTCCAACAGAACAAATTGAAAAATTAGAACAAGAACGATTTATAGATAATAAAGAGTGATAGAGATTATTCAGCGTTAAAAAAACTTTACAGAAACGTAAAAAGGCAACGCCCACAGGGGATAATAAAATTCACGGCGAAGCCGAATTCTGTTGAATTCGGCTTTGTTAGTCTACTTAGATTATTGAAAATCATCGAGACTTTTGAATTTGTAGCCTCTCTTTTTCAAATCCTTAATCGCTTGTTCAAGTGCATCGGCGTTATCTTTTGAAATAGAATGAAGCAGTATTACGCATCCAGGATGGATTTGCTTCATGATATTGTTGTAGGAATATTGCCAGCCTTTTTGTTGATTAACATTCCAGTCAACAAAGGCAAGCGACCAAAAGACATGTGTGTAGCCCTCTTCTTTGGCCACTTTTAACGTCCTTTCACTGAAAACACCACGCGGCGGACGTAGGTACTTCATTTCTTTTTGCCCAGTTACTTCTTTTGCTTTAACCTTAACTTTTTGAAGCTCCTCCCGGATTTTTGCATCACCGACGGCTGTAAAATCTGGATGGCTCCAGGAATGATTGCCGATGATATGTCCTTCTTTTACCATTTGTTTGGCAAGCTCAGGCTGAGAATTTAAAAAGTGTCCTGTTACAAAAAAGGCAGCTGGCACTTTTTCCTTTTTCAACACTTCGAGAATTTTCGGCATGAAGCCATTTTCATAACCGCTGTCAAAGGTCATATATAAGACTTTGGATTTCGGGTCGCCTTTATAAAAAGCACCGTATTTGGCGAGAATCTGGTCATACTGGGCTCCTGCTTCCGGCGGTATCTCATTTTGAGCTTTTTTAAACCCCCAGTTTATTGGCTGATTGGATACGGAAGCATATGTACTTGTTGGGATTAGTAAGCACATGATCGCAAGAAAAGTGATTAAGCGTTTCATCCATGTTCCCCCTATTTTTATTTTTTTTAGTGTTTGTTATTTAAGGGGAAAGGATAATTAGTATTTAAAGGAAATCTTTAGGCTGATGGTAGACACGTCCTTTTTTCGTTCCGGTTGAGGGTAAATTTAGCAATTCCAATTGATAGGAGGAGGCCCTTCTTGTGGGTAGTTGAAGAAATTCTCGTAGTTCCGAATTGGTAATTGTGATGTTGATAAGAAGAAAGAAATCGTTAATCGCTTCAGAGCTGCCTTCTTTAGAAATTTTTAGACAAACTGGGCAAATCCACTTATTTTTTTTGTAATCCATAGGCATGTATAAACAGTTTGAACAGCAAACCCCTGGTAAAATATCACTTTTATTAATCCCGAGTGAACCTAAAAAGTCTGATCTGTACGGGGTGTGTTTACTCAAAAGTAGTCTTTTTATTTTTCCAATCGTTTTTTGATCTACTCTATCTTTATTGTAGTATTTCTCAAGTTCTTCAATTTTTTTCAAAAGGTTACTGGCCTTACAAATCTTTTTTTCTGCCTCATGGTACCCTTGAGCAATTTTAATTTCTGTTGATGAATTAGTGAAAACAACTACCGTCTCAATAGGAATAGGAGGTATTTGATACTTTTGAAAAAAATATTGTAAAAGGATTTTATGCCTATTTACCTGTGAAATTGGATTATCATAGACCATTTTCGTATTAATATTCTCCTGCGTTATCTGGTGTCTTTCCAATGTAAGTGTTCCGGAATAGTTTTTTGACTCTAGGAGAATGATTAGTTTCGGAGAAAGAAGGTGAGCATCCATTTGGAAGAAGGAATTCCTGGCAGGAAGTCGGAGACCATGAAAAATATGATAATTCTTTTCAGGGAGTAATCCAAGAAAATAGTTCAACGTTTTCTCTCCTTTATATCCTGAAGCTAAAATCCTGATTTTTAACTCCACCTCTGCCATCATTGGATGATTACTCGGTAATCTTCTTTGAGCAACTTCTGCCTGTTGTAGCGTTATGGGCTTAATTAATGGTAAATCGAACAAATTTTACCCTCCTTTAGCTAATTTATCATCTATTTCGACATTATTTTAAGAATTCCTCTTGTTTTTTTTGAATCCGCTATACTGCTTTAATGCTTTATTAACAAAATTCGGGTCGATATTAACAAAAATTTGAGGATATTAACAAAATCCTAGGATATATTAACAAAATTTCATACCATATTAACAAAATCAAGATTATATTAACAAATCCCTCCAACAACCACAAAAAAACGGGATAGGCTCATCGTTCTTGCCTATCCCCCAACCTCTTATTTAAAAACCGGCTCCTTAAACTGAGCTAATTTCTCCAATGAAGACTTATCTACATCAGCATGCAGACTGTTACCATGCGAATCCATCGTTACAACGGCAGTAAAGCCTTCAACACGCAAGTGCCACATCGCTTCTGGAATACCAAACTGCATTAAATCAACGCCCTCTACGCCTTTAATACAATCCGCATAATACTGAGCTGCCCCACCGATCGCGTTCAAATAAACCCCGCCATGTTCTTTCAAAGCTGCCAATGTTTTCGGACCCATTCCACCCTTACCAATCACAGCCCGGATACCGAACTTCTTCATGATATCGCCTTGATAAGGCTCCTCTCGAATACTCGTTGTCGGGCCGGCTGCTTTCACATGCCACTCGCCATTTTCGTCCTTCAACATGACTGGACCACAATGATAAATCACCTGACCATTTAAATCAACCGGTGCATCATGGTCACTTAAATACTTATGAATCGCATCACGGCCGGTGTACATTAATCCATTAATTTGGACAACGTCGCCAACCTTTAACGAACGAATCTTTTCTTCTGTAATCGGGGCTTCTAACGTAATCACATCAGAGGTAGAAGAAGCGGCAGCTGTTTCCTTTTCAGCTTCCGTTTCTGCAAAATCAATGAACTCACCATCTTGGTATGCCCACTCTTTAATCTCACCCGTCTCAGCATCCACACTTACACCTAAACGGCGGAAAGCCCAGCAGTTATAAGCAACGGAAACGTAGAAGCTCGCTGGAATACGATTCATGACGCCTACTTTACATCCTAAAAGGGTCGCTTCGCCACCGAATCCCATCGTCCCAATTCCTAATTTATTCGCATTTTCCATTACATACTCTTCTAGCTTGCGAAGATCCTCGTTTGGATTTACATCCTCAACCGAACGGAATAATTGCTCTTTGGCTAAATCATAACCTGATGAACGGTCACCGCCGATTCCTACACCAATAAAACCAGCGCTGCAGCCTTGTCCCTGTGCTTGGTAAACGGAATGCATGATGCATTTGCGGATACCATCAAGGTCACGTCCTGCACGGCCAAGCCCATCTAATTCACATGGGAGGCTGTATTGAATGTTTTTGTTCTCACAACCGCCGCCTTTTAAAATCAGACGCACGTCAATATAGTCTTTTTCCCATTGGTCGAATTTGATGACCGGTACGCCGGCGCCAAGGTTATCGCCGCTATTTTCACCTGTTAAAGAATCAACCGAGTTCGGACGCAATTTACCTTCTTTTGTCGCAAGAACAATGGCATTTCTGATGGCCTCTTTAATTTCTAATTGGTTAACGCCCACAGGTGTCTTAATTTTAAAGGTTGGCAGGCCAGTATCTTGACAGATTGGCGATACCTGATCGTCAGCCATTTTAATATTATTGGTGATTGTGGCAAGACTCATGGCAGCACTTGTTCCTGCATTTTCTTTTTGCTTTGCAGCTAACACAGCACGGCGAACGTCTTTCGGAAGTTTAGTTGATGTTTCAACAATTAGCTCGTACATGCTTTCTTGAAGTTTTTCAATATTCAATTCGAGTACCCCTTTCCCTTTGTTCCCCAATTTTCAGCTATTTTCAATTTTACAACTATTTGTACGCTTACATTATACTCCTATAATCATTCAAATTAAAGGATAAGCTTGCTATTGGCAACATGTACAAGTCATAAAAAAGAGCCTGTTATTTAAACAGACTCACTTACTTCACGATTATTAAATTCACGGCACTTAGACTCCATATCATCCAGCATCGCGATTAAACGGTCGATATCCTCTAAATCAGCATCTTTAGGATCGATCGCATCAAGGACATCAATAAACATGTTTAAACGGTGTTTTAAAAAATCCACTTGCGTATTTTTATTTTGAATTGGGCTGCCCAAATGATCCACTCCTTTCATTACCGTTCCATCCTATCGAAATATAGGAACTTTGGCAATGGGTTAATCCTATTTTGCCCATTATTATTGAAAAAAGAACCCCTCAGTTTTGAGGAGTCCTGAAAAATTTTGTTATCTTGGCCGTTCCGAAGCGGCAAAGCCAAAGGATACATAATCCTGAACAGGGATCCATGCACCAATGCCCTGAGAAGTAACGTTCTTGATGACAATAAACTTCTTACTTCCTTTAAGCATCAAATAGACTTCCCCGTAGGTTACCTTTCCTTTTTCATTCACCCCTGGAGCATAGGCATATAAGTAGCCTAAGCGATTTGGAGGAATGTTGTAAATATGGTCGTTCTTTGTACCTGTACCAATTATCGTTTCAAAAGCAAGAGGAAGATTAGTCTTTTCCATAGCCTTTAACAGCATCATCTTTTTTACTTCCTCGGCATTTGGGATTTTGGACGTCAGACCGCCTCGAATTACCTTCTGTGATTCCTGCACATATTTGATTTGATACGGCGTCTTGCCGCCGCGATTATCGAAATAATTGGTGTTAATCTTTTGATACTCCCAGTTAGGGGAGGTTTCAGATGATTCGTAGTTTAATGGCCACTGGCCAAGATAGATAATGGCTCGGTATCCGAGAGCAAACGGAGTGCTATTAATGCTTGACTCATTGAGCATCCGAATGAGATCTGGATTTTGAATTTTAACTCTTGATGAATTAATAAGCTTTTTGGTCAAATCACTTGGCTGTAGTAACGGTAAATCCTGGGTTGAATTCGGATACGTATTTTCTTTTGAAATATTACGAACAGACGGTGGAACTTGATATTTTACTGCGTTTTGTTTTACCGTGGCTTTTTGAGCAAAAGCTGACGGGATAAAGGATAACATTAATAGAAATGTCATAAGTAAAGAAACATTTTTCTTCACGGGTTGGAACTCCTTTCACTAAGAACATTAATCAGTCTGCTAGTAGTTTTTTCGGAGTTCCCTCATATTATCCATTTCCCTCTAAGACTTTTTTACCTAACCTATGAATATTTCGTTTGCAATCGCTGCATAAATTTTTCAAAAAAGGGAAAAAACAATTGGATTGCCGGTCCTACTGTAAACGTGATGATAATCGTTCCATATGAAATAGGTCCATTTAGGAAAAAAGCAGGGATTAAAGCGGTAATTTCACCTATTGTTTTCGCCAGCATTAAATTCACACGGAACCGTTCTTTAATAGCTAACATAAAATTGTCAATCGGGCTTTGAGGAAACTTAGCCTGCAAGTAGATGGAGGCCCCAAATCCGATAATTAAGATTCCTACCAATAACATTGCCAGTTTAGCAAGTAACTGCTCTACATCAAATAAATTAAATACAGTATCAAGCCAAAAATCCACTAACAAACCAATGACAATAATCGTCAGAAGTGAGAGAATGTCCGGCCTTCTTTTGACTAAAAGGGCATTAACAAGGACTAAAATGGCGCCATCTATCATAACCCATTTTCCTACTGATAGCCCCACTCTTTCTGTCAGGGCCACATTTAAAGCATCCCATGCCCCCACTCCAATATCAGCAACCTTGATTGTCATACATACCCCAAAGGTCATGATTGCTAACCCGATTATAAAAAATAATAACCTTATAGTAAATTTCATTTCTCGCTCCTTATGTTCTGGTTCAGAAGTAACATAATTGTAATAATCTGATTATTTACAAAACTTTAACTAGGATTTATAATAAACTTAACCTTTTAAAAAGGAGGGCAGTAATCAATCGGCTTACAATTTACTTTGACTAAGGAGGTTGGGATTCCCGTCTTATATGAAATTCAACACTCGTGTTTTTCTAATGATTTCCACTAAACATGAAGGTTGGTGATTGATGGCCCCACGAAATGAAAACGATTGATTTAGAACCCTAAAAAAAGTGCTGTATCATTATAGCATATAGAAGAAGATTTACCGTACATTGAAAAAGTTATTTAGAAAACTCGGCGATTGGCGAACCCAAAAGGGCGAAGACAGAGGCGTAGTTGCACTTATGCCTGATAGGAAAGTATATACTTTTCCTATCGGCTGAAAAAAGGAGACTCTATACCATTTGGCATAGAGTCTTTTCTATTTTTATAACAAGAAAAATCCAATCCCCATAATGACATAGGCAGCTAGTAACGTTAATCCTTCAAACCAGTTGGATTCTCCATCATTTGAAATCACTACCATCAATAAGACAGATGAAACCATGGCGATTAATTCCTGCCAGCTAAAAAGAAGCGGCATCGAAGTTTCAAACAGGAGTGAAATTAGTACTAACACCGGCAAAACAAACATCGCAACTTGTAGAGTAGAGCCAATCGCGATTTCAACAGAGATATCCATTTTATTTTTATAGGCCATTAACACGGCTGAAGCGTGTTCTGCGGCGTTACCGACTATAGCCACAATGATTACCCCAATAAATAAATCTGACCAGCCAAATCTCTCTCCAACATATTCAAAGGTATGAACAAGATGCTCAGATATATAAGCGACAGCAATCGTAGCGATAAGGAGAACAGCGATTGCTTTCCCTTTGCCCCATTCGGGAATCTCTTCCTCGTGGGCAACTTTAGGGGCTGCTGATTGATATACTCCTCGATGGGTAACCAGCTTAAAGAATAGGGCAGATAAATAAAGGAGAATTAAAATCACAGATGTCCCTATGCTTAATGTTAACGTACTGGACTCATTCATGTTGATAGAAAACACTTCCGGTATTACAAATGCAATCATGACCGCGAACATTAGCAATCCGGAGTTATGTCTGGCATCATATACATTGAATTCCTGGCGCTTAAATTTTAATCCGCCAACGAAGAACGAAAGTCCCGCAACAAGCAGTAAGTTCCCTAAAACAGACCCGGTTAACGAGGCTAGAACCACTTCCACCAGGCCAGCCTTCAAGGCAAAGATGGAAATAATCAGCTCAACTGCATTTCCGAAGGTTGCATTTAATAGTCCGCCAATCCGAGGACCGGCCACAATTGCAAGGCTCTCCGTTGCCCTGCCCATAAAGCTTGATAAGGAAATGATTGTTAAACAATACAGGATAAATAAGATTATATTCGACCAATGCATCATTGTACCAATTACAGACACCGGCACCCCAATGAATGTCATTAGCATAAAAACTTTATTCGTCAACGTGTTCCCTCCAGTTTGCTCGTGCTTTTTCTTTTATAATTTTTCACTTGTACCTTAATTTACCTAAAAATGAATAAAATGTCTAGGTCGCAATTCCCTTGCAAACGGCTTACTTTCTAGATACCATCATGGAGGGACTATTAAACTTACTTTAAATAAACGTGAGGATGGTTTATGAAAAAAATAAATTTACGTTTCTGGATCCTTGTCAGTATTGTGGCAATTTCTGGATTCTCGCAAGGCATGCTCCTCCCTCTCATTGCTGTTATTTTTGAAAAAAGCGGGGTATCACCTTCATTAAATGGTTTTAATGCAACCGCCTTATATATTGGAATACTTTTAGTATCCCCGTTTATGGAAATGCCGCTAAGAAAGTATGGGTACAAACCTGTAATTATTTGGGGCGGAGGCCTAGTTGTTATATCACTTGCCTTATTCCCACTTTGGAAGACATATTGGTTTTGGTTTGTGTTACGGCTAATGATCGGGATTGGTGACCACTCCCTCCACTTTGCAACACAAACGTGGATAACTTCATCATCTCCAGCTGAGAAGCGCGGCCGCAATATTTCCTTATATGGATTATTTTTTGGAATTGGTTTTGCCGCAGGCCCGCTAATGACCCCGCTGGTTACTATTAATCAATCCTTACCTTTTATCGTCTCTTCGATTTTATGTTTAATTGGATGGGGTTTTGTGTTTACGTTGAACAATGAATTTCCCGAACAAAATGTCAACATCAATTCTTTTTTAGCAACGATTAAACAATTTAAACAAGCTTTTAAATTTGGATGGGTTGCATTCTTACTTCCCTTTACATACGGGTTCTTAGAGTCTTGCCTAAATGGAAGTTTTCCCGTTTACGCTCTTCGAACCAACATTAATGTATCGAGTGTCTCTGTTTTCCTATCTGTATTTGCCGTTGGAAGCATTATTACACAGCTCCCTTTAGGAATGTTAAGTGATCAATACGGGAGAAGAAATGTCTTAATGGCCGTACTGATGCTCGGTTTTTTAAGTTTTACGATGGCCAGTTTTGTGGAACACTCCTTTATTGGACTTTTCATCGCGTTTCTTTTTTCAGGAATGGTTGTCGGATCAACCTTCTCACTGGGGATAAGCTTTATGACGGATTTGGTTCCAAGGTATCTGTTACCGACCGGTAATTTATTATGTGGTATTTCCTATAGCGTTGGCAGTCTTAGTGGACCGATAATTGGCGGGTTATATATTAAGTTTTTTCAAAATGTAAGTTTCTTTTATATTATTAGTACCATGCTCCTAGCTGTCTCCTTCATTTTATTTTCCTTTGCAAGAAAGATACAGATAAGGCTGGAACAGCAAAATTCCTAAAGATTATTGTAAGCAAATACATATCTTAAAACATACGATATATGGTAAAATAACTAAAAAGAATATAAGTTGAGATTTGCGCTGTCATCACTTGATGACAGCTTTCGTGTTTTTTAAGGGTAATGAATATGATTATTTTTCTCAGTTAGCCTCAAAAGCGGAAGCGCCTTGACCAGGGGCTGAAGCTGGACTTACAAAAAGCAGAGGATGTACTAATTAAAGGGGGGAGAAACAATGAGTTCTGAAGCAAAAGTTCTATCAAAGAGCATTCAGGAAGTCAGTTTGCTTGAAAAAATTAAACCACATTTCGAATTGATAGCGGCAGCGGTAAGTGGGGTCTTAATCGCTGCAGGCTGGCTGTTTGATAAAAATGGTAATGAGGTCGAATCCATTATTTCTTATTTATTAGCCTTTGTGATTGGGGGCTTTGCCAAGGCAAAAGAAGGAATAGAAGCTACCTATGAAAATAAAGAACTAAACGTCGAAATGCTGATGATTTTTGCTGCAGTCGGATCTGCCATCATCGGTTATTGGACAGAAGGGGCTATATTAATCTTTATCTTTGCCGTCAGCGGTGCGTTGGAAACCTACACTATGAATAAAAGCCACAAGGAGATCTCCTCTTTAATGGAGCTGCAGCCACAAGAGGCTTTAAGAATTACTAATGGTTATGAAAAACGGGTGGCAGTTTCTGAACTAATGGTCGGGGACCATATCCTGATTAAGCCGGGGGAGCGAGTACCATCTGATGGGGTTATTATCAAAGGGCTAACCAATATCGACGAAGCGGCAATTACCGGAGAATCAATGCCTGTTTCAAAGAGTGAGCAAGCAGAAGTTTTTGCAGGCACCGTCAATTTGACGGGTTCGATCACGGTTCAAGTAACAAAGGAAAGTACAGATACTCTTTTTCAAAAAATAATCCAGCTCGTTCAATCGGCTCAAAGTGAAAAATCTCCTTCACAGCTATTTATTGAACGATTTGAAGGAACTTATGTTAAAGTGGTCCTGTTTGTCGTCATAAGCATGTTCTTTTTACCTTACTTCCTACTTGGCTGGAGTTGGCATGAATCTTTTTATCGGGCCATGATTTTACTCGTAGTTGCATCACCTTGTGCACTAGTTGCCTCGATTATGCCTGCTACCCTTTCAGCCATTTCAAATGGAGCGAAACACGGCATCTTAGTTAAAGGCGGCGTCCATTTAGAAAATTTAGGTCATTTAGAAGCAATCGCCTTTGATAAAACAGGTACCCTGACAAAAGGAAAGCCCGAAGTTACAGAAGTTTTAGTGAAAAAAGGCATCGATAAAGAAGAACTTATTTTAAAAGCGGCTTCGATCGAAAACCTATCCAACCATCCACTAGCACAAGCGATTGTTAACTATGCAAAACAGACACTGCGGAAGGATTTATTACAACCGGAAAGCTTAGAAGACATTCCTGGCTGGGGAGTTAAAGCATCGATTAACGGGGAACAATGGAAAATCGGTAAAGCTGCATTTGTTAGAAATGATCAGGTCGATGATTTTGCTGAAGGAAAGGCCTTAGAATTAGCTGGCTTAGGTAATACTTTAGTCTTTATTGAGATAGATGGCATGCTTAGTGCAATGATTGCGATGAAAGATGTGGTTCGTGAAGAAACAAAGCATGCAATTGAGGATTTAAAGAAACAAAACATAAAGACGATTATGCTGACGGGTGATAGTGAAAAAACAGCCCGAGCCATTTCGGCCGAGAGCCATGTGGATGAATTTTACGCAGAATGTCTTCCAGAAGAAAAGGTAGAGCAGTTAAAACAACTCAAGGAGAAATATAAAACAGTGGCGATGGTTGGCGATGGTATCAATGATGCCCCAGCATTAGCCATTGCTAATGTAGGAATCGCGATGGGTGGAGGAACAGATGTGGCCCTAGAAACTGCTGATATTGTCTTAATGAAAAATGATCTTCCTAAAATTGCCGAAGCGGTCCGGCTTTCGCAGCGAATGAACAAAATCATTAAACAAAATGTGGTTTTCTCCATTGCTGTCATTATGCTGCTAATATGCTCCAATTTCTTTCAACTGCTAGATTTGCCATTCGGAGTAATTGGTCATGAAGGTAGTACCATCCTTGTTATTTTAAATAGCCTCAGGCTGTTAAAATCATAAGGGATGAATAAAGGACCAGGTGAAATATTCACCTGGTCCTTTTATGTTATGGCTTAGTGATAGCCGTTAGACCCGTTAGCAGAACCTGAAGTTTTATTCCCCTTACTGCCTTTACCCTTTTGCTTTGTACTGCCATCTTTTTTCGTATGTTTTGTCATTTTTAGAACCTCCCTTAATGTTCAGGCACTAAGCCCTAATCATAGTTTGGACGGATAAGTTATTTTCATTAAGGTAAGTGTTAGCAGTTTGTCCGTTTTTTTTCACTGTAGAAGGCATTTACCTCGCCTCCAAGAATAATAATAAAGGCGGATAGGTATAACCAGATCATTAACACAATGATCGCTCCAATTCCTCCGTATGTAAGGGGATAATTACTAATATTTCCAACATAGAAGGATAAACCCATTGATGATAGAATCCAGCCTATCGTGGCAAAAATGGCCCCTGGAAAAGCACTTCTGCATTTAAGCTTTACATTTGGTGCAATCCAATAAAGCCCTGTAAAAATAAGAAATAAAATGATGGCACTTCCCAGCCAGCTTAACGTATTCCATACCTTAATAAATTGTTCAGTATAGCCTAATTGCGAGAATAAAAAAAGACCTATTTCCTTTCCAAAAACAGGCAGGATAATGGCGAGTAAAAAAACGAAAATCATACCAAATGTTAATAGAACCGCCATTCCTCTTGCAACAATGAAGGACCGGCTCTCCTTCACGTCATATGCCTTATTAAAAGCCCTTACGATTGCGTTAATTCCGTTAGATGCCGACCAAATCGTTCCAATGATCCCAAATGAAAGTAAGCCGCCATTTCGTTGGCTCATAATTTCCTTAACATTTTTTTCAATAAGCTTCATAGCTTCAGCAGGGGCAAAATCGCGAATCATGCCGAGCATATCCTCGTGGGGAATCGGGAAATACGGTAGAAGTGTAAATAATACAATTAAGAGTGGAAATAAGGAAAGAAGAAAAAAATAGGCCAATTGCGCACTCAAGCCGGGAAGATCATCTTCCTCTATTCGATGCCAAAGTAATCTTAGCAATGATGAGCGTACATTTACTTTCTTTTCCATACAGATCCTCCTTCTTATTTGTGATTTATTCTTCCTTTCTTAATACATTATTTAAAATTTCATCTTCATTATTATCAATAAAGGTATCCTTCGTTTCCTTAAGTATTTCAGCCACCTGTGGTGTTAGTTCCCTTAACTCCTCAACTTTATCTGTAATAAAGGAGAAATCTTCACTAACAGTTTCAAAGGTGGATTTAAGTTTTGCAGCTGTCCCCTTTACTTTTTCTGATATTTCATCAGGATGTCGAACAATATACCCTACCTTACCAGAAGTCCTTTTTACATTTTCCTTCATAGCTTCACGTGTATCTTTATCTAATAAGCTAAGTACTCCGCCTGCAATTGCCCCTATCAGCATACCTTTCCAGAACTGATTTTTTTTCGTCATCTTAACCTCTCCTTCGAGCATCATAATTATCATTCACTCTTATAATTGAAAATGATACCATTGTATATCTTACCATTTATTTTACGATATCAAACCTTCCAATCCAATCAGTTCGTTATCATTCAAGATTTTTCTTTGGACAAACTAAAATGGAGATGAGTATTGACAGAAACTTTTTATCATGAAAAGATGGGATTAAAAATTGAGAAAAGGGTGACCGTAATGAATTTATCAGAAAAGTCTGTGGAAAATGTCGAATTCATGATTGAACAAATAAAAGAAAAATTAAAGGTCCTAAACCTCGGAGCCATCAAACCCTCTCATTTTGATGAGGAAATGTATGAAGAATTAAAGGAAATTTATGAAATGGTTTTGAAAAAGAAATCATTTAGTCCAAATGAAATGCAGGCATTAGTCGAAGAACTTGGGAGTTTAAGGAAAAAATAATTAAGAGACCCGTTATTTTGTTTTTTAAAATAACGGGTCGTTTGTTTACTTCTGTTCAGTTAAAATGATCGGACCGTCCTTTGTAATGGCAAGGGTATGCTCATATTGAGCAGAATATTTGCCATCAATCGTTCTAGCAGTCCAACCGTTCAAATCCATTTTGGTCTGGTAGCGGCCGATGTTTACCATTGGCTCGATTGTAAATACCATCCCCTCTTTGATTCGTGCCCCCTTGCCTGGGAGTCCATAATGCGGAACATCGGGTTTCTCATGAATGACTGCACCGATACCGTGGCCAATAAAGTCACGAACAACAGATAGCCCTTCACTTTCTACATACGTTTGGATCGCATGACCAATATCTCCAATTCGATTGCCGGCAACAGCCTGCTCAATCCCTTTGTATAAAGCTTCCTTGGTTACCTTCAATAAATGGGTCGTTTCCTCCGAAAGCTGGCCAACCCCGTAAGACCAGGCCGAATCCGCTAAAGCGCCATTGTAATTAACAACCATATCGATAGTGACAATATCACCATCTTTTAATGGTTCCTTCCTAGGGAACCCATGGCATACTTCATCGTTTATACTTGCACATGTTGCATACTCATAGCCTTTATACCCTTTTTGTTCAGGTGTTGCTCCATTATTTTTTAAAAATTGATCGACAAATTCTTCTATCTCCCAAGTGGTTATACCTGGTTTTATTAATTTAGCAATTTCCTTATGACAGGCTGCCAGTATTTCTCCAGCCTTTTTCATTGCTTCAATTTCTCGTTGTGATTTTAATACAATCATCTGTTTCCCTGCCTTTTTGATTATATTTATGTACATTCATAGATATTGTTCGTTGTAGTGTGGTTCAGAAAATTATACCTTCATACTTTAATATTAACGCTATCTAGTCTTTTTTTCAAAACATACCTTCCTTAAGTCATAGGTCTAGGAAGAAATTCACATAGTTCATGATATTGTAATAATAGTCCGTTCTTAATATGGTACTTTCACATCCTTTTTGATAGAATATATGTAATGAAGTCTGACCGATTAAAACGTAATTACATTATTAATCGGAAAAAATCAAAATGTAGGTGTGTGAGACTCAATGATTGGTGACCGCGTTAAAAAATTTCGCTTAGAAAAGAAGATGTCACTATCCGAACTTGCTGAACAAGCGGGAGTTGCTAAATCTTATTTAAGTTCACTAGAAAGAAATCTGCAAAAGAATCCATCTATTCAATTTCTTGAAAAAATAGCCGGCGTTTTAAATCTTCCTGTTGAACATCTGATTCACGAACAAATCGATAAGGACGATTTAGATAATGATTGGATGAACCTTGTTAAAGAAGCCATGAATTCTGGTGTTTCGAAAGAGCAATTCCGGGATTTTCTCGAATTTAATAAGTGGCGGATTAATCAAAATAATCATGAATAAAAAAAGCATTCTACAAAAGCGATTATTTTGTAGAATGCTTTTTTTTTAATATGTACCTGATGACTTCAAATCATCATGAGTAAGAAAATTCCGCACATCCTCAATGGAGAGTCCGAGTTTTCTCGCCTCTAAAATAAGCTCCATCCATTCCTGATCCACAACATCCACGTCTTTTTCAGTAATTACCATTTTACTCACTCCCCAAAATACACTGTATTCCAGGTAACCCGGCCATCATAGCAAATTCATTATCGCCTTAGATCCTCGGCTTTGCGTCCCTGCTTTTCAACAGGTTTGCCCTTTTCTGATTTCCCTACTTAAGTAATACATCGTCATTTTTCCAATGTTTTATATCTAGGTCTTTTTACTTATTCTTTTAGTGATATGTTCATTATATCGATTCCAATTCTTGTAATGTGTTATAATTTGTCAGTTTTTACTAATTTTCTTACAACTTTTTCAATCAAATTTCCCAATATTTCTACAAAAACCCCCTTCTTATTGACAAAAATATCCTAATTATCCATTAATGTTAAATTTGTCTATTTTGTGACAATAGGCATATAATATAAACAACATTAAAATAAACTAAATATTTAAAATATTAGTAGAAGGGTGTGTTATGTATTGACGTTGATTCATGTTTTAAATTTTTCCATCCCTATCGCCTTTATTGTTTTTGCTGGCTTTTTATTGGACAGAATGTGCAAACCTGTTGAACACGAAAAAAAAGCTGGTGATGAATAGACCCCACTTCATCAAACCAGCTTTTACTTATTTATTTTACGCTGCACCTTTAACTCATAGTTTTTAAAAAAGGATGAATTTGTTTTTACTCCTCGTTTTGCCATTAACTGATTAAATCTTAACAGTTTTTCATTTAATTTTCTTTGAAGGTTTTCCCTTTCATTTTCATCGCATTTTTTGAGCAGGTCTTCTATACCCATCATTTCTTGACGTAAGCGTCCTTCTTCTTCTGTATAACCAGCATTTTTCATTATTTTATAGGCCATGCGCAGTTCCTCAGGAATTCCAGATAAATCCTCAAGCTGCATGGGTTTTCCAAATCCAGGTAATGCATCAAATTCACCTTCTTGATATGCTTTTTTTATTCTGTCTTCTGAAAGTATCTGAAAAAAATCCATGTTCACTGCCTCCTTATCACACTCATTATTCTAATTATAACAACTCATGTACCACAGATAAATTGGAAAAATGATTCCAATTTATTTTTAGGAATGTTTGGGGAAACTACTTGCGAAGACGAAAGGAGTGTTAACATTGGCACGTGGAGAACATTTTGAACACAAAAAGAAGAATCATCCAGGTAATTTCCCAAAGGACAGCCTTACAGAAAAGCATGTAAAGGAAGCTATTGGGGATGAGGAATTAATTGTAACCCAGGAAGCTTTTAAGAATAGAATCGAGGATGAGGATGAACAGCGTGTAGATACTGGCCGCTGGCTCCCAAATCATATGAAGTAAAAGGCGTGATTTTTCACGCCTTTTTTGCATTTTCTTTTATAAATTGATGAAATTCAAACATCCTTAACCATTCAGCCGCCTTTTCGATATCCAAAGAAAATACCCGATCTCTTTCAATGGAAGGTACTTGTTTACGCCCTTCTTCATATAACGCTTTTGTATATATTGCCATTTTATTGGTCCCTCGAATTTCAACTGCCTGCATAGCACAAATCAATTCAATCGCAAGGACTCTTCTAACATTTTGGATAATTTGATACGCATGCCTAGCGGCAATCGTCCCCATACTGACATGATCCTCTTGGTTAGCAGAAGATGGAATTGAGTCGACACTTGCAGGATGTGCCAGTGTTTTGTTTTCTGAGACAAGTGACGCCGCTGTATATTGCATAATCATGGCACCAGATTGCAAACCAGGCTCAGGACTCAAGAAAGGGGGCAAATCGTTTAGCTGCGGATTGACTAATCGTTCAATCCTTCTTTCCGAAATATTTGCCAGTTCTGCAACAGCAAGTTTCATAAAGTCCATTGCAAAGGCAATCGGCTGCCCATGGAAGTTACCACCTGAGATTACTTTTTCCCCTTCATTAAAGATTAGCGGGTTATCCGTTGCCGCGTTCATCTCAATTTCTAATTTTTCTTTTACATAATCCAGAGCCTGCCAGGAGGCACCGTGAACCTGCGGGATACATCGTAACGAATAAGCATCCTGAACCCTTAACTCCCCCTGTCTTGTTGTTAACAGACTATCGCTTAAGTAATGACGGATTCTTGCGGCTGTTTCAATTTGTTGTTTGTAACCTCTTGCAATCTGGACCTCCTCTGCGAAGGCATCCATGATTCCATTTAAAGCTTCCATCGTCATAGCGGCTATTAATTCACTTTCAAAGCCCAGCTTTTCTGCTTCTAGGTATCCTACCACTCCCATTGCCGTCATGGCTTGTGTACCATTTATGAGGGCGAGACCTTCTTTAGCTTCTAATGTCACAGGTAAAACCCCTTCCTGTTGAAGGGCTGCAAGTGAATCCATCCGTTTTCCTTTGTAAAATACCTCCCCTTCGCCAATTAATACCAGGGCAAGGTGAGAAAGTGGAGCGAGATCCCCGCTTGCTCCGAGCGACCCTTGCTGAGGAATGACAGGAATAATGTTTAAATTTACTAATGCTAATAATTTTTCAATAATAACGGGTCTAATCCCCGAATACCCTTTTAACAATGCATTGGCTCGAAGTAGAACCATCGCTTTAGAGACTTCTTCTGGAAAGTGTTCTCCTAACCCGCACGCATGGGAGCGGATTAAATTTAGCTGAAGGTCCTGGACATAGGCTTTATCAATTAAGACGTCGCTAAATTTTCCAAACCCTGTTGTGATTCCGTAGACAACTCGAGATTCCGAAACAATCTTTTCAACTGCCTCCCTGCTTTTTTGGACAGCCTCCATACTTCTCGTTGAGGCGGTGACCTTTTTATTAGCGTATAACACCTCTTTTATTTGCTCTAAGGATAAATCGTTACCTGTTAACGTAATCATTTGTCTCTCTCCTCTACCAATTTAGAAGAATAAAGAAAGAGGCTGGATTCCTCAACCGTTTAGATTAGGAAGCCAGCCTCTTTTATTGATTCACATTTATTTTTTAGAGAATGCCGCATATCTCATCATTCCATTCTTAACTATTCTGATAATTTCATTGTATTTGCGGGAAGCCCCCGATGTCAATGGAGTGGTAACGGGGAATTTCGACTAATTCAGGGACATCTTTAGCTTTTTTAGGGATTTCAGATCGCGATTCTCCGTAATGATAGGGCTTTTCTTCAAATTCTAAGAGATATTCTACAAATTAAACTAGTTATTCAACATTATATAGAAAATATTTCCAGCGCGCTTATACACTTCTCCAAATTACAAAATCCCTCCATTTTCCGCTATACTATAAAAAGGTAAATTTGTGTTTTACCTGAAAGGAGAAAATATGAAATCACTTGTACTTGCAGAAAAGCCTAGTGTCGCACGTGAAATTGCCCGTGTCCTTGGCTGCAATCAAAAACATAAAAGCTATATGGAAGGCAATCAATATATTGTTACTTGGGCACTTGGTCATTTAATCGAATTAAAAATGCCAGAGCATTACGACACAAAATATAAACAATGGAACCTAGAGGACTTGCCGATTATTCCGCCAAAAATGGGACTAAAGGTAATGAAGCAGACCAACCACCAATTCCGGGCAATCGAAGCTCTAGCTAAGCGGAAAGATATTAACGAATGTATCATCGCCACTGATGCCGGCCGCGAAGGAGAACTTGTCGCCCGCTGGATTCTAGAAAAACTCCATTGGAACAAACCATTGAAAAGACTGTGGATTTCATCGCAAACAGACAAAGCCATTAAAGAAGGCTTTAAACAATTACGGCCTGGAAAACAATTTGAAGACCTCTACCATTCAGCTGTTTGCCGGGCAGAAGCCGATTGGCTGATAGGTCTAAATGTAACTCGGGCGCTGACTACTAAATACAAAGATCCCCTTTCAGCAGGACGCGTCCAAACGCCAACACTGGCGATGGTCCTAGACCGTGAGCAGCAGATTCAAAAATTTGTTGCAAAAGAATATTGGACTATTCGTGCTGAAATTGGAGCACTCGAAACGGACTGGGAGCGAGACAATGAAAAGCGCATCTTTGATAAGCCTAAAGCTGAAGCTATAGTTGCCAAGGTTGAGGGCAAAAAAGCACAATTAGAGAAAATCGAGCGAAAGAAAAAGTCGGAACAGCAGCCGCTTCCGTATGATTTAACAGAACTGCAGCGAGATGCCAATAAGCGCTTTGGCTTTTCTGCGAAAAAGACATTAACGGTCCTGCAGCGCCTTTATGAGCAATACAAATTGGTAACCTATCCAAGAACTGATTCAAGGTACCTGACTACCGACATGATCGGAACGATGACAGACCGCTTGCAAGGGATGCTATCCGGTTATAAAGAGGAAGTTCGTCCATTGCTTGCTAACAATGGGAAGGTGCTTGCGAAACGAGTATTCAATAATGAAAAGGTAACAGACCACCATGCCATTATACCGACAGAGCAGCGGCTAAATTTAGGTGAACTCGATAACGATGAACGAAAACTGTATGACCTGATTGCCCGCCGATTCCTTGCTTTATTTTTACCAGTGTATGAATATGAAACCATTCATGCCGTCTTCAAAGTTGAGGGCGAAACCTTTACAGCCAAGGAAACTAATGTCCTGGATTTAGGATTTAAGAAAGTCTTAGGGAAAGACGAAACTGATGCATCCACAACTGGCGTTCAGAGAATGGTACAAGGGAAAGAATATACCGTTAAAAACAGTACCCTTAATCAGAAGTGGACCGAACCGCCATTAAGATACTCTGAGGCCGATGTACTGGCCCAAATGGAGAAATTTGGACTAGGAACACCAGCGACAAGAGCTGAAATTATTGAAAGATTGGTTGAAACAGAGGTCGTCGAACGACAGAATGGCCGCTTTACACCGACGAAAAAAGGAAAACAGTTAATCGACCTCGTCAATGATGAATTAAAGTCTGCGGAATTAACCGCGAAATGGGAGCAGGAGTTGGAACGAATTTCGAAAGGGAAAGCCGATCCAAAGGAATTTTTACAAAAAATCCGCCGACAGACAGAACAGCTAGTCTCAGAAATAAAGGCAAGCGATAAATCCTATCGAGCACATAATCTAACTGGCTCGAGATGTCCGGAATGTAATGAATTCTTAAAGGAACGAAACACCAAAGATGGAAAAATCCTTGTTTGTTCCAGCCCGACATGTTCGTTCCGAAAACGGAAGGATCCCAAGCTGTCCAACCGCCGCTGCCCACAGTGCCATAAGAAAATGGAACTCCATGAGGGTAAAGCTGGTGTGTACTTCCAATGCCGGCGCTGTAATGTCGTCGAAAAAGCAGAAGAAAAGAAAAAAGCGGTAAATAAACGTGAAGAAAAGAAACTGGTCCAAAAATATTCGCAAAAGGAAGATTTCGGTACTAGTCTTGGCGATTTACTGAAACAGGCGCTGCAAAATAATGATTGATTGAAAAGGCGGGAATCCCGCCTTTTTTTTCTTGAAACCATTTCGGGCGGGATAGTATGATGTAGTGGCACGCAAAAGAGAAACGAGGTTTTTTATGAGGATAAGGGACTGGGATGCAAATTTAAAAGTTCGATTAGTTGCGGAAGCCTTGGTGAATATCACTTATTGGATGTTCTTTCCGTTTTTATCGATTTATTTTGCTGTAGAGTTTGGCAAAAGTAAAGCGGGTTTATTATTAGTGTTTTCACAGATTTTTTCAGTATTGGCTAACCTGATGGGAGGCTATTTTGCCGATCGCTTTGGCCGGAAACGGATGATGGTACTAGCATCAATCGGGCAGGGTCTTTCATATTTATGCTTCGCCTTGGCCAGCTCACCATGGCTCCAGTCTCCGTGGTTAGGCTTTGTAGCTTTTACGATAGCAGGTGTGTTTGGCTCCTTCTACTGGCCTGCGAGCCAGGCAATGGTTGCAGACGTGGTTAAGGAGAAAGATCGCAGCGATGTGTTTGCTATCTTTTATACATCGATTAATATAGCTGTAGTCATCGGACCCATTTTAGGTTCCATTTTTTATGTTCAATATCGCTTTCAGCTGTTGCTTTTTGCCGCGATTGTTTGCATTTTAGTCGGCTTGATTCTGACAAAATGGACACGGGAGACGGTACCACTGCAAAGAAGGGCTTCTCTATCTAGTGAAGGAAAGTGGTATAACTTTTTAGGAAATCAAATGAGAGATTATACTTTAATTGTGAAAGATAAAACCTTCCTCCTATTTATTATTGCTGGAGTCTTAGCAGGTCAGACTTTTATGCAATTGGACTTATTAATTCCTGTCTATATAAAGGATTTTGTAAAAGATCAGAGTTTGTTTACTATTCGGGATTGGTCGTTTCGTATAAAAGGGGAGCAGGTTTTTGGAATTGTGCTAGCTGAAAATGGCCTTCTCGTCGCCCTGCTGACTGTCTATGTAACTAGATGGATGGGGAGATATTACGAAAGGAATGTCTTCGCCCTCTCTTCCGTTGTTTATGCGGTATCGATCATTATTTTTAGCCAGACACATTGGATTTGGGGATTAATTTTGGCGATGGCCATTTTTACGTTTGCAGAATTAATGGGAGCCGGACTGCAGCAAGGTTTCGTTTCCAAACTGGCACCGGAGCATATGAGAGGTCAGTATTTCGCGGCGGCCAGCCTGCGATTTACTATCAGCCGGACAATTGCCCCCCTTGCCATTCCAATGACTGTTTGGGTAGGTTATGACTGGACTTTCTATATACTTTGTCTGCTGGCTCTTGCGAGTGCGGGATTATATTGGCTGATGTTTTATGTGTTTGAAAAACAAAGAAGCAGAATCACAGTTTAACGGCTCAATCACTACGGTTTATGGTTTATTTTTCCTTTTAAACACGCTACAATAAAGGCAGATTCTGATTAAAGGAGAAACTATCATGAGCGATTTTAAAAAAAATCTTGAAAAATATGCAGAGCTTGCTGTCAAGGTTGGGGTTAATATTCAAAAAGGCCAAACCCTGGTGGTCAACGCCACTTTAGAAGCAGCAGAATTTGTACGTCTTATTGTCAAAAAGGCATACGAAACAGGGGCTTTGAATGTCATTGTGAATTGGAACGATGATATCGTGACAAGAACAAAATATGATTTGGCACCAGATGAGGCGTTTTTAGAGTATCCGGTTTGGCGTGCAAAGGAAATGGAGGATTTAGCAGATAATGGGGCTGCTTTTATGTCAATTATTTCTTCAAGCCCGGACTTGTTAAAAGGTGTAAATCCTGAACGAATCGCTAACTTCCAAAAAGCAGCCGGAAAGGCGCTTGCTAATTATCGAAAAGCTGCACAATCTGACAAAGTCAGCTGGACAGTGATTGCTGCAGCATCTAAAGACTGGGCTGCAAAAGTATTCCCGGATGAGCCTAGTGAAAAGCAAGTAACTAAGCTTTGGGAGGCTATTTTTAAATCTGTTCGAGTTGATACAGAAAATCCGGTAGAAGCTTGGAAAAAGCATGACGAAACACTTCATGAAAAGGTCCACTATTTAAACGGAAAAAGATACAAAAAACTTCATTATACTGCTCCCGGAACGGATTTAACGATTGAACTACCTGCGAAGCATCTTTGGGTAGGTGCAGGCAGTGTTAATCAAAAAGGTTTTGAGTTCATGGCCAACATGCCTACTGAAGAAGTTTTCACTGTACCTTTGAAAACTGGTGTTAATGGTACCGTTGCCAGCACGAAACCTTTAAGCTACGGCGGTAATATCATTGACCGCTTCTCGATCACGTTTGAAAATGGAAAAATTGTCGGTGTGAAAGCTGAAGAAGGCGAAGAAATCTTAAAGCGTCTAGTTGATACAGACGAAGGTTCGCATTATCTAGGAGAGGTAGCGCTTGTTCCTTATGACTCTCCTATTTCAAAATCCAATGTCCTTTTCTTTAATACGCTTTTTGATGAAAATGCTTCGAACCATTTAGCGATCGGCAGTGCCTACGCTTTCTGTATTGAAGGTGGAAAGCAAATGTCTTCTGAGGAGTTAGCACAAAACGGACTTAACGAAAGTATTACCCATGTGGATTTCATGATTGGTTCCGCTGAAATGGACATCGATGGAATCACAGCTGATGGAAGAACAGAACCTATCTTCAGAGCTGGGAACTGGGCATTCTAAAAACAAAAACGGAAGCATCTTGCCAAGTTCCGATAACATCGCAAACTTTAAAAATATAAAGGAAAATGACAATCAAAATGTAAACCAATTTGATTGTCATTTTTTATTTATATCTAACGATTTCTATGGAATTAAAATTCGACTAAAGAATGTAGACCTATAAAAACAAATATAGTTGCCTTTCTTGATGGGTCAGGATAAAATGAACAATTAAGAAAAAATAGTAAGGGAGCTATCTAGATGTGGAATGAATTTAAACAGTTTGCCATGAAAGGCAATGTCATTGATTTAGCAGTTGGGGTCATAATTGGAGGGGCATTTGGAAAAATCGTATCTTCACTTGTCGCAGATATTATCATGCCATTGGTTGGATTATTACTTGGGAAGGTAAACTCTTTTGCCGAACTTTCCTATCATAGCCTAGCTTACGGGAAATTTATCCAATCGGTTGTTGATTTCTTTATCATTTCATTTTCCGTTTTCTTATTTGTGAAATTAATAACCCGTTTTAAAAGGAAGGAAGTACCTGCAGAGGTGGTTGTGAAAGTAGAGACCCAAGAAGAGCTATTAACGCAGATTCGTGATTTATTAAAAGAAAACCAAGAATCTTTAAGAAAAAATGAAACATCTTGACCACTTATACGTATATCTTAATAAGGGAAGTCAGGACTAAGGACTTTCTATCTAATTCTATTTGAGGTGAAGAGCTTTGTATACACAAACATCGACTGAATTTATGCCTTCCGTTTTAAGGACGTTTGCTCTTTCATTAGCGATCGCTTTCTTAGGAACGATGGCTGGGGCCTTTGTCGTACCGCCAGGGCTGTTTATGCCGTTAATGATTTTAGAATTTGTTATGCTGATTAGCGCCTTTTTCTTTAGAAGGAGAAAAGCTGTTTCCTATGCATTTTTGTATATTTTTACTTTTATTTCAGGGATTACTTTATATCCAATCGTAGCTTATTATCTGTCAACATCTGGAGCAAATGTAGTCGGCATGGCATTTGCCAGCACAACGGTTGTCTTTACTGGGATTGCCATTTACGCCGCAAAGTCCAAACATAATTTTTCTTTCTTAGGCGGATTTTTACTTGCAGCTATCTTAGCATTAGTGGCCATTTCGATTTATAATATTTTCTTACCATTAAGCTCAACAGGAATGCTTGCATACTCCTTTATCGGTGTTTTAGTATTTAGCGGATACGTTCTTTTTGATATCAGCCGGATGAAGCACTACGGAGTAAGACCTGAAGACGTTCCGTTGATGGCATTAAACCTGTACCTCGATTTTGTTAACTTATTTATTAGTATTCTACGTATTCTTGGAATCCTTTCAAGCAGGGACTAAGAAAAGCGCAAGCGCC
>NZ_NUNF01000040.1 GCF_002585305.1 Bacillus sp. AFS037270 | reverse complement strand
CATGGTGCCTGTCACCTTTTACAATATACTAAGATTAATAATTGAAATAAAAATAAGACAAGCCGCCGTTGACTTGTCTTTGTATGTTAAGGTGAAACCTGCCTTATCCCATTAAGTGTGCAGCAAGTTAACCACGTCTAGCTCCTCTTCCTCCACGCTTGGATTCCGTGTTGCGCTTTAAGGAAGTTAAACGATCCTCACTATCTTTTAGGAATTTGGCCATTTTAGACTCAAAGGTTTCCCCTTTATTGCTATTACGATCGTTTGAACGGTTTTGACGAGGGCGTTGCGAATGCGAATATTGCCTTTTTTCCGGCTCTGGTCGATCCTTTGCCTTTTTAATCGACAAACCAATCTTTCCATCTTTCTCAACATTTATGACTTTTACCTCAACCTGGTCGCCAACCTTTAAATGATCGTTAATATCTTTTACATAATTGTCAGCAACCTCACTGATGTGTACAAGTCCTGTTGATCCACCCGGCAGCTCCACAAACGCTCCGAACTTTGTTATCCCTGTTACCTTTCCTTGTAACTTGCTGCCTACTTCAATTGACATAAAAAGAATGTTCCTCCTTAAAATGTTAAATCAATGTTTCTATATATTATACAGAAACTAAAAAATCAGTGTCAATAAATCGCACAGCTGGGTCAATTTTCTTTATTGTCTTCAGGAATATTAAAAATTACCTCATTCTTTTCTGAGAAAAAGTACTCTTTCCTCGCTAACTTTCCGATATAATCATCATCATTCAACTTAATAATATCTTCTTTAAGAATGGATTCCTGCTTTTTCATATCTGCAAGCTGGTGATCAAGCTTTTTCTTTTGCGCCAGTTTCGTCTCGAGTTTAGCTGTTTGGGAAATGTGATTTGAAATCATCAAATAGGTTAGCAAGCTAGCAAAAACAAAAAACACCGATAAACGTCTTCGCACTAATTTTCTTTTTCGGCTTGAGGCAATCTCGGCATATTGTTGCTGCTCCACATAGGTTGTCTGAATTCTTGATACATTTCGTTTTGTTTCCGCACCCATTCCCCTAAAACCTCCTTACTCTTTTTTCCTCTTCCATTTATCTCGCCATTTATTAATATAATTCATTATTTCCTTTAAATTTCCTGCCGTTTTATTATATAACTTCTCGACGGTTTTTTTAAGACTTTTCGGCAAAAGTTTCCAAAATAATAACACGATTTTTTGCAATGGAAACCAGATGACTTTCAGAATAAATAGTAAAACTTTATAAACAAATTTGACAAGGGTTAATAGTCCCCTGCCAAGTGCGAGAATAATCACAATCAATAGTTGTATAAGACCAACGATTGGCTTATAAATCAGGAGTTGAATCATTTTTCTTATAAAATTATAAATGGCGATAACGGACTGAATACCTATCTCTAAGAGACGAAGGTAAATACCTTTTAACAAGGCTTGGTATGCGGCGAATCCGCAAAGAAGTGCAATAAAGATATAAAACCGCAATTCTCCACTATTTACTATGAATAAGGTGTAAAAAATAATTAAAGCTTGAATAACCCAAAATAAGATATCATTTATGAAGACAATCCAAGCTTTTTGTTTTGGACGATTTAAAAACCGTTGATACGTATCAAACATGGCACCGAACAACGATCCCATGCCAATCATGGAAAGCATGGTAAGAAATTGCGTTGAAAGGGTCATTTGAATAACTTGCTAAAGAACCCTTTAGCTTTCTCCCCATGCTGTTCATCAAGATAAACTAAGTCAAAAATTTTCCCTTTAATTGAGACGATTCCCTTTTCGACATCAAGGTTTTTCATTTGCAGGTTTTGCCCTTTGATGGCTAAAAAGCCCATGACTGTTTCTAATAAAAATTCCTCATTATCAAAGCTTTCTACTTGTTTAACTCCAGTAATATCGAGCAGCTTTCTTCCTCTCATAATCACGTCATGATCTGGAACACTGCTCTTTTGTGGATTATTATCATAGTATTGGCTCATCCTTCATCCCTCACAATCATTTGTACAACCCTTTTGTACATTTTTATGTGAGGGAAATCTTAATTAGAACAATCTAACTAAGAAAAGCGGAAGCGCCTTGATCAGGGGCGCAAGGCTACAGGCGAGCCGGCGAGAAGGGTGCACTTTAGCCTTCTTGACGGATTGACCTAAATGTGGAGGCGACTGTTCTGGGACGAAGGTATAAGACGCACCCTGCAAGAAGGCGCTTTTTGCCTTCTTCAGGGGGTGGCTTATAATTCAAGTCCCAAGGAGCCGCAACTGGATAAGCTTAGACCTAAGAGCCCCTAGGCGCTGGAGCTGGACAATTTTCAAAGTCAATTTTAAACTTTCGTAATCTTTTAAAAAGGGTCGGGAGAGCCCAGCTTCTCTTCTTTTAAAATGGTATACATTTCGGCGGCTTCTTCCTTACGTGATGTTTCCTGGATTCGATCGATTCGAGCGGTAATTTTCCGCTGTCCGAGGCGGATCGTTAACTCATCGCCTGCCTTAACCGTGGAACTAGCCTTTGCCTCTTTTCCATTGATTTCAATTCTGCCTTGATCAGAGACTTCCTTTGCCAGCGTCCTTCTTTTAATTATTCTTGAAACCTTTAAAAACTTATCTAAACGCATTTGCACTTCCCCCTTTTGTTATAATCCCTTTTCCTTCGCTTCATCCCAATAAAGATCGAGCTGTTCAAGTGTATGCTCTTCAAATGACCGCCCACTATTCTTTACCTTTTCTTCAACGTACTGAAACCTGCGAATGAACTTTTCGTTTGTTTCAAATAAGGCTTCCTCTGGATGGATTTTTAAAAATCTCGCTACATTCACAAAGGCAAACAGCAGGTCGCCAAATTCTTTTTTAGCAAGGATAAGTCCTTCCTCCGTTCCATCAAGCTCATTCACAAATTCATCCAGCTCTTCTTTCACTTTCGCAATCGCCGGGTTAATTTCCCTCCAATCAAAACCAACCTTTGCCGCCTTCTTTTGCAGTTCATAGGCCCGCAGCAGGTTGGGCTGTGCTGTTGAAACACCTTCTAACAAGGAAGCGGGTTGCTGCTCTCCTTTTTCCTGCTGCTTGATTTCCTGCCAGTTCTGAATCACTTGCTCTGCGTTATCAGCCTTCGTATTACCAAATACATGTGGATGCCTGCGAATCATTTTTTCTGAGAGCCCCTCGATAATATCATCGATGGAAAAATACCCATCATCTTCCCCAATTTGAGCATGGAGCATGACCTGAAGCAGTACATCCCCTAGTTCTTCAACCAAATGGTCAATATCATCGCTGTTAATTGCTTCAATTACTTCATATGTTTCTTCAATTAAGTACCTTTTTAACGATTCATGAGTTTGTTCCTTATCCCATGGACAGCCATTTGGCCCTCTTAAAATCGCAATAATATCTCGAAGTTTCGCAAAATTTTTCAATAGTATTTGTTCGTCCTTAACAGGCGGAACATAAACGGAGGTTAAATTGTTAATCGATACGTTTCGGTCCAGCTCATACAAGGCTACTTTTTCAATCGACTCCTGACTGCTGCCGGCAGCCGTTACAATATATACCTCGTAATCATCAGGCAGCTTCTCCATTAGGGTTAGTTTAACTTCCGAGGCAACAAATTGATCGTATACCTGACTTATAAACATATGCTGTTCCAGCTGAAGCTGGCTGGCAAACAGTGCTGTGCCATCGAGCAGCTGAAACCCTTCAACCGGATCAATTTTTAATGCCGCAAAGATGGCATCCAAAAAGCTTTGTCCTCCTCCAATAGAAATGGTAACCCCTTCTTTTGGTCCATATTCTAAAAGGAGCTGAACAGTCCGCTCCGCCACAAGCGGATGACCTGGAACAGCATAAATGACGGACCTGGTTTGCGACTCCTCTAATAGGGTTCGGGCGATTTCCTCATAGACGTCGTCAAACTGATCATGTTTTTCATAGACATTATCAAACGAAACATAGGTCAATCCCTCTTTTTCTAACTCTGATACAACAGGATGTTCTTTAGTCCGTAAGAAAAGATGGTTTGCCTTCAATAATTTCTTATATACCCCGACAGGCAGCTGTTCTAAGTCACCTGCACCCAGTCCGAGTACCTCAATTTTTTTACCCATGTTAACCCCTATCCTTTCTTCCTAATAAATGAATAAGTTTGCTGCCAAGCGGAAATAATGCCAGTTCTTCCTCGCGAAAAACTCGGCCCCGGATAATAATTGATAAAAACAGGAGGCCTCCACATACTACAGCGCCTATTGCCTGCATAGCTGCCCCTAGCCGCTCCATTCCAAAAGAAGCAAAGAAATAATCTGTTATGTATAAATAGCCCTTTAAAAGCAGCACCATACTCATCGTGGCTGCTAGAACCGTTCTTAAAAATCCATTTACTAATATCGGCCCTCCGGACATTTTTCTAAATCCGGCCATTAAGACTAGTGTAACGATTGCTAGTGAAATAAGCGAGGAAACTGCAGCCCCCATGATTCCTAATAACGGAATAAGTATAATATTTAATAGATATTTCAATGGAAAAACAATCATGACGGCAAAGGCCGGAAACAACACTTTTCCCATTCCCTGCATAATCGCAATAACCGTTGAGATGATCGATGTAAAGAAAATAACAAAACTAAGGATACCCAAGACAGATGAACCTGAGCGATTCTCAAACAGCATAATGTTCGTAGGCTCGATAATGGCCCAGAGGCCCGCAGAGGCACCAACACCAACTACAACACTAACCTTTAATGCTAATTGGGTATGTTCATACAATTCCACTGGCTTAGATGCTAATCGTGCCCTAGTGATCAATGGCACAAGGGTTAGTGACATGGATGTGGCAGCAACGGTCCCTAATTGGATTAAGGGCTGACCACGGTCAAAAATCCCTTTTATCCCCTTGGCTAGTTCTGCTTCCATTCCATTTGCAACAAGCAGAGAATAAAGATTTAAAGAATCTGCCATTTGGATGAAGATCATCAGCATCCCACTTAAACAAATCATCAATCCTTGGAAAAAGAGCGCCCTCCAAATAGCCCCAACTTCCTTTTTATAGTTTTGAAACATCCCTCTAACAGGCATGATTATTTTCCATTCTTTACGAATCCGTAAGAACATAAACAGAATGATTGCGGATATGATACTTCCGGTGATGGAACCAAACATCGCCCCTCCTCCGACTAAATACAACGAATAACCTTTTGCCATAAAAAGAGAAGACAAAAAGATGATCGTCAACACCCGGATTGATTGTTCCCCGACTTGTGATATGGCAGTTGGAACCATATCCCCGATTGCTTGATAATATCCTCTTAATAAAGAGCTAATCGGGAAGGCGAGAAAAACAATCGCAACGACCCTTAATAAAATGGCTAAATGCGAATCATCCATCCAACGGGCAATTCCATCCGCACCAAAATAAAGAATCAGAAAACAGATGAATCCAAATACTTGCAAAAAGAGAAACGAGGCAAACAGCAGTAAACGAGAACGTATATCATCTCCTCGTTCCTTCTGCTCTGCATAAAGCTTAGAGATGACAACTGGAAAGCCAGTGGTCGACAAAACCACGGCCATCCCATAAAACGGGTATACTTGCTGATATATGTAAAAGCCGACATCACCGACAATATTTTGAAAAGGAATCCGGTAAAAGGCACTTAAGATTTTGGTTACAATAGCCGCAATGGTTAAAATAAACGCCCCTTTAAAGACGGCTTTTGATTGATGGATGGACTTTTGCATTTCTTCACCTGCTTATAAAATCTCCAAGGTATTATAGCATAAAAGAAAAGCGGAAGCGCTCGTTTAGTGAAGTACACTAATCGCTGGGCCCTGGAGCTGGACATATAAAAAAGACAGCATCTGCTGTCTTTTCGTTATAATTTGATAATTGTCTAGCTACAGCACCCAGCGACTAGCGGCCATCCCAATCCTCCCTACGATAAGTCAACATCGAATCGCTTACGCTCTTCGTGTTTCCTTTATCTCAGTCGGACCGGGCCCCTGTCCATACGTCGCTAAACGGGTGCTTCCGCTTTTCTTATTATGACTCCATTTGTCGAGCTAGGAACCCAGCAGCTGTTTCTACTGCTTTTTGCTCTACTTCACCAAGGGTTCCTTCTTTTGAAAAGATAATAACGCCACCAATGGGGTCTCCGTTTGCAATAATAGGTCCAATGGTGTACGATGAGACAGTTTCATTATTCCCTTCTATTAACGCCATTTCACCTTGCTGGGTATGTAGAACGGAGTTTCGTTCTTCCATCGTTTTTTCGACTAATTCGCTGATGTTCTTATTTAAATAATCCTTTTTTGAACCGCCAGCGACTGCAATATAGGTATCTCTATCACAAATTAAAACAGGATTACCGAGGCTATCAAATAGGGCTTCTGCATATTCTTTGGCAAAATCGCTTAACTCGCTGATTGGTGAATATTTTTTTAAAATGACTTCTCCGTCTCGATCCACAAAAATCTCTAACGGGTCCCCTTCGCGGATACGCAAGGTTCTGCGTATTTCTTTAGGAATAACAACACGCCCCAAATCATCGATTCGACGAACAATTCCAGTTGCTTTCATCCAATGTTGCCTCACTTTCATCTGATGATTTTACTAACTTGGCAATGATGTTAATCATCACCAGCTTTGAAATTAGTATCTTTCATCTGGAAAGTTCTATTCACAAACATAATATTTTTTCACATTTAAGCGAAATATCACATAAATGGATAATAATAGCTAGGTCAAAAGGACATCTGAAATGTCCCTTTGATGACTAGTTTACCGGATTGCCTTGACCCCTTTTAGCCAGTGATACCCCTTTGACCATTTCTCGGACAATATGAAGCCATTGCGCTGTTTCGTACTCTTTTGTCTTAATCATGATTTTTAATTTAGAGCCTTCCATCCCGGGAATAATGTTTCGGCCAAATTGGTTTCCTATATGGAATATCTTACTTCCATCAATTTCACCGGTAACCTGTTCATTAACTAAAATGGTGACCTCTTGCTTTACTTGTTTAATTTGCTCAACACCGTTTAACAAGGCGTAAACCTTGATTTCAGCAATTTGGAAGAGGTAATCCACTTCCTCCGGATATTCCCCAAACCGGTCGAGCATCTCTGCTTGAAGCTCTTCGATATCCTCAAGGCTCTCGGCCCCTCTAAACCGTTTGTACATTTCAATCTTCTGATGTCCATCTTTAATATAGGTATCAGGAATATAGGCATCAATTTCCAAATCAATTTCAACAGACTTTTTCACTTCACCGCCTAGGTCACCCTTCCGCTCTTCAATGGCTTCCTTCAGCATTTGTGAATAAAGATCAAATCCAACCGAATCAATAAATCCGTGCTGTTGAGCACCTAATAAATTCCCTGCCCCGCGAATCGATAAATCGCGCATGGCAATTTTAAATCCGGACCCTAATTCCGTAAATTCCTTAATCGCTTGAAGGCGCTTTTCTGCAACCTCGGTTAAGACTTTATCTTTTCGGTACGTAAAATAGGCATAAGCAACACGATTGGATCTGCCTACCCGGCCGCGGAGCTGATAAAGCGTGGAAAGGCCCATTCGATCTGCATCGAACACAATTAAGGTATTTACATTCGGGATATCAACACCCGTTTCGATAATCGTTGTGCTCACGAGCACATCAAATTCCCCTGCTAAGAAACCGATCATAACTGATTCCAGTTCATTTTCCGTCATTTGCCCATGTGCAAACGTTACACGGGCATCCGGAACAAGCATGGAAATTTCTTCAGCCTTACGTTCAATATCTTCGACCCGGTTATATAAAAAGAATACTTGTCCGTCCCTGGCAAGCTCACGTTCAATCGCTTCTCTTACCAATGAACCATTGTACTCCATAACATATGTTTGCACAGGGAAACGATTTTCCGGCGGTGTTTCGATGACCGATAAGTCCCGTACGCCAAGCATTGACATATGAAGTGTCCTTGGAATTGGTGTTGCCGTTAAGGTTAACACGTCGACATTTGTTTTTAACTTCTTAATTTTTTCCTTATGTGTAACACCAAATCTCTGTTCTTCATCGACAATCAATAGTCCTAAATCACGGTAAACAATGTCTTTTGATAGCAGGCGATGGGTACCTACAACAATATCAACCGTACCTGCTTTTAATCCTTTGATTGTTTCAGTCTGCTGTTTTTTTGTTCGGAACCGGCTTAATAAGCCAATATTAATCGGATAATCTTGAAAACGTTCTCTCAATGTCTCAAAGTGCTGCTGCGCTAAGATTGTTGTTGGAACTAAGAAGGCTACCTGCTTTCCATCAGCAATGGACTTGAATGCCGCACGGATGGCCACTTCCGTTTTACCGTAACCAACGTCACCACATAAAAGGCGGTCCATTGGACGCGATCTTTCCATATCCTTTTTAATTTCATGGATCGAGCGCAGCTGGTCTTCGGTTTCTTGATAAGCAAAAGAAGTTTCAAATTCACGCTGCAGATCCCCATCAGGAGAAAAGGCATACCCAACCGCCGCTTCCCGCTCCGCATACAGCTTAATAAGGTCATCCGCAATATCTTGTACAGATGATTCAACTTTCTTCTTGACCTTCTTCCAATCACTGCCGCCGAGCTTATATACCTTCGGCTCTTTTCCTTCAGATCCTACATACTTTTGAACAAGGTCGATTTGTTCCACTGGAACATACAGTTTATCTGAACCTTGATAGCGGATATGCAAGTAATCTTTATGAATACCATTTATAACTAGCGTTTCAATCCCCAAGTATTTACCGATTCCATGATTAACATGAACAACATAATCACCAATTTTCAACTCGGAGTAACTCTTAATCCGTTCGGCATTCGATAATTTCTGCCGGCTAGCTGATTTTTTGACGCGCTTATTAAATAATTCTTCCTCAGTGATGACAGCAATTTTTTGAATAGAAAGTTCAAATCCTGCATGAAGATTTCCTCGCATTATCTGAACTTTACCTGGTAAGAGCTGTTGATCACCTTTCATGGCGCTGGCATTTATTTCATAATCCTCTAAGACCCGCTCTAATTTCTTTACCCTTTCTTCATCCGGCCCTAAAAATAGAATAGAATAATTTCCTTTTTTCCACCTGTCGATTTCTGCTTTTAATAAATGCATCTGACCATGGAAATTTTGCATTTGTTTACAAGTAATATTGATAATATTTTGTGGACTTGTATTGGCAACATGTCGTAAAAATAAAGACATATAGAGAAGCGGAAATTCTTTTCTTTGCAGCATTGCCCCAAGGTCATGAGAAATATGCAGGTCATGAATAATCTGCCCCTCTGCTAGTAAACCTGTATACCACTCAGCTTCTTCTTTTACGAGGGAATCATTCATCTCTTGAACTCTGCTAATTTCATCTACAAACACAAGTCCATCGCTTGGCAGATAGTCTAGTAAACTATTAGGCCTGTCGTAGGCTAATGATAAGTATTTATAGACTTGGTCTGGTTTTTGGCCATTTTTCAACTGCTCAAGCTCATAACTGATATTTTGGCTTAACTGCATTTTCGCTTTATCATCTTTTAATTTTCTTAAAGACAGCGCCAATCCTTCTTCAAGCTTGCCGATAATTCGGCTATAGTCCTCCGCTTCGAGGATGATTTCCGTAGCTGGTCCAATTAAAACTTCTTTCACTTTTTCTTTTGACCGCTGATCATCAAGGGAGAAATATCGGATTGAATCAATTTCAGTATCAAACAACTCTATCCTTAATGGGTCTGCCTCAGTAAGTGGGTAAATATCAATAATTCCACCCCTTACACTAAATTCCCCAGGAGTCGATACCATCTCAGACCGGACGTAACCCATTTTAACAAGGGTCGTTAACATCTTATCTATATTAATATCTTCTCCTAGTTTTAACGACAACTGGTATTGTTTCCATAGTGTTTTTGGAGGAACAATCTTTTTTAATCCGGCAATTGGGACAATCAATACACCTTTACTTTGCCTGCTCCAATAGTTTAACGCCTCAATTCGCTGGGCTTTTAATTCCGGACTTGCAATGCTAAGCTCCGCAGCTATTAATTCATTAGCTGGAAAAAGGAAGACTTCCTTTTCACTTAATAGATTGACGAGATCATCATAGAGTTTTTGGGCTTGTAGTAGATTATGGGTGACAAGCATGATTGGCCTTTTCATCTTTTCATAGACAGACGCAGTTAGGACGGTCCGCGATGATCCAGATAGGCCTGCAACTAGTTGTTCTTTTAATCCCTCTTCAACCCCGGCAATGATGGAGTGAACATCTTCTTGCTTTAAAAATAGTGATTTTAAACCATTCAAGGTTTCTCCTCCCTCCCTTAAGAAATAATTATATTAAAACAATATTTATATTAGTAAATTTTTAAACAGAAAAACGCTTTGGAGAGCTTCCAAAGCTGATTAGAATAGCGGAAGCGCCCTTTTTAGCGGCGCACACTAGCCGCTAAAAAGCTAAGCTAGACTATTATCTAAGTAGAGTGTTTTATCCACTATTTTAATGAATAAGAAAATCATATTGATGGTAATCTGGATTTCGCTCTAATGCTTCCTGACAATCCTCGCAAATGGCTTTGATATGAATGTCACCAGATGATTCATACGAGACCATTTCCTGTCTTTCCAGATCCGTTAATTTATGAAGGCCTAGAGTTTCTGCATGGATCGATGTTTGTTCAATAGAGCCAAGTTTTGTACCACAATGACGGCAATAATACTGGATGGCCACGCCTGTCCCTCCCTAATCTAGAATTCCACTACTAGTATTAACCTGATAAATGGAAGTTATTCAACTAGATTACTTTGTGGAGGGTTAACATTGTTTTTCTTCAATGTATGAATGAAAGACTAGTATCATGAACAATTATTGATTATATTCATTCATAACCTGTAGAAACGGCTTCTTTAGCCAAGCAGCACAAGCGTCTGCACTTCTTTTTACGGCTTCCTCAGTAAAAGGTCTCTCCTCCTGACGAAAACGTCCTAGGACATAATCAGGTACGCTCATTCCTGGAGTTGGCCGGTTAATTCCTATCCGAATCCGGTTAAATTCCTGCGTCCCCAGATGGGCAACAGTAGACTTAATTCCGTTATGCCCCCCTGGACTCCCTTTTTGGCGAAGTCTTATTTTGCCAACAGGCAGATCCAGGTCATCATAAATGACTAATAAATCCTCTAACTCTATTTGATAATAATCCATTACCGCCCGGATTGATTCCCCTGATAAGTTCATATAGGTTAATGGTTTTAAAAGTAGTACCTTTTCCCCGTTATGTAGGCCAATCCCATATACGCCCTTAAATTTTGATTGATTTAACGGAATAGAGAATTGATCCGAGAGTGTATCGATTACCTCAAAGCCAATATTATGTCTTGTTTGATCGTATTGTTTTCCAGGGTTTCCTAAACCTACGATTAATTTCATCTGTGTTCCCACCTCTTCCGGTTTAGTCATCCTTCTAAAAAATTTTCGGAACATCGCCATTCTCCCATAATAACATGATTTCCTTAATTATGCGTTAAAAGACGTAACCTTAAATAGGTTACGTCTCGAACTCTTAAACTTTGATTACTACCTAGCAGCTAGTGTCCTTCGCTAAACGGACACTTCAGCTTTTCTATTCTGGAGTAGTTTCTCTGCCTTCTTCGTGATCAGGATGACCTTCCTGCTGTTGTTCACCTGAGTTAATTTCTTCTTCCTGTCTTGGAGGTAAGATGGAAGCAACCACTTCCTCATCCTCGTGATTAATAGTAAAGCCTCCACCGGTAGGGATATTTCCTACTAGAACAGTTTCACCAACTTGAAGGTTGGTGATATCCACTTCAATTTGCTGCGGGATATTATCCGGAGTGGATGTGATCGATAACTGGTGGATAGACTGCTGCAAGACACCACCATCTTTCACGCCAATCGCTTCGCCAACAAGTGCAAGCCTGACTTCCACATTAATTTTGGAGGATTTATCTACTGCTAAGAAATCAACATGAAGAATTTCCTTTTTAAATGAATCCTCTTGATAATCCGATAAAACGACATCGTACTTATTGCCATCGACATCAAGAGAAATGACACCGTTTCTGCCGACCGTACGGATGGTTTTGGTTAAATCTGCAGAACTCACAAATACCGGTTTACTTTCAACCTTTGCTCCATAAACCACTGCGGGGATATTTCCATTATTACGGAGTTGTTTCAATGCTGAATGACGGAGTTCCGTCCGTTCTTTTGCTTGTAAAACAGTACTCATACGTTAGATACCCTCCTATTATTAACACTTACTATATAAAAATGCCCTAAAATAGGAGGGTCTAAACATTTATTTATTAATCAAATAATGTAGATACTGACTGTTCTTCGTGAACACGGATAATCGCTTCACCAAGTAATGGTGCGACAGAGAGATGAATAATTTTATCCATATTTTTCTCTTCAGGAAGCTCAATCGAGTTGGTAATCACTAATTCTTTTATTTTTGAATTTTGAATTCTTTCAATTGCTGGACCACTCAACACAGGGTGTGTACAGCAGGCGTATACTTCTTGTGCTCCATTTTCCACTAAGGCATTAGCTGCAAGGGTAATCGTACCTGCTGTATCAATAATATCATCGATCAAGATCGCGATCTTACCTTCAATGTTACCAACTATATTCATAACTTCCGCAACATTTGGTCTTGGACGGCGTTTATCGATGATAGCAATTGGAGCCTTTAAACGCTCAGCCAATTTACGTGCTCTTGTTACACCGCCATGGTCTGGGGAAACAATGACCACGTCACCATTGAATTGACGGCTTTTAAAATACTCTGCTAAAATCGGCACACCCATAAGATGGTCAGTTGGAATTTCAAAGAAGCCTTGAATTTGCGGTGCATGAAGATCCAAACAGATTACTCTGGTTGCTCCAGCAGTTTCAAGCAGGTTCGCCACTAATTTAGCTGTAATTGGCTCACGAGCACGTGCTTTACGATCTTGACGTGCATAGCCATAATAAGGCATAACAATGTTGATGGTTTTTGCAGAAGCTCTCTTTAAGGCATCAATCATGATAAGTAATTCCATGATATGTTCATTAACAGGCTGGCTCGTTGATTGAATAACATAGACATCACAACCGCGGATACTTTCTTCAATATTGATTTGAATCTCACCGTCACTAAATCTGGTTACAGAGCATTTTCCCAGCTCAACGCCAATGAATTTTGCAATTTCTCTTGCCAAAGGCATATTTGAGTTTAAACTAAATACTTTTAAATTCGGATCTAAATACTGATTAGACATGATTGCCCTCCAATTGTAATAGCTTTATTTCTTAAGATTAAGTTTCTGAACGTAACCCTCTTTATTAACTTGTTTTGCACGAGCAATCGCTAAAGCCTCTTCAGGCACATTCTTTGTGATCGTCGAACCCGCAGCAACATAAGAGCCTTTTTTAATGGTGACTGGGGCAACTAAATTAGAATTACAGCCAATAAAGACACCATCTTCAATTTTTGTTAAGTATTTATTTTTCCCATCGTAATTAACTGTTATGGAGCCGCAGCCAATGTTTACATCACTGCCCACCTCGGCATCCCCAATATAGCTTAGATGTGAGGCTTTACTTCCTTTTCCAAAGACTGCCTTCTTAATCTCAACAAAGTTGCCAATTTTGACATCATCTAAGATGGTGGAATCAGGACGAATGTGTGCAAATGGCCCAATGTTAACATGAGAACCAATGGAGCTGTTAATAGCGGCTGATTGACGAATAACCGTTTCATTCCCAATTTCACATGTATCAATTTCAGAGTTTGGACCTATTATACATTCTGTACCTATTTTTGAATGACCTTTAATCATGGTTCCTGGATAGATAACTGTATCTTGCCCAATTTCGACATCTGCTTCTATGTAAGTATTTGCAGGGTCAATAATCGTTACCCCATTACGCATATGGGATTCATTAATTCGTGAACGCATAGTCTTTTCCGCTTCTGCTAAGGCAACTCGGTCATTTACACCTAAGGTTTCTTCAAATTCGTCAGTTTGGTAGGCAGTAACCACTTCACCTTGTTTCTTCATAATTTCAATCACATCAGGTAAGTAGTATTCCCCTTGTACATTATCGTTTGAAACATTTTTTAAAGCCTCAAACAATGCCCGGTTGTCAAAACAATAGGTACCTGTGTTAATTTCATTAATTTCCCGCTCTTCTTCTGTAGCATCTTTATGCTCGACAATCTTTTCGACTAGCCCCTCTTGATTGCGGATTATGCGTCCGTATCCTGTTGGGTTATCAATTTTAGCAGTGAGGATGGTTGCTTTTGCCGATAATTGTTCATGGTGTTTAAATAGAGACTCCATTGTTTCGGCTTTAATTAACGGGGTATCACCACAAACAACGATCGTTATACCTTCTTTTCCCTCAAGCATATCTTGAGCTTGCATAACCGCATGGGCAGTGCCCAGCTGTTCTTTTTGTAATGCATAGAAACTTCTATCACCTAATTGTGCTTGAACCATTTCAGCTCCGTGACCGATGATTGTGACCATTTCTTTAATATTAAGCTTTGTTATTTGATCAACTACATGTTGTACCATAGGTTTACCGCACACTGGGTGTAAAACTTTATAAAGCTTAGATTTCATCCGCGTTCCTTGCCCTGCAGCCAAAATCACAGCATAACGATTAGGCATGTTCAATCCTCCAATTTACCTTTTTATCCATTAAAAATATTAACGTAAATGAACTCGCTTTTCAAGGAATGATGGGAAAGTGTCTAATTTTGTCATATTAAGTAGTATGAAAGCTTGAATAGAAAATGAATTGAGGGGTTTGTTTTTGGGGGTAAAAAACAATAAAAAGAGCCTTCATAGAAGAAAGGCCCTAGTTGTTAAAATCCTTAGGAAGCTCCGGCTTCTTCAAATTCTACTTCCAATTCACCTAATCGGTGATACTCTGCCAAGACAGCTTCTTGGATTTTACCACGTGTTCCCGAATTGATTGGATGCGCAATGTCACGAAATTCTCCATCTGGAGTACGTTTACTTGGCATAGCTACAAATAAACCGTTGTTTCCGTCAATAACACGGATGTCATGAACAACAAATTCATTATCCAATGTGATTGATGCAATCGCTCTCATTCTTCCATCCGTATTTACCCGGCGTAATCTTACGTCAGTTACTTCCATGTGCTCACACCCTTTTTGATTATATAAAATGCTAGTTAAATAAATTCAACAATTAATTCTATTATCCTTCTTTAATTTTTATTTTTTTTTGAAAATTTAGGGCAAAATCGTGAACATTTGTAGGAATAAACGTTTTCAACACGTGAATCGTAGAAAATAGTCGGTAAAATAAGCCTTTCGCATTATAAGAAAAGCGTAAGGCGCCCGCCTATCGGCGACAAGCACAAGACGAGCCGGCTGGAAGGCTGTTCTTTAACCTTTTGGACNNTGGAGCTGGACAATTCTCAAGGCCAAAAACTTTTATACTTTCCTCAACTTATTAGAAAGGCGCTAGAGCTGGACGATTTCATAAAAAAAAGCACTCGGATTACTTCACGAGCGCTACAACTTCGATTTCAACTAATGCATCTTTTGGTAAACGAGCCACCTCTACACAAGAACGGGCTGGTTTATGTGTGGAGAAATACTCACCATAGACTTCATTAACAGCAGCAAATTCATCCATATTTTTAATAAAAACAGTTGCCTTCACTACCGTTTCAAGCGATGCTCCTGCTTCAGCTAATACCGCCTGTAAGTTCTTAAATACTTGATGGGTCTGTTCCTTTACATCACCTGTTACCATAATCCCTTCAGCCGTTAATGGGATTTGCCCAGAGCTGTAGAATAAATTATTGACGACAATTCCTTGGCAATATGGCCCAATTGCTGCCGGTGCTTGATTGGTTTGAACTACTTTCATGTTAACCCCTCCATATATTAAAATAATTCCCAGCTTGTACACTAATCTTTTTTTCTTTTACATCTACATCTGCTAGTTGTACCAACGATAAATATTCATCCACTAACCGTTCCTGTATTTTCTCATCTTCGACTAATACAGCAATTCCAGCAAGCTGGGAATTAAATTCCTCAAGCATACTGATCATTCCCATTACCGTTCCGCCTGCTTTCATAAAATCATCCACAATGAGGACACGGGAATCCTGTCTCATGCTTTTCTTAGAAAGTACCATTGTCTGTATCCTTTTAGCAGAACCCGAAACATAATTAATACTAACCGTTGGTCCTTCTGTCACTTTACTATCTCTGCGAACAATCACAACCGGAACATTTAATTGGCTTGCAACTGCATACGCCAGAGGAATCCCTTTGGTTGCTACTGTCATGACCACATCAATTTTAGTGTCAGCATAAGCAGAAGCGATAATTCGTCCGGCTTTCTGAACTATTTGCGGGTCCCCCAAAATATCAGTTAAATACAAATAACCGCCCGGTAACAGCCGTTCGGGATTGGCAATTAACTGACAAAGTTCATTTACAAAAGGCTCCGCTTTTTCCCGGCTTACTTTTACAAAAAATTTTACACCACCGGCGGCTCCCGGTACTGTTTGCAAAGTTCCAATTCCTCGTTGCTCAAAGGTCTCCTTCACAATCGCTAAATCTTCACTAATCGAAGACTTTGCTGAATCATATCGATCCGCAAAAAAGGTGAGCGGAACAAGCTGGCGAGGATGATCCAGTAAATAATTTGTCATATCAATCAAACGTTCACTGCGACGAAATTTCATATCTACCCTCCCAGAATCCGAATATTCTAATTAAAGGATACCATTATTGTACGCCTCTAATCAAGCGAATGTCGTTCTCCCAGCATTCGAACTGCAAAAACTTGGTCGCAAAAACCTCTTAATCCATTATAGATTCGATGCATTCTCGAATCATGCTGAACAATTCCAAATACGGTCGGGCCGCTTCCGCTCATTAACACGGCATCCGCACCAAAGCGCTTCATTTGCTCTTTAATTTGGGCAACTTCCGGATGTAGATTTAAAGTCACACCTTCAAGCACGTTACCGACGTTATCGCAGACACGTTGGTAGTTATGTTCTTTAATGGCCTGGATCATCCCATAGATATCCGGGTGTTTTGTTCCATTCAGATCAAGCCTGCGATAAACCTCAGCGGTCGAGACCCCAATAAAGGGTTTGGCTAAAATAACCCAGCATGTTGGCGGCGGTGGAAGTTCTTTAATGATTTCACCTCGGCCTTTTGCCAGGGCTGTGCCTCCGTAGACACAAAAGGAAACATCTGAGCCGATTTCGCTGCCAAGCTTGGCTAGTTCATCCAAACTTAAGCCAAGACCCCAAAGCTTATTCAAACCCCTTAAGGTTGCTGCTGCATCACTGCTGCCTCCTGCTAATCCGGCTGCTACCGGAATCGTTTTCTCGATTGAAATCAATACACCCTTCTTTACATTAAAACGATCCTTTAACAGCTGTGCCGCCTGATAAGCTAAATTACGCTGATCATCCGGCACATAGCGATTATGAGAAAGAATATGTATTTTATCTTGTTCTAGTAAGGATAGTTCTACCCGGTCTGATAAATCAATCGTGGTCATGATCATTTCAACCTCATGATAGCCATCAGGGCGTTTATGTAAAACATCTAATGCTAAATTTATTTTAGCCGGTGCTTTGACTAAAAGCTTCACTACGTCACCTACTTTTGTTTTGTCCAATAAGCACCCATTGGGCGCCTCTGCATACGATTCCAAAAATCCACATTTTGTCCTATTTTACCACAAAAAGATAAATGTAAGACGTCCGATATGAGATATCTATCCAATTTTATTATTATATCAGTCGTTTTACGTCGAAAAAAGCCATAATTTCGTGACAAAAAGAAAAGCGGGAGCGCCTTGACGCTGTGTTAGACAATAAGAAAAGGCCAGTGCAAAAATTCCTTGCACTGACCAAGCTGTGGTGTTAGTTAAGATTGGCGATTTTGATTGACTAGCTGCTGCTGCGCGAGTTCGATGGCACGCTTCACCATATTCCCTGCATCCTTTGCTCGAATGCCGCCCCAGCCTTCTTTCTGAACGACATCATAAAAACCAAGTTCCTTTGCTAGCTCCTCTTTAAAGCGATGAGACATAATCCCTCTTCTTCTGCCCATCTAAACAACCCCTTTCATACCACAGCATTCTTAGTATGTAAAAGATTATTCATTTTCATGAAGGTTTTTGAATTTATATACAGCAAAAAGCAGTAAACCTTAGTTTACTGCCACCCATTGCTTATATACTAGCTTAAAGCTACATGTCCTGCTGCATCATCATAGAAAGTAATTTGAACTGTTTCCGTTAAAACATCCGCATAGCTGTATGAAACACGCTCGAACGAATTTTCATCTTGATCTAACTCAATAACAAAAACAGATGGGTAAGTTTCTGCTAGAACTCCAGAACGTTCAATTGTTTTCCTGCGTCCACCATTGGCTTTCAGCAATAATCTTTTTCCCAAATTCGTGTCAAGAGCCTTTTTAATATCGGCTAAGGTTTTTGGCATTCGGTCCACCTCACTGTGTAAAGTATAACACACTGACATAGATTCTGTCAAACAAAAATATAAATTATATCAGTCCAACAAAATGATTGTCAATATTTTTTGTTCTACTTTTTCTTCTAATTTTCAACAATGTTATCGTTGCCTTAATAGTTGTTTAATATGTATTCATTTTTAAAAATGAAGCACTATTAGAATAAAGGGGAGCCAATTTATAATTATCCTTCAGCTCCACTTTACTAATAGGCTTATGCATCCTCTTCGGTGATGGGTCGATAAGGCATTCCTGTCCGTAATACTCCCCTTGTTTCAATCCCTCCGAGTCCTTTATCACCTGTTAGGGTATTTCTTAATACATCCCATACATTGATTCGTTCCATAAACGGGGTAAAACTAATTTTGGCCACAATATAGACGGGGTCGAGTGCGTGAATATTAATTCTTGCTGGGGAACTGGCATAGTTTGCTCCTGCGTGGATAAGTGATTCAAAATGAGATTGGCAGGCACCAGCAAAGATAACGAGTTGATCTAAATGTGGAACCTTTCTTCGGGCCTCTCTGACTGCCTGGACGAAATGCCTTGAATGGCGATAGGCATTAATATCAGTCATCTTCCCCTTTGCTTTGGAATAGGCATCGTGGCCTGTAATAACCAAGATATCAGGACGATATTGGTCCATTAAGCCGCCAATTCGTTCCGGCATTTCTTTTTCATTGCAGTGTATCCCTAACACGGGGATACCGATTTTTTCGTATACGGCCATGCATTTTTTTAAATATGTGGGATCACCGTCCAAGTGAAGAACCTTTCCAGGAATTTGAAAATAATTGCTCGGTTTCGCATAACCGCCAGTCGCTTCATATTCCCGACGATGTTTAATCAATTCAACATCCTGTCTAAATAATTTAAGTGACTGTTCTTCAAGTGTTCTGTATTCTTGCTGCAGCTTTACCCGTTCATCTTGATTAGGGATGACCAAATCAGTGTATGGTGCATCTGCTACTAGGCGGAAATCCTCCCCATAGAGGATGGCTACCTTCTGGTTGTTTATATTTTGAATATCGATAACGCGGAACAAGAGATCACAGTTATACGATTTTCTTCCGACAATATCCATTACCTTTATATCCACTGCCGTCACTCCAATAAGACCCTCTTAGGACTTTTAATTATGGGTTCTCTCATAGGCTATGCAGGGAATGTTGTCCTTGTTAAAAATTTAAGAAAAATGATACATAAGGAGGAGGTATTCGTTGGGATAAAAAAAATATCCTCATGAATCCATCATGAGGATAAAATGTTAATGAAAGTATGAATAAAGTTCATCAGCTAACCGGCCAAATTCTTCTAAGGAAAGTGTTTCTCCTCGGCGAACAGGATCGATTCCGCTTGCACTTAAAGCTGCAAGAATTTCTTCCTTCTTCTGTTTCCCATCAGGCAGCTGACTAGTTAAATTATTTAATAATGTTTTTCTTCGCTGAGCAAAGCTCGCCTTTGTCACCTGGAAAAAGAAGGCCTCATCCTTTACCACAACTGCAGGCTTCTCACGTTTAATTAATCTAATCACAGCAGAGTCCACATTAGGCTGCGGGACAAAAACCGTTTTTGGCACAATCATGACGGTCTCTGCTTCGGTGTAATATTGAACGGCAATTGAGAGCGAACCATATTCCTTTGTGCCAGGCTTGGCAGAAATTCGGTCTGCTACCTCTTTTTGCAGCATACAAACAATCCCACGGATCGGCAGACGGTCCTCAAGGAGCTTCATAATGATCGGAGTCGTAACATAATAAGGCAGATTGGCGACTACCATAATATCATGAATCCCTTGAAACTCCTCTTCCATCACAATTCGAACATCTGCTTCTAATACGTCCTTATGTATAACCCTGACATTTTCATAGGGTGATAATGTATCCTGCAAAATAGGCAGCAATCTTTGATCAATTTCAAATGCAATCACTTTTTTACTTGAACGTGCCAGCTGTTCCGTGAGGGCACCAATCCCAGGGCCAATTTCAATTGCACCTGAGTTCTCCGTTAAATCAGCAAAGCTGACTATCTTTTTTAATATATTTGTATCAATTAGGAAGTTCTGCCCAAGGCTTTTCTTAAAAGAAAAACCGTATTTTTCAAGTATTGCTCTCGTTCTGACTGGTGTAGCAATATCCTTATTCATTCTGTTCCTCCTGACGTATAACGCTTAATGCTTCTGCAAATTCTTGTTTGCTAATGCGGAACATCATCAATCGCTTATGCAGTTGTTTTCCGTTTGTATAACCAATTTTCAACAGCTTGCCTAACGAAGTTCTTCGCTCCTTCGAGCCCTCACCGCCAATTAGGCCGGCCATAATTAAATCCTCCTGGGTAATTTCCTCCGATATCACCTCGTGCATGATTTGTGCATCCTTTAACGCTTCTCTTATATCCTCCAGGCTGGCATGTTCTACCCCAAGACCCTTGCCGCCTTTGGCAATCGCTTTTTCTTTTGGCAAAAAAGCATGTTTACAACCAGGAACAGCCGCTGCGATCGTTTTTCTGATTTTTTCACCTGGAAAATCTGGATCGGTAAAAATAATCACCCCTCGTGTTGCCTGGGCACGGTTGATTTTTTCAATAGTAGTTTGGTTGACAGCCGAACCGTTGGTTTCGATCGTATCGGCATCGACAGCCCGTCTTATTGTTGTCGTATCGTCTTTTCCCTCAACGACGATGATTTCTTTGATTTTCATGTTAAGAATAAAAGCCTCCGTAATAATAAAATTAATAATGAAAAAATTGAAACATTTTTGTAATGTCCCTCGTCTATATTATTGAATGATTTCATACAATAAAGTATCCGCCCTGATAGAAAATAAAAGCTAGTATTCGTTGTTAGTATAAAGAATTTTAGGAAAAAAGCAAAATGCAGAGGAAGGAAATCCTCTGCACCCGTGAAAATTAGTTTAAGACTGTAATCTTTACTTTCTTACGCCCCCAGCGGTATGCATCCGCATGTGATGGCATTAATAAATCAATAATATACCCTTTAATGGCTCCGCCTGTATCAGCGGCCACAGCGTATCCGTAGCCTTCCACATACACTTTCGAACCAAGCGGAATAATTCTTGGATCAACTGCGATTACTTTCAAATTTGGATTAGCACGAAGATTAAGACCAGTAGCAGTACGTCCAGAGCAGCCATTACAATAGGCCGTATATGCTGTTGCCGTCACATAAAACTCCTTGCCTTTCGGAGTCTCACCGCGGGAAACTTGTAACGCCAAATCCTTCGTACCGACAGCCACAATTTTATCCTGTTTTTGTAAGATATTCTGCTCGTTAATCAATTTCCTAGACACTTCTTTGCCATTTTCAAGCATGACTTCGTACTGCTTTGAAACACGTCCGTGCTTTCCAGGAGCAATGACCTTTTCTTGCCCTTTTTGCAAATTACCATCCTTTTTCGTTACCACGGCAAATTGAACGGGTTCTTCCACTACATCGGTGACTTTTTCTACTCGAATAACGTTTACAACACCATTCTCTCGTATATTTGCAGTTAATGGTGGTTCAACTCTGTCTAATTCTTTTAGTTTGGTGCCCTGCTGTTTTAAAAAGTCAGCGACCGTAGTCGAAGTGGTCCAAACCTTTTGCGTCTTTCCGCCGTCCACGTATGTAAGATGAAACGCAATATTAATCTTCAAATTCATCTTATTTTTAATTGCTGCTTGTGGATTTGCCGAAATTTGATCATGTTCCTTTAATAAAATCTTCTGCTCTTTTAGGAGCTCAGCCACAGTATCGGCCGTAGTCCAGATCGTTTTCTTCTCGCTGTCTTTGACAATGTGAACCATGTTCGCCTGCTTCCACACAACTTTCAGGTCATCCTTAACCTTTGCAGTTGCTTTTGGATACAGGTAGTCTTTTGACGAGAGGGATACATCCAGTTCATCTAATAATTCCTTGATGGTATCTGCATGTGTGTTCACAACCATCTGCTTGCCATTGAGTGTCATTGCTACAGTATTCTTTGAGCCTTCAAAAAAGAAAATCCCCAGAGTTGTAAGCAAAACTACAAAACTAGCAAATATGATGGTCCATGACCTCCCGCTCAAAGACTCTGGAAACAGGTTTTTCATGTTTTGGAATACGATGAAAAACGCCTCCTTTTCTTTGGAGAGATTATAGAGAACCATACGCCGGCTGTCAATCCTTGCTAATCCTGTTAAGGTAGTTCTAATTATGCACAACCTTTAAAGCTTTGCAAAGAAAAACTTATCGACACGGTAATCCTATGTTGAAAAGGAGACATGTAGAACTTTTTGTTATCATAAAAAATTAGGACAAGCTTCTTATCGTTTCGACAAATTTCCTTAGCATTTTATGCCGAATAATTTCTTAGCATTTTGTGTCGTAGCCTCGGCTACTTCTTCAAATGTCAAGCCCTTAATTTCGGCAATTTGTTCAGCAACTAGCTTTACATAACCTGGTTCATTCCGTTTTCCCCGATAGGGATGAGGAGCCAAATAAGGGCAATCTGTCTCAATTAACAGCTTCTCAAGAGGAATTTCCGCGGCTACTTCTTTTGGTTTTTTCGCATTTTTAAAGGTAACGGGGCCGCCCAAAGAAATATAAAAATTCATTTTTACACATTCCTTTGCAACCTCAGGGCTGCCGCTAAAACAATGCATAATACCTCCTACTTCTTCCGCTTCCTCTTCTTTTAATATTTCCACGATATCGGCTGTGGCTTCACGGTTATGGATAACAATTGGCAATTTCACTTTTTTTGCTAAGCGGATTTGCTTACGAAACACTTCCTTCTGGATATCCTTTGGTGATTTGTCCCAGTGATAATCTAGGCCCATTTCACCTATAGCAACCACTTTAGGATGAGAAGTCAATTCCTCAATCCATGTTAAGTCCTCATCTGTCATGTCGATTGCGTCTACAGGGTGCCAGCCAACGCAGGCAAACATAAAGTCATAGCGTTCGACTAATTCCATTGCCCTTTGAATTGTCGGACGATCAAAACCTACGATGACCATATTGGAAACTCCCTCCGTTTGGGCCCGTTCAATAACCTCTTCTAGGTCTTCATTATATTGCGTGTCATTTAAATGTGCATGTGTGTCGAATAACATACGAATCAATACTCCTCTTTTCTTGTTATTTCTCGTTATTTTGTATTTCTAGTATTCCATTGTCTAAGAACAACTAATTAACAGGATAAATGTTCCACGTGAAACATTTTAAAGCAAATCCTGACATTTTTCTAAGTAAAAAGCGCCCGATTTGGGCGCCTTTGTCTTTAATTATTTTACCTTCGAACCATTTGGCAAGGTTTGATCGACGGTAGCGATTGAAAGCTGACCATCTTGTGATCCTGCTAAAATCATACCTTGTGATAATTCACCGCGAAGTTTAACAGGCTTTAAGTTGGTAATACAAATTACTTTCCGGCCAACAAGCTCTTCAGGCTTATAGTATTGTGCAATACCTGAGACAACTTGGCGCTTTTCATAACCTAAATCTAACTGTAGTTTTAGCAGTTTATCTGCCTTTTTTACAGGCTCTGCTTGAATAACCTCAGCAACACGTAAATCCACCTTCATGAAATCATCAATGGAAATTTCCGCAAGCTCCTCTGGTTTTTCTTCTTCTTTCTTTTCTTCGATAACCGGCGTGCTTCCTTGCATTTTTGTTTTGATGAATTCTACTTCCTCAGCAATATCCAATCTTGGGAATAACGGAGCATCCTTTTGTACCTTAACTCCACTTGGAATCTTGCCAAAGCCTTCGAGACTCTCCCATGTTTTCAATCCCTCATCTTGAATACCTAATTGTGTAAAAATCCCATTAGGCGTACGAGTTAAAAATGGCTTTAATAGGATCGCAGTACGGCGTAAAGATTCTGCCAAGTGAACCATTACACTAGCAAGTTCTCCTTTTTGCGCTTCATTTTTAGCCAATGTCCATGGTTGTGTTTCGTCAATGTACTTATTTGTCCGACTGACTAACTGCCAAATGGAAGTTAATGCCACGGAGAACTCCATTTTTTCCATTGCCTCTTCGTATTTTGCAACTGTTTCACGGTTTACCTGAAGCAGCGATTCATCAAATTCACCAACAGAACCAGCATAATCAGGAATCACACCGGCAAAATACTTTTCAATCATTGCCACTGTCCGGTTTAGTAAATTGCCTAGGTCATTAGCCAGGTCAAAATTAATTCTTTCAACAAATCCCTCTGGTGTAAACACACCATCTGCCCCAAAAGGTACTTCCCGTAATAAATAGTAGCGAAGAGCATCTAGGCCATAGCGATCAATTAAGGTAACTGGGTCCACTACATTGCCTTTTGATTTCGACATTTTTCCGTCTTTCATCAACAACCAGCCATGCGCAAATACCTTCTTTGGCAGTGGTAAATCCAAGGCCATTAACATGATTGGCCAATAGATCGTGTGAAAACGGACAATTTCCTTACCAACTAGATGAACATCCGCAGGCCAATAATTTTTATACTTGGCATCATCCTCTGTACCATACCCAAGCGCGGTAATATAATTGGAAAGCGCGTCAATCCATACATAGATGACATGTTTAGGATTTCCGGGGACTTTAATTCCCCAATCAAAAGTTGTTCTTGATACTGCTAAATCCTCAAGGCCAGGCTTTATAAAGTTATTAATCATTTCATTTTTACGGGATTCTGGCTGAATAAACTCTGGATTTTCCTCATAATATTGCAAAAGCCTATCAACATACTTACTCATTCTAAAAAAGTATGATTCTTCTTTGACCTTTTCAACAGATCGGCCGCAATCAGGACAGTTACCATCTACCAGCTGGCGGTCCGTGTAAAAAGATTCACAAGGTGTACAATACCAGCCTTCATATTGATCAAGATAAATGTCTCCTTGCTCAAGAAGCTTGGCAAAGATTTTTTCTACGACTTGTTTATGTCTATCTTCAGTTGTGCGAATAAAATCATCATATGAAATATCTAGTTTATTCCAGAGATCTTTAATACCTCCGACAATCTCATCAACATATTGTTGCGGTGTTACACCCTTCTCCTCAGCTTTGCGCTGAATTTTTTGTCCGTGTTCATCCGTACCTGTTAGATACATTACATCAAAGCCGCGCATCCGCTTATAACGAGCCATCGCATCACCCGCAACTGTAGTATACGCATGTCCAATATGTAAATTCCCACTTGGATAATAAATCGGTGTGGTTAAATAAAAAGTCTTTAATTTTTCCTCCATTATATTCCCTCCTAAACAATGCAACTCCCATTAAACCATTATTGCCTCTTTTTAACGCTTCTATCATCAAAATATACCGAAAAATAAACTTTTGTGCAAGAAAGCGTATTGCTAGACTTCCAGATTTTTAAAATTATTTCCTAATACACCCACAAAGGCTGCTAAAGCAGCGTAATATATGAGAGAAAAGGAATATGTAGAAGTTTGTCGAATTGAATCATGCTTCTACGACAAATGGATTTTTTCAACACAATAGTATTATTAACTTACCTAATTGTTTAAATCTATTTACAAACCTTGTTATTACAACGTATTTGTCACTGGAAAAATTTGCACCCTTACTTTTTAAAATAAAATAATTGACGGATATGGGAAGTACTGGTATTATGAAAATATAAGAAATTTGTCGAATTGTGGCGAATTAATAGAGAAGATAGATAAATAATTTAAGTGTTTATGAGAGGAGTTTATAAAATGAAATCTACAGGTATTGTTCGTAAAGTTGATGAGTTAGGCCGCGTAGTTATTCCGATTGAATTAAGACGTACACTTGGTATTGCAGAAAAGGATGCTCTTGAAATCTATGTTGACGATGAGCGCATTATCTTAAAAAAATACAAACCAAATATGACTTGCCAAGTAACTGGTGAAGTTTCTGATGATAACATGGCTCTTGCCGGCGGAAAATTAATTCTTAGCCGTGAAGGTGCAGAACAATTAATAGAAGAAATTCAAAAGAATTTTGAACTTGTAAAATAAAAAAAATGCTCCAGCACGAAATCGTGCTGGAGTTTTTAATTTTCTTCAATATGATAGGCCTGATAAACCTCACGTTTGTTTAAACTTCGGTCTTTAGCTGTTTGCTTAATAGCATCCTTTGAGGAGATATTTTTTTCCGTTATGTAGTAATTGACATGCTCCTCCACTGATAAATCTTGCCACCAGTTTATTTCTTCTTCCTCTTCTTGAATTTCGGTACCTTCTACAATCAAACAAAATTCTCCGCGGATTTCATTAGATTGTGCCCAACTGTTGATTTCTTCAAGGGTTCCCCGAATAAACTCTTCATATTTCTTTGTTAATTCCCGGCAAATTACGACCTCTCGGTTACCAAGAACCTCGATCATAATGGCTAAGGTTTCTTTTAAACGATGCGGTGATTCATAAAAGATCAAGGTAGCCTTTTGTTTTCTCAAAACCTCTAATTCAGCCCGCTTCTCTTTCTTATTCCGGTGTAAAAACCCATAAAAATAAAAAGGCTGACAAGTTAGTCCTGAGGCAATTAATGAAGTGAGTGCAGCATTTGCCCCGGGTAACGGAACCACCGCTACTTGTTCACTTATCGCAGCCTGAACAAGCTCATATCCAGGGTCAGAAATCGCGGGCATGCCCGCATCGCTGACTAGGGCAACCTTCAAGCCTTGCTTGACCTTTTCAATCAACTTTTCCCCGCTAGTTTCCTTATTATGTTCATGATAGCTGACTATCTGGGTATCAATTTCAAAGTAATTACACAATTTTTTTGTATTTCTGGTATCCTCAGCAGCAATCAAGTCTGCTTCTTTCATGATTCTAATAGCCCGAAAGGTCATATCCTCTAGGTTTCCTATTGGAGTAGGAACAAGATAAAGGATTCCCTTATCCGCTTCGTTTTCAAAGCTTTTCTGCTGCCACATCCGATTCACCATCTTTCATTAAATACTCCAGCTTTTTCTTTCTTGTTAACTGTTTAAACTGATATTCGGCCCTTAAGGCCTCCCCTTTGCTAGCAAAGACTTGATAATAGGTCAATTTGACCGGTCCTCTTCCCCGTGTATATTTTGCTCCCTTGCCCTCGTTATGCTGCTCGATTCGACGGTCAAGATCATTTGTATAACCGCCATAAAGACTTCCATCGCTGCACGTTAGGACATAAAAATAATGGCCGCTACTCTCCATATAAAATCCCTCTGATTTCAGGAGTGTATTCATCATCTTCATTATAAACAATTAGCGGCGACAGTATTTTCAAATCCGGACTGCCGTCTTTTATCGCTTCTACTAGAAGAATATTAGCTTCCTTGCCCTGCTTTGGATAGACAAACTGAATCCGCTTTGGTTCAAGCCTGTACTGACGCATTAACGTAATAATATCAATGAGACGACCAGGACGATGGACAAAGGCAACCTTGCCGCCTTGTCGGACTAACTGACTTGACGCTTTTATGGCATCTTCGAGCGTACAAAGAATTTCATGACGGGCAATGGCTAAATGCTCATTAGGATTTATTTCTTCTTTTGAAGGAGTTATAAAGTACGGGGGATTACAGGTAACCACATCAAATTTTCCATACCCTAACTGCTGAGGCATTTCTTTAATATCACCATGGATCATTTTTAAACGGCCTTCTAGTTTATTGTACTCAATACTTCGAACAGCCATATCATATAATCGATCTTGTATTTCCACACCCGTAATATTCCCTTTTGTCCGTGCACTTAAAAATAAAGGAATCACCCCGTTGCCGCTGCAGAGATCAATTAAATTCCCCTTTTGAATCGGAACATAAACAAATCGAGCCAGCAAAACGGCATCAAGAGAAAAAGCAAATACAGTTGGGCTTTGAATAATTCGAAGCTTCTCAGCCAGTAAATAATCAAGCCGTTCATCTTCTTTTAAAATCACCACTAACGATCCATCCTAACTAATAATGATATGAAAATAGAGGCTGCATCAATCAGCCTCTTAAGGTTATTTCTTATTAAGAAAAGAAAGACAAAATAAACAATCGCCTTCTTTACGCAAGCTGCCGAAGTGAAGATTACATATATGAAACCCCTCTTGATAAAGCCTTGCGAGATTATCATAACCTTCACCAACATCAAAATGCTTCCCACTTGGGGTTTCCGCAGCTGCTGCAGCACCCTGTTTCGTTTCTGTTTCTTTCTTTCCTTCTTCAGTGGTTACATCTAAACGGCGCCTTAAATGCTCGTTTTCGAGCTTTAAATAATGATTTTCTTCTAGTATCTCGGCTAAATGCTGCTTTAATTCCCCTAATTGCTGGTAAAGATGGCCAATTTGTGTTTCCATATTACTTACTGATTCAAAAATTTCCTTTTTATCCACGGCTTCCACCTCTTAATCTGTGGATTGTATAGAAAAGGCACCTTCTTTAATGATTTCATCCAAAGTATACTCCAGAACTCGTTCTTGTTCCTTTAGTTCAACCTGAAGTACCCGCTCTAATATATTTAATCCAACCACTTTTCCCTTACCTTGTGGCGTTTCAATAATTTCCCCTAAATCAGGCAAAGCTTCTTTAGCGGACTCATATTCATCATTTTCATATTTCAAGCAGCACATTAGTCTTCCGCACAACCCGGAAATCTTTGTTGGATTCAATGAAAGATTTTGATCCTTTGCCATTTTAATGGAGACAGGATCAAAGTCACCTAAAAAAGTAGAACAGCATAGCATTCTCCCGCATGGTCCAATACCGCCAAGCATTTTTGCCTCATCGCGGACACCAATTTGTCGTAGTTCAATGCGTGTCCTAAAAATGGCTGCTAAATCTTTAACAAGCTCCCGGAAATCAACTCTTCCATCTGCTGTAAAGTAGAAGATTACTTTGTTTCGATCAAATGTATATTCAACATCCACTAGTTTCATATCCAGCTGATGTTCATTCACTTTTTCATTACAAACCTCATAAGCTTCTTGGGCTGCCTGCTTATTTTCTTCAACAATCATTCGATCCTTTTGGTCGGCAATTCTGACCACCTTTTTTAACGGAAGGACAACATCATGTTCCTCAACCTGTTTGCGGGCAATCACAGCCCTTCCATATTCTACACCGCGGACAGTTTCGACAATGACAAAGTCATCCTTTTCAATTAAGAGGTCTCCCGGATCAAAATAATAGATTTTCCCCGCTTTTTTAAAGCGTACTCCTACAACATCATACAAATGAAGATCCCTCCTGCAATTTTAACACAAGCTGTTCCATCATCAGCTGAGGATTCATATTTGCCTGCAGCTTCCTTTTTGCATCAAGAATAGCTGACATTTGATCCGATAAGCGCCGTCCAGATGTTTGCAGGGCATACTGTCTTAACCGCTCATTCTCCTCTATAAAAACAAGCTGCTCCTGCCTATCCAATTGTATATATAGTAAATCTTTAAAGATTAGAAGTAAAAGATCTAAACCACGTTGAATCTGTTCTTTTTCTTTAAAGTGTAAAAACCAATCTCCCTGAAGTGTAACCATCGCCTCCAGCGGATTCTTTTTTAACACCTCATATAATTTTACCACTATTTTTTGGGCTTGTGCAAACCATTCATCAACATTTAATTTGAGAGCTTCTTCCAAATTATTGGTTAACTGTGCTAGTAATGGAGCCTTAGCTGGATGAACTCCATTTTCTATTAATTGTTTGATCATCATCTGTGGTGCTAACGGTTGAAATACCAACACCTGGCATCTAGATAAAATCGTCGGAAGCAGCTGTTGGACTTGCTCAGTTAAAAGAAAAGCTACCGTGCCCGGATTAGGTTCCTCGAGGAATTTTAGCAAGCTGTTAGAAGCACTCACGCTCATTTTATCAGCATGAGAAATTACGTATACTTTATGTTGAGATTCTACACCTTTTTTTGAAAATTCTGCCTGCAGATTTCGTATCTGCTCCACTTTAATCGATAATCCGTCCGGCTCGACTATATGAACATCAGGATGGTTTCCGTTATTGATTCGAAGGCAGTTATTACATGACTCGCAAGGTTTATATTCTTCTACTAACTGTTCACAAAATAAAGTTTTTGTAAATAATAGGGATATTTCCTTTTTCCCCGTCCCTCTCATGCCTTCAAAAAGGTACGCATGGGCCACTCGATTTTTTAACAAGCTGTTTTTTAACATTTTCAACACGGTCGGCTGCAGCTCTAGTAGTTGATCCCATGTTTTAACCAAATTAATCACTCGCTATCTATTAACACAAAATTAAAAATGCATATATTGTTCGATGGGTAACACAAATACGGTTGCTCCGCCAACCTCTACCTCTACCGGATAAGGGACGTAAGAGTCAGCGTTTCCTCCCATTGGTGAAACAGGGGCAACCAGCTGATCCCTGGATTTGCAGTTATCCTTAATAATTTGAAGAGCCCGGTCTACCCGGATATCTTCGGTACCTATCATAAAGGTTGTGTTCCCCGACTTCAAAAAACCACCTGTACTAGCTAGTTTGGTTGCTCTAAAATTATTATCTACTAATGCTTTAGATAAACGATTGCTATCTTGATCTTGAACGACGGCTATGATCATTTTCATATGGAACACCCTCTCCTCTTTTTTCCTTTATTTTATTATAACAGGTTATCTGCCGGTATACCTAAATAAAAAAGCCTTATACTAAAGGCTTTTCTCTGCTAATCTTGCTTTGATTATATTTAGAGTTTTTTGATAGACCTCATCAATGGTACCTGACGCATCAATCCGGACCATTCTGGCTGGGAAACGCTTCAATAGTAGAAGATATCCTTCTCTGACTTTATGATGGAAATCGAGATTTTCTAAGTCGAGGCGGTTTACTTCTCTTCCTTTATTTCTATTAATTCGCTTCATTCCTAATTCAGGTTCAATATCAAAATAAATAGTCAGCTCTGGGCTCAAGTCCTCAATGGCAAATTGATTAATCGCATAAACCTCATCCATTCCTAATCCACGGGCATATCCCTGATACGCTAATGAACTATCAACAAATCTGTCACATAGAACTACTTTCCCATCTTGTAATGCCGGCTTTACTTTTTCAATTAAATGCTGCCTTCTTGCTGCCGCATATAACAGTGCTTCTGTTCGAGGGTCCATAGCGGTATTTTCTTTATCTAAAATAACTTTTCTAATTTGCTCAGCTATTTCAATGCCTCCTGGCTCCCTGGTCAACAAAGAGTGCTCCAACTCTTTGGCTATTAGATTTATAATAGTTGTCTTTCCAGCCCCATCCGGACCTTCAAATGTAATAAAAGTTCCGCTTTCCTTCAAAATAAAACCTCCAGTATGTATAATCCTACGTTATAGAAAATGTCTTTAGATAACCTGCTTTTAATAGAGAGGCATCCCCTTGAAATCTTGCACCTGTTTGTAGTAAACGATTAAGCTGTCCAATCTTTCCACTTGTTATTCTTTCTCCCTTCATTAACAAAGGAATCCCAGGTGGATAGGGTATGATCGTATCTGCACAAACCAATCCTGATGCCCTCTCTATCTTGACTTCCATTACATTTAGTTTTTCCATTTCACTATAACTGATGGCTAACTCCGAAATCCTTTCATCGCCTGTCGGTATTTCTTCAATTATGTCGTTAAACGGCAAACCGTAAAGCGCACTTTTAATTTTCGCCGCAGTCTCGGATAATGGATAGACTTGTCCTTTTTTTAAAAGAGGTAAAATAAATAGGACATTATACGGATCAGCTAATTCCGTATATATTCCATTCGCTTCGAATCTTTTTTGTAATTGAAATCCTGTTAAATCAGATTTAGATTGTATGGTGATTTTAAGAGGATCACCAATTTTTTTTGGATATGTTAATACTCTTATGCTCTCAATCTTAGCTAAAGCTTCTTTAAAGGATTGGATTTCAGATAGAAGAAAGTGTACATCCTCTTGTTCATACGCAGCTAGGTAATGTCTGGAAATATCAAGTGATGCCATAATTGGATAGGACGGGCTGCTTGATTGAAATATCCCTAGATATTCTTCTACCCTTTTAAAATCTACCAGGTTACTATTTACATGCAAAAAGGAACCCATTGTCAGCGCTGGAAGGGTCTTATGTGCAGAGTGAACTACCAAATCCGCACCTAATTGTAGTGCCGATGCCGGAAAAGGGTCACCAATGATAAGATGAGGCCCATGTGCCTCATCTACCAATACGGGAATATGATGTTGATGAGCCAAATCGATGATTCCCTTTAAGTCATAGACCATCCCATAATAATTCGGGTAAGTTAAGATAATGGCTTTAGCATCAGGATACTGGTTAATGGCCTGTTGGACGGTTTGGGTGCTAATGCCTGCAGCTACCTTCCATTCCTGATCTACCTCTGGCTCAAGAAATACAGGCCTTACTTTTGCTAATTTTAGTGCATTTAACACCGATTTATGGCAGTTTCTTTGCACGAGCACTATTGAACCCTCCGCACAAGCTGCCATGATCATAGTAAGATTCCCTACAGTAGAACCATTCACAAGTAAGTAGCTTTTTTTTGTCTTGTAAAGCTCAGATAAAAGCTCTTCCGCTTCTCTGATCGCACCTTCTGGTGAATGCAGGTCATCTAAGCCGGTTAATTCTGTTACATCTATTTTTAGTATTCCTTTAAAAAATTCATCTTGTTTATATGCAGCTATTTCACCGTATTTATGGCCGGGAACATGAAAGGATAAAGGATTATTACTTAAATGTCCCTTTAGGGCATTATACAAAGGTGTTTCCAATTGATTTTTCATCTTATATCTTCCTTGCCTATTAAAACACATTTTTTAAGATCACTTTATTTAGTTTCCTATTTTTCAACAAAAAAATAAAGCCCTTTAAGGACTTATTATGAAAATATTTCAGGTGTGGTAATCTTTTTTAGCTGTTTAAGGAAATATTTATATCTTGGATCATTTGTATCTGTATGAATTAAATCATTTTCGCAGTCTGTACAAATAAAAGAAGTGTATAGATGTATGCCTTTTGGTTTTAGACTTTCACAAATAACGCACGTTTCCTCAAAATGATTATGTGCTAATAATGAACTCAATCCCCTCCACCTCCATACATCCATTCTGTCCGATACATCAGATTTGTATACAATTTTTCGAATAATCTTTTCAGCCGGCTCCTGTATTATCTTATGTTAATTACTCTCAATGGGTGTATGTCTACATGTGTTTTCTTTGAAAACACTTCGTACTTTTTGCTTTTTACTCATCTTTTTCGCCATAAACGCAAAAAAGACAATCCTTCTGGATTGTCCCTAGTGCTGCCTGGCAACGTCCTACTCTCACAGGGACAAAGTCCCAACTACCATCGGCGCTGAGAAGCTTAACTTCCGTGTTCGGTATGGGAACGGGTGTGACCTTCTCGCCAGAATTACCAGACTATAAAATTAGAGAGATCGTTCTCTCAAAACTAGATAATATAGAAGAAATGTTGTAAAAACGAGGTACGCCTATAGACTATGGTTAAGTCCTCGATCGA
>NZ_NUNF01000003.1 GCF_002585305.1 Bacillus sp. AFS037270 | reverse complement strand
CGGCTCGTCTTATGCTTGTCCGGGCTGATCAAGGCGCTTCCGCTTTGGTTCTTGCCGCTACATATGTGCTAAAATAAGTCAAATATAGCAGTATATTGATGAACAAAAGAAAAGATTACCATTATTTCATGAAATCTTCTTGATATGCGGAAATGATTATGATAATCTTTTAACAGAATTACGTTATAGTGCTTGAACCCTTTATTTTATTGGGTTTTTATTAAAAAAATAGATTTAGGTCACCAAAGTAGTAAAAATGGATTACTTTGGTAATAAAACCTTGCTATGACGTATAGAAATTAGAAAAATTGTTTAGAAATGTAGATAAGTAATCTTATTTACGAATCTTGATAATTTCTTTGGGAGGAGGTGAATGGCATGAACAAGACAGAACTTATTAATGCAGTTGCTGAAGCTAGCGAGCTTTCAAAAAAGGACGCTACAAAAGCAGTTGATGCTGTTTTTGATGCGATTTTAGATGCTTTAAAAAATGGTGATAAGGTACAACTAATTGGTTTTGGTAACTTTGAAGTACGTGAACGTGCTGCCCGTAAGGGTCGTAACCCACAAACAGGTGATGAAATCGAAATCGCTGCTAGTAAGGTACCAGCTTTCAAACCAGGTAAAGCGCTTAAAGATGCAGTTAAGTAATTACATAAATGATTGCTTTAAGCAGGTAGCTTAGGCAAAAAGGTCATGGAGAAGTCCATGGCCTTTTTTCTACTTAAAGGGTAATATCGACTGTAAGTATCTATTTTTTTGCTTGGAATGAAATGATTGTGCTAATATGTAGTTGGTGTTTATACTTAAAAGATATACTCTAGGAGGAATTCGGTATGTCGGAAGTCAATCGTGCCCAAATAGAAGAGGCGGTACGTTTAATATTAGAGGCAATTGGTGAAGATCCAAATCGTGAAGGTCTACTTGACACACCTAAAAGAGTGGCAAAAATGTATGAGGAAGTTTTCAGCGGTTTAAATGAAGATCCAAAGCAGCATTTTGAGACCATTTTTAGTGAAGATCACGAAGAACTTGTTTTAGTGAAAGATATTCCGTTCTACTCAATGTGCGAGCATCATTTAGTTCCTTTTTTTGGAAAAGCGCATGTTGCTTATATCCCACAAAATGGCCGTGTCACAGGGCTTAGTAAATTAGCTCGTGCTGTTGAAGCAGTTGCTAAAAGGCCGCAGCTGCAGGAACGGATTACGTCAACAATAGCAGATAGCATGATGGAAAAGCTTGACCCTCGCGGTGTAATGGTTGTAGTAGAAGCTGAGCATATGTGTATGACAATGCGTGGTGTAAAAAAGCCTGGTTCCAAAACCGTTACAACAGCTGTCCGCGGAGTTCTTGCAGATGATGCAGTGGCACGATCTGAAGTCCTATCCTTAATTAAATATTGAAATTAATTATTTCTTGACATATGGAGTGATCAAATTGGAAAAGCGTAATCCACAAAATAGCGATTATGTTGTGATTAAAGCTCAAGATGATGGAGTCAGTGTAATCGGCTTAACAAGGGGCTCTGATACCAGATTCCATCATTCAGAAAAGCTTGATAAAGGAGAGGTCCTCATTGCTCAATTTACGGAGCATACCTCTGCGATTAAAATTCGTGGTAACGCTAAAATTCTCACTCAATTTGGTGAAGTTGAGAGTGAAATTAGAAAATAGCGGCAACTTAGAATGGTAAGCGATTATTTTGTGAATTCCTGCTCACTTCAGACCTTTTATGTTATAATTGGGTCTGCCTTGTTTTATTTTTCTCTATAAGGTGGGCATGAAAATTTCATTCAAATAGACAATATAAAATACATATAGTGATTACATCGGGGAAGCAAGGGTGATGACAGTGCACGACATTCGACAAAAATTTACAACGATAAAAGAGCAGGTCGAAAAGAGGGTTTTTGATTCCTACTTGCTTGAATTTATCGAAACCCCAAAAATAGATGAGGAAAAGCTGTTAGTTCTCGTCTCTTTACTGGAATCATTAGAACTCTCTTTTAATCAGATACAAAACTATACATTGTCAACCATGTTAATTCAAATTGCCCTTGATACCCATGATTATATATCTAGCGAGACTATAGATGAGAAAAAAAGACAACTAACTGTACTTGCTGGAGACTATTTTAGCGGACTATATTATCAAATTCTTGCAGAAGCTGAAGATATTAACATGATAAAAGCTCTTTCAGCAGGGGTAAAAGAAGTAAACGAACATAAAATTCTCGTATACCAAACGGACCTCGATGGAATAGAAAGTCTAATGTCAGGTATTAGAAAAATCGAAAGTTCTTTACTGTCAAAGGTCGCAGATTATTTTAAAGTAGAGTTTTGGGATGAGTTTCTTGGGGATTTTTTATTATATAAAAGGCTATTAATTGAGAGAAACGAATATTTTCAATCAGGCTGCTCTATTCTTTTTCAATCACTGAAGAAACTCGTTTTCACAGGAGCAAAATTGGAAGATTTAACAGAAGAACAACAACAGCGTTTAATTCAGACATGCGATGAATATATAGAACGTTTAAAACATGCTGTAGAAAAACAACTTCCTAACATAAATGACTTTCTAGCAAAAAGGGTCACAGCGTTGTTGGGTCAGTATCAGCCATATGCAAAAACTTTTGTGGAAGAAGGGTAAAACATGCAGCAATCGAAAGAACAGCGCGTTCATAATGTGTTTGAAAAGATATCTGATAACTATGATAAAATGAACTCAGTTATTAGTTTTCAGCAACACATCAAGTGGCGGAAGGATACCATGAGAAGAATGAATGTTCAACCGGGTTCAAAAGCTCTCGATGTATGCTGCGGAACTGCTGATTGGACCATTGCCTTAGCTGAAGCAGTTGGCCCTTCCGGAAAAGTTACAGGTTTAGACTTTAGCCAAAACATGTTGAATGTTGGGATAGAAAAAGTTAAGGATTTAGGATTGGAACAGGTGACATTAATTCATGGAAATGCAATGGAACTTCCTTTTCCTGATAATAGCTTTGATTATGTTACGATTGGCTTTGGCTTAAGAAATGTACCTGATTACCTGCAGGTATTAAAGGAAATGCATCGGGTTCTTAAACCAGGCGGGATCGCAGTTTGCCTGGAAACATCACAGCCTACCTTAATTGGCTATAAACAGCTTTATTATTTTTATTTTCGTTTTATCATGCCTTTGTTTGGAAGACTTTTGGCGAAAAGCTACCGGGAGTATTCATGGCTCCATGAATCTGCCCGTGATTTTCCAGGGATGAGAGAGCTTGCCAAGTTGTTTGAAAAGGCAGGGTTCAATGAAGTGAAATATAAACCATATAGTGGTGGTGCTGCCGCTGTTCATATAGGTAAAAAAATCTAATTCATCAAAAATGAAGACGGGATGAAAAGCAGGGTGAATACAAATGAAATTAAAAATGATGTATTCATTTTTGAATTCGGATATTAACATAATAGAAAAAGAACTTGAAGAGACCATCCAGCCGGAGTCTCTTCTTTTGAAACAAGCTTCTATGCATACATTACAAGCTGGAGGAAAACGAATTCGTCCTGTTTTTGTTTTGCTTGCAGGTAAATTTGGTGATTACGATATCCATGTACTGAAAAATGTAGCTGTCGCATTGGAATTAATTCATATGGCCTCACTGGTTCATGATGATGTGATAGATGATGCTGATCTTCGCCGGGGACAACCAACTGTCAAATCAAAATGGGATAACAAAATAGCGATGTATACAGGTGACTTTGTTTTTGCACTTGCCCTCGAATTAATGACAAATATTGAAAGACCTGAGGCCCATAAAATTTTGGCGAACACCATTGTGGAAGTAACTGTAGGTGAAATTCAACAAATTAAAGATAAATATCGTTTTAAGCAAAACCTTAGAGATTACCTTAGGAGAATCAAAAGGAAGACTGCCCTGTTAATTGCAGTAAGCTGTCAATTAGGAGCTGTTGCTGCAGGGGTAGAAGAAAAATATCATAAGAAACTATTCCGATTTGGTTATTACGTTGGAATGTCCTATCAGATTATTGATGATATTTTGGATTTTACCTCGACTGAAAAGGAACTAGGAAAGCCAGCTGGAAGCGATCTTCTACAAGGAAATATTACAGCCCCTGCCCTGTTTGCTATGGATGATCCTCATACACTTTGTGAAATTGAAAAGGTACATGAAAATATGGGACCCGAGGAAATAGGACGGATCATCTCCCTAATTAAACGATCAGGTGCGATTGAAAAATCCTTCGCTTTAAGTGATCACTATTTAGATAAGGCATTAACTGTACTAGAAGAGTTACCAGAAAACAAAGCCAAAAGGACATTGCGAGATATTGCTAAATATATAGGCAGACGAAAGTTCTAATTTCTTTGCCGGCGTCAGCTTGCTAAATATTCAAAAAAATGATAACATTTTCATGGATTGTTCAAAACTAACAATCAATATACATAATATTTTTTTAGGAGTGGAGACCATGGAAAAAACATTTTTGATGGTAAAGCCTGACGGAGTTCAGCGTAACCTTATTGGGGAAATTGTAGCTCGCTTTGAAAAGAAAGGCTTCCAATTAGTCGGGGCAAAATTAATGAGTATTCCAAATGAGCTTGCTGAAGAACATTATGGGGAACATAAGGAGCGTCCATTTTTCGGGGAATTAGTTGATTTCATCACTTCAGGACCTGTTTTTGCGATGGTTTGGCAGGGTGAAAATGTGATTGCAACAGCTCGTCAAATGATGGGTTCTACTAATCCTAAGGACGCGGCCCCAGGAACGATCCGCGGTGACTTTGGCCTTACTGTGGGTAAAAATGTTATTCACGGCTCTGATTCTCCGTCTAGTGCGGAACGTGAAATTGGATTATTTTTTAAAGAGACTGAAGTAGTTGATTATTCTAAGTTAGTGAACGAGTGGATTTACTAATCTAACTTGAAAGGCACTTGTATAATAATATACGAGTGCCTTTTTTTGTATCCGATTACAAAAAATTTACCCTTATTTTCTGAATAGTTATACTATGTTTATTTTGCTCAATATGTTATATTGATAAATAATTCTTTAATGAGTTGAAGGGGGAAAGAGCGATGGGAATGAGATATTTAACAGCAGGAGAATCCCATGGGCCGCAGTTAACGACAATTTTAGAGGGCTTACCAGCATGCATGCCGCTGGAAGCTTCAGATATAAATAATGAGTTAGCCAGACGGCAAAAAGGCTATGGCCGGGGAAGACGCATGCAAATCGAAAAGGATACTGCAGAAATAGTTTCAGGTGTTCGTCATGGACAAACCCTTGGTTCACCGATTGCATTAGTGGTAAAGAACAATGACTGGAAGCATTGGACCAAGATTATGGGAATTGAGGCGTTAGTGGAAGGGCAAGAAGATGAAATCAAGCGTAAGGTGACAAGGGCACGACCTGGTCACGCGGATTTAAATGGGGCCATTAAATACGGCCACCACGATATGAGAAATGTATTAGAGCGTTCTTCAGCACGGGAAACAACGGTTAGAGTTGCAGCCGGTGCAGTCGCGAAAAAGCTATTATCACTGCTTGGTGTAGAGATTGTAGGACATGTTGTCGAAATCGGCGGGGTGAAAGCATCCGTAGACCCTAACCTTGCGATAGAAACATTAAAAGAAGTCACTGAATTATCTCCAGTTCGCGTTGCAGATTCCAAGGTGGAGCAAGCAATGATGTCAGCTATTGACGAAGCAAAGCAAAATGGAGATTCCATCGGCGGGGTTGTCGAGGTGATTGCAACAGGTATGCCTGCAGGTATTGGAAGTTATGTTCATTATGATCGAAAATTGGATGGGAAATTAGCAGCAGCTATTATGAGTATTAACGCCTTTAAAGGTGTTGAAATAGGAATTGGCTTTGAAGCGGCAAGCTTGCCTGGAAGTCAAGTGCATGATGAAATTGGATGGGATAAAGAAGTTGGTTTTTACCGTAAGACCAACCGGCTTGGCGGTTTTGAAGGCGGCATGACGACCGGGATGCCACTCGTCGTTAGAGGAGTAATGAAGCCAATTCCAACACTATATAAACCGTTGATGAGTGTCGATATTGAAACAAAGGAGGCATTTGCGGCCAGTGTTGAGCGGTCTGACAGTTGTGCAGTACCGGCGGCGGCTGTTGTTGCTGAGCATGTAGTAGCATGGGAACTTGCTAACGCACTTATTGAACAGTTTAATAGTGATCGGTTTGATACCCTTGTCGATGAAATTAATAGACATCGGGAATATGCGAGGGAGTTCTAATGGAAACTATTCAAATTCAAACAGAATCCAAGGAATATCCTGTATTTGTGGGAGAAGGGTGTAGAAATGAACTTCCTGTATTCTTGACAAATCATTTCCCTGATCTCACAAGAATACTAATTATTACGGATGAAACAGTTGCAAAGCTTCATCTTGAAACATTACTTCAAGTACTGAAACCTTGGGAACCGATCATGTTTACTGCACCAGCAGGTGAAAAAGCAAAGACCTTTGAGGTATATTATGATGCCCTGACAACCGCTCTAGCCAGTCGTTTAGACCGCAAATCGGTTGTTCTCTCCTTTGGAGGAGGGGCGGTTGGAGATTTGACCGGATTTGTTGCAGCTTCGTTTATGCGCGGTATTCCTTTTATTCAAGTGCCTACCACCATTCTTGCACATGATAGTGCCGTAGGCGGAAAAGTTGCGATCAATCATCCGCTTGGGAAAAATATGATTGGAGCTTTTTATCAGCCGGAAGCAGTATTTTATGATCTAGAATTATTAAATACGCTTCCCATTCATGAAATTCGATCTGGATTTGCGGAGGTTATTAAACATGCCCTTATAGCGGATCCTCATTTTTATGATTGGTTAAGGTTAAATATTCATAATTTAAATGCCATAACAAAAGAACAATTATCCGCTTCTCTTGTACAAGGGATAAAGATTAAAAACAAGTTCGTATCGCAGGATGAAAAAGAAACAGGAATCCGCGCTTTTTTAAATTTAGGTCATACCCTTGGACATGCGATCGAAGCAGAAATGGGTTATGGAAATTTCACCCATGGTGAAGCAGTAATGATTGGGACGATTTTTGCCTTAAAATTAAGTAATAACTTATTAGGTTTATCGTTTAATATAAGTGAATTCATTGACTGGGTTACAGAATTAGGCTATGAAACAACCGTACCTAAACAATTATCCTTTGAAAGCTTGATAGCGAAAATGAGACAGGATAAAAAATCTGTAGGGGATGCGATTCGTTTTGTTTTACTTGAACAAGTGGGGCATCCTTTACTCCAGGAAGTGTCAGAAGAGGTATTATGGCAAGAGTTGACAAGATTTTAATATAAGGGAGAATGTTTTATGATCAGAGGTGTGAGGGGTGCCACGACGGTTACTGCTAATTCTGAAGAAGCTATTATTGCAGCGACAGAGGAACTTTTTGCTAAATTAATTGAAGTAAATCAAATTCAACCTGATTCCGTCGCCTCCGTATTAGTTTCAACAACAGAAGATGTTGATGCTGCGTTTCCGGCTAAGGCATTGCGGAAATTCCCAGGCTGGACCTATGTACCAGTAATGTGTATGCGAGAAATGCCTGTTCCTAACTCCTTGAAGATGTGTGTTAGAGTAATGATGCACGTCAATACAAGTGTTACACAGGAAAAAATTGTCCATGTTTATTTAAATGATGCACAAGTGTTAAGACCTGATTTAAACAACAGCGTTGCATTATAAAATTAACAAACTTTTAAAGCGAACGGGGTGGAGAAAATGAGATGGAAAGAACAGTTATTAACACTAACTCCATATCAACCAGGAAAGTCTATTGATGCAGTAAAGAAACAATTTAATCTCGAAAAGATCGTAAAACTAGCCTCCAATGAAAATCCATTTGGGTGTTCAGATTCTGTTCATTCAGCCCTAAATTCGAATTCAACCAGTCTGGCTATTTATCCAGATGGCTATGCGACAAATTTAAGAGAAACACTTGCATCCTTTTTGGAGGTTGAAGAGAACGAGCTCATTTTAGGTAATGGCTCAGATAATTTAATTCAAATTATCTCAAGAGCTCTATTACATCCAAATGCCAGTACAGTAATGGCTCATCCGACCTTTTCGCAGTATAAGCACAATGCGGTAATTGAAGGAGCGATTATTAAGGAAATCCCTCTTGTAAACGGGGAGCATGACTTAGACGCTATGTTAGAGGCCATTGATGAACAGACTAATGTCATTTGGGTGTGCAGCCCTAATAATCCGACAGGTACATATATTTCGGAGAATAAATTAGTCCCATTTCTAGAAAAAGTTCCGCCACACATTCTTGTGGTTCTTGACGAGGCTTATTATGAGTACGTAGTAGCCGAGGATTATTATAATTCTATTAGTTTGACCCGTAAGTTCGATAACCTAATTGTATTAAGAACGTTTTCAAAAATTTATGGTTTAGCAGCCTTAAGGATTGGCTATGGGGTAGCTAATCCAGCAATTATCAAGGCCTTAGAACCTGCTAGGGAGCCATTTAACGTTAATTCATTAGGCCAGCTAGCTGCAAGTGCGGCAATTAAAGATCAGCAATTTGTCGAAGACTGTAAAGAAAAGAACAGGCAGGGAATTACACAATTTTATAAATTTTGCGATCAGCATAATTTAGAATATTATCCTACCCAGACCAACTTTATCTTAATAGATTTCAAAATAGACGGAGATAAGATTTTTCATTATTTACAAGAGAGAGGATTTATTGTCCGTTCCGGAAAAGCACTCGGCTTCCCGACCTCAGTAAGAATAACGGTGGGCTCCGAAGCACAAAACGATGGTGTTTTAAAGGTACTAAGCGAATTTCTTGGGGCAAACTAGAAGCAGTTTTCTCTAAATAGGGGGATGGACATTGAAGGGCCGGGTTTTTGTCATTGGCTTAGGATTAATAGGTGGATCCTTGGCATTATGTATTAAGAAGGAACATTTCGATTCGGAAATTGTTGGATTCGATATTAACTATGAACAGGCAAGGCTAGCAAAGATGCTTGGTGTCATAGATGAAATAGCAGTTAGTATTCAGGATGGAGCAATTGGAGCTGATTTAATTATAATAGCTGCTCCAGTTAATGAAACTAAGGAAATCATTCACCTCCTTTCTGAACTTCCACTTAATAAAGAAGTGATAGTAACTGACACAGGAAGTACAAAGGGGAAAATTGTTGAGAGCAGTCTAAGTTTAACAAAACGTGGGTTTACTTTCATTGGCGGCCACCCTATGGCTGGCTCACATAAAAGCGGTGTCTCAGCTGCAAAGGAGATTTTATTTGAAAATGCTTTTTATTTATTAACACCAGAAGACCATATTGAAAACACTAAGGTGGATACTCTCAAAGAGTGGTTAATTGGGACACATGCTAAATTCTTAACGATTACTCCGGAAACACATGATTATCTTACAGGAATCGTCAGCCATTTTCCGCATATTATTGCTGCATCAATTGTTCGGCAAACCGAAAAACTCTCTGAATCAGAGGGTCTAATCCCCCGTCTTGCTGCGGGAGGTTTTCGTGATATTACAAGGATTGCTTCAAGCAGTCCTAAAATGTGGAAAGATATCTTGCTTCACAACCGTGAAATATTAATTGAATTACTTAACCAATGGCTTTCAGAAATGAATGAGGTCAAAACACTGTTAGAACAAGAAAACAGTACTGCTATATACAATTATTTTAATCAGGCCAAGCAGTTCCGTGATGGGCTTCCCCAGAAAGAAAAAGGGGCTATTCCTTCATTTTATGACTTGTATGTGGATATTCCAGATTATCCTGGGGTGATCTCAGAGATAACTGGTTATCTAGCAAAGGAACACATTAGCATCACTAATATTCGTATTTTAGAAACGCGCGAAGATATTAATGGAGTTTTAGTTATTAGTTTTCAAACAGAAGAGGATCGTCAAAGAGCTGAGCGATGTATAGGAAGTTATTCCAATTACGCAACTTCAGTGGGTACTTAACTGGTAAAGAAAATCTGCTGATTAGTGCGCTGACAAATCTTGAAATAAAAAAAGGTGATTTAGATGGAAACATTAAAACTTAATACCAACGTCAATCGTTTAGTTGGTGAAGTAACAATCCCAGGTGATAAATCTATATCTCATCGCTCTGTCATGTTTGGTTCTATCGCCCATGGCGAAACAAGGGTAACTAATTTTTTGCCGGGGGATGATTGTTTAAGTACAATCTCATGCTTTCGTAAATTAGGCGTAACGATTGAGGAATCAGAGGATGAGCTTCGAATTATTGGAAAGGGCTTTGAAGGATTAACAGAGCCTTCCGAGGTTTTGGATGTAGGAAACTCTGGAACAACGATTCGATTATTGATGGGCATTTTAGCAGGCAGACCCTTTTTCTCATCACTCGTGGGAGATGAGTCGATTGGTAAGAGACCAATGACAAGGGTAACGGTCCCATTGACCCAAATGGGTGCTAAACTGGATGGACGAAAAAATGGTGATTTTACACCAATTTCTATCCGTGGCGGTCAATTACAGTCGATTGAGTATCAGCTTCCAGTTGCAAGCGCGCAGGTTAAATCTGCATTAATTCTTGCTGGACTTCAGGCAGATGGAGTGAGCACGATTATTGAGCCTGCTGAGACTCGTGATCATACAGAAAGAATGATTCGACAATTTGGCGGTGAGATTACAAAAGATAATCAGACCATTAGGGTAAAAGGCGGACAAAAACTGACAGCATCAACTATTCATGTTCCTGGTGATATATCGTCTGCGGCGTTTTTCCTCGTTGCAGGTGCCATAATTCCTGGCAGTGAGATTGTCTTAAAAAATGTTGGGCTAAATCCAACTAGAACCGGGATTATCGAAGTTATGCAAAAAATGGGCGCGGAATTAGAGATTGTCCAAGCGGAGACCAATGATTTTGAACCTGCTGGGGATCTCATCATCAAAACTTCTAACCTGAAAGGGACAGTAGTGGAAGGTAATTTAATTCCAAGACTAATTGATGAAATTCCAATCATTGCCCTCCTTGCAACACAAGCGGAAGGGACAACTATCATTAAAGATGCTGAAGAATTAAAGGTAAAAGAAACAAATCGTATTGATACAGTAGTTCAAGAGTTAAGGAAAATAGGGGCTGATATTGAAGCGACCGATGATGGAATGATTATCCATGGGAAATCAAAGTTAACCGGTGGAAAGGTTTCAAGTCACGGAGACCATAGGATTGGCATGATGCTTGCTATTGCTGCTCTTTTATCTGAGAATGCTGTAGAACTTGAAAGATTCGAAGCGATTTCGGTTTCTTACCCGAACTTTTTTACACATTTAAATATCTTAACCCGCTAAGGCTGCCTTTTAGGCAGCTTTTGCTTTTTTTAATGACTTCTTAAAGGTATAGAATTACAATTCTTCGCATAGCTTGTCTTAAGAAAAGTAAATAGGTGGTGGACGATGTATATTATTGAAAATGCCAATATACTTAAAGACAAGCAGCTAACTACATGTTCGCTTTTCATTACTAATGAACAAATAAAGATGGTCCAAAAATGTACATCCCATGATCGGTTTATGAGAATGAATCTAGATCCTTATATTATGACTCCTACTTATGTCCTTTTAAGTTCAGCTATTCCTTACAAAGGCTCCTTTGAAGGTTTAAAGTCCTATTTGACTGAACATTTTTTATTAAAGGGATGTACCACCATTTTTACTTATGTTGAACTATCATACGAAAAGGAACTGTCAGATAAAATAAACGAAATGAAGACGGCCTTAATCAGCAGTCCGATTGATTTTACTATCGGGGTAAAAATTCCACCAAAATTAATAACCCCCTCATTTATGAGAAGTTGTAAAAAATATAAAATCCCGGCAATTTTTGTAGATTTGAGTGATCTCGATGAATTAGAAAGAATTCCGTGGGGCTGGATTAGGGAAGCGATGTTTCCCTTTAATAGTCCTTTAATTCCAATAATTTCTTTACCCCAAAAGAAGGAAGCGAGGATGGTTTTGTCGAAATGGAAGGATATAATGATAAAAGAAAAAATTCCATCCCTATACGAGGTGATGGAAGAAAATGATCCCCTGCCCATTTCTATTCAAAATAAGCTTGGCCTTTACCCCCAAAAAGGCAGCCTTATGACAGGTACAGAATTAAGCTATAATTTATATCTAAAGGATAGAGAAATCAGGAAGGTTGATGAAGGAAGTTTATTTCATTATCATAGTAATAGACTTGTTGTAACAGTTCACAAAGGAAAGGTGATCCGCTCGGGAGATAAAGTTTTATTTAGTCCTGGAAGTGGAGAATATGTTAAGGTGCGAACCCCATCTTATTTTTCTTTGTAAATCTGGGGAGGTAGAGGTATTTGCGAATGGAACGTGTAAATAAAATTATTCAAATGTTAGAAAACGGCCAACATAAAGAGGCATTAGATGAATATAATGATGTATTACAAAGCGGTAATCCGGAAGAAAAATTTCTTCTCGGCGAAGAACTTTACCACTATGGATTTTTAGAAGAGTCAAAGGCATTAATTGAAAGTTTGCTAAAAACCTATCCTGAAGAAGGCGAGCTCCTTGTCCTGCTGGGTGAAATATTAGTTGAGGCAGGTGAAGAGGAAGAAGCAATCCTTGTACTAGAGAGAATTTCAGAACAAGATGCCCATTTTGCACAGTCACTCTTATTACTAGCTGATCTTTACCAAGTTCAGGGTCTTTATGAAGTATGCGAAAGAAAGTTATTAAAAGCAAAAGAGCTGCTGCCTGACGAGGTTATTATCGATTTTGCCTTAGGGGAACTCTATAGTGAGCAAGGTGAAGTTATTAAAGCCAAGAACGCATACGAGCGAGTTTTAAGGGAAGAGGATGAAATTGCAGGAGTTAATATTCATGGAAGAATGGCTGATTTATTAAGTGCTTCAGGAGCTTTTGAAGAGGCCCTTACTTATTATGATCAAGCATTGAGAGAAAAGGTTGAGATTAATACTCTATTTGGTTATGCTTTAACTGCACTTCAAGCAGGATACAACCGTACAGCAATTGAAAAGTTCAATGAATTAAAAGAATTTGACCTGGAGTACCATTCCCTTTATCTACATCTTGCTAAGGCGTATGAACGGGAAGAAGAACTCGAAAATAGTCTACAATCTATTAAAGATGGCATTAAACAGGATGAATTTAATAAGGAGTTATTTTTCTACGGTGGTAAAATCTGTTTAAAGCTGGGCAATGAAGAGGAAGCAGAGCAATACTTTCGTGAGGCTCTTGCACTTGACCCAGGATTTATGGAAGCAGCGATTACTTTAAATAAGCTTTTTTTCCGCCAGGAACGTTACGAGGATGTAATTGAATTGATTTCACAGCTAGATATACATGGTGATGAGGAACCGCAGCTGCTTTGGGATGCAGCCGTAGCAAACGATAAACTTGAATTATATTCTTCAGCATTAGACAAATATGAAAGTGCATATACTTTTTTTAAGAATAATGAGACATTTTTACAGGATTACGGATATTTTCTTGTAGAAGAAGGAAAAAACAAACGCGCCGCCGAAATTTTTAAACAGTTGTTAATGGGGGATCCAACGAACGAAGAGTATCTTGATTTGCTTGAACGTCTTACCGATGTGAACACTTAAAAAAAAGCTGATTATGCAGAGGAGGGAAACTATCATGACAACCCCTGTTTCTGTCAACGAGAAGAAGGATTTTATTCGCTGGTTTTTAAATCATTATCAATTAAAAAGAAGAGAATGTGTTTGGATTTTAAACTATCTAATGAGCCACGATCAATTAATGGAAAAGGTACATTTTGTTGAGCAAGCACAGTATTGTCCTCGCGGTTTGATCATGTCAACACACTGTGTTGATAAAGTTCCGTTTCGCTTTTATAAAGAAAATGTCATGACAACAGATGCAGAAAAATCCTTTCATGATATTCGCTTGAATCGCGACGAGGATATTTTTATTCAGTTGAATTTTCACGCTTCCAATCAGGCACATCAATATGCAGCAGTTTTGGAGGAAAATCCATTTGTTCCGAAGCATCTACAGGTAAACGAAAAAGATGGCATGATCGCAGAACAATTATTGCAATACAGCATTGAACGTTTTAACCGTGAAAAACTATTGGAGCTAATTGATGAAGCTCTTGATAAACAGGATCAGCAATTATTCCAAGCACTGACCGAGAAATTAAATAAATTGTCTCAAACTCAAAAAAAGGGAAGTCTGCGCTAAGCCGGCTTCCTTTTTCTTCGTTTAGGAAATTATAAAATTTTCGCTTGTGGATAACGGTTAATAAAAGGACTGTCGACGTCNNTGTCGGGGCTGACCAAGGCGTTTGCGCTTTTGTTCATTGGAGTGGAATACTTTCAAAATATTCTACTTTATCTTTTATATTCTTGGGAGATAATGATATGATAGAAGTAGCGAATCAAAAAGGTTGGTGTAATAATGAAATGGATACCTCAAGAAGTTGAAACATACTTAAATGCAAAAGAGTATGTTGATACCGCGGTTATTCCAGTTTACTCTTTAGCGTTTGGAGAGGAGATGAAACAGTCGGCTGCTGCATTTGAATTTATATCGCTTTTGACAGGATATCTTGAAAGGCAGTTTACAGGAAGGATTTTATTATTCCCTCCGTTTACCTATCTAAAAAGCGATAATATGGAAAATGTAATGAGCGAGTTATTAAAATGGGAAGATAACATTTTACAAAGTGAATTTAAGCACATCTTTTACATAACTTCTGAGCTGGATTGGCGTATGTATGAAAATAAATTAGGCGGATCGTTAATTTGGCTGCCGTCCCTTCCACTTGGAAACATGAGTGAACCTCAAAAAATAGAGGTTGTTGAAAGTCAAGTCAAGCAGTTATTATCGATTTTTACACAGAAATGGAGTAATAACGAGTAAAACAACCCATATTATATGTTTTTAAAATAGTATGATATTGACCTTGCTACAAGATTGATATATCATTGTTATGTCCTAGTTTTATATGTGTTTAAATTGTGTCCGTTGGACTGAAATTTATGAACAAGGGGGGGATAAGCTTGAGTAAAGAGCGCGTTTCAAGACGTCAATTTTTAAACTACACTTTAACTGGTGTAGGCGGATTCATGGCAGCTGGTATGTTAATGCCGATGGTTAGATTTGCTGTTGATCCTGTTTTAAAAGGTGAAGCAGCTGGGGATTTCATTGCAACAAAACAAAAGGTTTCTGAATTAACGGATGAACCAGTTCGTGTTGACTTTACCTTTAAACAAAAGGATGCATGGTATGAGTCAGAAGTTACTAACACTGCTTGGGTTTATAAAGATGGTGACAAAATTGTAGCCCTATCGCCAATTTGTAAACACCTGGGCTGTACTGTGGGCTGGAATACGAACAAGGAACATCCAAATCAATTCTTCTGTCCATGCCACTATGGACGCTACGAGAAGGACGGTACGAATATTCCAGGTACACCGCCGTTAGCACCGCTTGATGAATACCCATACAAGGAAAAAGGCGGCTTCCTATACTTAGGAAAAGCTGAACCACGGAAGGAGGCGTAATCATTGTTAAACAAAATTTACGATTGGGTAGATGAACGTTTAGATATTACGCCGCTGTGGCGCGATATCGCGGACCATGAAGTACCTGAGCATGTAAACCCTGCGCATCACTTTTCAGCGTTTGTTTATTGCTTTGGCGGTCTGACATTCTTTGTTACTGTTATTCAAATACTTTCCGGTATGTTCTTAACCATGTATTATGTGCCGGATATCAAAAACGCTTGGGAATCGGTTTATTATCTGCAAAATGAAGTTGCATTTGGACAAATCGTACGTGGAATGCATCACTGGGGAGCCAGTTTAGTACTTGTAATGATGTTTTTACATACGTTACGCGTCTTCTTCCAAGGTGCCTATAAAAAACCTCGTGAATTAAACTGGATTGTCGGAGTTCTTATTTTCTTCGTCATGCTGGGATTAGGTTTTACGGGATATTTATTACCTTGGGATATGAAAGCGCTGTTCGCTACAAAAGTAGGTCTGCAAATTGCTGAGGCAACACCGTTCATTGGTTCTTACGTGAAAGTTTTACTTGCAGGACATGAACATATTGTTGGTGCTCAAACATTAACTCGATTCTTTGCGATCCATGTGTTCTTCTTGCCTGCAGTGTTGTTTGGGTTAATGGCAGCACACTTTATCATGATTCGCAGACAAGGTATCTCTGGACCGCTTTAAAATCAGTTTTTGTCTGACATTGTAAGTGTTATTACAGAAAAAAGGAGGGGATTGCTCAATGCATCGCGGTAAAGGTATGAAGTTTGTTGGTGACTCACGTGTTCCAGCACCAGAAATGCGTACGCCAAAACTTCCGAAAGATTACTCTGAATATCCTGGTAAAACAGAAGCGTTCTGGCCTAACTTTCTATTGAAAGAATGGATGGTTGGAGCAGTATTCCTTGTTGGTTATTTATGTTTAACAGTAGCCCATCCGGCTCCGCTTGAAAGGATAGCGGATCCAACGGATACGGGATATATTCCATTACCAGACTGGTATTTCTTGTTCTTGTATCAATTATTAAAATATTCATTTGCATCTGGTCCATATACGGTTATTGGTGCAATGATTATGCCTGGATTAGCATTTGGAGGGTTATTATTAGCACCGTTCCTTGATGTGGGTCCTGAACGCCGTCCAAGAAAGCGACCAGTCGCAACTGGATTTATGTTGTTAGCTCTCGCAGCTACTGTGTTCTTAACATGGCAGTCTGTTGCAACCCATGACTGGGCAGCTGCAGAACGACAAGGTAAAATTGTCGCAAAAGTTGAAATAGACAAGACAAGTGAAGGATATAAAATTGCTAGTGCAAATACGTGTATTACCTGTCATGGTGATAGCTTCCAAGGTGGTGCTGGTGCTCCAACTCTAATTGGTACAGGCTTATCTGCAGAAGAAGTGGCTAAGATTGCTAAACAGGGTAAAGGCGGAAAGATGCCAGCAGGTGTTTTTAAGGGTTCAGACGCTGAACTTAAAACGCTATCTGAATATATCTCTGGCCTTGGTAAAAAATAATTGAATGAATTAAAAGCTGACGGGGAATCGTCAGCTTTTTTCTTGATGAAGACTCAAATGAAAAGGGGGAGTATGCGTGAGGTGGATTTACCCTCTCCTGTCAAATCGATCTGTGCTGCAGCTATTACTTCTAGTAAATATTGCGGGGACTATTTACGGATATTACTGGTACGGATGGCAATTAAAAGAAACGCCGCCGGTTTTTCTTGCCTTTGTACCTGATAGTCCAACAGCGAGCTTATTTTTTGTCTTTGTCCTGCTGGCATTTTTGCTTAAAAGAAATTGGCCGTTAATTGAAGCACTAGCGATCGTGACTTTATTTAAATACGGGATATGGGCAGTAGTTATGAACATTCTTGTTTTCATAGTGCAGGGAGAACTAGACTGGGTCGGGTACATGCTAATTTTCTCTCACTTTGCAATGGCCGTCCAAGGGATTTTATATGCACCATTCTATCGCATTAAGGGGTGGCACTTAATTGTGACTGCTATTTGGACACTTCACAATGATGTGATTGATTATGTTTTCTTCATGCTGCCAAGTTATCAAATGCTAGATAAATATATACCGCAAATTGGTTATTTTACATTTTGGCTTTCTTGTATTTCGATTGGCCTTGCCTATTATTTAGCCATTAGGCCTGGTCGCTTTAAACTAAAAATTAATAGTTGAAGATGGTCTAACCTTGTCCAGCCTTACATACATTTTATTAGTAATGAAAGGGGGGACAAGGTTTGAAATTCAAATGGTTATACTTTTTAGCAATGATCATGATGCTCACTCCCATAACTGTTTATGCCGAACAGCAATCGCCAATGGAGAAGCTCGATGATATCTCTGATGAAGCTCTCCAAATGGTGAAGTTTCAAAGATATGAAGATGCCCAAAAAATGCTTGATTATTTTTCTGACCAGTTTACGAGAATTAAAGGGACAGAAGAACCACTATCAATGGATGAGGTTAGAATTGTAAATACCTCCCATGATGAGGCAATGGAAGCTGCAGTTAGTCCCAACATGAAATATGAAGAACGACTAAATAAACTAACGAAGTTCCGTCTAGTTATTGATGCATTAGCAACGAGTCATCAGCCTTTATGGACAGAAATGGAAGATCAAATAATGACTGCCTTTCACCAGGCAAAAGAAGCAGCCGTAATGGGTGATGCGGCCCATTTTCATACAAATTTTAACACCTTTTTATCCTTATATAATGTCATTTATCCGAGTATGAAAATAGATGTACCTGTGGAAAATATTCAAAGATTAGATGCACGTATTGATTTTATTAACGAATATCGATCACAAGTAGTTAGTGACGCAAAAAGCCAGCAAGAACTTGAGGCACTTGACACTGATCTAAAAAATCTTTTCGCCAATATGGAAGAGGATGAAGCAGATCCATCATTATGGTGGGTAATTATTTCAACTGGTAGTATTATTATTATGACATTATCCTATGTAGGCTGGAGAAAGTACCAGGGAGATAAAGAACCCAAAAAGAATCGATCCAGAGACCTAAAGGATTGACGCGTCTAATCGGCTAAACATATGCTAATAACATCACGGGCTGATTTGGAGGTCATTATGTATCTTATTTACTTTGCAATTATTGTTTTAATTCCTTTGTGGGCGCAAATGAGAGTAAAAAATACTTTTGCCAAATATTCACGTGTACCAACATCAACCTATCGAAGAGGGGCTGATATTGCTAGGGAAATCCTCAATGCAAATGGCCTTTTTAATGTATCGGTTGAGGAGGGGCGAGGTTTTTTAAGTGACCATTATGATCCTAGAAACAAAACCGTCCGTCTCTCACCAGAAAATTATCATGGAAACTCCATTGCAGCAGCTGCAGTTGCTGCCCATGAATGTGGACATGCCATTCAGGATGGTCAAGGGTATGCTTTCCTCAGGTTCCGTCACGCATTAGTACCGGTTGCGAATCTAGGTTCAAATGCATCATGGATTCTGATTATGATTGGTATCTTTGCTCATTTAAGCGGGTTACTTTTGCTAGGGATTATCTTCATGGCGGCAGCAGTTCTCTTTCAACTGGTTACCCTGCCAGTTGAGTTTAATGCCTCAAACAGGGCCATGAATCAGGTCGTTTCTCTTGGATTAATTGGTAATCGTGAACAAAGAGAAGCTAGGAAGGTATTAAACGCAGCAGCCCTTACTTATGTAGCCGCAGCGGCGGTAGCAGTTTTAGAATTACTAAGACTTGTTTTGATTTTTACAGGAATGAATAGAAATGACGATTAAAAAATGTCCTCACAAAAGTGGGGACATTTTTTTAATCGCCAATCGGCATTTTATTTTCATCAAGGGTAAAACCTTCACCATGGACATCATGGACCACGGAGATAGAGACAAAGGCATGTGGGTCTACTGAAGTAATCAAATTCTTTAGCCGGATAATTTCATTTTTAGCTACTACACAATATAGCACCTCACGCTCATTTTTTGTATATGAGCCATACGCTTTAAGTGCAGTTACGCCGCGGTCCATTTCGGCCATTATTTTCGCCGCTATTTGCTCGTTTTGATCCGATATGATCATAGCGCCCCTCGCTGAGTAGGCTCCTTCTTGAATAATATCAATCACTCTCGCACCGACAAAAACAGCTACTAACGTGTACATTGCTTGTTTATAATTTAAATATGTAAACCAGGATATGGCAATAACGCACGCGTCAAATAGAAACATTGTTTTTCCCATGTTCCAGCCAGCATATTTTTGGACGAGCCTAGCAATAATATCAACGCCGCCAGTTGTACCACCAAATCGGAAGATAACCCCTAACCCAATCCCTGTAAAAGCTCCAGCAAACAATGCAGCTAATGTTAGATCGTGTTCTAGAGGCATTTCGATCGTATAGCGTTGAAATATCCATAAAGAAATCGAAACCCCGACCGTTCCTATGATGGTGTATAAAAAAGCATTCCGGCCCAATAGCTTCCAACCTATAAAAAACAAAGGAATATTAAGGATTAAGTTCGTATAAGAGGGATCCCATTTAAACAGGAAATAGAAAAGAAGTGTGATCCCTGTGAATCCACCCTCCGCTAGTTTATTCTGCATATTAAAATTAACAAGACCAAATGACATAATTGCAGAACCTATGAGGATAAAAAGAATATTTTTTATTTTTAGTCCCAAAATCATAATAATTGTCACCTCTTCCTTTATTTCTCTATGATGGCGGTTCTAATTATAACCAATTAGGATATTAAGAGCAATGAGAAGGAGGAAAACCGCTTGGATAAAGCGAAAACATTTGTAAATCAAGCGTAATTTAGCTAACATTAAAAGGTATATTAATAAGAGCAAATAACCCGTTTATGAAAATGAGGTGGAGAAATGACTAACGGGAAAACAATGAAGGACCTTCAAGCGGAAGTAGATACATACATAAGCCAGTTTAAAGAAGGATATTTTAGCCCACTCGCCATGCTTGCAAGACTAACGGAGGAGCTTGGTGAACTGGCAAGAGAAGTAAACCATTTTTATGGAGAAAAACCGAAAAAGTCGACGGAGACTGAGAAAGCAATTGAAGAAGAACTTGGGGATCTCCTTTTTGTAATGATTTGTTTTGCTAATTCTTTAAACATAGATTTGGAAGAGGCTCATGATTATGTAATGAATAAATTTAATACAAGAGATAAAAACCGATGGACAAGAATTGATCAAGAAAGTGTGGAGTGAGGAAATGAATACGATTAAAATTGTAATTGCAGGCCCGCGCGGTCGTATGGGTAGTGAAGCGGTAAAGTTAGTCACTAATACAGAACACTTTGAATTAGTTGCTGCTGTCGATCACAAGAATGATGGAATGATGCTGAGTGATGTTGAAGGATTTCAATCGATTCCAAGTGTTCCAGTTTATTCTGACATTGAAAAATGCCTGCAAAATATCGAAGCGGATGTTTTAATTGACTTAACGACACCAGAAGTAGGCATGTACCACGCAAAAACAGCTCTTGAACATCATGTTCGGCCTGTTGTCGGGACAACTGGATTTACCAAACAGGATTTGGACGAGCTAGAGGGGCTGTGCTTAGAGAAAGAACTTGGCTGTATCATTGCACCAAATTTTGCAGTGGGTGCAGTACTTATGATGAAATTCTCCCAAATGGCCGCTAAATACTTTGCTGATGTTGAGATCATTGAAATGCATCATGACCAAAAGCTTGATGCACCATCAGGTACCGCTGTAAAAACAGCCGAAATGATATCAGCTGTAAGGGAAGGAAAAAAACAGGGGCATCCAAATGAAAAGGAAACCATTACAGGAGCAAGAGGCGGCGACTACGATGGAATGCATATTCACTCTGTTCGTTTACCGGGACTGATTGCCCATCAACAGGTTTTATTTGGTTCTGACGGGCAGACTTTAACAATTCGTCACGATTCCTATAACCGTGGATCCTTTATGTCAGGTGTAAAGGTTGCAGTTGAAACAGTTATGAAAAATAATACTTTTGTTTATGGACTTGAAAATATATTAGATTAGGGGCAAGGATATGAATATAGCATTAATAGCACATGACCAAAAGAAAAATGATTTAGTTCAATTTGTAACAGCCTATAGAGGTATTTTTGCCAAACATACCTTATTTGCCACTGGAACGACAGGCTCTAGGGTTAATGAGGCTACAGGATTAGATGTAACCCGTTTTAAATCAGGACCATTAGGCGGAGACCAAGAAATTGGTGCGATGATTGCCAAAAATCAAATGGATGCCATTTTCTTTTTCCGGGATCCATTAACCGCTCAGCCTCATGAACCAGATGTAACGGCTTTAGTTAGACTTTGTGATGTCTATTCTATTCCTTTGGCTACTAATATGGGTACTGCTGAACTGCTCATAAGAGGGTTAGAAATGGGATTATTGGAATGGAGAAATGTAGCTAAAGAGAATGGTGATGTTAATGGAGCTAAATAAATTACATATCCTAGCATTTGGTGCGCATGCGGATGATGTTGAAATCGGCATGGCTGGTACCATTGCGAAATTTGTGGAAGAAGGAAAACGAATTGGTATTTGTGATTTAACTGATGCTGATCTCTCTTCCAATGGGAATGTAGTGTTAAGAAAAGAGGAAGCTAGTAGCGCAGCAGATATTTTAGGTGTATCTGTCCGAGCTTCGCTAGGTTTTCCAGATAGAGGGTTATTCTTAAAAGAAGAGTATATTCAAAAGGTTGCGGAGATGATTCGAAGATACAAGCCGCAAATTGTGTTTGCACCCTATTGGGAAGACCGGCATCCTGACCATGGAAACTGTGCCCGGATTGTGGAGGAAGCGGTATTTTCTGCCGGAATAAAAAAATATCGTACCACAGATTGCAACGAACCACATCGCGTGCAAAAGCTGTATTTTTATATGATTAATGGATTTCATAAACCTGACTTTACCGTTGATATTACACCAGTGATTGATAAAAAGCTGACCTCCTTAAGGGCCTATAGAAGTCAGTTTGAATTTACTGCCGAAAGTGTTCAAACACCGCTTGTGAATGATTATATCGAAACGGTCGAGTCAAGAGAAAGAATGTTTGGAAAACTTGTTGGAGTGTCTTATGCTGAGGGGTTTAAGACAAAGGTTCCGCTTGTTTTGAAACACGATTTACTAGGAGAAGAACCATGCGGAAACTAAAAATTGGAATTACCTGCTATCCGACTGTTGGCGGGTCGGGAGTGGTAGCAACGGAATTAGGAAAAATGCTGGCTGAAAAGGGGCATGAAATTCACTTCATCTCTTCAAGTCTCCCTTTTCGTTTAAATAAGATGTATCATAATATCCATTACCATCAAGTCGAAGTTAATCAATATTCGGTTTTTCAATACCCGCCTTATGATATAGCATTAGCCAGTAAAATGGCGGAAGTTGCTAATCGTGAGAATTTAGATATCCTTCATGTTCATTACGCAATTCCTCATGCCGTTTGTGCGATTTTGGCAAAACAAATGTCAACTCGGGATATAAAGATTGTCACAACTTTACATGGTACGGATATAACCGTTTTAGGGTACGACCCATCCTTAACAGATGCGATTAAATTCGGGATTGAAAAATCAGATATTGTTACCGCAGTTTCGTTTGCTTTGGTGAATCAAACTTATGAGCTAATCAATCCTGATAAGCAGATCGAAACGGTATACAATTTTATTGATGAAAGGATTTACCATAAAACTGCAGATACATCTTTAAAAGAGCAATTACAAATTAAAGTTGATGAAAAGGTAATAATTCATGTTTCTAATTTTCGCCCTGTAAAAAGAGTTAATGACGTCATAAAAACTTTTGCTAAAATTTCTGCCGTCATGCCGGCTAAATTACTGTTGGTAGGTGATGGTCCTGAAATGACAATAGTGTGTAAACTGGTAAGACAACTCTCTCTGGAAGAAAAAGTTATCTTCCTAGGAAAACAAGAGAATCTTGAGGAACTATATTCTATTAGTGATTTAATGCTGCTATTATCTGAAAAAGAGAGCTTTGGTCTTGTTGCCCTAGAGGCTATGGCATGCGGTGTCCCTTGTATCGGTACAAATGTTGGAGGTATTCCGGAAGTTATCCAACAGGGTGTTTCTGGGTATATTTGTGAGGTTGGTGATCTCGCGGATATTTCACGAAAAGCTATTTCACTTCTTAGCGATTTGGACCTTCATCAAAAAATGTCTTTAAATGCATTGGATACAGTTAAAACAAAATTTAGGGCAGACAGGATCGTTGAACAATATGAGCAGTTATACTGGAAGCTATTGAATTAAGGTGAATGAGATGAACGAGCCCTTTATATCAGCCATTCCTATTATTAATAAGCTTGAGGCTTCTGGATTTCAAGCCTATTTTGTAGGCGGCTCTGTAAGAGATTATCTTTTAAACAGGCCAATCAGTGATGTAGATATTGCTACATCGGCCACACCGAATGAAGTGAAAGAAATATTTTCACGAACAGTCGATATTGGGATCGAACATGGAACCGTGCTGGTCCTTTATCAGAACAGATCTTACGAGGTTACCACCTTTAGGACAGAGGGAGAATATCAAGATTATCGTAGACCTAAAGAGGTCTCTTTTATACGAATACTTGATGATGATCTGAAGCGCAGGGATTTTACCATGAATGCGATCGCAATGGATCGAAATGGACAGCTTATTGACCCTTTTAATGGGCAAGCTGCTATTCAGAATAAGGTAATCCAGACTGTAGGATCAGCTAAAGAGCGTTTCCAGGAAGATGCCTTAAGGATTATGAGAGCTGTACGATTTGTCAGTCAGTTATCTTTTGCAATTGAAGAAGAAACCCTTAAAGCATTAACTAAGCTAGTTCCATTATTAAAAAACATAGCGGTAGAACGAATTAGAGCAGAGTTTGAAAAGATGTTGGTTGGGGAAAATGGTAACAATGCCATTAGGATACTACTTGAAACTCAATTATATGCGTATCTGCCAGGCTTAAAAAACCATAAAAGTCAACTGGAAAAAGTAATCTGCTTTCCGTTTAAAGGGTTAAATAAACTAGAAATGTGGTCATTACTGCTATTCACTTTTTTGATAAAAGATAAAGCAGTTGAGGTCTTTTTACGAGAATGGAAGCTTCCTGTTAAAGAGATCAAAGAGATTCAACAAATCTTGATTTATTTAGAAAAAAGGATGGAGCGGGAATGGTTAACCTATGACTTATATTCAGCGGGGAGAAACGCCGTTAGCTCTACAGAAAAGCTTTATGGTGTTCTAAATGGTCATACCGAGGAGGATTCTTTATCATATTGGCTAAAGATTTATGATGAGCTGCCAATCAAACAGCGCAATAATATGGATGTAACGGGCAGTGATATTATCGAATGGTTCCAATCTGAAGGAGGACCATGGTTAAAAGATACACTTTTAAAAATTGAGTGTGCCATATTAGCGGGGGACATTCAAAACGACAAAGAAAAGATTAAGGAGTGGCTGATCAGGTGCAGTCAGAAATAAGGAAGAAACTGCTCGATGCCTTCACGGATGCTGGCGAATCCTTTCTCTCAGGGCAGTATTTAGCAGAACTAATTGGCTGCTCAAGAACGGCAGTTTGGAAGCATATGGAGGACTTAAGAAAAGAAGGCTTCACATTGGAAGCCGTTAGAAATAAGGGATATCGGATTGTTAAAACACCGGAGCGAATAACAGCCGATGAAATTAGACTTGGCCTAATAACTAACTTTATCGGAAAGAATATTCATTATGAAGAAAGTGTAGAGTCTACTCAAAAAATTGCTCACCACCTTTCAAATGAAGGTGTGCCAGAAGGGACCGTTGTGATCGCCGAAGAACAGCGGTCAGGTAAAGGAAGATTGAACCGAAGCTGGCATTCACCAAAGTATAGTGGTATTTGGATGAGTATAATTCTAAGACCGAATATTCCCTTAACAAAAGCCCCACAGTTGACTCTATTAACTGCAGTGGCCATCGTACAGGCAATTGAAGAAGTCACAAATTTACAGCCTGTAATCAAGTGGCCGAATGATATTTTACTGAATGGTAAAAAAATAACAGGTATTTTAACGGAGCTTCAGGCAGAGGCAGATCGGATTCATTCTGTCATTATTGGTACAGGGATTAATGTCAACCAAAAAAGAGAAGATTTCCCGTCCGAGCTTCATGACACCGCTAGCTCCCTTTCGATTGAAAACGGCGCTCCCATTTCTCGTGCTGAATTAATAAAGAGTGTTTTCAAGCATTTTGAAAAATTATATTTGCTTTATTTAGAGCAAGGATTTTTCCCCATCAAACTTTTATGGGAGGGATATGCCGTTAGCATCGGGAAAAACCTCAAGGCAAGAACTCTAACCAATGTCATTGAAGGAAAAGCACTTGGAATAACCGATGATGGTGTTTTAAAATTGGAGGATAAGACAGGGTTTATTCACCATATTTATTCAGCGGACATTGAGATATAAAAATTAGATACTTTTGTCAGCGCAAGAACCAAAGAGTTCTTGCGCTTTTCTGTTAACATGCTATAATTTCTTTGGGCAGTATCTCCTTAGAACTGCACCTTTTAGGAATTAATACTACAATTTAAAAAGGTTTCTGCCTAGATCCGTATAACGGACCGGGACAGAGGGATGAACATGCACATGAGTAATGATGAGATCCTCTGCCTTAAGAAGGATCTTTTTTATTTGCTCTCTATTGGCGTTTTATCACCTCTCCCATTATTAAAGGAGGGAATAATGATGAAGCATACCACTGACTTCTTAAAAATGAAAGAAAACAATGAAAAAATTGTCATGCTTACCGCTTATGATTACCCATCTGGAAAACAAGCGGAACAGGGCGGAGTTGACATGATTCTGGTTGGAGATTCACTTGGAATGGTTGTTCTAGGATATGACTCAACCATCCCTGTAACGATGGAAGATATGATACACCATACAAAAGCAGTAAAACGAGGAGCAAAAGATACCTTTATCGTGACAGATCTGCCATTTCTAGCCTATCACCTCTCCGTTAGAGATACCCTCATTAATGCAGGCAGGCTGATGCAAGATGCTGGGGCCCATGCCGTGAAACTCGAAGGAGCAGATGGCGTGTTAGAAAAGATTTTTGCTTTGACACAAGCTGGTATTCCTGTTTGTGGACATCTAGGTTTAACACCGCAATCTGTTGGCGTATTAGGCGGTTATAAGGTGCAGGGAAAAGATGCACATGCGGCCCAAAAGTTGTTAAATGATGCAAAGAAGGTTGAGGAAGCCGGTGCATTTGCTATTGTCCTTGAATGTGTGCCTAAACAGCTGGCTGAGGAAGTAGCTAAATCGATTTCAATCCCTGTGATTGGTATTGGAGCAGGGATGCATGTAGATGGACAGGTTTTAGTTTATCACGATATTTTAGGCTATGGTGTCGAAAGGGTGCCTAAATTCGTGAAGCAATACCATTCCGTAAATCCGTTTATGATTGAATCGATTCAAGCCTATACGTCCGAAGTGAAAAATAATCAATTCCCTGAAGATAAACATTCTTTCACCATGAAGGAAGAGGAACTGAAAGTTCTTTATGGAGGTAAAAAATGAAGGTCATAACTACCATTAAAGAGATGCAGGATGAAATAGTTAACCATAAAGGGTTGGGACAATCCATCGGCTTTGTCCCTACTATGGGCTTTCTCCATGAGGGGCATTTAACACTTATTTCTAAGGCAAGAAAAGAAAATGATATCGTTGTGTTGAGTATATTTGTCAATCCATTACAATTTGGTCCGAAAGAGGATTTTTCCACTTATCCCCGTGATTTTGAACGAGACCGCGCCCTAGCTGAAGGAGAAAAGGTAGACTATCTCTTTTATCCGTCAGTAGAAGAAATGTATCCACAAGTGCCATCGGTTAGAGTGGTAGTTCAGGAACGAACTGATGTGTTATGCGGGAAATCACGGCCTGGTCATTTTGACGGTGTTGCTACAGTCATTACCAAGTTATTTCATATCATAATGCCTACACGGGCTTATTTTGGTAAGAAAGATGCCCAGCAAGTTGCAGTGATTGAGGGATTAATTTCCGATTTTAATTTTCCAGTTCAGTTAATACCGGTTGAAATCGTTCGTGAAGAGGACGGGTTAGCAAAGAGTTCACGAAATGTTAACTTATTACCGGAAGAAAGACAACAGGCTCCCGTAATATATAGAAGCCTGCAAGAAGCAAAGAATGCAATTGACAATGGTGAAAAAAATCCGGCCGTTGTAACTAATAGAATCAAGGAATTGGTTACAAATGAGTCTATTGGGAAAATTGATTATGTCGAAATACTTTCCTATCCACAATTAAAACCGTTGGAAAAAATAGAAGGTTCCTTTATAATTGCTGTTGCTGTGAAATTTTCGAAGGTAAGGTTAATCGACAATATTATTATTCAAATAGATTAGTAGAGTTTCATTAGAGGAGGAATAAACTTGTTTCGTACTATGATGAATGGCAAAATCCATCGTGCTACTGTAACTGAAGCTAATTTAAACTATGTTGGAAGTATTACGATAGATGAAGATATTATTGATGCTGTTGGAATGGCAGCCAATGAGAAGGTACAAATCGTGAACAATAATAATGGTGCTAGGTTAGAAACATATATTATTCCAGGTAAAAGAGGCAGCGGAGTAATTTGTTTAAATGGTGCGGCTGCTCGCCTTGTTCAAGTGGGTGATACGGTGATCATTATTTCTTATGCATTGGTACCTGATGAAAAAGTTGAAACTCATATACCAAAAGTAGCTATAATGGATGAGAACAATCGGATTAAAGATCTTCTACATGCAGAACCAGCACATACCATTATGTAAGGTCCCCATTTTTTGGGGATTTTTTTATTATTTTAAAAATCCTTTAGACAGTGGTAGAATTTAAATCATTATGGAAAAGTTATGTTGCCGTTTAATGAACGAAGGTTTGGGGTGTAACAAATGTTAAATAAATTTGTTGTGATTGATTTAGAGACTACGGGTAATACACCAAAAAAGGGTGATAAAATTATTCAATTTGCGGCTGTGGTAATAGAAAACGGAAACATCACAGAACAGTTCTCCTCGCTGATCAATCCACAAAAACCAATTCCAGTCTTTATAGAAGAACTGACTGGAATTAATGATGAAATGGTCAAGGATTCACCATTATTTACCGAAATATCCGAAAAGGTTCAATCTTTGTTAGAAGGGGCCTATTTTGTTGCTCATAACGTATTATTTGACTTATCCTTTCTTCAAGAAGAATTAATCCAAGCAGGATCAGAAGGGTTTTATGGGTCTGTCTTAGACACCGTGGAGATGGCAAGAATTCTCTATCCAACAGCTGACAGCTATAAGCTTTCAGATTTGGCAGAGAAAGAGAAACTTACCCATGACAGGCCGCATCAGGCAGATAGTGATGCCTTGGTGACAGCGGAACTTTTTTTAATCCTATTGAAACGTCTATCTTTATTGCCGACGGTTACTCTTAGACAGTTAACTCAGTTATCTGGGGGATTAAAGAGTGACCTGCAGTTGTTTCTCGAAGACATGATGGATACATTTGCAGCTTCAAACATTTTAGATTCTATAGAAATTGTAAACGATATTGCGTTCAAGAAGAATCATACTGAAAAGGAAACCGATATCTTAAATAAAGAAGAGTGTAAATATCCTGAAAGTGAAGAAGAAAAGGTTGAAATCATCCGTCACGGCTTTAAGTCTTTTATAAAGCGAGTGGGGCAATTTAAAATGATGGATACCGTCTATCAATCCCTGCAACTTTCAAGGCATACACTGATTGAGGCCGGAACTGGTGTAGGTAAGTCGCTTGGTTATCTTTTGCCGTTAGCGTATTTTGCCAAGCAAAACAAACGGCCCATCATTGTCAGTACCCATACTATTCAACTGCAGGAACAACTTTTAAATAAAGAGATTCCCTTTTTGAAAAACATTCTTCCATTTAAGATAGATGCCGTTCTGTTAAAAGGGAGACATCAGTATTTAAATTTAGAAAAATTTCACCAGACGTTAATGGATGAAAACGATAATTATGATACTACCTTAACGAAAATGCAAATCCTAGTTTGGTTAACGGAGACGGAAACTGGTGATAGGGATGAATTGAATCTATCGAGTGGAGGCCAATTATATTGGAACAAAATAAAGGAAGAACCGTCGATATTATTTGAGGATAAGGGCTGGCAAGAAAGGGATTTTTATCAAAAAGCAATAAGGAATGCAAACTCGGCTGATATCATTATTACAAACCATTCATTATTATTAAGCGATATTAAAGGTGCGGGTTCCATTTTACCTGCATCTGATTATGTAGTGATTGATGAAGGTCATCATTTGGAGAAAGTTGCGAGTAGGTTCTTTGGCTATTCATTGGACTATTTGTCTACCCGATTGCTAATTAGTCAATTTGGAACTTATGAGCAAAAACAACTCTTTTATGAAATGGAACAGCTGACCTCACGACTTCCTTCATCAGGAAAAAAGTTTTTTACTTCCTTTGAATTAAATCAGCTTGTTTTAGATCTACATTACGAGATGGATGAATTTTTTAAATTAATGGCCCTATATGCAAAAACAAAGGCAGCTAATAAAAAAGGGATAAATCGGATAAAAGTTCGGTTTACTACAACCGACTCTTGCAGAGAAAGAAAAGCGCTTGTCCACAGTGCCGAGAGAATGTCCTTTTTGATTAAGGATATACTCAATGCTATTGACAGCCGAATTAATTGGTTAAAAACCCAGAAAGATTCATTATCAATCCCTGAGCTTAATAAAGTGGAGGATGTCTCTGGATTTGCTGCGGAGCTTGATGAATTGCGAAACATATTGATTAGCTGTTTTATCAAGGATTCAAAAGAAGTAAAGTGGATTGAAATGGATACCCGTTCACCGCAAAATGTGACAACATTTTTGGCTCAGCCAGCTACTGTTGCGATGCAGTTGAAGGAGAAGTTCTTCGAAACCAAGAAAGCGGTAATCCTAACTTCAGCAACCCTAACGGTGAATCGTTCTTTTGATTATATCATGAGAGAAATTGGCCTTGAGGCAAACTCTACAGTTCAAGTGAGTATTCCCTCACCATTTGTGTATAAAGATCAGGTTCAACTTCTTATCCCTGATGATTTACCAGAAATCAATTCTGTATCACTGGAAGAATACGTAATCGCTATTACAGAACATATCATTACTATAGCTGAGGCAACAAAAGGAAGGCTGCTAATTCTTTTTACTGCTTATGACATGCTAAAAAAAACGTACGAACTAATAAAGGAAAGTGGTTTTCTTAATGAATATGTATTAATTGCTCAAGGTATTTCAAGTGGAAGTCGTTCAAGACTAACAAGAAATTTTCAGCGCTATGAAAAGGCCATCTTGTTAGGAACCAGCAGCTTTTGGGAAGGAGTCGATATTCCAGGAGAAGACTTATCTTGCCTTGTCATTGTCAGGCTGCCATTTAGCCCTCCTGATGAACCTTTGACAGAGGCAAAGTGTCAGTTGATTGTCCAGCAGGGAAGGAATGCTTTTTCTGATTATTCACTACCAGAAGCCATACTCCGTTTTAAACAAGGCTTTGGCCGGCTAATTAGGACCGAAACGGACCGAGGGGTAATCATTGTATTTGATAGAAGAATCGTTACCACGCAGTACGGAAAGGCCTTTTTGCAATCAATACCTCCCGTTCCAGTCCAAAAGGGAAAAATGGAGGAATTAGCGGGGTTTATCCAAAAATGGTTATGATAAAATTTGGAAAAAGACACATCCTATAACTATCTGGGAGGAATGTGTATGAGAATATTGCTTATGATTTTGGCTTTATTGATTCCAAGCAGCGTGGCGGTAAGAGCAGAAACGACTTTGCCTACAGAGGTTGAAAAAATTGATGTAAAATTAGCAGAGCATCAAGCAGCAGTCACCTTTTTAGGCCTGACTACTGGTGAAGCGACGCTTGTACAGGGTCCAAATGGAGAAAATATTTTAATTAATATCGGAGGGCAAGGAGAATTAACTGAGTTAGAAGGATGGCTTTCTCTTTATAATGTAAAGGAACTCTCTACCTTAATTCTAACGAATAATGATGAAAAGATTTCGATTGAGAAAGTCGGTAAGTTATGGAAAAAATATAATATTAAAGAAATTGTCACCACGCCCGAAGTTTCTGCGTTATTAACCAGAGAACAGTCCAATCAAATACCCATTACGGTTTGGAATGAAGGGACAAAGAAAGAAATCCTGCCTGAAATGTTTGCATATGTTCAATTCCTTGGAAATCAAAAAAATGAAGGCATGGATTTGATGCTGCGCTTTTTTAAGCATAACCTCTTTTTAATGACTTCCTTCAGTCAACGGGCGGAACAAGAATTATTAGCTAAGAACTTGGTAGATATTCATGTTTTTAAAATACCTTACACTCTTACAAAAGACTCCTTATCTGACCAGTTGATTCAAACTCTAAATCCACAAATATCAATTCTGTTCGGAGCAGAGGAAGATCAACTGGATCAGGATTTGCTGCGTGACCTGCAAGGTATATGGTCTGAAGTGTATTTTACAAAAAAACATGGGACAGTCACCATTAAATTTACGGAATCAAATTATGAGATTATTACCATTCCCCTAAAGGAAGCGGAATAGCTTTTTCGCAAAAATGAAAAAAATTTTCTAATTTAATGAAGATTGATAACACATCTTGATTTATCCTGTTATAATAATTAAATAGATTGTTGAACATTAGAACCAACTATATATCGTACATAAAGAAGTGAAAAAGAAAATGAAAAAGTGGATTCTAATCCCCATTATTGTAGTACTTGTCATAGCCGGAGTGCTGGTAAAAGTCTATTTTTCATCTGTTCAGCCCGTTAAAGCAGCCGAAAAAAGAGCTGTTTCACTTGCCAAGGATAAAGTGCAATTGAGTGAAGTGGATGACTTTCATATTTATAATGGTATTGAGACCGTTAATGTGATTGAAGGGAAAAATAAAAAAGGCAGTAAAGTGATTGTTTGGATTCCTGAGAAGAGTAAAAAGGTTTACATTAAAAAGGCGAAGGATGGCATCACAAGAGAAGAAGCAATTCAAAAATTATTGCAGGAAAAACAACCTAAGAAAATTATTTCAGTACGGCTGGGTATGGAAAAAAATATTCCATTATGGGAAATCTACTACCGTTCTGAAAATAATTTAATAAATTATTACTATGTTCACTTTGAAACCGGTGAATGGCTAAAAAAAATTGAAAATCTATAGCTTGTGGAGACTGGAGGAAAGAGATATGGCAATCAAACTTGCAAATCGAGTAATGGCACTTACGCCATCTACTACGTTAGCTATTACAGCAAAAGCAAAGGAATTGAAAGAAAAAGGAGAAGATGTCATTGGATTAGGGGCAGGGGAACCTGACTTTAATACGCCCCAGCACATTTTAGATGCGGCTGCAAAATCGATGAACGAGGGGCATACAAAGTACACTCCTTCAGCGGGCCTTCCTGCCTTAAAAAAGGCTATCATCAATAAGTTTGAGGCAGATCAAGGATTAAGCTATAAACCAAATGAGGTTATTGTAGGCAATGGAGCAAAACACGTCCTTTATACATTGTTCCAGGTTATCTTAAACGATGGTGATGAAGTAATTATTCCAACACCTTATTGGGTCAGCTATCCTGAACAAGTAAAGCTGGCAGGTGGTGTACCTGTTTATGTTGAAGGGCTGGAACAAAATAATTTCAAAATTACTCCTCAACAATTAAAAGAAGCAATAACGGATAAAACAAAAGCTGTAATCATTAATTCACCAAGCAATCCGACAGGAGTTTTATATACTGACCAAGAACTTCTAGAGTTAGGAAAGATTTGTTTGGCAGAAGATATTTTAATTGTATCAGATGAAATATATGAGAAGCTTGTCTACTCTGGTGCCAAACATGTCTCCATTGCGGAGCTTTCTCCAGAATTGAAGGAGCAAACAATTGTTATTAATGGTGTATCCAAATCACATTCTATGACAGGCTGGAGAATTGGTTATGCTGCAGGTAATAAACAAATCGTTGAGGCCATGACGAATCTTGCCAGCCATAGTACCTCCAATCCAACCACAACTGCCCAATACGCTGCGATTGCGGCTTACAATGGTTCACAGGAACCAGTTGAAGAAATGAGACAAGCGTTTGAGAAAAGATTAGAAATTATCTACAATAAATTAGTTGCAATCCCTGGATTTACCTGTGTGAAACCGCAGGGTGCTTTTTACCTTTATCCAAATGTCAAGGGTGCTGCGGAGATGACTGGATTTAGAAACGTTGATGACTTCGTGGAAGCATTGCTTGTAGAAGCTAAGGTAGCTGTTATTCCAGGTTCAGGTTTTGGAACTCCAGATAATATTCGTCTATCTTACGCAACATCACTTGAACAATTAGAAAAGGCTGTGGAACGAATTGATCAATTCGTTACAGCGAAGGTTAAGAGCTAACCTTAGTCGTTTTCCTAATACTTAAAAGTCTGCATGATGCAGGCTTTTTGTTTTTCCTTTCCAAAGATGGATTTCTAATACTCTTACTCGAATTGGTGGTTCATGTTATACTAATCTAGAGGTGTAGAAAGATGAAATCAAATATAGTAGCATGGTTACAGGAAGGGAATATTACGATTCCTACAATGTTATTTTCAGAATATCGAAATCTGAACTTAAATGAGACGGAACTTGTTCTTTTATTAAATATTATTACTTTTATCGAAAAAGGAAACGAATTTCCTACTCCAGAAGAACTTTCAGCCAGAATGACAGTATCAATTGCTGATTGTCATGACATGCTTAGAAGGCTGATCCAACGAGGATTTATTGAGATAATGGATCAATATAGTAATGAAGGCATCCGGTTTGAAAAGTATTCCGTAAAGCCCTTATGGGAAAGACTAGTTGATCAGTTTTTAATAAATAGTCAAGTAACGAGACAACTTGAACAGAAAACAGAAGAAACAGATGTCTATACTTGTTTCGAAAAGGAATTTGGCCGTCCGCTTTCACCATTTGAATGTGAATCGCTCGGGATGTGGATGGACGATGATCACCATGATCCAATCATCATAAAAGCTGCGCTTCGTGAGGCTGTCATGTCAGGAAAATTAAACTTTCGTTATATTGATCGGATCCTTTTTGAGTGGAAGAAAAATGGGATTAAAACAATTGAACAAGCTAAAAATCATGGACGTAAGTTTCGGCAAAAACAAACGGAAAAGACACATACAAAGAACGATGACCATCAGCCATCAGTTCCTTTTTATAACTGGTTAGAGCAATAAATAATTGTAAATAAACGAGGGAAACTTCTCTCGTTTTCTTTCATTTTATAAGTAGGTGATTTCTATGCTAAATAATACTCAAATTCGTTATTGCTTAGATGAAATGGGTAAAATGTTCCCAGAAGCACATTGTGAATTGAACCACTCAAATCCTTTTGAACTTGTTATTGCTGTTTCATTATCGGCACAATGTACAGACGCCCTTGTTAATAAAGTAACCAAGGGTTTATTTGAAAAATATAAATCCCCGGAAGATTACCTGAAGGTTTCACTCGAAGAACTTCAAAACGATATCCGTTCCATTGGCCTGTATCGAAATAAAGCAAAAAATATTCAGAGTTTATGCCGAATTTTATTGGACGAATATAACGGTGTTCTTCCTATGGATCGAGATGAGTTGACAAAGTTTCCTGGAGTGGGCAGGAAAACCGCCAATGTGGTCGTTTCAGTAGCCTTTAATATTCCGGCCATTGCGGTAGATACACACGTGGAAAGGGTAAGTAAACGCCTTGGAATTTGCCGTTGGAAGGATTCTGTGCTCGAGGTGGAGAAAACGTTAATGAAGAAGGTCCCAAAGGATGAGTGGTCGCTAACACATCATCGATTAATCTTTTTTGGACGTTATCATTGCAAAGCTCAAAATCCACAATGTCCAAGCTGTCCATTACTAGAACTTTGTCGGGAAGGTAAGAAGAGAATGAAGGGGAAGGCTGTAGTAAATGAATAATCGTGGAGAAGCAGTAGCTGCGATTCTAGCAGAATGGGAAGGCATCCAAAAACAACTTGCACCATTATTTCGTGCTCGTGATCAAAAAAATACAAAAAAATGGATGGAAAAGGGAATTAACCTATATCTTCAATTTTTATATCTTACCAATCATGAAACATTCCCTCCTATTAATCGAAACAGATATGATCAGTTTTTATTTAAGCCGGTTAATCTGGAAGAGAGAATAGATTTTATAAATTCAAGACCTGAATTATACCATTCGTATCGACAGCTTTCTGAATTAATGATTGAGCAGGAAAAGCAATTTGTAAAGAGTAACATCATAAGAAAATCGTCTAGGCTATAACCCAGACGATTTTTTTATTTGTCCTTATTGATTTTTCGTTTCCCCTTGATTTCCAGTGTTTTGACTGCTTGGCGGGGTTACTGGGGTTGTAACTGGTGGAGTAGTATTTCCTTGTTGACCACCGTTGTTGTTTCCAGTGTTATTGCCGTCCCCATTACCGTTATCAGTACCAGTGTCAGTCCCAGTACCAGTGTCAGTCCCAGTTCCAGTGTCAGTCCCAGTACCAGTCCCAGTTCCAGTCCCAGTACCAGTCCCAGTTCCAGTCCCAGTACCAGTGTCAGTCCCTGTGCCAGTACCAGTACCGGTCCCTGTGCCAGTATCAGTACCAGTTCCAGTTCCAGTGCCTTGGTCAGTTTGTTCTTCGGCTTGTGGAATATCAATTGAAGTATGAACTGCATCACTTTTATTATTTCCACTAAGGGCAAAGACGGAGATAGTATATTTTTCTCCCGGATTAGCCTTAAAGGTAAAGCTATTTCCGGCCTGAACAGAATGATTTGCAGTGGTACCATCTATCGTAATATCAAACTGAACATCTTTATTTGCGCTATAATTCCATGTTACTTCGACATTTCCGCTTGTATTATCATATTTTGCCGCTAGATTTGACGGAGCTGAAAGTTTGTAATATTTTTCAGAAACCTTTTTAGGTGCATGCCCCTTGACTGCGTATTCAATTGAGACCTGACTGCTAGGGGTATACTGACTAGCTAATACAGCCGGCATACTGCCTTTCTCAACCCTGACCTTTTGAACACTATTTGGGATTGTAAAATCAGGGGTATCAATGTCCTTAGATACATAAGCCATTAAATTCTTAAAAAGCAGCTGAGCAATTCGTTGATTGCTTCCTTCCGCTGTAATTGGGGTTTTCCGGCTCTCATATCCTGTCCAAATGGATGCAGTATAATTTGTTGTATAACCGGTAAACCATGCATCCGGGACAGAACTGCTATCTATATTCCATTCTTGCATTTCTTGATCTGTATAATTGGTTGTTCCTGTTTTACCGGCAATTGGAAGTCCAGGTACTTTGGCCCTTGTCCCTGTACCAGGATATACAAGTACACTCTTTAACATATCCGTAACCATAAACGCAGTAGAGTCCTTCATGACAACTTTTGGTTTAGGTGAAGTATCAATCATAGTTCCGTCACGCAGTTTTATTTTTCTGACCGCATGTGGTTTGGTATAGAAGCCATTATTGCCAAATGCAGCATATGCTCCGGCCATTTGAAGTGGTGATACTCCTGTTTCAAATCCGCCAATCGCATATGATTCGTAGATTTCTTTTAAAGGAATCCCAAGATTAACAGCAAAGTCCTTCGCTTTATCTAACCCAACCTGTTGTAATGCTTGAACAGCAGGACTATTACGCGATAATTGGAGGGCTGTTCTTATGGACATTGGTCCCTTATATTTTTGATCCCAGTTACCAAATTTCTTACCAGAAGAATACGTAATGGGCTTATCGTTAATCATTTCATAGGTGCCCCAATTTAAATATTCAATTGCAGGGCCGTAATCAAGAACCGGCTTGATCGTAGAACCAGGCTGTCGTCTCGTATCGGTGGCATAATTAAAGCCGCGTTGTACCTGTTGGTTTCTTCCTCCTCCAATTGCTCGAATTTCTGAGGTCTTTGTATCAAGGAGGACGATACCGGCTTGAAATTTATCATCCGGGTAAGGGATTATGTTAGAATCCTTATCATTTAGGATTTCATTAACGTGTAATTGAGCATCTCTGTCTAGTGATGTATAGATTGTTAGTCCATCCGTATAGATATCAAAATCAGTTGTATCGTCGACTTCATTAATGACGGCATCCACAAATGAGTCATAAGTTTTATTATCTTTAACCTGACGTTTGTCAATTGGCAGCACATCTTTTGCTACAGAAACCTTTTCAGCTTCTTCCATTTGCTGCTTTGAAATATATCCATGTTGATACATTAATGATAAAACGATATTACGTCTTTCTTCTGCTTTATCAGGATAATCAAACGGATTATAGTTATTAGGACTCTGTGGCATTCCGGCAATTTGCGCGGCTTCTGCTAATGTAAGGTCCTTTAAATCTTTCCCATAATAGATTTTTGCTGCAGTTGCAAGCCCGTGACTATTTTCTGAAACATATACTTTATTCACATACATTTCAAAAATCTGATGTTTTGTGTATTGCTGTTCTAGCTCATAAGCAAGCCAAGCTTCTTGAACTTTTCGTTTTAAAGTCTTTTCTTGAGTTAAAAAGGTATTTTTCACAACTTGTTGTGTGATTGTACTGCCGCCTTCAGCACCAAAACCACGTTGGAAATTGGCTAAAATGGCGCCACCGAGACGAATCGGATCGATCCCATGGTGCTTATAGAAACGATAATCCTCCGTCGCTAAAACAGCGTCTTCGACAACTGCAGGTATGTCTTTATAGTTTACGTATTCCCTATTTACGGCGCCTACTTCAGTTATCAATTTATCATTTTTATCAAAAATCTTTGAAGGAATAGGATCTTTTAATAATTTCGGATCAAGTTTGGGAGCATCTTTCACTAAATAGGCGAAAGTCCCAACTCCAGTAAGTATTCCAATAATTCCGAGGACAACAAGACTTAGAAAAATTTTCTTAAAAAGTCCGCGGGGTTTTTTCTGCTTTTTTTTCTTACCTTTGGATTGGAGTTGCTTCCTGCGCTCCTCTCTTGATTGGTATTGTTCAGACATATGATTTCCTTCCTTTCTACCCTCTATAAAAATGAAGTTTTCTATAGTTGCTCTATTATTTTAATATAGTCAATTCTTGGTTGAAATCCAAGCGGTATGTGGTACCCCTTTTGTTCAATTTCTTCTTTCGTAATGGATTTTCTTCCTCCATTCATCATTCGATTCCAAAAATTTAATAAGTGCTGAGCTTCAAGCAGATAAACCTGTTCAAATTTTGTAAAACGGAGAATAACAAAACAAATAGCGCCTTGATCCATTACTTCTTCCATATGTTCGATTTGGTGTTGATGGAAATTCTTTAATGGAAAGGAGGTGGGATTTTGTGTTTCTTTTGCTTCAAAATCAATATATCTACCTTTATATACCCCATTATAATCAGTTGTCGATGCTAGTTTAAAGTATGCCTCTTTTATTACGGCAGCACTTCTATTTGGATAATCCACCTGAACAATTTGAACCGGAGTAGGCTTTTTATGTATTACTGCAATTTTTCTTTCCCGGTAATATTGATTGGTTTCATTTAAATCTTCCTCAAGTGTCATTCCCCGATTACTATAAGATCCATTTTTTCTTTTTTTCAAGGAAGCATCGATCGGAAGTTCCTTTGGCTTATACTTTTTTCCATTGGGATAGTTAAGATTCATCGTTTTGCACCTCTCAAGCTAATCCTTATCATACCAAATATTAGCGTTTTTTTGGGGTGTATAAAATAATTTTGCTTACACACTCTAATAATAATTGTATAGTGAATGCTTAACATAGGCATGATTCCATTTTCGCAAAAGATTTACACGTAAATTAAAACTCTATCAAAAAATAAGGGAAGATGAATATGAATCATCTTACAATACAGGAACAATCAATCATCCGTCAAATTGTAAGTGAAACAAAAAAGAGAAATGTTGATAATATTTCGAGAACGGATGCCTATTTTTCATATTTTAAGAAGCATCCTGATATTACTTGGTCTTTTCTTGCAAGTATGGTTTCCCGGAACGGCGGCTGGAATATGTGTGACCTCGAAGGTGACATTTTCCCGGAAATTTTAGAGCCGAAAATGAGAAAACAGCTTTTTTTGACTTATGAGCGTGCTAATTGGCTTATCTTTCATGACGTCTATCCCCAGCTTTTGCTCTACAAATATTCGACGAAATTCAATCGGCCAATGTTTCACTTGCTTCCCTATTTCAATGTCTCAGCATTTATACAAAAAGAGTGGGATCGTTACTGGAAGGAAACCGATAAGAAAAGATTAACAACAGCTTTAATTATAAATGAACAAAATGTGATTCAATCCCCTGTGATAGAACACCCTATATATAGAAATAAGGTCTTTCACTCCTTACTCTTTTCTTTTCAAGATTGGCTACACTTCAGCTGTGTTCTTTTTCCTACTTGTGGAGGAGAGGTTTATGGGGCTAGTGTAAATGGTTTTAGATCTCTATCCAAGCGAATTAATTTAGGGAAGAGACTGGCGAGTATCCTTTTTCATCCCCGGCTGTTTCCTTATTTTTTTGAGTTTGCTGAAAAGACCCCACATACTGGTTCAAGACACGATTATGAACAATATTTTAAGATAAAGACTGGTCGGAAAACGCCACTGCTAAGAACAACTTTTCCAGTAATTGCGCATCATCAACATAAATATCAGGATTGGAGCAAACAGCGAATCATTTCCCCAGCATGGTTGTATTCTCCAGCCCGCCATCATCATCCCATTCATCTTACAGACTGGTATTTTAATAAATCAAATCAGCTTCATTTACTTCTTTCCCTTCAAAAGTCGCTGAAGTTAAAAAAGTGGAAATGAAAAAGCAAGGATTCCTCCTTGCTTTTTTAGGGTTCTTATTCAGCAGGACGATTTGGTCCTTCAAGCTTTTTATCCCCATAGCCTGTTTTTTGTTCAGTGACAGCTTTTGATTGTTTGCTTGTTGGGTTATTCTTTTTCGCCATTAAAAACACCTCCATTTACTAGCATGTGCGCTTCAGCGATTTTTCATGCGAACTTATGATTATGTCGAAAAAGAATATCCTTTATGCTGTATTAACACTTTCTTTGCCGAATTGCTTCTAGTTTTGTCAAGCTGGAAGGAGGCTGGAAAGGGAAGGAGAATAATACGTAATAGATATTCGTGAGGAGGGATTTGTAAATGACAATACCAATGTCCGAAAAAGAAAAAATGCTTACAATGCTAACTGAAATATATGATCAATTAGAAGAATTGGAGTCTGTTTTAGAAGCCTCTTTTTCCGACCACCGCCTTCATATGAATAGTGAAGAACAAGAAAAATTATCGGTAACACTCCATCGCCTTTCAGATATCGGGGTAAAATCAGCACAAGTGAACCTGTCTCACGAAGAATTCCTTGACTCCAACCTTGGTGCCGTTCCTAAATCCTTAAAGCTTGAATTAGGTTTTTAATTAGCGCTAAAATAATAATATGGTTAAAAGTAGCATTACTACACTTGCTACTTTTTTATTTTGTACATTAAAAAGGGGACAATGGGAAACATGTCAGAAGAAATTCTTGATTTAACGGAAAAACTTTTACATTATAATGAATTATTCTTAAAGAACTATCGTGAAGGGAGAGAGACAGGAGTAACTCACGATTTTCATAGTGTGATAAAACCATTTGCGGATGAGGTAAAGGAAATGAATGATAAATGGAATAAGGCTATGAAGATATGGCTTTCCACAGCAAAGACGCAGTATCTCCATTTGAAGCAAATTGATACAACATCTGCCCATATTGATCAGCTTTCTGTGCAGTCTTTTTTCCCAGAGACAAGTAAATCAAGATTTTTAAATACACATCGGGCAATTGAATTTATTCTCTCGGAAGTAGAAAAAGAGGTTAAAAAATAGAAAGAGATGCAATTTTTTGCATCTCTTTTATGATCAAAGGATTTAAATTATTATCTGCCAGCTGCTGATTTACGGCAGATAAACGGCGCAGATTTGAGCTGCAGCTGATTATTCTATGAATGTTCGATGAGGGAGTCTTCATGTATAGCTTCAGGTATAACCGCACCTTGATTTTCAAGCTCGCGGACAAGAATGCGATATTCTTTAATATTAATTTCATTATGAATATACGCTCTCTTTGCAAAATCCAATAAGGCATTAACGTCATCTGTGTTGTAATCCCGACTTTGAATAAATTTGCTTTTTAATTCGTGAATGTCCATATATAGCTCCTCCTTCACCCTTTTAATTATCGTATCATGAAAACATAGGATTCCTAGTTTTTAAAATATTTAAACTTTAGACAAAATTCCTGTGATTATGACATTGACAAACAGACTAGAAGAATCACCATTCATCTCTAACCTTCATAATGTGTAATAGAGAATTATAAAGAGGAGATGTTTGCCCATGTTTGGTAAACCAAGACCAAATCATTTTGCTCATTATGGATACTCGGGGCAAATGATGCACCAAGTACCGATGACACAACAACAATTGAACCCTCAAGCATATATGAGCCGAAACCAGCCGAGTGCTTATCAAACTCAACCCCAGAACTATAATATGATGCCCTATTACCCGCCCAACCCTTATTACCCGCAGCAAATGCAGACATTTGGTCAAACCTATCAACCGGGCTTTGTACCGCAAAATATGAATTATCAAGCTCAATATACGCAAAAGGATAACCAGTTTCTATTTCAAAACCCGCTTCAGCCGAAGGATGACATGGTTCAACAGTCATATATGCCGATGAATGGATATCCGGTAATGAATCCCTATCCCAAAAACAGTTTCATGCCAAAACAACCAGGTGGAATGAAATCGCTAATGAATTCCTTCAAATCACAAGATGGATCAGTTGACATTAATAAAATGGTGAATACAGCAGGGCAAATGATGAATGCAGTAAACCAAGTATCCTCGCTTGTTAAAGGATTTGGAGGAATATTTAAAAGTTAACCATTTTAGAGGAAAAAAAGACGGCTATTGGCAGCCGTCTTTTTCATATATAAGGAAGCTAAAAAAATCGGTTATTCTTCTATATCTATTATTTTTCCTTTTTCCTGAGGAATGCGGATTTGCAATAAGCCGTTACGGTACGAAGCCTTAACCAAATTCTCATTGATAGCATGTGGCAGGGCGATCGTTCTAGAAGCTTGCTGCCGAACGTATTTTCGACGATAAACGTGGGTAAGGTCGTTTTCTTCCGTCTCTAATTCCTTATTTTCGACGGAGATGGTTAAATAGTTTCCTGAAATATTTAATTGGATTTGCTCCTTTTGCACACCAGGGAGCTCTGCTGAAATAATATATTCCGATCCTGTTTCAACTGTATCAACTTGAAAACCTGTACCAACCGGAAAAGGAGATTTGAAAAAATCATCAATAGATTGTAAAAATCCCCGCATTGGTTTATCAGTGAAAAAGTCATTCATTGATTTAAATATATCCTTGAAAGGTTCCGGCAGCTGGGGTTTATGGTTATTTTTATCACTCGGAAGCATGGATGACATGATAATTCCCTCTCTTTCCATTAGTTTACTCCATATCATATGCGGAGAAAAATAGGTAGGTGTCGACATAAGTTCGTCACAAGTTATTGAACAATTTGTTACAAACTCAACTGATGTGATTTAAATCACACTAATGATGTGAAAAAATTTGTAGTCTAGTTAAGAAAACTGATGAAAGCGGGGAAGTTACATGTTCTGTTATCAATGTGAACAAACACCATCTGGCGGATGTAAGGTTATCGGTGTTTGTGGTAAAGATGAAACCATCGCCAGCTTACAAGATACAATTATTTTTGGATTAAAAGGAATTGCGGCCTACAGAACACATGCCAACCAACTGGGGTATACGGACCCATTTGTGGATGCGACAACACATGAAGCGCTTTACATGACATTAACTAATTCAAACTTTAATGTACAAGAACATATTGATATGGCTATGAAGGTAGGCAAATCTGCTGTCCGCGTAATGGAAATGCTCGATGAGGCTCATACGAAACGTTTAGGAATTCCAGAACCAATTCGCGTAAGTCAAAATAAAATTGAGGGCAAGTGTATTGTTGTTACGGGGCATAACCTATTCGCCTTAGAAGAATTATTAAAACAAACAGAAGGAAAAGGAATTAATATTTATACACACTCTGAAATGCTGCCTGCTCATGGATATCCTGCCCTGAAAAAATATGCGCATTTAAAAGGTAATATAGGTAAAGCTTGGTACGATCAACGCCGCCTATTTGAAAAGTTCCCAGGAGCTATTCTTGCTACAACTAACTGTGTAATGCCAATTAAGGGTACTTATGCTGACCGGATGTTCTCCTATGAAGTTGCTGGTCTTGAGAATGTTGAAAAAATTGTGAATGATGATTTTACCCCATTAATTAACAGAGCATTGGAGCTTCCTGAAGCAGCGATAGAATCAGAAGAAACATTACTCACTGGATTCCACCATGAGACTGTTTTAGGATTAGCACCAGAGGTCATTGAAGCAGTGAAAGCAGGTAAGATTAAACGTTTCTTTGTTATTGCAGGATGTGACGCACCTGGAAAAGGCGGTGAATACTACCGAGAGCTTGCTACATCACTTCCTCCAGAGACAGTTATATTAACGACTTCCTGCGGTAAATTCCGCTTTAACGATGTTGATTATGGTGTTGTACCAGGAACAAACATCCCTAGGTATATCGATTTAGGTCAATGTAATAATTCCGGCTCGACTGTGAAAATCGCTTTAGCATTAGCAGATGCGTTCGGATGTGAAGTCAATGAATTACCAGTAAGTATCGTCCTATCTTGGTTTGAGCAAAAAGCAGTAGCGATTTTATTAGGACTATTCAGTTTAGGAATTAAAGACATTAGAATTGGGCCAAAACCGCCTGAATTTATTTCAGAAGGAGTTCTTCAGGTTCTTCAGGATACATTTAATCTTAAATTAATTGGTACAGCGAAAGAAGATATGGAAGACATGCTTCAGCTTCATACAAATTAACAGAAACATCGCAGCTTACAAAGGCTGCGGTGTTTTTATTATAGTAAATTCAATTCCTGCATTAGAATAGTGATATCGAGAATCATGTTCCCATCAGGATCCACTTCAATTAATTCGTCTTTTTTCATTTTAGTTAATGTCCGGCTAATGGTTTCTCTTGTTGTACCAATCATATTGGCAAGATCTTTGTTAGTAAACTCTGATTTTAGAAGAATCGTCCCATCGGGCTGTTCAATTCCATGTTTCTGAGCCAGACGAATAAGAAGTTTAACGATTTGTTCATATGTATTGTTTAGAATTTGTTCCTCCAAGCGATTTTGTAAATCAACAATTTTCTCTCCAAGCACCTTAAACACTTTAATACAAAGCTCAGGATTTTCAATCAATACCTTTTCAAATTTTGAAATAGGGACTGTAATCAGTGTAGAGGGTTCTAGCACTTCAGCATAGGCAGGATAATCCCCTTTTCTAAAGAACCCGACATGAGGGAACATTTCTCCTTTTTTTGCAATCGCAACGATTTGTTCTTTACCACTTACATCACTTTTATAAATTTTTATTCTTCCATCGAAGATAAAATAGACGTTTTCGAGCGGATCACCTTGGAGAAAGACATGACTATGTTTCTTCCACTCTCTGGCGATCGAAATATTCGCTATTTTAGTTAATTCAAAATCGTTTAATTCGCGGAAGAGGGTAAAATCACCTAGTACCCGTTTAATATCTTCAATTTTCATATAGACCCCTTTCAAGTCCAGTGCATTTTATTCTATTGTAACAAATTTTGCTCCTATCGTTTACTCTATCATAATGGAAAAAGGTTTCAATCTTGTTAATGTATTAAATTTTGTTTTATATCTTTAATAACGAACGTTTATTCGGTAAAATAGGAGTAATGAGGTGAGAACATGAAGCTGAAAAAAAACCTGCAGGAAATCCTTGCAGATCTAAAAATAAATCATGAGTTTAAAGAAAATATTGTCACATGGCATACAATTGAGAAGCAGACTGCCCAAACTGTAGAATTGCCAGAGAATCTGCATCCTGTTTTAAAGAAATCTCTAAATACCAGAGGAATAGATCATCTTTATACACATCAAAAATCAGCTTATGAGGAAATTAACTCGGGTCATAGTATTGTGGCAGTTACTCCTACTGCCTCTGGGAAGACACTTTGCTACAATTTGCCGGTATTACAAACCGTTTTGGAAAATCCAAATGCAAGAGCACTTTATATCTTTCCAACTAAAGCACTTGCACAAGACCAAAAAAGTGAGATAAATGAAATAATTGAAGCTTCCGGTGCTGATATTAACAGTTATACGTATGACGGGGATACACCAGCAAATATTAGGCAAAAGGTAAGAAAGGCAGGGCATGTGGTGATTACCAACCCAGATATGCTGCATTCCGCTATTCTGCCGCATCATACAAAATGGGTTTCATTGTTTGAGAATCTTAAATTTGTTGTCATCGATGAGCTCCATACATATCGGGGTGTTTTTGGCAGTCATGTTGCCAATGTAATCAGAAGGTTAAAGAGAATTTGCCAATATTACGGAAGCAGTCCTGTATTTATTTGCACCTCTGCTACTATAGCCAATCCTCTAGAGCTTGCGGAGAGACTAACGGAAGAGAAAATGACCCTGATAAATAATAATGGTGCTCCAAGTGGAACCAAGCATTTTCTCTTCTATAACCCTCCAATTGTTAATAAGCCATTAAATATTCGTAGAAGTGCAACACTTGAAGTTCGTAAGATCGCCGGTGAGCTCTTGAAAAATAAGATCCAAACTATCGTATTTGCTAGAAGCAGAGTGAGAGTAGAAATTATCCTAACTTACTTGCAGGAATTAGTTAAAAATAAGTTGGGAGCAAAATCAATTATGGGGTATCGCGGCGGATACTTACCAACAGAACGAAGGAAAATTGAAAAGGGCTTGCGTTCAGGGGACATTTATGGGGTTGTCAGCACGAATGCGCTTGAACTGGGAGTCGATATTGGACAGCTGCAGGTTTGTATTATGACTGGTTATCCAGGGACAATATCGAGTGCATGGCAGCAAGCAGGAAGAGCTGGCAGGAGACATGGCGAGGCATTAGTGATAATGGTTGCTAGTTCCAGCCCGCTTGATCAATATATTATCCAAAACCCTGATTACTTTTTTAATAAAAGCCCTGAAACGGCTAGAATTAATCCTGATAATCTTATTATTTTAATTGATCATATGAAATGCGCCGCCTATGAACTACCATTTAAGACTGGTGATAGATTTGGAAATGTAGAAACAGATGAGTTACTCGAATACTTGTCAGAGGAACGTGTTCTTTACCGAAATGGGGATAAATTTTTTTGGATGAATGATTCTTTTCCGGCTCATAATATTAGTTTACGTTCGGCCTCACAAGAAAACGTTATAATCGTCGATCAATCTGATATAGCTCATGTTAAGGTCATTGGTGAGATGGATCGCTTTTCTGCAATGACGCTGCTTCATGATGAAGCTATATACTTGCATCAGGGGACACAATTTCAGGTTGAAAAACTTGATTGGGATGAGAAAAAGGCATTTGTTCGGGAGGTTGACGTAGACTATTTTACGGATGCCAACCTGGCAGTTCAATTAAAGGTTTTAGAAGTAGATAAACTTCAAACACTCCCTGAGGCAGAAATAGGCTATGGCGATGTCAGTGTCAGGGCGATGGCTACTATTTTTAAAAAAATAAAATTTGAGACACATGAAAACATTGGATCTGGTCCGATTCACCTCCCTGAGGAGGAGCTTCATACGAATGCAGCCTGGATGTCATTAAATAAACCGTTAGCTGAAATGGGGCAAGAACGTCTCGAGCAAGGTCTGATTGGCGCTGCGCATGCTCTAAATCATATTGCTCCCTTATTTGTCATGGCTGATCCTTCGGATATCCACGTTATTCCCCAAGTTAAGGCAGATCATAATGAAAAACCGACGATTTTCTTTTATGATCGTTATCCGGGCGGGATTGGTTTGAGTGAAAAAATATATACAGGAATGTCAGAGGTTTTTCATGAGTCATTAAAAATGATTCATCAATGTCAATGTCAGTCAGGATGTCCATCGTGTATTGGCGCTGATACTGTTGGTCAAACGGTCAAAAAAGATACAGTTAACATTCTTGAGACGTTCCTCTACACTCCACTTTCAGGTGAGGAAGTTGAGTCATGTCTTTAAAGAATAAATTGAACCGTTTAAAACCGCATCTTTCAATTAGTACTTATTCTGAAAAAGAACCAAAACTTCTTCCAGAGGTACCTGCCATTGAAATCCCATTTCTTGATAAATGGGAACAAGAAAAAGTCACTCCGTATTTTTTAGATGGAAATTATTGTTTCATTCGAGAAGTAAGATACCCGCTTGCATATCAGCATGGGCTTTATCGTTTTGATGAATTACGAACTGCGGTCAATAGCTGGAATGAAAGCGAAATTATCCATCCATTATCATCTAAAGGGCATAGTGTAGAAGAATTATTCTTTTTTGACACAGAAACGACCGGGCTTGGCGGCGGGGTAGGAAATACTATTTTTATTCTTGGTTATGCCAGCGTTTTAGGCGATGAGCTTATTTTAAGGCAGCACATTCTGCCGAATCCAGGTGCTGAGGTCCCTCTTTATCAAAGTTTTTTGGAAAAAGTGAACTATCGAACCCTTGTCACATATAATGGAAAATCGTTTGATTGGCCGCAAGTAAAAACACGACATACGCTAGTTAGAGAACATGTCCCAAAACTGCCTGCGTTCGGACACTTTGATCTTTTTCACGCGGCTAGAAGACTTTGGAAGCATAAATTAGACAGAATGAAGTTGTCCATTGTTGAAAAAGAGGTATTAGGGGTAGAAAGGTTGAATGATATTCCTGGATATCTGGCTCCTATCATATATTTTGACTTTATAGAAAGTAAACAACCTGATGGAATGATTGGTATCCTTAAACATAATGAAATTGACATTTTATCCCTTGTAACGTTGTATACTCATCTGACATTCCAGATCACCGGAACAGACCGGAATCAATCACGCCCTGAAACGTATGAGGTAGGACGTTGGTTTGCCAGTTTAGGAGAAACGGAACAAGCGAAAAAGGTATTAACGACTTTAACTAAAGAACAGGATATAACATCAACAAAGGCAAAGCTAATTTTAGCCTATCAGCAAAAAAAGGAACGTAATTGGAACAGCGCGCAAGAGTTGTTTTTGGAGGTTGTTGAATCCGAGGATCTACAAATCAGGGCAGAAGCCTGTGTAGAGCTGGCCAAAATATTTGAGCATAGGCATAAAGACCTTTCAAAAGCAATTAGGTATTGCCAAGAAGCCATTAACTCTGTCATTATTGATCCAATAAACATGCACAAACCTATATTTGACCAGCTTCAGAACCGACTTAGACGCTTGGAACAAAAATATGCAAAATATCATGGATAAACGCATCGTTCGCACATTTCAGTTTAGTCATTTCATTATTTTAGATTATTTGATTTTGTGACACAAAATTTTAACATTTTTATTAAGAAAACCAGCATTTCCATATTGTTTATCATAGTTGAAAAAGGTAAAATTGAAAATTGAGTTGAGAAAAAAACGACTATAAAATATATGGAGCTGGTAGTATGTATAAAGCAATTCTTTTCTTATTTTTTATTGTCGTCTGTTTGACTGCCGTTGTGTTTACAAGCCTAAAAGACAGTTTTTATACTATGTTATAAGAAATATAGCTTCCATAACGAAAAATAGGTATTTTCATTAGTACAAGAGTAGCTCCTTTTACATAGGCTGTTAATGTAAACAGAATATTTGAAGGGAGATTATTATATGTATCTAGGAACTAATTTTTTACCTCCAGTCATTCATCCGACGCAACAAATCGTGAACCATACTTTTTCAACAACGGTGGTGCCGCATATTCATCCGGTTCATACAACCACAGTGAACCACCATATGTATCAACATAAACATTACTGTCCGCAAACCGCATCATGTGCAGAAGAGTGCTGCAATCAGCACATCAACTGCTGTAACCCATGTGCACCGGCACCAGCGCCAATAGCGCCAATAGCAGCGCCAATGCCAAATGCAGTACCAAATGCACCAGGTTTTGGTGGAATGGGAGGTCCTGGTTTTGGTGGAATGGGAGGTCCTGGCTTTGGCCCAGGCGCACCAGGATTTGGCCCTGGCCCTGGACCATATATGGGCCGCAGACGATAGTATTAGGGATGTCATCGCAAGGGCTTCTTAGCCCTTGTTTTTTATTTCTTTTTATTATATGGTATGTTATTTATAATAAAATGTTTGTCCCATTTTTAAAAATTTTTTTAAAAAGGAGAACTAGTTTGCTAAAAGTTTTAGCCATTTCAGGTTATAAACCTTTTGAATTAGGGGTATTTAATAAGGATCATCCATCTGTTCTATATATCAAGGCAGCCATAAAGAAGGCTTTATTGCCAATGATTGAAGAAGAAGAATTAGAGTGGATATTAATCAGCGGTCAACTAGGTGTAGAACTTTGGGCGGCCGAAGTGGTCTTTGACTTACAATCTGAGTATCCTAAGTTAAAGCTTGCCGTCATTACACCGTTTTTAGAACAGGAATCGAAATGGAATGAAACTAATAAAGAGTGGTATGAAACGATTTTAATGCAAGCGGACTTTGCTGATTCTGTAACGAAAAAGGTCTATGAAAAGCCATGGCAATTTCGTTTGAAAAATCAATTCTTTGTTGAAAAAAGTGACGGCCTGTTAATGATGTATGATCATGAAAAAGAAGGAAGTCCTAAATACTTATACGAATTAGCATTAGAGTACAAAAAAAAGCACGACTATCGGGTAGAATTAATAACTTTTAATGATTTGCAAATGATTGTTGAGGAAGAGCAGTTCAAGCACTCTGACTTTTAAGGAATATTTATAGCTTCTCCCCATAGTATGAAATGACTGCACAAATTCTGAATGTAAAAGAAAATTGACAAAAGGACATATTTTTGGAAAAATAAAAGGTAATGATTGGCTAAACTTGAGGTGATTTGAATGTTGGCTGATAAGGTCAAATTAACAGCTAAGGATATTTTAGAAAAAGAGTTTAAAACAGGTGTTCGTGGTTATAGGCAAGAAGATGTGGATAAATTTTTAGATTTAATTATTAAAGATTATGAAACGTTCCATCAAGAAATTGAGGATCTACAGCAAGAGAACCTTAGGCTTCGTAAGCAGCTTGAAGACACATCCAAAAGGCAGCCGGTGGCACAGCCAGCTGGTACGACCAATTTTGATATTTTGAAAAGATTGTCTAATCTAGAAAAGCATGTATTTGGTAATAAACTTTACGATTAACATTTTGTACCGCTGTTTCCTAATAAAAACCATTGTATATTGAACAAGAAATACATATAATAAAAAGGTGTCATTAATGACGTTCGGGTAATCGCTGCGATGAGCGTTTCGCGAATCGTTGAGGAAAGTCCATGCTCGCACGAGCTGCGATGCTCGTAGTGTTCGTGCCTAGTGAATTCATAAGCTAGGGCAGCTGAGTCTAGCATTCAGTTGACGGCCGGGAAAATACCTAAGTCCCATCTGGATATGGTATGAATACCTATAAAAGTGCCACAGTGACGTAGCCTTTCTGGAAACAGAAAGGGTGGAACGGGTAAACCCCACGAGCGAGAAACCCAAATTATGGTAGGGGCGTTTTCTCTGAGGAATTGAACAAGGAGAAAGACAGGTTCTTTCTGAATCTGTAGATAGATGATTACCACCTAAGTACGAGACCTAATAGTCGCTTGCAGTACTATGGTACAGAACATGGCTTACAGAACGTTATTAATGTCAAGAAATGCTGGATATTAAGGGCTCTCCTAATATGGGGAGCTTTTTTATTGCAAATTACTGCATTCGTTTCCTTCATTTTGTCAATAATGTAAGCGACAAGCTGAACGATTAGCATGATTTTACATACATATGAAATATTTAAGGGTGAAGACATGGGAAAATATCAATTAATTGCAACTGCAGCGATGGGATTAGAAGCCTTAGTAGCTAAAGAGGTTCGATCACTTGGCTATGATTGTGAAGTGGAAAATGGCAAGGTTACCTATACAGGTGATGAGGCAGCCATTGCACGTAGTAATTTATGGCTGCGAACAGCCGACCGCATTAAGATAAAGGTTGGAGAATTTAAGGCCTTTACCTTTGACGAACTGTTTGAAAAGACAAAGGCGCTTCCCTGGGAACAATTTTTACCTGAGGATGCAGAATTTCCGGTAATCGGAAAGTCTGTTAAATCAAAGTTGTTTAGTGTTTCAGACTGTCAGGCTATTGTTAAAAAGGCCGTGGTTGAACGTTTGAAAAAACATTATAATCGTAATTCCTGGTTTGAGGAAAATGGTGCTCTATACCGAATTGAAGTGGCTTTGTTAAAGGACGTTGCGACCATTACCATTGATGCCAGTGGCAGCGGTCTTCATAAACGAGGATATCGAGTTGATCAAGGTGAGGCACCGCTAAAGGAAACATTGGCGGCCGCACTCGTGATGCTAACGAATTGGCAGGCTGACCGACCCTTTATTGACCCTTTTTGTGGATCAGGAACTATTCCAATTGAAGCAGCCATGATTGGGCAAAACATTGCACCCGGATTTAACAGAGAATTTGTTTCTGAAGCTTGGAAATGGATACCCGAAAAAGTGTGGCATGATGCTAGGATGGAAGCGGAGGACCTGGCAAAATATGACCAGCCATTAGACATTACCGGCTCTGACATCGATCATCGCATGGTTAGAATTGCGGAAGGCAACGCTGTAGAGGCTGGTTTTGGTGATCTAATTAATTTTAAACAAATGCAGGTACGAGACATATCCACTAATAAGGAGTATGGTGTCATTGTAGGAAACCCGCCATATGGTGAGCGGCTAGGGGATAAAAAGGCAGTGGAGCAAATGTATAAGGAAATGGGACAGGCTTTTAGTAAGCTCGATACCTGGTCCATTTATATCATGACTTCGAATGAAGATTTTGAGCAATTTTACGGTAAACCTGCAACCAAGAAACGGAAGCTGTTTAATGGATTCATTCGAACAGACCTATATCAATACTGGGGCAAAAAACCCCCACGGCAATAATTTTTTGAAGTAGATGAATGGGGGAGGGGTTATCATGCAAAATCGGATGCCGTTTGAAATTTCCAAAACTGAGTCTTTTTATGACAAGTTAGGGGAATGGATTGGCGACCTATTTTATGATATTTTACCTGAGGCGGGTTTTGAACTGCGTGATGAGCAGATTTATATGGCTTTTCAATTAGAAAAAGCCTTTAAAGAGAAAAAAGTAATGTTTGCTGAGGCAGGAGTAGGAACGGGGAAAACCATTGTTTATCTACTTTATGCCATAATGTATGCCCGTTATACGAATAGGCCTGCCGTGATTGCTTGTGCTGACGAGACCTTAATAGAACAGCTGGTAAAAAAAGAAGGCGACATTGCAAAACTTGAGAAGATTTTAGACTTACAGATTGATGTTCGTTTGGCAAAATCGAGGGACCAATATCTCTGTTTAAAAAAGCTGGATCAGGTTAAAAATAATGATTTTTCAGATGAGATTTCGGAGGTGTATCAAAAACTTCCTGATTTTGTTCATTCTGTTGGATCAATGCAGTCTTTTGAAAGATATGGTGATAGACGGGATTTTCCTTCTCTGTCAGATGAGGTATGGGGTAATGTGAATTGGGATGCGCTGCAGGATTGCTTTTCTTGTGATAAACGTCATCGCTGTGGCTTAACATTACACCGTGAGTTTTATCGACATGCAACAGATTTAATCATCTGTTCACATGATTTTTATATGGAACATATCTGGACTAAGGAGTCACGAAAGAGAGAAGGCCAGCTTCCTCTTTTACCGGATCATTCTTCTGTCGTATTTGATGAAGGCCACTTGCTCGAATATGCTGCACAGAAAGCTTTAAGCTATCGTTTTACAGATTATACATTAGATACCTTACTAACAAGATTAATGGAAAATGAAGTGCGCGAAAAAACGTTGTATACGATTGAAGAGGCACTTTTAGCAAATGAGGCATTTTTCGATGCCATCTCTCAATTTTCTTCTCAATCAAAAGGTTCAGAAAAACAAGTCATTACCAAGCATCCGTTAGTGATGAAAACCTGCCGAAAGCTGCTGTCAACGCTACAGGCTCTTGAAGAAGAACTTGTCTTTGAGAGTGAGTTATATGTCATTAATGAATATGATTTAAAGATTGTCGAGGAGTATTTAGAACAAATTACTTATTCACTATCTTTATTTCTTCAAGAACTAAACGGGATCACCTGGTTTGAAGAAAAGGGTGGAGAACGCACCCTAGTTATCATGCCTAAAATGGTCGAGGAAGTTATGCGAGAAGAAGTATTCTCACAGAAGAAGCCTTTTATTTTTTCCTCAGCGACACTTTCAAATCATAAGTCTTTTGATTATATGGCAAATAGTCTTGGTGTGAGCGAATACTTATCCTTTTCAGTTGCCTCGCCGTTTGATTATGATGAAAAGATGAAAATATATTTGCCTCGTCTTCTACAAGAAAGCCTTGAAGAGAGAGTTAAATATGTAATCAGCAAAATTCACCAATCAGAGGGTCGAGCGTTAATCCTCCTTAATAACAATGAAGAAATGTTTTACCTAAAGAAGCAGCTGCCGGATTTAATTCCTTACCCTGTCTATTTTGAAGGAGATGAGGAGATTAGCACGCTAGTTTCGAAATTTCAAAATGAAGAACATGCTGTGCTTTGTTCGATCCATTTATGGGAAGGGCTTGATATACCGGGCAGGTCGTTAGAAAATGTAATTATTTTTTCACTTCCGTTTCCGCCCAATGATCCAGTCTTTACCGCAAAAAAGAATGGGCTTAATAATCCATTCTTGGAAGTAGACTTACCCTATATGCTTCTCCGGCTTCGTCAAGGAATTGGGCGGTTAATTAGGTCTGAAAAGGACGAAGGAACGGTTTATATTCTTCTTGATGGTGATATTGATTTGAATATATTACAAGAAATAAAAGCTGTTTTGCCGACTGAGCCAATTGAAGATTAAATGAAGAGTAAGTGGAAGATACATTTTCTTCCGCTTACTTTTTTAATAGAATAATTCCTGTTCAAGTGCTTCCCGATTAATTAAGTAAAACCCATCCCCATCCTGGGAAACCAATGATTTCTTCTTCACTTGATTAATCGTTCTGCTGACGGACTCTCTTGAGGTTCCAATCATATTGGCTAATTCACGATTGGTAAATTGAGTAGTTAATTTATAAAGTCCCTCAACTTTTTCCCCGTTAGATTTACATAACCTGATAAGCAATAATATAATTTGTTCATAAGTATTATGAAGTACCTGCGCTTCTAGCCTTCCTTGTAAGTCCACAATCTTTTCGCCTAATACCTTAAAGAGCTTAATACATAATTCCGGATAAGATATTAATATTTTTTCAAACCCATCAATAGGAATTACGATAAGCTGAGCATCCTCCACTACTTCTGCATACGCAGGGAAATTGCCCTTCCTAAAAAAACCGGCATGAGGGAACATTTCGCCTGGTTCTAAAACAGAGATTAATTGTTCCTTCCCCATAAAATCTGATTTATAGATTTTAATTTTACCAGAGTGAATAAAGAACACTCGATCAAGAGGGTCATCCTGCATAAAGACATACATTTTATGTTTATAAAAACGCGTTTGGGTAATTTTTACAATCGGATCAAGTTCTGTAGCTGATAACTCTTTAAAAATCGGCACTCTTGATAATCTTCTTACAATATCTTCATGTTCCATTAATTTCACCTCATATAAGTAAGTCATTTCAATTAGTTACATTTTAGCAGTGTTTACCTTGGAATTATGTGACCTCCATCATAGTAGCTAAAATTATTGATACCCATTCTCATTGGTGTGGAAAAAATCACTTAGAGTTGATGAGGTACTTCACTTTAAAAGTTAGCTTTCAACGTTAAAATACGAAATGTGATGAAACAAGAGAGGATGAATAGAAATGGAAATACAGCGGGGGACAACATTGAATAAAGTGGTAAAGACCAATCGGAATGGTTTATTAAAATCAGTTTTAATGGTCACTATTCTATTAAGCTTTACTGTCTTGCTTGCCGGAGGCTATTGGATTTTCAAGGAACAGGCACCAAGGCCAATAAAGGTAACAAATGAAAAGGGTGAGGTTCTTTTTACAAAAGAGTCGATAATGGGGGGGCAAGCCGTTTTTCAAAAGTATGGTTTAATGGATTACGGAACAGTGCTTGGACATGGTTCATATATGGGCCCAGATTATACGGCTGAAGCCTTGAAAATTTATACAGAGGGCATGCAGAATTTTAAAGCCAATGAACAATACGGTAGAGATTTTAAAGCCCTAACGGCAGACCAACAAACGGTTATCAAAACGAATGTGATTAAAGAGATGCGGAAAAATCGCTACGACAGTGCCAAAGATACAATGAAATTAACGAATGCCCAAGCTTTTGGCCTTAAGAAAGTAAGAGAACATTATCAAGAAGTGTTTACAAAAGGAGACGGCTGGGGGCTTAAGGCTAATTTAATTAAAGAAACCGATATGCCGGAAAACAACCGTGCTTATGTTGCTAAAGGCGACCAAATTACACAAATATCTGATTTCTTCTTTTGGACTGCATGGTTATCTAGTACAGTACGTAAAGGCGATACCATTACGTATACGAATAACTGGCCATATTATGAAGATGCCGGAAACCATCTGTCCTTTTCTGCAGTTTGGTGGAGCGGAGCCAGCATCACATTATTCGTAATGATGGTTGGAATTATTTTATTTGTATTCTACCGTTATCAGTTTGGGATGAAGGAAGCATATAAAGAAGGGCATTTCCCTAAAATCGATTTAAGGAAAATTCCTGTGACAAGCTCACAAGTAAAGAGTGGAAAATATTTTGTGATTGTTTCTGCATTGTTTTTTGTGCAGTGTATGTTTGGTGCATTACTTGCACATTATTACATTGAACCGGATAGTTTCTTTGGCATTAAGTGGATACACGATATCCTTCCATTCAATATAACCAAAGGCTATCATCTACAGCTGGCCATTTTTTGGATTGCAACCGCTTGGCTTGGAATGGGAATCTATGTTGCACCTTTGGTGGGAGGTTATGAGCCAAAGAAACAAGGTCTTTTAGTTGATATCTTATTCTGGGCCCTCGTTGTTCTCGTAGTCGGCAGTATGGCAGGAGAATGGCTTGGAGCCAATGGGTATTTAGGCAACAATTGGTTCCTTCTTGGACATAATGGATGGGAATATATCGAACTCGGACGGATATGGCAGCTAATTCTTATTGTCGGAATGCTGATCTGGCTGTTTATCGTTTATCGTGGTATTCGCGCCGGCCTTAAACGTGAACAAGATAAGGGTGGACTCATTCATTTATTATTCTACTCCGCCATAGCGGTTCCTGCTTTCTACATCTTTGCTTTGTTTATTAATCCTGGAACTAGCTTTACGTTTGCTGATTATTGGCGCTGGTGGATCATCCACTTATGGGTAGAGGGAATCTTTGAAGTATTTGCAGTTGTAGTCATCGGATTCTTAATGGTTCAGTTAGGCCTTGTAACAAAAAAATCAACAGTCAGACAGTTGTATTTCCAATTGATTCTTTTATTAGGCAGCGGTGTTATTGGGATTGGCCACCACTATTATTATAATGGTTCCGCAGAGGTTTGGCTTGGTCTTGGGGCTGTTTTCTCGGCCTTAGAAGTTATTCCATTGACATTATTGATTCTTGAAGCGTACGAACAATATAAAATGATGCGAGAAGGCGGGATTGATTTCCCTTATAAAGGAACATTCTGGTTCTTAATTTCAGTCGCAATTTGGAACTTAGTAGGCGCAGGTGTTCTGGGATTCCTAATCAATCTGCCGGCAGTAAGTTATTTTGAACACGGACAATTCTTAACGCCAGCACATGGTCATGGTTCCATGATGGGGGTTTACGGAATGTTTGCCGTTGCTGTTCTCCTGTACTCACTGCGTAATATTGTCAAACCTGAATTCTGGAATGACAAATGGATTAAAGTTAGCTGCATTTTGCTTAATATCGGATTGGCAGGTATGGTCTTCTTATCCTTACTTCCTGTCGGGTTCATTCAAATAAAAGAAACTTTCCATCATGGATATGCAGCATCCCGCTCAGCATCCTTCCTGCAAAAGGATCTCGTCCAGACACTATTAACCTGGCGTGCGGTGCCTGACACCATTTTCCTTATTGGGGTTGTGATATTGTTGTTATTCTGTATTAGAGCACTATTCCATTTACGAAAACCAACGCACAAAGAGGGAGAAAAGCTTCCTGTAAAGGACTTAGCGCTGGACGAAGATTAATAAAGAAAATCCGCAAAGCTAACTTTGCGGATTTTCTTTTTCATTTTCGAGTTTTTCAAAGCATTCAAAACAATAGATTTCTTTTTTGTCTCTATGGACACCATTTAAGAAACCATCTAAACAGTAAATCTCTTTCCTGCAACTGCAACAACAACCCACCAGCTCCATCATGTTTTAAGCCCCTTTTTCACAAATTATTAATAAAATTATATAAAAGGTGTGATAAACAGCACAATAGTATTTTACTTTTTTCATCTATAATAAAAATGAAGTAAACAAACTTTAGGAGGTGCAAATGTTATAAACCTTAAATGGTCAACGGACACGGGTTTTTTGTCTAAAAACCTCGCTTATACCCTTTAACGGTACTATTATTTTCCAAAAACATCTCTACTTTTTAACAACAGATATGTTATTCTGTTGTTTTTTTTATCCACTTCAACGACAGCTATTCATAATATTATGTTAAAATTTAACTAATGAATAGGGAGGTTTTAATATGAATATGAAGCAAATAGAAAAGGAATTTTTAGACTTTGTAAAAAAAATCTCCGCTTATAATGAAGCACTTGGACTAATTTATTGGGATTTGAGAACCGGCGCTCCAAGACATGGGGTTGAGCAGCGGTCGGAAGTAATTGGCCTGCTTTCTTCTGAAGTATTTAAAATGTCTACTTCCGAGGAAATGGCAGCATACATAGCTACCCTTTCAAAACAGCCACTCTCAGAAAAGACAAGTAAAATTCTGCAAGAATGCAAACGGGAGTATGAACGAAATAAAAAGGTACCAGAAGAAGAGTACAAAGAATATGTCATCCTCCAATCAAAGGCTGAAAGTGTTTGGGAAGAGGCTAAAGAAACCGATAATTTTGCTTTGTTTAGTCCTTACTTAGAAAAGCTAGTAGATATGACCAAAAGATTTGTCAGCTATTGGGGATATCAAGAAAATAAGTATGATGTGTTATTAGATATGTATGAACCTGGGATGACAGTAAGTGTATTAGATCAGGTATTTCTTGAACTTAAAGACAAGATTGTCCCCTTAGTTAAAGCCGTTTCGAAATCTCCCTATAAGCCAAAAAACGATTTCCTATTTGAAAAGTTTCCAAAGGAGTTACAACGTGAAGTTAGTTTAAAAATTCTAGAAAAAATGGGTTATAACTTTAATGCAGGGAGATTGGATGAAACAGTCCATCCTTTTGCGACCGGACTCAATCCGGGTGATGTCCGTGTTACCACAAATTATAATGAAAATGATTTCCGAACCGCCATTTTTGGTACTATTCACGAAGGTGGGCACGCATTATATGAACAAAATATCTCAAAAGATTTGATTGGTACACCACTTTGTACTGGAACCTCTATGGGCATCCATGAGTCACAATCCCTTTTCTATGAAAATTTATTAGGCAGAAGCTATTCTTTTTGGAAAAACAACTTTGAACTTTTGAAGCAATATGCAGCAAATGGCCAGTTTGATGGAGTAGAACTGGAGGACTTCTATCGAGCTATTAATGAGTCAAAACCATCCTTCATTCGAATTGAGGCAGATGAATTAACCTATCCGCTCCATGTAATGATTCGCTATGAAATTGAAAAAGGGTTATTCAATGATGAATTGGAGGTAAAAGATTTACCAGAAATCTGGAATGATAAATATGAAGAGTACCTTGGAATCCGTCCGAAAAATAATGCAGAAGGAGTCCTGCAGGACGTTCACTGGGCCGGAGGCAGCTTTGGGTATTTTCCGTCCTATGCATTAGGCTATATATATGCAGCTCAATTTAAACATAAAATGCTTGAGGAATTTGCCGATTTTAATCACATGGTGGAAAGTGGAGAACTTTTACCTATTCAAGAATGGTTGACTGAAAAGATTCATCAATATGGAAAATTAAAAAAACCGATTGAGATTTTAAAGGATGTTACTGGTGAAGGGTTAAATCCCAACTACCTAATAGATTATCTATATAAAAAATATACAGATGTTTACAAACTAAATTGACCATAAACAGGCTCCAATCTCAAAGATTGGAGCCTGTTAAAATCCAATGATCTGTTACCATTTACCCCAAGTTTGGAATCCCTTTGAACCAGGAGGAGCGTTCTGGATAATATCAATAAATGGAATAGTGTAAGCAAATAGAATAAGTGCTGCTGTAATGCCAAGCCATAATTTCCAATTCTCAAATACCATTGGGGCTTGTTCCTCACTATTTTCAGCTTCTGCCACGGGAAATTCCTGTTCTCCTTTAGGAGCAAAAAAAGCAAGATTAACAAAGATAATGATGACTAAGATAATCCCAAGGAATAAAATAGTTCCGCCTACTGCTTGAGCGATTTGGTAAGGAATCCACTCAGCAGCCTGCTTTGATCCACCATAAGTTGAGAAAGCAGACCGTCTTGGTCCGCCTAGCAGACCTTGTATATGCATGGCACCTGACATGAATACCATGCCGATAAACCAAACCCATGCCTGGATTATTCCCAATTTATTCATGGCCTTCGTTAATTTACGTCCAGTTAAATGTGGTACCAGCCAATAAGAGATGCCAAAGAAAGTTAATACAACAGATGTTGCGGCCGTTAAATGGAAGTGACCTGTTACCCAAATTGTATTATGAACAACTTGGTCCATTTGGTTAGAGGCATTAATGATCCCGCCTGCACCAGCTGGTATAAATGAAGCCATGCCTATAAATGGAACAGTAAATCGGGCATCATTCCAGGGCAGTACCTTAAACCAGCCAAAAAGACCAGTTGCCCCTTTGGAGCGGCCATACCTTTCAAAAGTCGCAAATAATGAGAAGGCAGTCATTAAAGATGGAATAATAACCATAAATGTTAAGATAACCTGTAAAAACTTCCAAGCTGGATCAATACCTGGCTCTGTTAATTGATGGTGAAACCCAACCGGAATGGAGAATAGTAAAAATAAAATAAACGAAAGTCGTGCTAACGAATCTGAGAAAATTTTTCCTCCAATTACTTTTGGGATAATAGCATACCAGCACATATACGCAGGAAGGAGCCAGAAATAAACTAATGGGTGACCGAAGTACCAGAATAATGTGCGGCTAACTAAAACATCGACAGTGTCAACTAATCCCAGTGACCAAGGCAGCAGCTGGAATAAAACTGTTGCAGCTACACCTAATGTAGCAACAATCCAAAGGACTGTATTAATGACAGCCATAAAGCTTAATAATGGACTTGGTTTTCCTGGATTATTTTTGCGCCATCTAGCATAAGTCATGATTTGCGCTGAACCGTCAACCCAGCTTCCTACTACAACAAAAGTTAGACCTAAGTAAAAAATCCAGTGTGCTTTAAGAGGTGCATAAAAAGTATATAGAACGGATGCTTCTTTTAGTAAAACCATTGTTGCGGCCATTAGAGTACCAACTAACATCACCCAAAAACCAACCCAGCCGGTACGTCTGGCAGCATTTGAATGACCACCGGTTGTTCTGCTTACAGCAGCATATTGGAATCCCATAATAAAAAAGGTTGTTAATACAAGACCCATTAAAACACCATGGACCGTCAAAATTTGATAATAATCAATTCCCCAAGGAAGTTCCCATTTACCGGATCTCACAAGGGTTTGCAGGAGTCCCATTAATCCGCCAAGAGCAAGTGCCGAAAAGGCAACGAAAAAGTGTGCCATTGAAAGCTTTGCATCACGCGGGTCTACTTTTACTTTTGCTTTATCGTTAGCCATTATTTAACCACCTCAATCTTTGCACTCATTAAGTGGTGTCCGGAACCACAGTATTCATTACAAACAACTAAATATTCGCCTGTTTTGTCAAATGTAGTCGTATACTCACTGACATACCCTGGCTCCAGCATCATATTTATATTCGTACCAGCCATTTCAAAGCCGTGGATAACATCCTTTGTTGTGGCAATAACCTTCACCTTCGCTCCGAGCGGTACTTTTACCTGTGCAGGATTATATGAGAAAGTGGATGCTACAAAAACTAATTCATAGTCCCATTCTTTTCCCTCCACCTTATGTAAACCAGGTTTATCAAAAGGCTTAGTCTGATCAACTTTTTCAGAATTAATCGTAGTTAAACAACTTGCCGGTTTGTTGCCAAGGTAGAAAGCGCTGACACCAACCACCGATAGAAAAATGACAAGGCAGCCAATACCAAAGGTCAACCAGATTTTTTCAAATTTATGCATGTGCATAATATCTTCCCCCTTCCATCAGTTAAAAACGCTCGACGAATAGATAATAGACACCTACCCAAGTAACAATAATAAACGCTCCCAAAAAGAAAACGGACGCTAATGTCCCTTTAAGAGAAGAGCTATCTTCCACTTCTGTTTTTTGTTTTGTTTTCAGTTCCGCTTTCGCCATCCCCCTAGCACTCCCTTCAGAAAATTAAATGAATCATTTCTCTCTTTCATAATACAAAACAATTGCGAAAGAAAAATAAGAATTTGCGAAGTTCACAAATTGTTCATTCCTTATCTAACTACAATGTTAATGGTAAAAACTTGATACAACAGTGATTAAAATCACTAACTCAATCTATAAATATGAATAAACTGTGAACACGTTAAATACTCATGTGATATATGTAATTGATATTATTTTACAAACACTTGGGTGCTTGTTTATAGAACGAGGTAACACTCTTGAATTTAAAAAATAAGCTAATTATAGATTCTTATATTTATTGGAAATGAGTGATGATGTTGGAGAAATATTATTGTGAGAACTGTCGCCTATTATATGATGAAAAAGAGTATTGCAAGGTGTGTGGCGTATTGGCAAATAACAAAATTAAGATAGAGGTACAAAAACAGTCAGAAAAATAAGAAGAGGAGAGAATGATTGAAGGCCACATAATTGGAAAAGTTTATCTAATGAAGGAAATCCAAAACCGCGATATAATTTAAGTGCACAGCAACAACCTTCAAAACGTTTGCTTCCCGGCAGTGGGAAGCTTTTTTTTTAACTCTAACTACTGGGAATAATTTCATCTGCAATGGAAAAAATAGCCTTATCCATGCTGAAGGAGATAGATAAATGCCAGCCATTATTTCCGTTTCTGAAGTTATTCCACCCTACCAAGTAAATCAAGATCAAGCATCTGCGTTTGCTCGAGAGCTTTTTACAGACTCATTTAAGGATATTGAGCGGCTATTAAAAGCCTTTCAGAACGGGCAAATTGAAAAAAGACACTTTGTTCAAGGATTAGAATGGTTTAAAGAGAGTCATACCTTTGAAGAAAAAAACAATGCCTACATTGAATCCGCTGTTGCTCTCGGCCGAGAGGCAATAGTTAAATGCTTACATAATGACAGCTTTCTTAAAGAGGAAATTTCTTTTGAAGAAATTGACGCCATTTTCTTTATCTCGACAACAGGGTTGTCAACTCCAAGTATTGATGCGAGGATTATTAATCTTTTGCCTTTTAATGCGCATATAAAAAGAATTCCAATTTGGGGATTGGGCTGTGCCGGGGGGGCTGCCGGATTATCGAGGGCTTTTGAATACTGTTCAGCCTTTCCTATGGCAAAGGTACTTGTCCTATCAATTGAGCTCTGCAGTTTGACATTCCAAAAGAATGACCTTTCAAAAAGTAATTTAATAGGCACATCACTATTTGCTGATGGTATCGCCTGTGCGTTGGTGATAGGTGATGAAGTTAGAAAAGACGAATTTAGTAAAAAGGCTGCCGTACCATTCATTGTAGCCACACAATCAACACTAATGCCTAATTCCTTAGATGTGATGGGATGGGACATACGAAATACAGGGTTATTTGTCATTTTCTCTCGAGATATTCCTCACATTATTGAAGCTTGGTTAAAACCAAATGTGATTGGTTTTTTAACCGAGCAGCAATTGGAGCTGGGGCAAATCAACCACTTTATTGCTCATCCTGGCGGTAAAAAAGTATTAGACGCTTATGTTAAATCATTAGAGATTCCTGCTTCAATGAATGAGACCTCCCGAGATATTTTAAAGAATTATGGCAATATGTCTTCAGCAACTATTTTGTATGTCCTAAAGCGTTTTATGGAGCGTGATGTACCTGTAGGTGACTTAGGACTTGCAACAGCCCTTGGCCCGGGATTCAGCTCAGAATTACTTCTTTTGAGGTGGCAATAAATGATAATCATGACTCCATTTGTTTTGTTAATTACTTTTATCGTTGTTCAACGGATCGTCGAACTTTTTGTTGCCAAAAGGAATGAGATATGGATGAAACAGCAAGGTGCAGTTGAATTCGGAGAGAAGCACTATAAGTATATGGTTCTAATACATATGATGTTTTTTATATCCCTATTGACTGAAACGTTACTACTTAAGCGTGGAATTTCACCTTTATGGCCTGTGTTCTTAAGCTTATTTGCTCTTGCACAGGTTGTGAGAATATGGGTAATTACTTCACTAGGAAGATTTTGGAACACAAAAATACTGGTTTTAGCAAATGCAAAGATCGTGAGGAAAGGACCATACCGTTTTTTAAAACATCCCAATTACATGGTGGTCGCACTGGAGTTGTTTGCTGTTCCAATGCTGTTTAGCTCCTACTTTACAGCCATTCTTTTTACAGTCTTAAACTTCATGATCCTAATGATTCGAATCCCGATTGAGGAAAAAGCTCTTAAAACATTAACTGAGTATGATGACACCTTTCGAGACTGTCACCGTTTTATCCCGAAGATTGTTAAATAATTGTGACAATTACCTATTGTTATTGAAAATCATTATCACCCATGTTAAAATAACGATAATAATGAAAATCATTCTCAGATGATTCTAACAAGGAAGGTGTAAAGAATGACTTTTGCTTTTGTTGGTGGAACGGTGATTATATATGCATTTGTCATGAAGCACGTTTTGAAAAATGTAACTCAATAAATTATTTCAAAAGCCAGGGAGAAATCCTTGGCTTTTGTTTTGATTAAAAATTTTCACCCCAAATGAGTGTGCATTATAGGAAATATTTGAATTATCGTATAAAATAAAAAATATTACTATGATGCTAAGGGGAATATCAATGGTGCAAACAGCTAGACGGGAAGACACTTTTCTTACACTTAAAAGCAAAATGGTTTCGGTATATGAATATTTAAGAAATCAGCACGATCAAGTCCAAGCCGAAAAGGTAAAACAGCTCGCAAGAAAGTTAGAGAATCGAGAGTATTCGATTGCTTTTTGCGGACATTTTTCAGCTGGGAAATCGACAATGATCAATCAGGTGGTTGGGGAAAATCTGCTTCCATCAAGCCCCATTCCAACAAGTGCAAACTTGGTAAAAGTAAAATCTGGTGAGGATTATGCAAAAGTATACTTTAAAAATGAAAAGCCAAGGCTGTATTTAGCTCCCTATGATTATGATTTAGTCAAAAATTATTGTAAAGACGGCGACAAAATCGAGGAAGTGGAAATCAGCCATAGCGACACTAGCTTACCGTCCAATACAATGATACTGGATACACCAGGGATTGATTCAGCTGATGATGCTCATCGGATCGCTACAGAATCCGCTATCCACCTAGCCGATGTCATTTTTTATGTCATGGACTACAATCATGTCCAAGCTGAATTGAATTTCTTATTTACAAAGGAGTTAACGGAGGCAGGTAAAGAGGTATACCTCGTTATCAATCAAATTGATAAACATAAAGATGAGGAATTAACTTTTCAAGATTTTCAAAAGAGTGTTGTAGATTCATTTGCCTCTTGGGGTGTGAAACCAGCAAGGATCTTTTATACCTCTTTAAAAGATAAAAGACATCAATTTAACCAGTTTCAAGAATTACAAGAATTTATTGCTGATAAACTGGCCGAGAAAGACGAATTGATCGTTCCATCTATTTTCCATTCATTAAAGAAAATTGCCTTTGACCATTTAAGGTTTGTAAAAAAGCAGGAAGCAGAAGAAATTGCCTCTTCACTCGAAGTACTGAATGAACTGCCAGATAAGCAGAAAGAAGATTTATTAATAAACTTTCAAACACTTGTATCCGATCTTAATAAAGTTAAAGATGTACCTTTAGAAAAAGAAAAGGAATTTGATTTAGAAATTGCCCAAATCATGAAAAATTCCTACCTTATGCCATTTCAAACAAGGGAATTAGCTGAAAAGTATTTGGAAAGTTGTCAAAAGGATTTTAAAGTTGGTTTTTTATTTTCGAAACAGAAAACCGAAGAAGAGCGGAATAAAAGGTTAACCAGTTTTTATAATGATTTGCTTGAGAAAACTAGAACTCAGCTTGAGTGGCATTTACGAGAATTTTTACTGTCTACCTTAAAGGTAACAGAACTTGACAAACCTGAACTTCAAGGCATGGCACAGTCTTTTTCTATACCAGTATCAATGGATTTATTGAGGAAAACAGTTAAGCAGGGTGCTCGTGTTACCGGGGATTATGTGCTTCATTATACAGAAGACGTGGCAAATGAGATTAAGAGAGTTGCTCGGACCCAATTAACAGATTTTAAAGACAAATTAATGGTAGCTTTAAAAGAACATAGTGCTATCCTAATGGTAAAATATGAAAGTGAATTCCAAAAGATTGAAAAGTATGTTAACGCATTAGATGAGCTGAAAAAGCATGAACAGGCAAATTTACATCGAGAAAATTTACTAAATGAACTGTTAGCAAATACGAAAACCTTACAGGAGGATGTATATCAGCTTTTTAGTGATGAAGAAGAAGAGTACGAAGTGGTTAACTCCCTTGGGGAAGTCAATATGGTGAAAGCAAAATCCGAAAAAACAAGGGAAACCAAAGCACTTAAGACAGAGATTAAATCTGAGAGAGAACCAACAGGAGATCTATTACAGCTAACAACGGCAAAACTTAAACGAGCATCAAACCTTATAAAGGACCTGCCCGGTTTTCATAAAATATCAAAAGAATTAACCGAAAAGGCTGATAGGCTGGCTAATAAGGGGTTTACAGTCGCACTATTTGGCGCGTTTAGTGCTGGTAAGTCCTCTTTCGCCAATGCCTTAATGGGGGAGAAGGTTCTGCCTGTTTCTCCCAACCCTACCACAGCGGCAATTAACAAAATTAAGCCTGTCACTGCCGAATATCCGCATGGCACCGTTTTAGTGAAGTTTAAAGAGTCAAATACACTACTTGATGATATTAATCGCTCTTTAAAGGTTTTTGACCTCCATGCAGATAGTACTTCAGATGCTATAAACATAATCGATCAAATTAATCTCGAGTCAGGTCAAGGGGTATTAGAAAAGACACATTTAGCCTTTTTATATGCATTTAAAAAGGGCTATCACTCCTTTGTTCCATTACTTGGTACGATTAAGACAACAGATTTAGCTGACTTTCATGAGTTTGTCGCACAGGAAGAAAAATCATGTTACGTGGAATGGATTGAGCTTTACTATGATTGTGATCTGACACGAAAGGGCATTACACTTGTCGATACCCCTGGGGCAGATTCCATTAATGCCAGACATACTGGTGTAGCCTTTGATTACATTAAAAATTCAGATGCGATTCTTTTTGTGACCTATTATAATCATGCTTTTTCTAAAGCGGACCGCGAATTTTTAATACAGCTTGGACGTGTAAAGGAATCGTTTCAAATGGATAAGATGTTCTTTATCATTAACGCGATTGACCTGGCTGAAAATGAGGAGGAAAAGGATTCCGTTGTCGATTATGTTGAGGAACATTTAATTAAGTATGGGGTAAGAAATCCTCATCTTTATTCTTTATCTAGTCTTTTGGCATTAAAGGAAAAAAACAATCCCGATTTAAATGTGATCTCTGGTATGAAACCATTTGAGCAGGCATTTTATCATTTTATTTCTAATGACCTTACAGAAATGGCGATTTCTTCGGCAGAAAAAGAATTAACAAGGGTCCATGAATTGGTAAAGACACTTATTCAGAATTCTCAACAAGACCAGACCATTAAAGCACAAAAACGAGCAGAAATTGAGAAGCAACAAGCAAAGGTTAGGATTATTCTTAACAATGAAACTGTTGCTTCTTTACAAAATCGATTGATCCAAGAAGCAGAAGAATTAATTTTTTATATTAAGCAAAGAGTCTTCTTACGGTTTGGTGATTTCTTTAAGGAGGCCTTTAACCCATCTACTTTAAGGGATGATGGCCGTAACTTGAAAAAGGCTTTGCATGCAGGACTTGATGAATTTCTTGAGAGTTTTGGCTTTGATTTTGCCCAAGAACTTAGGGCTACAACTGTAAGATTAGATCGGTTTATTGACAATTTGTTTAGGGATTATCAAGAACGACTTACTCGGAATTTATTTGAAATAAACCAAGATCTTTCTTTTTCAATGTTTGAAAAAAAGGAAAGTAATAGAATTGATTTCCCGATAGCTTTTAAGAACGTAAATCAGCAGCAGTTTAGTAAAGCACTATCCCATTTTAAAAATCCTAAGTCCTTTTTTGAGAAAAATGACAAAAAGTTAATGAGTGATGAGTTGTATCATATACTGAATGCACTTGCAGATGATTATCTAAAGGATGAAGCGGCCCGATTAAATCAACATTATGATTCAGAACTGAAGGACAATTTCAGTCAACTAATAAATAAAATAGATGAACAGACTGAGGAGTTTTACTTAAGTCTGCTTTCTGCCTTAGACGGAGGAGTTTCCGTTGATCTTTTACTGGGAATAGAGCATAAGCTTTCAGAATAAATGGGAGGCGAAAGGTATGAAATATGTAAAAGACAGTGAATGGTTATTGAAACATTTAAATGATGTGAATGTAAAAATTGTAGATTGCCGTTTTTCTTTAGCTGAACCACAAAAGGGAAAAATTAATTATCTGCAAAGTCACCTGCCTGGGGCGGTCTACTTTGATTTAGAACAAGATTTATCAGGAACTGTCGGTGATCATGGTGGACGCCATCCCTTGCCAGATGTTGATGTCTTAGTCAATAAGCTTGAAAATGCAGGTATCAATCATGAAATTACAGTCATTGCTTATGATGATGGGGAAGGCGCTTTTGCAGCTCGTTTTTGGTGGCTATTGAAATATCTCGGCCACGAAAATGTGTATGTATTGGATGGTGGCTTCAAAAACTGGCTGAAAGCAGATTTTCCTGTAACCGCAGCTATTCCAACCTTTAAAAGGGAAGATTTTCGCCTGGGTTTGCGGTCTGAGTTACTTGCAACATATGAAGAGGTGAAAGCTGCGGTTGCCAAACAAGACAAGGTTTTAATTGATTCCCGTGAAGCCAAACGTTACCTTGGTTTAGAAGAACCGATAGATAAAAAAGCAGGGCATATTCCGGGTGCACTTAATAAACCATGGATGGAAGGATTACGAGGAGGCCGTTATTTACCAAATTCTGAACAAATGAAGCGATTCTCTGATCTTGACTTAAACCAGCCGATTATCGTGTATTGCGGCTCTGGGGTAACGGCTGTCCCCAATTTCCTCGCACTAAAGCAAGCGGGATTTAAAAACGTGAAGCTGTATGTGGGAAGCTTTAGCGACTGGATTTCGTATGAAGAAAATAAAATTGAATCATCATCCTAGTCTTCTTATGGTATAATGGTAGACGTGCTGTTTTTTAGTATACCAAGAGGAGGACTAAAAAATTGGAAAATCAAAAGCCTTCACTAATGCTCGTTGATGGTATGGCCTTACTATTCCGTGCTTTTTACGCTACCGCTGTAACAGGCCAATTTATGATAAATTCAAAAGGAATTCCGACTAATGGAATCCATGGTTTCGTTAAACATTTATTTACGGCTGTATCCTCATTTAAGCCGACACACCTTGCTGTATGCTGGGATATGGGGAGCAAAACCTTTCGAACAGAAATATTTGCTGATTATAAGGGTAATCGGGGCGAGGCGCCGATTGAGCTTATTCCACAATTTGATTTAGTCAAAGAGGTTGTTGAGTCCTTTGATATTCCTAATATTGGTATGGCAGGGTATGAGGCCGATGATTGCATAGGTACAATTGCACAGCAAATGAAGGGTACTGCACATGTATCGATTTTAACGGGTGACCAGGATATTCTCCAGCTTTTAGATGAGGATATTTCGGTTATATTACTCAAAAAGGGATATGGTAATTATCTAGTTCATACACCGCAAACCTTCTTTGAAGATAAGGGGATTATGCCAAGACAGATGATTGATTTAAAGGCTCTCATGGGTGATCCTAGTGATAATTACCCTGGGGTTAAAGGGATTGGTGAAAAAACAGCTCTTAAGCTTTTAAAAGAGTTCGAACATGTAGAGGGAATTATTTCTAATCTCGACCGCTTATCAAAATCCCATAAATCAAAAATAGAGCAGGATTTAGATATGCTCCATTTGTCTAGGACCTTAGCCGAAATAAAATGCGATGTTCCCGTAACATGTCAACTTGACCAGGCTGGATTGTCCATTCCAAGGGAAAGAGCATTAAATAAATTGAAGGAAGTCGAACTTCGAGGTATTCAGCGGCTGCTTCCGCTTGATGAGGCGATTATTTCCTAAGTATAAAGGGTGTTCCACACGTTGGGACACCCTTCTTTATTACCCGTAAACAGTGCAAATGTTATATTTTAGTATTACTTTTCTTTGCTCTATTTTCTAACTTGCTTTTTGGATCCTCGGTCATTTCTGCATCCTGCCCATATCCTTGCGGATTTACGCTCGGAGCTTTCACTCCTCGACTAGCGTTGCCTTTTTTAGTCAAAATACTTCACCTCCCACTTTTTTAGTATTTCCACTAGGAATAATAAAACACCACTTTCTGAACAATAATGGGTAGAGGTGATATGATGAACAAAGGTGTTTATTTAGCCCTTTTTAGCATTGGTCTTGCCCAAGGTGTTAAGATTCCCATCCATTATTTCAAAAAGAAAGAATGGCGGCCTGACTTATTTTTTGGAACAGGCGGAATGCCAAGTTCCCATTCCGCTGGTGTTTCCACTTTGACTACGTATATTGCACTGCAAAGGGGATTGACAACCTTTGACTTTGCCCTTTCGCTTGTCTACGGCTTAATTGTTATGTATGATGCGCAAGGGGTACGGAGGCAGACGGGAGAACTTACTCTAAAAGTAAATTCAATGAATGATTTAATTGAGAAAATTCATAAAGAAGAAAGTCTGGAATATAAACAAGAGGCCCCAAAAAAGCTGAAAGAAATGTTAGGTCACCAGCCAGAAGAAGTAGTGGGAGGGGCCGTGTTAGGAGTATTAGTCGGTGTCATCGGTCATCTTTGTACAAAAAAGGATAGAAAATTGTCAAAATTTAAGTTAAGATTTTAACTGTTCATATGTGTGGGAGAGGATTGGTCTGAACCGTGTTAACAGTTGAAGATTATTTGCACTACTTGAAAGGGAAGGGCTTTCAATTTCAAGAGGATGCGATTGGTTTTATTTTCTTCGGAAAACACTATACAAATGCTTCCGATGAAATCATTAATACCGCAATTGAATTGACTTTAAAAGCACAAAAACGTTTTGACGGAAGTTTCTATGTGGCCTTGCTCGAAATGTTAACAGCAAATAATATCAACTCAAGAAAAGCTGCGTTAAAATATTTAAAGGAAAGAGAATTACTGGCTATATAATTAAATTAGAAAGCTCCCTGAAGAAGAGGGAGCTTTTAACTTTCTAGACTTTTACTTTTTCTAAACAAGGCCAGCTTTCTTGCTGGAAGCTCGGCCATAATCATTCCCAGAAAGATTAGAATACATCCAAAAAGAGCACTTATCGATAAACGTTCATGGGCCCAAAAATAACCTGTTATAGCGGCAAAAACTGGCTCCATGGCGAAAATTAACGCAACCCTTGTTGCTGAAGTATATTTTTGAAAATTAGTTTGGATAAAAAAAGCAATTGCTGTAGCAAAAACGCTTGTAATGACCAATGCAGCCATAACATCTTTTGACACTAAAATATCCAGTCTTACTGACTTCCTCCAATCCTCAAAAAAGAAAGAAGAGAAAGAGGATAACAGGCCGACGGTTGATATTTGAATAACCGTTAATAGCAAAGTAGGGTAATTATTGCTGACCTTACCGGTTATAATAATATGCATACCAAAACTAATCGCACAAATAAAAACAAACCCATCACCAATATTAAAGCCTGAAACATCAGTCAACGTCAAAAAAAATAAACCAAGTGTCGCAGTTATAACACCAAAGACCGCATTTTTACTCGGGTATTGTTTAAGTAACAACATGGAGAATAGTGGAACCAGTACAACGCTGAGTCCTGTGATAAACCCTGCCTTTGATGTAGTGGTATACAAGAGACCAATTGTTTGGGTTACATAACCAAGGAAAAGCCAAAAACCGATAAATACTCCTGATGCTAGTAATTTCAAGTTCATCTGTTTTAACTGCTTAAAATCAAAAAAGAGCAAGCAGAAAAATAAAACAAGAGCTGCCAGAGAAAAACGGATGCCATTAAAAGCAAATGGCGGGAGAAAATCAATCGCATTTTGGACTAGAACAAAAGTTGTACCCCAAATTAATGTAACAAATAGCAGACTTAAATCGGCAATTAATGGTCGTTTCATGGTGTCTAGTGTTTCTCCTCTCTTATATTTTTTTGAATCGCCAATCTAGCCAGTTCATCCGCAACTTTGTTCTCGGCACTTGGGATCCACTTAATGAAGAATAAATCAAATTTTTTTGTGAGTTTTAATGCCTTTTCAAGTAAGGGTGCATACGATTTATTTTTAGTAAACTCTCTTTCCACAGCCATGTTTACTAATTCAGAGTCTGTTCGAAATGAGATAATGGAATGGACTAATCCTTTTTTATAACAGATGTCAAGAGCTTCAATAAAAGCATGAAATTCTGCTTCATGGTTTGACATGCTTCCAAGCGGTATCGAATACTTTTCTAAAGTACCGTTTCCTTTAATGAATATCCCGGCTCCGCTTGGTCCAGGATTACCAGCACTTGCCCCATCAATATAGACTTCAATCAATGCTGATTCCTCCTCGGGTGATAATAGTTACAACTTAATATAGAAGAGTTTAACATATTTTCACAAAGACATGCAGGGAATTATTTTTTCTATGGGACAAGTGGGCAGAATAAAAGTATCGATATTTTTATTCTAACTGAATAAGCTAATTGGTAAGACGATGAAAACCATCATGAAAGGCTGAAAATAATGAAATATAAGCTTGAGTGGATATATAATGTAAAAAGTAATGAAAAGGTTCAATGTTCTTCAGATTGGTTAACGGGTGAATTAGCTGTTCAATTTGCTGAGGAGATTGAGGCTAGCGGAAAAGTAACCGAGTTATACTTTTATGATGAAGCAGGCACATCTTGGATATTGAAGGAAATGAAAAAGCTGTTAACGGAAATTGAGGAGGACCCCCATGAAATTACGGTCTTTTTTGACGGCGGTTTTCAAAAGGAAAGTAACCAAGCAGGACTTGGAGCTGTTATCTTTTTTAAACAAGGAAAGAAGAAATATCGAATCCGAGCAAATCAACGTTTTGATGAAATGGAATCAAATAATGAAGCAGAATATGCTGCATTTTATTTTGCATTAAACATCTTAGAAGACTTAGGAGTACATCATTTATCTTGCGAATTTAAAGGTGATTCACAAGGGATATTAAAGCAGCTTGAAGGAGAATGGCCGTGTTACGAAGAAACCCTCAACCGCTGGCTTGACAGAATTGAAGGAAAAATAAAGACTTTAGGTATCCACCCAAAATTCACGGTAATACCTCGTAAAGATAATAAGGAAGCCGATAAATTGGCCACCCAGGCATTAGAGGGGAAAGAGATATTCGCTAAAACATTAATACTATGAGGAGAGGGTGTCAATTATCATGAAGCCTTCAGTCAGAAAGGAATTATTGAGCCAGGTAGAAGGCTTAATGAACCAATATTGTAATGGCTGCTTTTTGAATAAGTATTTAAAAAAGGCAGACGGGCGGAGAGCCGCACATCGTTTTTGTATTTCTCAATGTACAGTGGGCGAACAGCTTCGGGATTATGGGAAAAAATTAAAGTAAGAATATTAAAAAGGCTGACAAATTTCGTCAGCCTTGAATGGTTATTATTTGAAATGATTATAGTTTTACTACGTTAGCAGCTTGTGGTCCACGGTTTCCTTCAACGATTTCGAAAGAAACTTCTTGACCTTCTTCTAATGATTTGAAACCGTCGCCTTGAATCGCACTGAAATGTACGAATACATCGTCTCCGCCTTCAACTTCGATAAAACCAAAACCTTTTTCGTTGTTAAACCATTTTACTTTACCGTTTTGCATGTACTTCTTCCTCCTAAGCCTATCGTGGCACCTATTCGGTACCAAGTTAAATATTATCATGTATCGCTTACATGATGCTTTAAATATACAATAATGAAAATGGACAGTCAAGGAATCGCAGGTGGTTTTTTCCTAAAAAAAGCATTGTTTTGAATAATTTATTAATATAAGTGAATAAATTATTTGATGAATATAATATAGGCTCTTCCTCATATGTTTATTAATAACATTTCAATTTGAGGTGAGGGAGCCCATGTACCGATTTTCAATTGAAGGAGAAGAATGGATTTTAAGATTCTCACCAAAAGTCTTAATTGAAGCAGATGAAAAGCAGGCTATACTCATGTCATTGCTGCAAATAGGAAATGATTTAGCTGATTTTTCTCATGGGAATGGCTTTATCATGTTTACTAAGAAAATTGGAGCCATTGTCTTTGATGTAGAGCGAATTCCCTCTTTCATTTTAACTGTCTCTAATATTGTTCCTGAAGAGAATTGGTATGTTCAAGATAAGAACTCGTTTAAGCCGAATAACTAGATGGATAAAACATAGTTTTTAAGACCTGCCAATTGTTGAGCAGGTTATTTTTTATGAGAAAGTATAAAAGTTTTTGNNGCTTGTCGGGGCTGACCAAGGCGCTTGCGCTTTTCTTATTTTTCTGACTATTATATTAAACCATTAAGATAATTAACTTCATTTGGTTTGCCCAAATTCTGCCTTATTTTTTACCTTTACGAAATAGATTTGAAGTGGGAAAATGAATCAGGGATGCTTTAAGAAGGAGCAAATTAAGATGAAATTAATTATTGCTGAAAAACCCGATCAAGGTTCAACATTAGCTTCAATTTTTAAACATAAAAAACAAAACGGTTTTATTGAAATATTTCCTAATGAAACATTTATGAGAGGAGCATATGTAACTTGGGCAATTGGACATTTATGCCAGTTGGTTGCCCCTGAAAAGTATGAATCCGGTTGGAAAAAATGGTCATTAGACACTTTGCCCATCATACCCGAACACTTTCAATACGAAGTAACAAAAGATAAGGCAAAGCAATTTGCCGTTATAAAAAAACTAGTATCTGACCCGAATGTAACGGAAATTATTCATGCAGGTGATGCCGGGCGTGAAGGTGAATTGATCATTCGTAATATCCTCCGCTTAACTAACTGCAAAAAACCAATGAAACGACTTTGGATTTCATCCTTAACGCCAAATGCAATCCGAGAAGGGTTTAACAAATTATTGGATGAACAGGATACAAAAAGCTTATACTTTGAGGCCTATACTCGTGCGTGTGCGGACTGGATTGTCGGTATGAATGGCTCAAGGCTTTATAGCTTGCTGCTTCAGAAAAAGGGATTCTCAGATGTATTCTCAGTTGGCAGGGTCCAAACTCCAACTTTAGCCCTTATTGTAAAACGAGAACTAGAGATTGAGAATTTTAAGTCTGAACCATTTTGGGAGGTAACTGCACGCTTTGCGATAAATGGCAAAAAATACAGTGGTAAGTGGCAGAATGAAGGGGAAACCCGTGTGAAGACCAAAGAGTTGGCTGAAAAAGTTGCCGCCTTTTGTCGAGACAAGCCGGCTGAAGTTGCAGAGGTACTTTCGGAAAGAAAAGAATTTTTACCACCCCTGTTATATAATCTTTCAGCTTTACAGGCGGAAGCCAATAAACGTTTTAAATCCTCTCCAAAAAACACGTTAGATATACTGCAAAAACTCTATCAAAAAGGGTATGTTTCATATCCCCGCTCCGATTCGAGGTATGTTACAAAAGAAGAGGCTAATACCTTTCCTGATATTTTAAATCGATTAAGTCATCTAAAAGACTACGAAAGTTATTTCCCACTTCCGATTGCTTCTATTGCAGATAACAAACGATACGTGAATGAAAAAAAGGTAACCGATCACTATGCCATTATTCCAACTGAGCAAATCCCGAATTTAGATAGGCTTGGTTCTGATGAGCGGAAGATTTATGATTTAATTGTGACTAGCTTAATTGCTGCCCATTATAATAAGTCTGTTGCAGAATATACAACCGTTACTACGTTAGTAGATGGCAGAGCATCTTTCATTTCAAAAGGAAAGGTGCAACTAGAAGAAGGATGGAGAAAAGTTATAAATCATAAGGAACGTGAGGATGTTCCTGAACTGCCTGCCTTAACAAAAGGAGAACAGGGTAAAACGGTGAAAGTAGATGTGAAAGAAAGCCAGACACAACCGCCAAAGCGGTATACTGAAGGCCAGCTGATTACATTAATGAAAACGGCAGGAAAACATATAGATGATAAAGAGCTCGAGAAAATCCTTACTAAAACGGAAGGATTAGGAACGGAAGCTACTCGAGCTGGGATTATTACTATGCTTAAGGACCGTTTATACATTGAAGTGAAAAAAAACTTAGTTTATGCAACTGCCAAAGCTAAAATATTGATCGAAGCGATAGGTCAAGAAATTCTGGCTTCACCGGAAATGACAGCAAAATGGGAGCAAAAACTAAAGGAAATATCGGAAGGTGCTGCTGTGCCAAAGCATTTTATGGAGCAAACGAAAAAGATGGTTCTCCATCTAATTTCTTCCAGTTTGGAACAATCTGCAGCGTGGGTCTTTTCTGAAGATATTACTCAAAACTTCACTCCTGGAAAACAAAAAGGAAAGAGAAGAACTTCAACTAAACTAGGGTCTTGTAAAAAATGTGATGGTGATATTATTGATAAAGGCACCTTCTACGGATGCAGTAATTATAAAAAAAATCAGTGTAACTTTACAATTTCAAAGAAAATCCTTGGAAAAAATATTACTCAAAAAAATGTAAAACTTCTCCTGTCAGGTGAAAAGACAGAACTAATCGAAGGATTTACGAATAAGGACAAAACCTTTAATGCCAGACTATTCCTTGATGGACAGGAAAATAGAATAAAATTTTTATTCGAGGAGACTGCCGTAAAATAATTCCTCACTTGTCACTCATTTTTTAATATAGTAAACTTTTAGAAGAGTAATTTTTTGGAGGTTAAGGGATGCCAACACCTAGTATGGAAGATTATATCGAACAAATATATATTTTAATTGAAGAAAAAGGTTACGCCCGGGTATCGGATATTGCCGAAGCGTTATCTGTCCATCCCTCCTCAGTAACAAAAATGGTGCAAAAGCTTGATAAAGATGAATATTTAGTTTATGAAAAATATAGAGGACTTAGCTTAACACCCAAGGGTAATAAGATTGGTAAACGCCTAGTTTTTAGACATGAACTACTTGAACAATTTCTCAAAATTATTGGGGTAAAGGATGAAAACATCTATCATGATGTTGAAGGAATCGAGCATCATTTAAGCTGGGACTCTATTGATCGGATTGGAGATCTTGTTCAGTTCTTTGAGGAAGACCAGAATAGGATTGACGCGTTAAAAGAAGTTCAAAAACAAAATGAGCATGAATAGAGTAAATATTCTCAATCTAAAATAAGTATACAGAAAGCACCTAGCAATCAAGCTAGGTGCTTTTAAAATAAATTTGGATAATCGTCAAAGGATTGTTCGAGTTCCGGCATAAGAGATAATGCTCCATTTGTATCCTGCACTGTTTGAAGCCCTTGAATTAAGCCTTGTTCAACATCCAATAATGCCTTGCGGTAAGATATGACCCGCCCTTCGGAAGTAACAAAATTGATAATCTCTCCATTGTAATTTCGCTGGATTGCAGTAATTGTTTCCATAGGGACACTCCTTTCCTATGTATTATAGCTATAAATAGCGAATAATAAACAAAGCTGCAATTGAAAAAAGCATCGGTAACCGATGCTTATTGCCCCCAATTGAAAGGTGTTTCTTGGTAAACATAGTAATTTAACCAATTAGAGAAGAATAAATGACCATGTGAGCGCCACCGATTAATTGGTGGTTGTGTTGGGTCATTGTTTGGAAAGTAATTTTCAGGCATATGAATCTCTAGACCTTTTTTTAAGTCTCTCTCATATTCTTGTGCCAAGGAATCGGAGTCATATTCCAGATGACCTGTGATCATGACATGTTTTCGATCCCTCGAGGCAATCAATAATGCCCCGGCTTCCTCTGAGGCAGCTAATAATTTTAATTCTGGATTTTTCATAATGGATTCAATTGCTATATCTGTGTAACGTGAATGCGGAGCATAAAAATGATCGTCAAACCCTCGCAATAAGATATCATTTTGCTCAAAGATTTGATGGGCGTAAATTCCGGAGCATTTACGTTTCAACTCAAATTTACCGATACCATAGTGATAGTATAGGCCCGCCTGTGCACCCCAGCAAATATGTAAGGTCGAGGTGACATTTTGATCGGCCCAATCCATGATCTCTTTTAATTCAGACCAATATTTCACTTGATCAAATTCTAATAATTCAACCGGTGCACCAGTGATAATCATTCCGTCAAATTTTAAATTTTTAATTTCCGGAAATTTTGTATAGAACTGTTCTAAATGCTGCTTACTTGTATGGGTTGACTCATACGAATCGGTTTTTAAAAAATTCACATTTACCTGTAATGGTGAGTTTCCTAATAAGCGCAATAACTGTGTTTCCGCTTTTTCTTTTTCAGGCATTAAATTTAATATTAAGATATTTAAAGGCCTAATATCCTGAGTGATTGCCCTCTCATCATCCATTATGAAAATATTTTCCTGTTCAAGTATCTCCCTTGCAGGTAATTGCTTAGGTATGTTAATAGGCAAGTGAACGTCCCCTTTCTTAAATCCATAAAATATAAAGGTATTTTTTTAATGACCTGCGGATGGAGTCTTTGAATATTAAAAAAATTCGATAATTACATTATAAACATTATTATAATTTCAGGAAAGATACTAATTTAGATATAATAATAATCGGAATAAAAAAACCTTATTTGCTACAATGGTAGTGCTATGGAATTAATGCTGAATGTGGGGGATTAACGTGAAGATGAAAACATCAGTGAAGTCAGACATTGAAATTGCACAAGCATCCAAAATGAAGCCAATTGTTGAAATTGCGGAAAATATTGGTTTACTAGAAAACGATTTGGAGCTTTATGGAAAATATAAAGCGAAAATTTCCAATGAAGCACTAAACAAAATAAAGACAAATAATGATGGAAAAATTATCCTTGTTACCTCGATTAATCCAACTCCGGCGGGTGAAGGGAAATCTACTGTTACAGTCGGCCTTGCTGATGCATTTAATAGAATTGGGAAAAAGGTAATGATTGCAATGCGTGAGCCCTCGCTTGGGCCAACTATGGGCATAAAAGGCGGTGCAACTGGCGGCGGCTATTCTCAAGTTCTTCCAATGGAGGACATTAACCTCCATTTTACCGGAGACATTCATGCTATTACGACTGCAAATAATGCTCTTGCTGCGTTAATTGATAACCATCTACAGCAAGGCAATGAGTTAAACATAGATCAGCGAAGAATTGTTTGGAGACGGGCATTAGACTTAAATGATCGTGCATTACGAAAAGTGATTATCGGACTTGGAGGTCCACTTCAAGGTGTCCCCCGTGAGGATGGTTTCGACATTACCGTTGCCTCTGAAATTATGGCTGTTCTTTGTTTAGCAACTGACTTAAAGGATTTAAAATTACGATTATCACGGATGGTTGTTGCTTATAATGTAAATAAACAACCAGTGACAGTTGGAGATCTTGGTGTAGAGGGTGCATTAGCGCTATTGTTAAAGGACGCGGTTAAACCAAATCTTGTTCAAACCATTGAACACACACCAGCGCTAATACACGGAGGTCCGTTTGCAAATATCGCGCATGGCTGCAACAGTGTCATTGCCACAAAGGCAGCTCAAAAGTTAGCAGATTATGTCATCACTGAGGGTGGCTTTGGGGCTGATTTAGGTGCAGAGAAGTTTTTACATATCAAAGCACGCAGTGCAAGAATTAAACCAGAAGCTGTAGTTGTAGTTGCTACCATCCGTGCCTTAAAAATGCATGGTGGTGTCGAAAAAAAGGATTTGGCAAGTGAGAATATCTCAGCACTTATACTTGGTTTTAGTAATTTGCAAAAACATATTGAAACAATAAAAAGTTTTGGCCTTCCGGTGGTCGTTGCGATCAATAAATTTATTACCGATACAAGTTTAGAAGTGCAAACATTGCTTGACTGGTGTGAAAGGGAAAATGTACCTGCGGCATTAACGGAAGTTTGGGAAAAAGGAGGGGAAGGGGGTATGGAGCTTGCGCAAACACTCTTGTCAGTGATGGATAAAGAGGAAAATCATTTTCATCCCTTATATGAACTTTCTGACTCGATTGAACAAAAAATTCGGACAATTGTCCAAGCTGTATACGGCGGGAAGGACGTAGAGTTTTTACCGAAAGCAAAAAAACAATTAGCTGATTTTGAAAGGTTCGGCTGGTCTCATTTACCTGTTTGCATGGCAAAATCACAGTATTCACTATCGGATGATCCTTCTAAGCTTGGCAGGCCGACCGATTTCATCGTAACAATTAGGGAATTTAAACCTTCAATCGGAGCAGGCTTTATTGTGGCCTTAACAGGAGAGGTCATGACGATGCCGGGACTCCCTAAAAATCCAGCCGCTCTTAATATGGATGTGGACGATCAAGGGAATGCGCTAGGACTTTTCTAAAGGAGTCGAGTAAACAATGTTTGACCCAACAGCCTTTGATAATATGAAAGTAGTGATTGAAGGGGCCCTTTATGATTTAGATATAAAGGGTGACATTATCATTACTGATCGAAATGATTTAATTAACTTAGCAAAAATGTCCCGCTCTTTTGACGTATCCTTTCAGTTGCCGGATGGTAATGGTACTGCAAAAGTAGAATTGAAGTCTACATTGTTAAATTTGGCAGCTGAGCTCTTACCGTCTATGCAGACGGAACACCAGGCTGGATGTTATGTAAGACTGGAATTTTTCCTTGAACAGGAAAAAGAGCCGAATTTTTATGAATTAAAAGATATCCTTCTAAATATATGGGGAGATTCTCGAGATTTTTCATTGACCAGTCATGTTCACCCGTTAGATACAGACCAAAAAATTTCAATCATTCTTGCAGTGGAATTTGGCCGCTTGGTTACCGAGGACCAGATGGATGATTTGGTCAATATGACTGATTTTGTAGTAACGACACTAGAGCGGCTGAACATTAGATAATTATAATAACCAGCTATTCGGTTAGCTGGTTATATTTATTTTTAAAATATTTACAATATTCAAATTTGAGGTTACAGTTATATTAGCGTGATATTATGACCTCATACTAATAGCAGGGGGAGAGACGCATGGTTAAGACCGCATGGGTAACTGATAGTACAGCCTATTTAGATGATGAGCTAATCAATCATCCAGATTTATATACCATCCCGTTAACTGTCGTTCTGGACGGGGAGGAATATTTGGATGGAATAGACTTAACCCCAAAGGAATTATTTGGCCGATTAAAGGAATTAAAAAACCCGCCGTTAACCTCGCAGCCATCGGTTGGTTCTTTTCAATCTTTATATGAACAATTGTCAAAAGAATATGATCAAATTGTAACGATTCTTATCTCAGGAAAGTTAAGTGGGACAGTCTCCTCGAGCAAGCAGGCAGCGGCACTTGTCGATATTCCGGTCACTACCTTTGATTCGCACATCCTTACTTATCCAATGTCCGCATTAATTAAAAAAGGGATGGAACTGGTTAGGGACGGTAAAAGTATTGAATCGATGGTAGAGCAACTTGAACAAATACGGGAAACGTGCGAGACATATGTTCTTGTCGGAAGTTTAGAGCAGCTCCATCGAGGCGGGCGTATGACCGGACTGCAATTTTTTCTTGGAAGTATGCTTAATGTCAAACCGATTATTTCAATTGAAGATGGGGCTCTTGGCGTGAAAGAAAAAGTTAGAGGTGAAAAGAAGGCCAAAGAGAAAATTCTTGATTATTTTCGATTATCATATGAACAGAATCGATTTAAAGAAGTATACCTATTGTACGGATTACATGAAGACCAAGCCAAAGCTTGGCAGATTGAACTGCAGGAGAAGTATCCTGATGTTAAAATTTTCAGCTGTCCATTAGGGGCAGTAATCGGCGTTCATGCTGGCGAAAACACCCTAGGAATTAGTTGGTTTAATGGCTTAAAATAACTTTACCTCCGATTGTACATACTATGAATGCAGTCAACATGAAGGAGAGGGGTGTGCACATGAGTAAGCAAGGAAGACAAAATCCAAACCAGACGAGAGAACAAATTGAAAAGCAGGATATTAGCAATGATGTGGAACTAGGCAGTGAATTTCAAATTGGCAACAATAAGTCACAAAGTCAGAAAAAAAGCGGCCGTCAGGCAAACAAAAAATAACCTCGAAACATCGGGGTTATTTTTTGTTTGCCTTTCATGTTAAAATAACAAAGGGTAAAGGCAGGTGCTTGAAAATGAAGGACTTATTAATTAAACAAACGGAAAAATTTGTCCGAAATGAACTAGGTGAAGATGCCACTGGCCATGACTGGTACCATGTTGACCGTGTCCGGCGTAATGCCTTACATATTTGCAAAGAAGAAAGGTTTGGAGATCCGTTTGTCATTGAAATGGCAGCACTTCTTCATGATATACCAGATGAAAAACTAAATAAAACAGTGGAACTAGGGAGGGCCAAGCTCGAATCTTTTTTCAAAACCATCTCGGTTCCAGATGAGTTCAAAGAACATATTATTCAAATCATTGACTCGATTTCATATAAAGGCGGCAGGAAAACAAAGCTAAAAACCATTGAAGCAAAGATCGTACAGGATGCAGACCGTTTAGATGCAATTGGAGCTATTGGGATTGCAAGAGCCTTCGCTTATGGCGGTAAAAAAGGCCAGCCTATCTTTGATCCTGCTGTACAAGTCAGGGAAGAAATGAGCTTAGAAGAATATCGAAAAGGAAAATCAACAAGCATTCACCATTTTTATGAAAAATTATTAAAATTAAAAGATTTGTTAAATACAGAAACAGCTAAGAAAATCGCAGAGAAAAGGCAGGAAATGATGCTTAGCTTTTTAGAACAATTTTACCAAGAATGGGATGGACAAGATTTATGAAGATGCTCACAGTAGAAAATGTTTCAAAAACGTATGGTGAGAAGCAGCTCTTTGACCATATTTCCTTTACAATTAGTGAAAAGGAGCGGGTGGGATTAATTGGCATAAATGGGACCGGAAAATCCTCCTTATTAAAAATAATTGCTGGGTTAGATGCACCTGATGAAGGGAAAATTCTCTCTCCTAAGGAGTACACCATTTCGTTTTTATCCCAACAGCCCGAATTAGATTTAGATAAAACAGTACTTGAACAAGTCTTCCGCGGCGATGCGCCGATTCTAAGACTGATGCGTGGATATGAAGAGACTCTATTAAAACTAAATATCTCCCCATCTGATACAAAAGTTCAAGACGAGCTTTTTCAATTACAAAAGCAAATGGATGCTTTAAATGCCTGGGATGCCAGCACAAATGCCAAGTCCATTTTAATGAAATTAGGAATTGAGGATTTTACAAAGAAAATTGGAGAACTTTCAGGCGGTCAAAAAAAGCGTGTCGCACTTGCGCAAGTATTAATTGCTGAGCCGGATTTATTAATTTTAGACGAACCAACCAACCATCTTGATTTTGATTCTGTTAAGTGGTTAGAAGATTATTTAAGCCGATATAACGGTTCGATTTTGCTAGTTACGCATGACCGTTACTTCCTTGACCGTGTTGCCAATCGGATGTTTGAATTAGATGGCGGTAATCTCTACAGCTACAAAGGAAACTATGCTGCCTTTTTGGAAGCAAAAGCTGTTCGGGAGGAAAACGAAGCAGCAACCTATGAGAAAAATAAAAACTTATTTCGAAGAGAGCTGGAATGGATTAGACGCGGTGCCAAGGCGAGGTCAACAAAACAAAAAGCTAGAATTCAGCGTTTTGAAGATTTAGATGACAAGCTTACAACCGGAAAGCCATCGGGTGAAAAATTGGATATTACATTAAATGGCAGCCGGCTAGGTAAGCAGGTTTTTGAATTGAAAAATGCATCGAAACGATATGACCAAAAAGTAATCCTTAATCATTTCGATTTATTGGTTAAGCCGGGGGACCGGATTGGGATTATTGGTAAAAACGGTGCCGGTAAATCGACATTACTGAATATTTTAGCAAAGAAGATCCCGCTGGATAAGGGTGAATTTAACATCGGGCAAACAGTGAAGCTCAGCTTTTATACACAAGAAAGCGAAGACATGGATGACAATAAGCGGATGATTGAATACATCAAAGAGACAGCTGAAGTTATCGATACATCGGATGGTAAGACTATTTCTGCTGCACAAATGCTTGAACGTTTTTTATTTCCACCGTTTACTCACGGCACTCCGATACGAAAATTATCTGGTGGAGAAAAACGCCGTCTTTACCTTTTAAAGCTGTTAATGACAGCACCAAATGTCCTCTTGCTGGATGAGCCAACGAATGATTTGGATACACAAACCTTAACCGTTTTGGAAGACTATTTGGAAGATTTCCCAGGTGTTGTTATTACGGTTTCCCATGATCGTTATTTCCTAGATAAAGTGGCGGAACAGCTGCTAGTTCTTCGCGGAGAAGGTGAAATAGGCTCTTTCTATGGGAATTACAGCGATTATCTTGAAAAAGAAACAGCGCTTGAAGTACAAAAAAACGCGGTATCTAAGCCAATATCACCAACTAAAGCTCCAGAAAAGGAAAAAAAGAAGCGGTTAACGTTTAAGGAGAAAAAAGAGTGGGAAGAAATTGACGCGGTGATTTCCAATACAGAGGCAAAAATTGAAGAAGTAGCTGCGGAAATGGCTGCAACCGGCAGTGACTTTACAAAAGCTCAGGAATTAATGAAACAGGAAAAGGAATTAAACGAAAAGCTAGAGTATTTAATTGAGCGCTGGTCCTATCTAGCAGAGATAGCTGAACAAGAATAAGAAAACAACAAGAATTAGGTGATTGTGTTGAAAATAAAGGCGATTGAACCAACGCCAAGTCCAAATACAATGAAAATTAATTTAGACCAAGAACTTCCAATGGGCAAAAGCCATAATTATAAAAAAGAAACTTCTTCAGACGCCCCTCCAATTATTCAAGCAATCCTGCAAATTGAAGGAATAAAGGGTGTATATCATGTTGCTGATTTTTTAGCCGTTGAGCGAAACGCAAAATATGATTGGAAGGAATTATTACCTCAAGTCCGCCAGGCGTTTGGTGAAAAAACAGAGGAAACTGCTAATATAAACAAGCTAGACGAGCATTTTGGCGAAATTAAGGTAGAAATTCAAATGTTTAAAGACATTCCTCTTCAGGTTAAACTGACAGATAGTTCCACGGAACGAAGGTTTGGAATGCCAGATTACTTTTTAAAAGCAAGGGAACAGGCACAGCTTCCCGAGGATAATTATATCCTTTTGCGTAAATGGCAAAATCAAGGAGTCCGCTATGGCGATTTTGATCATATTGGTCAAGAGGTTGTCGAGGAATTAATTGCAGCCTATCCAAAGGAGCGCCTTAAAGCACTTGTAACAAAAGCGCAAAGCTCAGGTACACCAATTGTCCAGAAAGCAAAGCGAACTCGTAAAAAAGTAACAACTGAGGATTTAAACAATCCTGACTGGCAGTTACGCTATCAGTTGCTAGAACAAATGGATGACCCTGAACTCGATGATTTACCTATGCTTGAAAAAGCATTGCAAGATGAGAAACCCTCCATACGGAGACTGGCAACAGTATATCTTGGTATGATCAAGGAGAAGGAAGTTCTGCCGTTACTATATATCGCATTAAATGATAAAACTGTAACCGTGCGCAGAACAGCAGGTGATTGCTTATCCGATTTAGGCTTCCCTGAGGCAGCAAAGGAAATGGTCAAAGCATTGAAGGATAAGAGTAAGCTTGTAAGGTGGAGAGCGGCTATGTTTCTCTATGAGGCTGGCAATGAAGAGTCTTTACCAGCCCTTAAAGAGGCTGAAAAAGATCCGGAATTTGAAGTCAGTATGCAAATCAAAATGGCGATTGAAAGAATTGAAGGCGGAGAAGAAGCGAAAGGTTCAGTCTGGAAACAGATGACGGAAGCAAGAAAGTCTGACCAGTAATTTTGTAAATTAGCCATGATTATAGTATTCTATATGGAGAAGAAATGGAGTGAATGTGAATGTCAAATGCATATGAAGAATATATGAAACAAATGGTTTTACCAATGCGTGAAGAATTAACAAGAGCAGGCTTTGAAGAGCTAAAAAGTGCTGAAGAGGTCGAAGATTTTATGGAAAAAACAACGGGTATAACACTTGTTGTAGTAAATTCCGTATGCGGCTGTGCCGCGGGCTTAGCAAGACCTGCAGCAACCCAAGCTGTGTTAAATAGTGAGAAAAAACCAGAGCATTTAGTAACTGTTTTTGCTGGACAAGATAAAGAAGCGACAGCAAAAATGCGTGAGTACTTTGAAGGAATCGAACCTTCATCACCATCAATGGCATTACTAAAAGATAAACAGGTAGTTCATTTTATTCCGAGACATGATATTGAAGGCATGCCGATGGAAGTTGTTATGCAAAACCTATTGGGCGCATTTGAAGCTCATTGCTAAAGGGATGTCAGTAGACGTCCTTTTTTTAATAAATAAAGGCTCTGTTAAACGACATTGCTGTTTTTCATACTCTGTTGATTGGAGCGGAAGGCGCTCGACTCCTCGAAAATGCTAATGCATTTCCTTCGTGCGTGGGCGGATTCGAGGATGTAAAATCAATGTCCTGCGGGAGTACGGGGCAGGGGAGACCCCACAGGCGCTAAAGCGCCGAGGAGGCTCCCCGGCACGCCCGCGGAAAGCGATCGCCTGGAGCGGAAATCAACAGCCAAATTTAACAGAGCCTAAATAAAAAGAGATGATCGTATGTTTGTAACAACAGCAGGAAGAACAAACGAGGAAATGATTGAACGTGCACTGCAAATTTCTAAATTTTTACAGGTTCCTTATCTCCCTCGCAAAAAGAAATCGATTTACCATATTCAACAACAGGCTGACAGTGACTGTATTGTTGTGGGGAAAGAACGATTGGAGCTTTTTGAGAAAAATACTAACCAGCCATTTTTCTTCCACCCTAATTCAGCGATGTTTCGGATTAAGCGGCTAATCAGTGGTGACTACGACCCATTTGCTGATGCCGTAAAACTTACAAAAGGTATGACATTTCTTGATTGTACCCTTGGCCTTGCTTCAGATGCGATAATTGCAAGCTTCCTCGTTGGGCGAGAAGGGATGGTAACCGGTATAGAGGGTCAGAAATACTTGGCCTTCATTGTTCAACAGGGACTGCAAACTTGGGACTCCGGACTTCCTGTCATGGATGAGGCCATGAATCGCATCCGTGTTATTCAAACGAACGCCCGCGATTATTTAAAAAGTCAACGAGATTCATCAGCTGACTGTGTCTATTTTGATCCAATGTTTGAAGAAACGATCCTTGAATCCGATGGGATTAAAGCTTTAGGCCATTTTGCTATTCATGATAATCTGACTGATGAAATGATAACCGAGGCCATCAGGGTAGCTAAATATAGAGTAGTCTTAAAAGATCAATACAAAAGCTTGCGCTTTGAAAAATATGGCTTTCAAGTCATGCGCCGAAAAACCGCAAAATTTCATTTTGGAGTAATAGAAAAAAACTGAAAGCTCTTACTTTCAGTTTTTTTCCATTTTGCCCAAAAAAGAAGTATAATAATTTGTAAGAAACTTAAATTCAGAAATCTCTTACAATAAAGGTGTGAACCGATTATGAACAAGTGGCTGCGTAAATCACTTTTTGTCACCATATCGATTTTAACATTTGGTCTTGTAACCCCATCACAACTAATAAATCAAGCGAATGCAGAAAAAATTAATGATCGAGACGGTTTCGAAACTCCAGCACCTGAAAGAAGTTTTGTTCAGGCAAATAGTTATTTAATAGAAACAGAATTTAATAGAGAAAAGTTTATGCAGGAACTAATTAAACAGGCAGAAATTCAATCCTATCAAAAGTTTGGGACTAGAATAAAGCCAGTCATCGAAAGTGAATTCCGAGAAATAATTTTACCGAATATTGAAAAGGCAATCGAAGAAACAGCTTCGCAGTTTCCAGAGGATCGTGTTAAGAATCTGACCATAACAGAACAGCCTGGTTCCGGGCTTTCTGAGAAAATTTTTAATATAAAAGATAGTGTTTCAGGGAAAGATATTATACGTTTCCATGTAAGACGCGATAATCCGCCGCAGGCAGGCTATTGGTTTAATTTTCATTATCATACCTATCATGATGATTTTCATACCCATCATGAGCTGGGTACCATTTATTGGGACAGAAATACTCCGCCAAAATGGATGAGCTAGTCCTTCATAAATTTTTTTATAATAAATGAAACCTTTTTAAAAGAAACTCGTAAATAATCTATCACCAAAAATGGAGGAATGTAAAAATGGCAGTAAGTTTATCTAAAGGTCAAAAGGTTGATTTAACAAAAACAAATCCTGGTTTAACAAATGTTGTGGTTGGATTAGGATGGGACACTAATAAATATGATGGCGGTAATGATTTTGACTTGGATTCATCCATTTTCCTTTTAGGAGAGAATGGCAAAGTAACGAATGAAACAGACTTCATTTTTTACAATAATCGTGAAGGCGCAGGCGGTGCTGTCGTACATACTGGAGATAACCGCACAGGTGCTGGCGATGGTGATGATGAACAAGTGAAAATTAATCTTACAACTGTTCCAGCTAATATTCAGAGGATTGCATTTACCATTACCATTCATGAGGCGGACAGCCGGAACCAAAACTTTGGTCAGGTCAGTAATTCTTATGCGAGAATCTTCAACGAGGCAACTGGCGAAGAATTAATCCGATATGATTTAGGGGAAGATTTTTCGATTGAGACTGCCATTGTTGTTGGAGAATTATATCGTCACAACGGTGAATGGAAATTTAGTGCGATTGGCAGCGGATACCAGGGAGGATTAGCTGCGTTAGCAACTGATTTTGGCTTATCAATTGGTTAATAATTTAAAATAAGTCTATGTTAAAGGTCATTGTTGATTTTTTATAACGATGTTGATTGGAGTGGAAATCAACATCCAAGTTTAACACTTCCAAAAAAAGACCCAGTTAGATGGGTCTTTTTAAAAAATCATGTTTACTATCTAGGAGGAATTCTTTTAATGTCAGTTTTACAACATATATTAGATACATACTCACAGTTTTTTAACTGGGAAATGTGGGGAGAGGTGTTAACAAATCCTGTCAGCTGGGGATTGATAGGTACTCTTGTTATTTTAGAAGGATTACTCTCTGCAGATAATGCCTTAGTTTTAGCCGTCATGGTTAAACATCTGCCACCCGAAAAACGGAAGAAAGCTCTGTTTTACGGTTTATTAGGTGCCTATGTCTTCCGGTTTATAGCGATTGGAATCGGGGTATTCTTAATCAAACTATGGTGGGTAAAAATATTAGGTGCAGGTTACTTGGCATGGTTATCCATTAAGTACTTTTTGGATAAGCGAAAAGGGGCTGAGGAAGAAGAGCAGCATGAGGAAGGTATCAATCAAAAAGGACTCTTAATTCGCTTATTTGGAACATTCTGGGGAACAGTTGCTGCTGTCGAATTGATGGATATTGCTTTTTCCGTTGACAGCGTTTTGGCAGCATTTGGTGTTAGTGAAGAAGTTTGGGTTTTATTAATTGGCGGTATGCTCGGCGTCTTAATGATGCGGGGGGTAGCAGGTGTTTTCTTAACACTAATTGATCGCGTGCCAGAACTAGAAACAACTGCTTATATTTTAATCTTAATTATTGCGATTAAGATGCTTCTTGCAGTATTTCATATTGAAATGGGACATATTACATTCTTTATTATCTTACTATTAACCTTTGGTGCTACTTTTATCGTTCATTATAACAATAAAAAAAAGGAAGGCAGCAGGGAAAATAATTCATAATGTTTGTCAAAGGGGTGGGGAGCTGACGAAAGTCTGTTTCCCCTCTCTTTTTTACCATTCACAGAGGAGAAACGGGTAATGGAATTTTTTACATACTTTTATGAAGATGAAATTGAACGGTTTTTCTTCCGAAGACCAGGGACATTTTCAAAATACACAAACCGTGACATTTTGTCCTACGGTTTAGGTGCAACACTCTATATGCCAGCTACCCGCCCAAATATCCATCAGGAAATCCTTTCAAAAAAGCATGAGGGTTTAACCTCGCTCGTCATAGATTTGGAGGATGCAATAAGCGACCATGAAGTGGATACCGCTGAAAATTTACTTGTTGGGGAATTATTAAAGTTACAAGATGAATGTAGTAAAGGATTCTTAAATTATGAGGATTTACCTCTTATGTTTATCCGGATTCGTCAACTCGAACAATTGCAACACCTTAAGAATCAGTTGGGTGATGCATTGAACCTTTTAACAGGCGTAGTCATACCTAAATTCAGCGTCGAATTTGGCAGGGGTTTATTGGAAATAGTACGTGATGTTCATACTGAGGCTCATCCTTTTTATGCAATGCCCATACTTGAATCAGCTAAGGTTATCCAGAAGGAAACAAGGTTGGATGAACTAATGGAGATCAAGCACCTTTTAGATCAATACAAGAAATATATTCTGAATGTTCGAATAGGGGCGACTGATTTCTGTGGTTTGTACGGCATACGGAGAAATATGGATACAACTGTTTATGATATTGCTGTTTTAAGAGATTGCATTTCCGATATTATAAATGTCTTTCAACGATTTGATAGTTCGTATGTCATCTCAGGTCCTGTCTGGGAATACTTCTCTGCGAAAAAAAGGATGTTAAAGCCCCAGCTCCGGCAAACTCCGTTCCGTGAACGATACGGAGCAGAAGGCCTCAAATGGAGAGCCCAATTAATTGATGATAACATGGATGGTCTAATCCGTGAAATCCTGATGGATATTAGTAATGGGTTAACAGGTAAAACAATCATTCATCCATCACATATAAAGGTCGTTCAGGCCCTTAATGTGGTTTCCTATGAGGAATTTATTGATGCCAGTAATATAGTAAAAGCATTCGATGAAAATAATGGGGTTATGAAAAGTGAATTTGCGAATAAAATGAACGAAGTAAAGCCTCATTATTTTTGGGCCAAAAAAATATTATTAAAATCACAGGTTTACGGGGTGTTACATGAAGAATTCACAAGCATTGACCTTATCAGAAAAGAAGTATATGTTTAACATCCTTGATTCTATTAAGGTGGAAATAGATCGTCTTCAAAATCCTTTTCATATTCCCATAGACGAGCTTTTTACAATGGCCGCTAGAATCAATAAAAAGCGTTCGTTTTTATTTATTAGCAAGGTGCTTGGAAAACATTTACCCATTGAACCAATAAAGGGCCTGCTAATCGCTGCTCTTCTAGGTGCAAGATATATAGAAAAGGTTAAGGGAGGAGAATGTCAGGAAAAAGAGAGATTGCTATCTTTATTCCTAACAGGCAGAACTTATTACAGCCGCCCCTTTATTCCAAAACATTTCAATCCGGTCATTATTGGTTTTGCGGAAACGGCCACTGCTCTTGGACATGCTTTTTTTGATTGTTTCCAGGCTGCTGAGTTTTTTCATACAACAAGAGAAGAGATTAGCGGGGAAACACCTGTAATAACGTTTGAGGAGGAACACTCCCACGCAACATCCCATCGTTGTTATGTTTCCCTAGAGATGATTGATCATCAGCGTGAAATTATACTCGTTGATGATGAAATTACGACCGGTAACACTGCCTTAAATATTATCAAATCCATTCATGAAAAATTTCCGAGACCTGTTTATACTGTAGTAAGTATTTTGGATTGGCGTTCACAAGAATATCAGCAAAAGTTTTTAAGGTTGGAACAAGAATTAGGAATTAAAATAAATGTGGTCAGTTTGCTATCTGGTCATATCGAGATTCATCAATTAAAAGAATTAGAAAATCGTTCTAAAATGCTCAGAACAACCAACCGAGAGACTTCAATAGAAGTATTGCGCCTAGGATCTTATTTTACAGCTTCCAAGTATTTTTCTAAAGATCAATTGAATGGAATCCCTTATCTAAACGAAACTGGGCGTTTTGGTTTAAATAGCTTGGAAAATTTTAATGTACATGAAAGAGTCTCTTCTGCTGCAGACTTCCTAAGGCAAAATAGAGTGGGGGATCGTACACTATGCCTCGGAACTGGAGAATTTATGTATTTACCTATGAAACTAGCAGCTGAAATGGGCAAAGATGTTTTTTACCAATCCACGACCAGAAGTCCGATATTTATCGAGAATAAAGAGGGGTACGGGGCGAGGTTTGGGGTCAACTTCCCTAATCCGGAGAACGAGAAAATTTCACACTCGGTTTATAATATCCCTCCGAACTACTATGATGAATTATTTGTATTTTTTGAAAGGGAAGTATCTGAAGAACAGCTTCAGCCAATGCTTGGTGAATTAGGAGAATTAGCTTTTCAATCAATAAAAATTGTCTTTTTTTCATAGGCTCTTTTCGTAAACAATGTTGTTATTAAAACTAATAAACGCTGCTAAATCAGCATTTTGCTCGTAAATACCTGAAAGAACTTACGAAAAGATGCTCCGATACCAACAATATTACGGGTTTACAATTTAAACAAAAAACAATAATTTATGCGAAAACCAGCCTTTTCAAAGGACAGAGGTGAATAGGATGCAAAAAATACTCAACAAACCTGCAAAAATCGGAACCTATCATGAGGATGATGTTCTTTTTTTATTAAAGGATTTAAGTGACATAGTTTTGGAGGATACGGCACTAAATCGCGAAACAAAGATCCAATCAGGGGGGCATTACAGCGAATCGCTGCCGATAGAATATCAGCCTCCTAAAGAGTATGTAAAGGTTTTCTGGGACACCTTACAGCAATATAAACAAAAAGTAGCCTTATGTGTGGGGATTGTCTCAGAGCAAATATTTAAATTAAAGGGTTCTAATGCGGTTCTCGTTTCGCTTGCCCGGGCTGGGACACCAGTTGGAATCTTAATTAAACGATATATAAAGTTAAAATACGGGATCAGCTTACCTCATTATAGTATCTCCATAATCCGTGATAAGGGAATTGATGAAAATGCCCTTCACTATATTCAACAAGAGCATCCAGGTGCTGAAATTCAATTTGTGGACGGCTGGACAGGGAAAGGGGCTATCTCGTTAGAATTAACAAACGCATGCCGAAAATATGAAGAAAAATTTCGCTTAAAGCTTGATGATACACTTGCCGTTATTGCTGACCCTGGCTGTTGCACGACACTTTATGGTACACGAGAGGACTTTTTAATACCAAGTGCTTGTTTAAATTCTACCGTTTCTGGCCTTGTCAGCAGGACCGTGTTAAATGAAGCGTTTATTGGTAAGGATGATTTTCACGGGGCTAAATTTTATCGGAATCTGCTTTCAGAGGATGTTTCTAATGAGTTCATTAATTTGATATCAGAAGAGTTTTCTACCATCGGTAAGGAAGCAAAGGAATCAGCCTTAAATCTTTTGTCTAGAGAACTCGAAACAGGATTTATAGGATTAGAAAATGTAAAAAAAATACAGGCGGATTTTTCGATAGAGAGTGCCCATTATATTAAACCTGGGGTTGGAGAAACAACAAGGGTCCTCCTCCGCAGGGTGCCATGGAAAATTTTAATGCGTGATCCTTCAAGTCCATTTGTTAAACATATCCTAATGCTTGCTGAAGAAAAAGGTGTGGAAGTCCAGGCTTATCCAGATATGAAGTATTTGTGCTGTGGTCTAATCAAAAAGGTCAAGGGGATACAAGCATGATTTTTGCATCTGACCTCGACCGGACATTAATTTTTTCTAAACGGGCAATTGAAGAGTTTGCGGTGCCTGAAGGTTTAGCATTAACACCAGTTGAAAAAAAGGATGGCAGCTGGGTGGCTTTTATGACAGAAAACTCCTATAACCAGTTAAAAGAGCTATCAAGTCAAGGCTTGTTCGTACCTGTCACTACCAGGACGACAGAGCAGTTTAGCCGATTTGTCATTTTTGCAAAAGATATTAAAATTAAATATGCCATAACGTCAAATGGTGCTAACATTCTTTATCAAGGGATTCCAATGAAGGAATGGTCGAAGCAGCTCCGTGCCCGTTTAAAACTAGAGTCTGTTACGCAAGCTGAGTTGCTTTCCAGATTGGAAAGGGAAAGTGTCTATTTAGACGGGGTAAAGAAACAGGCCGAGGAATGGTTTTTTTATTTTCTATTAAACTGCCTTCCGTCTGATTTAGAAAGAAAATCCATTGAGGATTTGGCTGCCAAGTCAGGCTGGAGAATTTCGCTCCAAGGAAGAAAACTCTACTTTATCCCTCAGGCTATTAGTAAAGGAAACGCGCTTGATTTTATTTGTCAACTTGAAGGGGTGAAAACGGTTGCCGGGGCGGGCGATTCTATTCTTGATTGGGACTTCCTAAAGAACTGTCAGCACCGATTTGTTCCAAACCATGGAGAGCTTGCCAAACATCTGGCGCATGTGTCAGGCGGCCGCACCTCGATTTTAACAATAAATAGCGGTGTTCGTGCAGGAGAAGAGATTATCCAACATTTCTATCAACTAATCCACACTAATCCTATTTTTTTATCGTGATTTTACTAATAACAAAATAGTAAAGGCAGCCAAAAAAACTGTAGCTTGCAAGAAAAAACAGAAGGGCCATGGTTAATGACGGGATAACTGGAGATAAAAATATAGTAAAGATAAAGCTGAAAATAAATAAATCTAAATAAATAAATAGGTCAGAAACCATTACTTCCATTAAGGTTTCTAACTCCTCTGATACGTGATCCAGTTTCGGTCGTTTATATAAAAATCTCATTTGAGTCACCTACTTAGTATGAGTACTCCATTAATATGTAGGGACATGTGAAAATGTGAAAAAGTAGGATTAGAGCTAAAAATGAAACAAATTTGGCTCTCTTTCGTATAAACAAATGAACCAATGAAATAACTGTGATATGATGAAATGGAAACCTTACATAATTTTCTAATCGATAACAATAAGCTTCGCTTTTAGAGGGAAGGGATTATGATTGTATCCAACATTAAATCAGTTAAACGTCCATCCTGTATCCCTTTCATTTGAAAATTGGCAGGGCATGCTGAAAAAAACGCTGCCGGAACGGCCGAATTATTCAGTTGAAAATGGAACGATTCAGATTGGGCAAGTAATTGGAAAGTTTTTGGGCTTACCTATTGACACGGATGAGTATTATAACCAGTTGCATGATTATGTCCATAACCAGGAATGGAACCTTGAACTGTTAAGTGAGGATTCTCTGGATAAAACCATACATAATACTCACTTTCAAGCGATTCAAAGGGTCATAAACATAAATAACGAGCAGAAGCTTTCTATTAATCGTTTCACGGCGTTTCTTGATGGTGAACAGCTGTTGTTAAAATCCAGGGTACCGGTTATTCACCGAAAACTAAGAGAAGCAATGATTTCCACACTTGAATTATTTGCAAACCGCGAAACGGATGGGATGAAAAATCATGAACTCAGGAGGGTTTTGGTTGATCTTGTAAAATGGTCCTTGAACCATTTACAACTCTTGTTAGAACAAGCTGATCCGCAAAAGGCAATGCCCAAATTCTTGTGGTATGGCGACTTTAAAAAAAGTCATCAATACTTTTTATATTATTTAATCGAGCTTGGCTGTGATCTCATAATCTTCCATCCGGAAGGAAGAGATATATTATCCGGCATAGTCACGGAAGAAATCTTCACCTATCATTACCCAAATCAGCAGCCTGCAGAGCCATTCCCTCAGGAAAAGCGCAGCCGGAAAACGACAGTTGCTTACCGGGCATCAAAAGAGATTGAGTCGATCCTAAATTCTGAGGGGTCCGGCCTTTATAAGCCCTGGCAATTACGGGATTATACACCTTCGTCCATTACATTAAAAACGACCTATGACGAGCTGTTTATCCTCGCGAAAGAAATAGCAATGATCCGTCCGGACTTTGAGGTGAGTAACGGTGAAGTTAAGATTCCCTCGATATTTGCTAAAGTCCAAGGAGTAAGTAAGAACCGGAAAGAATATTGGGAACGGCTTCAATCGATTAGTCAATTAGGACATAGCTTGTTGATTAGAGGGCTGCCCTTTACGAGTCCAAGTACTAGTGATTTTCGATATCACTATCGAAACGCTCTCGGCAAGGATGGTTTGCTGAGCGCTGAGAAGGTAATGCAATCACATTATTGGCCCTATTCCTTTTTAGATGCAGGATTGCAAAAAGGAATAGTCCAAGCCATAAGAAGGATTTGTGAAGCACCCGCTTTAAAACCGCTCTCAGTGGAAACTGACGAAGAAGTAAGAGTTTATCTGTTTACCCAGGCGATGTTTATGCCCAAGAATATCATTCAGTTAATGGAGAAATTTGATTATTCTCAAGCTGTCCCTAAATTAATTATTTACAATAACGAAACGACAGGAAGGCTATCAAGGTCGGATGCAGCACTGCTTTTGCTTCTAAATCAATTTGGGATCGATCTCATTTTGTATAATCCATCAGGCCATAATGATATCGAAAACTATGTCGATGAACGATTATTTGATAAGCACTGGCTTGATGAAGTGGTGTTTGACTTGGAGTTTAAGGAACCATCGCTTTTTAAAAAAGGGCTTTTTCAAGGAATCTTAAAAAATCTAAGGGGAGATTAAACAGTGAATTTATCACCAAATCCATCTAACGGTTTAACACCTGCAGCGGCTGATGATGTTCTAACCGAAACAAAAGTATCAGATATAAAACTTGCTTTACGAAAAGAACCAGAAATTCAAAATTTAGCTCGTACTATTGATGATCGAGATCAAATTCAAATATTGGAGTTTGGAAAAGAGCCGGCTGTGCAAATATCTCGCTTCTCCGATCAAATCTTAAGTAATATGAGGACAACAAAAGTAGAAGATTCTGGTGAACTGCTGAAACATCTTGGGCGGATAATGGATAAATTTGATGCCAAGGACTTTCAAAAGACTTCTGGGGGACTTTTTGGCAAGCTGTTTAAAAAGGGCGAAAAAATCGTCGAAAAGCTGTTTGGAAAGTATCAGACAATGGGATCCGAAATCGACAAAGTTTATGTGGAGATCTCAAAATATCAGCATGAAATGGTCGATGCCACTAATATGCTTGAACAAATGTATGAACAAAATTATCAATACTATCTAACACTTGAAAAATATATTGTTGCCGGTGAATTAAAGGTAGAAGAATTGAAAAACACCAGCCTTCCACAGCTCGAGGCCCGCGTCGCTCAAGGAGATCAACTTGCTTCGATGCAGTTGGATTCGTTAAAAAATGCAATTGACCTGTTGGAACAGAGGATATATGACCTTGAAATGGCGAAGATGGTTGCACTTCAGACAGCTCCACAAATTCGATTGTTGCAAAGAGGGAATACCAAACTTATTGGAAAAATTAACTCTGCTTTTGTAACTACGATTCCTATTTTTAAAAATGGGTTAATTCAAGCAGTTGCAGCAAAAAGGCAGAAGCTTGTGGCCGATTCGATGAGCGAGCTTGACCGAAGAACCAATGAAATGTTATTAAGAAATGCTCAGAATATTTCTCAACAAAGTACTGATATCGCAAGACTTGCTGGCGGTCCTAGCATTAAAATTGAGACAATTGAAGAATCCTGGAATATTATCATCAAAGGGATGCAGGAAACACGTGCAATTGAAGAGGAAAATAAACGTCTTCGACTTGAAGGTACAAAACGGTTAGAACAGCTGCAAGAAAACTTTAAAAAATTGAAACAATCCTAAATTCTATACAAATATTTTAATGGGGTGAATAATATGGCAATTAATTTACAAAAAGGCCAGCGAGTTGATTTAACAAAAGGAAATCCAGGATTAACGAAAATCATGGTAGGTTTAGGCTGGGATCCTGTCCAAAGCGGTGGCGGCGGCAAGTTATTCGGCGGCTTATTTGGCGGCGGTGCTAGCAGCTCCAACGTAGACTGTGATGCCTCTGTCATAATGCTCGGGGCGAATGACAAATTACAACACAATAAAGATGTTATTTATTTCGGAAACTTAAAAAGTAACGATGGCAGTGTCCAGCACTCCGGTGATAACTTAACAGGAGATGGAGACGGTGATGATGAACAAATAATGATTGACCTAAGCCGTGTTCCCGCGAACATTCAAAAACTAGTTTTTGTTGTTAATATTTATGATTGTGTAAAAAGAAAACAACATTTTGGAATGATACAAAATGCGTTTATTCGAGTTGTGAATCCCACTACAAACCAAGAGCTGCTTCACTATAATTTAACAGATAATTATAGCGGACTTACATGCCTTGTGACGGGTGAAATCTATCGCCACGGCAATGAGTGGAAGTTTGCTGCGATTGGTAGTGGAACGAATGCTGCCAGCTTAAGTGAGGTTGTACGTTCTTATAGTTAATTAAGAAGAAAACTCGTAAAGAGGTGATCTATTTGGGAATTAACTTAGCAAAAGGACAAAGAATTGACTTAACCAAAACCAACCCGGGCTTAACAAAGGTTATTGTCGGGCTCGGCTGGGATACAAACCGCTATCATGGCGGTTACGACTTTGACTTGGATGCTTCCGCATTCTTAACAGATGCAAACAGCAGAGTGGTCCAGGATGCCGACTTTATCTTTTATAATAACTTAGTGGATCCTTCTGGAGCTGTCGAACATACAGGGGATAACCGAACTGGTGAAGGGGACGGCGATGATGAACAAATTAGGATTGACTTCAGTAAAGTGCCCTCCCATGTGCATCGAATTGCGATTACAGTCACGATCCATGATGCTGATGCTAGAAATCAAAATTTTGGTCAAGTCTCTAATGCCTTTGTTCGTTTAGTGGATGAGGAGACAGATAGAGAGGTCCTCAGATTTGACCTAGGCGAGGATTTTTCAGTTGAAACAGCTGTGGTTATTTGTGAAGTTTACCGTCATAATGGTGAATGGAAATTTAACGCTGTCGGAAGTGGTTTTGCAGGCGGATTGGCCGCCCTTTGTCGGAATTTTGGGTTAGAAGTTTAGCATATTGATTCGGGGGAGCTGTCAACGATGTTGATAGCTTCTCTTTTTTCTAGCATGGCAATCCCCAATAATTATGATAAAATGGAGAAATATGAATCACAGGGAGTGTCTTAAGTTGAAACAATATCTACAATTATGTGAACATGTACTGAAAAATGGCCATGTTAAAGGCGACCGAACTGGTACTGGGACGATTAGCACATTTGGCTACCAAATGAGATTTAACCTTGAGGAAGGTTTCCCGCTTTTAACGACAAAGAAGCTGCACTTAAGATCCATTATTTATGAATTGCTTTGGTTTTTAAAAGGAGACACAAATGTACGTTACCTCCAGGAGAACGGAGTGCGGATCTGGAATGAGTGGGCGGATGAACATGGTGAATTAGGTCCGGTTTACGGTCATCAATGGCGCTCTTGGACAGGGGCTGATGGTAATACCGTTGATCAAATCAGCGAATTAATTGAGCAAATTAAAACCAATCCAAATTCCCGAAGATTGCTTGTGAATGCCTGGAATGTAGCTGAAATTGACAATATGGCCCTGCCGCCTTGTCACTGTCTGTTTCAATTTTATGTTGCTGATGGGAAATTGTCTTGTCAGTTATACCAGCGTTCTGCAGACGTCTTTCTTGGTGTCCCTTTTAATATTGCATCATATGCGCTTTTAACTTTAATGATTGCTCAGGTTTGTGATTTAAAACCGGGTGAGTTTATTCATACATTTGGGGATGTGCATATTTATCAGAACCATCTCGAACAAGTAAAAGAACAATTGTCGAGGGAACCGCGGAAATTGCCAACCTTGAAAATCAATCCAAATGTGAAGGATATCTACTCTTTTGAATATAACGACTTTACTTTAGAAGGTTACGACCCACATCCACACATTAAAGGAGCCGTCAGTGTATGATTTCTTTTATTGTCGCAATGGATCAAAATGGTGCTATTGGTAAGGATAATCAACTCCCATGGCATTTACCGGAGGACTTAAAGTTTTTTAAAAAGGTAACAATGGGACACCCGATTGCAATGGGGAGAAAAACACATGAATCGATTGGACGCGTCCTGCCAGGCCGAGAAAATATCGTAATTACCAGACAGCCTAACTATCAAAGTGAAGGCTGTACCGTTTACTCCTCAATCGATGAGTTTGTGATGAATAGCCGAAAGCAAGAAAACGAATTTTTTGTTATTGGCGGAGCTGAAATTTTTCGGGATACATTTCCATTTGCGGATAGACTATACATTACCTATATTGATGAAAATTTTGCTGCAGATACCTTTTTTCCTCCGTTTAAACAAGAGGATTGGGTCCTAACATCGGTTGAAAAAGGAATTAAAAATGAAAAAAATCCTTACGATTATGAATTTAGAATCTACGAGAGAAAAAACGGACACTAATAGAAAAAAGCATCAATAGATGCTTTTTTATTAAGAAATTGGTCCCTAATGCATGTTCCTCTAATATCTAACCAAAAATAGCAGTCATAATATTTTAAAGATTTAATCAACACTAAGAAGATTGACTTAAGCGCTTGTAATTGTTAAATTGTCTATAGTGAATTACTATTAATTGTGAAAACGTTAAATGTCACTTTAATTGAATTTTTATTGGATTTTGTGAAATAACTATGAATTATTGAGGATAATTACCTCAAAAGGATATTTCAATACTATAATCATAGTAGAAATATACAACATCATTTGAAGGGGATGTAAATCCATGTTTTCTAATATCGGAGTGCCCGGATTAATTTTGATATTAACTCTTGCATTAATTATTTTTGGACCAAAGAAACTTCCTGAAATCGGTAAGGCTTTTGGACAAACTTTAAAAGAATTTAAAAAATCTACTCGTGAATTAACGGATGATGTTATGGAAGATATTACAGAAGAAAAGAAAAATTTGACTAAATAAGGTGTAAGATTCTATCTTGCACCTTTTTCTTCACGAAGATAAACCTATATGGATGCGTGAAAACATGTTAATCTCTCTAGTGAAGTGACTATTTACAGACAGAAGATTTTAACATACTTTCACTTTTTTAACCTTTGAAATTGGCAGGGGAATTACATGGAAGATAAAGAATTAAATTTAGTTGATCATTTAGAGGAATTGCGCAAACGGATTATTATATCTGCTCTGGCATTTATCGTCTTTTTTATTGTTGGCTTTATCTATGTAGACGATATTTATAAATGGTTTGTTGGAAATACCAAGCTTCTCGTTCTCGGACCAAGTGATATTATGTGGATTTATTTCATGCTCGCAGGCGTTGTCGCCTTGGCTGGGACAATTCCAGTTTTAGCCTTACAAATCTGGTTATTTGTCAGGCCTGCACTACGACCAAATGAACGAAAAATAACCGTCACCTATGTCCCAGCACTATTTATATTATTTGTTTTGGGGCTTGCATTTGGATATTTTGTAATTTTTCCAATGGTACTTAACTTTTTGGTGAACATTGGTCAAGATATGTTTGTTACGAACTTCACTGCTGACAGGTATTTTAGTTTTATATTGAATATGACTCTTCCATTTGGGGTTTTGTTTGAATTACCAGTAGTAGTTATGTTTTTAACCTCTCTTGGAATCATTAATCCGTTTGTTTTAGCGAAAATTCGTAAGTATGCCTATTTTGTTCTAATTATCATTGCCGTTGTTATTACACCTCCTGATTTTATGTCTGATTTTGTTGTAACTTTACCATTGTTACTTCTTTATGAAGTGAGCATTAATTTATCAAAGTTCGTTTATCGAAAAAAATTAAAAAAGCAGCAAAATGAAGATCATGAAGAAGAAGTTATAGAAGCATAATCTAGTTAAGAATGACTTTAAAATGGATGAGTCAAATTGACATCATCCATTTTATTTTAGTTTGACTAATTGACAATCCATTCCTATGACTTCATAGCCTAGTCTGTTTAAGTGCTTCCGAATTCCGCTTCTTTCCCATGTTTTTAGTATCGTGTTTTCTAAACTTTTCTTTGGATAAAATATGCCAGCATTAGTTAGTTCATCAAAGTTCATCCCCTGCTGAACATAACGGGTGACTAGTTCATCCCGCTGCTCGATCTTCGCTAGAAATCGGTCCATTGCCTTACTAAATTCCTGTTTGGAGAAGATTCCTTTTTGATGCCCAGTTATATAGGTATCAGCATCAAGTGTTAACAGTCGTTTACCAGATTCAATAAAATCTTCAATATCTCCATCAGTTCCGTTGTACCAGGGTCCAAATGAGGTCATATCATAATCACCTGTAAAAACAACTCCTAATTCCGGAAAGTATGGACATGAAAAGCCGCTTGTATGTCCTGGCGTGTGTAAAAATTGTACCTTTATTCCCCCAAATTTATATTCGGTCTCATAATGATATGCTCCGGAAATTTCTCCAAGGTTTCTCACCCAATCATCTGGAAGCGTGGCTTTCCACTTTTCAACACCCTCTTGCCCCCACTCCTGAAAAACTCCATTAACACTAGCAACGCCTTCAATCGTAAGCGATGTCTCATACTCAATTGGATTAATTAATTTTGATATATTTTTGAATAAATGGTTATGAAGTGTGTGATCAGGATGATAATGGGTGTTGAGGATTAATTGGACACCATGCTCTCTGTCGACATTTTTGAGAACCTTTTCCTCGGCCCCAGTATCAATTAGTACCTTTTCAGAACAGTTTAGATAAAGACTTCTGGAATTAGGAACTTTACTGAAATTGGCGCCTTCTAGGATTAAGATTGGACCAATTCGATTCATTTTGTTCACCCCACTTTTGAAATTTAAATATTTATTTAACCGAGTGAATGCTCATTCATAATATCATAATTTTCTAATAATTAAAAGATGAAGTTATACCTTTTTAATATATCCATAGTTTGTTATACAAGAAGGGGATGCCACTAATTCTAAGAAGCTGTTTACTTTCATCTAGTCAATAACTTTGCTACACTATTCTCGATATAGAATAAAAAGGTTGCAGGTGATTGAATGAAGACACGTTCTTATTTTGTATTTGGACTGGTTTTAATTTTATTATTATCCGGTTGCGGAAAAAAGCAAATTGAAAATGCAGTAAATTGGCCAATTAAGGACTTTACGGCAACAAATCAGCAAAACAAGCAAATAGGACTTAAGGATTTAAAAGGAAAGGTTTGGGTTTCAGCATTTATTTTCACTAGCTGTGCAGATGTTTGCCCTCCAATGACTGCTAATATGGTAAAACTTCAAAAGAAATTAAAAGAAGAAAATCTGAAGGATGTTGAATTAGTTTCCTTTAGTGTTGATCCAACTGTTGATACACCTGAAGTATTGACAAACTACGCTAAACAATTTGGTGTGGAATTTAGTAATTGGACATTCCTAACCGGTTATTCTCAAGAATTTATTGAAAAATTTGCAACGGAAAGCTTCAAAACGATTGTTAAGAAACCTGCGGAAGGAAATCAGGTGATTCATCAAACTTATCTTTATTTGGTTGATCAAGAGGGGAATATTAAAAAGACATACAGTGGTTATAAAGATGTTCCCTATGAGGAAATCATCAATGATATAAAAACATTACAATAGACCTTTATTGGTCTATTTTTTATAGGAAAAGGATATTGTACATATTTGTTTTGAATATTTATAGTCGTGTTATAATAAAGAAAACTTAGGAGGCAGGTGAATAGAGTTGAAAAAGTTTTTCCCCCTTCTAATTCTTTCGATCATGTTATTATGTTCGTGCAGTCCATCCAATTCATTAGTGTTTCATCAGGAAAAGAAAGTCGCTGCACAAGTTTTTCAACCAATCCCAGCTGATTTTATCCCTCGAAAGCTAACGGTGTTAGCTGCAGGTGATTCTCTCACTCAAGGGGTCGGAGATAGTACAGATCAAGGCGGTTATTTGCCATATCTTAAATCGATGCTCGAAAAAGATAAAGGAGTTCAAGAAGTTGATTTTTACAATTATGGTCTCAAGGGAAATCGGACAACACAGCTGTTAAAAAGACTCAAATCCCCTAAAATTAAGCCCATTTTGCAGCAGTCCAATTTGGTGATTCTCACCATTGGTGGAAATGATATCATGAAGATTGTCAAAGACAATATTTCAGACTTGCAGGTATCAGATTTTCTTAAGGAAAAAGAATCCTATCGCAGCCATTTAACGCAAATTTTCGACGTGATATTCAAAGAAAACCCAAATGCATCCATCGTGTTAGTTGGCGTGTATAACCCATTTTCGAAATGGTTTTCGGATATAAAAGAAATGGATCAAATTGTCGCTGAATGGAATCAAATCGGCCAAAGTGTGGTTAACCAATATTCTCATTCCTATTTTGTGTCAATCGGAGACCTTTTCTTAAATGCAGATGAAGATGTTTTGTATACAGATAATTTCCATCCTAATGACAAAGGATATAAACTAATGGCAGAGAGAATTAATGAAGCTTTAGCAAATCAGGTTTTACCTGATATAGAGAAAAAGGCCTACACGGTCAGCACTGAGGAGAATTAGATGAAAAATAAATGGAAACTGGGATTCCTTATTTTGTTAGGAATCAATCTATTAATTGCAATTATTCTTTTTTCGTTAGTTATGGCCCCAATTAATGAGAAGGAACCCGTAAAAACAAACACTTCGAGTGAAGACTATGTATCTTTTCATGTTAGATCAAACAAGTATGACTTAAACAGATTAATTAACCATTATTTGAAAGAAGAAGCAGCTGACTCTCCTATAGAATATAAGGTTCTGTTGGGAGATGAGGTGGAATTATATGGTGCACTTCCTTTTTTTAGTGAAAAGTTAAAATTGAAGCTGACTTTTGAACCATCGGCCCAAAAAAATGGCGATTTAATTTTAAAGCAAAAGTCGATGTCAGTTGGAAAATTGCATCTCCCCATTTCGTACGTTTTAAACTTTATTAGGGAGAACTATAAGCTGCCGAAAGGTGTTGAAATCAGACCCAATGATCATCTGGTCTATATTCATATGCAGCAGTTAAAACAAAAAAGCGATTTGAAAATTAAGGTAGACAAATTTAATTTGAAAAAAGATGATATTGCTTTTACAATATTAGTCCCAGTGAAATAGGCGTCCGCTTAGGACACCTATTTTTTAATCCTTTATACTAATATATTGTAATTCAGGTTTATCCTGTGATAGCCCTAAAAAGACAATCGTATAGCTTTCATTAGGCTTAAAACTTGCTTTTGTTAACGGAAGCAAGAGATCTTTACTGCCAGCATTCCTTGCTTCCAAATCCACTGTCATAGGAGTTAATCCTAAATATTCGGTTGCTTGTTTGTATCGGACCATAGGGAAAATCACATCGCGTTCTTTAACAGCAATATCTAGTGCGGGGGAATCAGGAGATAAATGTATAAAACGGACCTTTGCTTCATTTATAGGAACCTCAGGGTGATTTAAAAACACCAACAGCCGCATCTTTTTAACTGAATCAATGGTGGTTAAAGTGTATGATTTTCCTTCCTCAACTGTTAAGTTTTTATTTAAGACACTATCAATCATATTTCCAGCAGGATAAATATCGATGTGGTATTTCCCAGCTTTCAAACGTAAATTCTGACTGACTTTTGTAAAAGCTAAATCTTTAATGACACGGCTCCCGTTAATATAGATATCAACGTTCGGGGAATCTGGGGATGTATGCAGGAAACGGACTTGTGCATCACCTTGTAATACTTGATCAGGTGATCTATTTAGGTTCATCGCTTTATTCATGTATTTATAATGCTTTAAATAGAAATGCATGTGTAAGCTAGGGTTAGTATATTTATAGAGCTGTGCTAACAAATCATACATAGCTGCTTTGTGGAGATAATCAGTTTGCTTCCTTTTCTCGGACATAATATCAACTCCTTACCTACTGGATTACACCATAATTTATTCAAGCAGATATAGGTAGGTGTCTAAATGGACTATAATGTTGCGATAAGGAATGGCAGAAATGGCTGGAGCAATAAGTTTATTTTTCAAAAAACATTCTGTATACTTTTATGTAAATAAAAAAGGGGTGGGAACGTGGATAATAAACATCAGTTAGCAACTTTTGCCGGCGGCTGTTTTTGGTGTATGGTCAAGCCGTTTGATGAACAACCTGGAATAATCAGTGTTTTGTCTGGTTATACAGGGGGAACAGTTGAAAATCCAACGTATCAACAGGTTTGCTCGGATACAACCGGACATTATGAAGCCGTTCAAATTACGTATGATCCGGACATTTATCCCTATGAGAAATTACTGGAATTATTTTGGCAGCAAATTGATCCAACCGATCCGGGCGGTCAATTCTATGATCGCGGCCAATCCTACCAGACAGCTATCTTTTATCACAATGAAATCCAAAAAGAGCTTGCTGAAAAATCGAAACAAGCTCTTGAGGAAAGCGGGCGTTTTTCAAAGCCAATTGTCACACCAATATTGCCTGCTAAGACATTCTATCCTGCTGAAGAATATCATCAGCACTATTATAAGAAAAATCGTGCCCATTATCAGTCATACCATATAGGTTCAGGCCGTGCCGGGTTTATTGAAAGACATTGGGGGGACAACGATGCAAAATAAAGATTTGAAAAAAGAATTAACATCCATTCAATATGAAGTTACGCAAAACAATGGTACAGAACCGCCTTTTAGAAATGAATATTGGAATGAAAACAGGGATGGTATTTACGTAGACATTGTATCGGGAAAGCCATTATTTAGTTCGCTTGATAAATTTGATGCAGGCTGCGGCTGGCCAAGCTTTACGAAACCGATAGAAGATGAGGAAGTGATTGAAAAAGAAGATTATAGTCATTTTATGATCCGGACAGAGGTTCGAAGTAAATCGGCTAATTCGCACTTGGGTCATGTCTTTAATGATGGACCGCAACCAACGGGATTACGCTATTGTATTAATTCTGCTGCACTTAGGTTTATCCCAAAAGAAAAGCTTAAAGAAGAAGGATACGGTGAGTTTATCAAGCTCTTTGAAGAAAAACGATAAGGACGTCCATTTTGGGCGTCCTTTTTTTCTTATGAGATAAGAAAGTATAAAAGTTTTTAACTTTGAGGATTGGCTAGCTCCAGCGCCTAGCCC
>NZ_NUNF01000039.1 GCF_002585305.1 Bacillus sp. AFS037270 | reverse complement strand
ACTCTATCGGGTACATTTTAATTTCTGGTTGACCTTTTTTTATATGGTTTTATTATAACGGTAGCCGGGGTAGAACGTAAGCACCCGTGGGACTTAGATCTCGTCAGCTAAACAGTTCGCCCCCTACTTGTAGAAACATGTTTGAGGCTGGTTGGGACATAGATCTCGTATAACAAGCGAAGCTATGACACTGCAAGAAGGATTAGGGGTACCGGTGAATTTATTTATTGGAGGAGGAGATTTAAAAATGAATCCAGTCGTTGGTCTGGATGTAGCTAAAGGTGAAAGTCAGGTTCAAGCTTACTTGGAAAAGAATCCTTTTCAGGAAACCTTATATCAAAGCCATATTTTAACCCTAGAAATGTATATTAAAATGCTTTTAGAATACCAAAAGCACCTATCTACATTTGAGGAAGAGATAGATGCTTTAGCAAAAGAAATCAAAGAATATAAGATTATCCAATCAATCCCTGGTATCGGAGAAAAAATCGCGGCAACGATTATTTCTGAAATCGGTGAGATAGATCGGTTTAATCACCCTAAAAAGCTAGTAGCATTTGCCGGAATTGATCCAAGTATATTTGAATCCGGTAGATTCAAGGGAACCGTCAACAGAATCACTAAAAGAGGGTCCAGTAGATTACGGCATGCCTTGTTTATGGCTGTTAAATGTGCCATTCGTGATTGTCGCAAAAAGAAAACGACGGATAATATCATCCCCCGAAATAAGCGATTACGGGAGTTTTATGATAAGAAACGCGAAGAAGGAAAGCCATATAAAGTAGCTGTAATAGCTTGTGCAAATAAGCTTTTACAGTGGATATATGCACTTTTAAAAAGCAATTCTACTTTCCAAGATATAGCTTAAATTAAAAATATAACCAAACAATACAAAACCTTCCAACAATTTAGATTAGGAAGGTTCTTTGGCATGCTTATTTTTAGTATAACATGTGATTTTTAAGATTTTTATTGAAAATTATTGACAAACTATTAGCTGGTTTAGTTTAAGTACAACTCTTCACAATATATCAAACATAATTCATCATGATATTAAAAAAAGTCCTTACTGTTAAATGCAGAAGGACTTTAAATGGATTTACAAGTGATTCTTTTTTCTTATTAATTCATCTCTATCGGATGCCATTGGAGGCTGTTCCAACCATCCATTTTTAATCATGATATTAGCTCCATCTTCAGAATACATCTGAACTTCTAAGGATAGCCTGTTATACATTGCACTAATATCTCCTCTAGGACTTAGACTAACAGCTGTACCATAATAGCCAACGCTCAAAGCAATCAAACCACTTGTGAAGAACATCATCAGTTTATCAGAAAAAGTATGGGATGTACTATTTGTTATTTCTGAATCCCAACCCATAGGTGCTGGAAGTTTACTTTCCTCTAGCTTATCTCTAAATAATCTAATATGTTTATTCCCAACTTCTAAACCCTTTAAAAAGAATTGTTTTACATCCTTATCCTTTGCAACCTGACTAAAGCCAGTAAGTGCAGCTACTCCCAAGGCATTTCTTTGTAGATTCGCAAATAAATTATCGACTTCGGCAGCAACTAACGGTCTTTTTTCTCCGAACACATCTAACATAAACCATTGTTTTTTTACAAATTCAACCTTCTCTAAATTAGGCAGGCTAGGAGACCTGATAAATAATCCTTTAGACAATAATAATTCAGTTGACTTATCATATAATTGCATGGTTTCTGTAAGGCAATCCATGTAATAAGATTTAATATCACTTCTTACAGATGATCCAACACTTCCAGCATAAGTTGTAAGTCCAACCTTAGACATTTGGTTTATAAAATTTAGCACAAAACTGTCGGAATAAAGTCTAGGAGCATTTAAATCCACATCCTCTTTAATACTAAAACCATATGGAACTACATTTTTTTCCTCTGTCAGTATTGCTGTAATCTTTTGAATATGTAACTTTGATAATTCTAAAGCAGATTCAATTATAGGCTTAATTTCAATATCCTCAACTTTTTCTAGAAAAAATGTAAGAATACATATGCTTGAGCTATCATTTAAGTATTGAAGCCAAAGTTGACCCATTTCACCCGCTGTTAGCCTAATCTGTTTTTCTTTTACATCCATAAGTAACCTCCAAAAAAAGTTATCCTAAAAATACCTTCCCCAGAAATTACCTATAGTATGTATTAGTTACCGAAATACCCCACCTTGCAAAATATGAGCCAGCAATCGCTAAAGTTGCATACTCTTCTTATACTGTTCTTTCTTCTACTAACCGGCCTTTACAAAAAGCTGCCTAAGCAGCTGGATCTTTCACTCTTGCACCAGTTTGTTTAAGTCCAAAAAGCAAATGACTCATTCCAATACTTAGCCATTTGCTTTTGTCTATTCAAGTTTCTTTTTCAATTAACATCGCCTGCCAAGAGCAAGCGTGTTATTTTGGCAGCGTTGCAATCATCGGAAAAAATTCAGTTGTCATTATACCAGCAATTACTGCTGGGTCTTCTGCTATAAGTTTTGGGACTTGAACTTCATTTTCAACTTCAATTACCGCAAGTCCGTGCGGAGCTGAAGGATTTAAAACAGGACCAAAGACCAAGGCAATCCCCTGGTTTTGCTTTTCGGTCCAATAAGCAATATGTTCTATCATAATGTTCCGTTCTTCTACTGTCATATCCTGGTGAAAAGTTGTTCTTGGAGGAGTAGACTTCAACATAAAGTGCCTTTTACCTGTAGCTTCACTTGCGGTGTTTTCCGACATTCCGAATGTACCTCCATCGATTTAAATTTGTTTTTCTTAGTTACGACAATCAACGTCAATTATCACATAGCCCCTATCAAACACAATCAACCATTTTTCGTGTCACTTTACTGCCATTTCTCTTCAGTACCAAATTTTGAATTTATATATTTGTTTGCGATAGGGAACGAAACCCGTTACTTTGACGAAGTCTCTTTTTAATTCTTCTTCTGCAAATTTTGCTGTCCCCTTAATTCGGTTCTATTTTGTACTCTTCAAGGAGATTTTTTATCGAATGGTTCAGCTCTTCAATATTCACATTTCCCATGTTCGTATTGTTCATTCCATATTTCTTTTTTAACATGATAATTCTTCTGACACTATCATTAATTCTTTGCTCAGAGATCTCCCCTTTTTGTACAGCGACCTTTATGGATGTAATGGCTTCAATTATTTTGTTATAATCATGGGCCACCAAAATGATGTCACTGCCGGCATTAATGGAATCCACTGCCGCCGCGCCCATTTTATAATGGTCCGTGATTGCCTTCATAGTCATGTCATCCGTTATCACAACACCGCCGAAAGCAAGCTGTTTTCTAAGGATATCCGTGATGATAACTTTGGACATAGATGCTGGATAATGAGCATCCAATTTTGGCAGTAAGATATGTGCCACCATGACCGTATCAGCCCCGTTATCTATGGCACGCTCAAACGGAATTAATTCGAGTTGCTTTAGCTCTGTCAGATTTTTATATACGATTGGCAATTCGAGATGGGAATCAACCGATGTATCTCCGTGTCCGGGAAAATGCTTAATCGTTGCGATTATATTTTGCGACTGAATGCCTTTTATGGTTTGAATCCCAAGCTTACTGACAACGTCCGGATTGTTTCCGAATGACCTGTCCCCTATTATTGGGTTTTTCGGATTGCTGTTGACATCAAGTACAGGTGCGAAGTCAAGATTGAACCCAAACCCATTTAACTCCTTGCCTAAAATCGTTCCAACTTTATAAGAAAACTGAGAATTATTGATTACCCCGATCTCTTTATTAGTAGGAAAATTGAAAAGTCCTCCAGGCAGCCTGATTACGCGTCCACCTTCTTGGTCAACACTTAAAAATAACGGCAGACGATTGTGAACATTTTCAGTCTTTATTTCATTTAGCAGCTGAACGGTTTGCTCAGGATTGACTAAATTGTCCTGGTAAAAAATCATCCCTCCAACTTTGTAATTTGTGATTAAATTTTTTGTTTGTGTGTCCATTTTTGTACCAGAAATACCAGCAATCATCATCTGCCCAATTTTTTCATCTAAACTCATTTCCGAAATGATTTCATCTATGCTCTTCTGTTGATCTGATTGATTGTGAACTTGGGTATAGACAGAAATATGATCCACTTTTGGATTCGGCTCCTTTTCGGTAGGCTTTGGTAATATCCACTTTAAATCAGTTGTAGAATTAACATGATATATAAGAATGATCTGGTTATTGAATCGATCTTGATAGTACCGAACCTGATCAGGTTCACCGCCTGACTTCTTGATTTCACTTAATCGAACGGTCTGTAATACCGAATCATAGGACCTGATATCAATCAATATTTCTCCAAGATACCCAAGGACGACATGGTGCTTTCCATATTCTTGGTACATAACACTTGAAGTTTTCGTTGTTTGGTCCGGTTTTCCCCATTGATTCATTACTTCTATTTTTTTGGTTTTACCGGAAATGAAAGGAGAGTTTACTATCTTCCCTTCCTTAGATAGAGAAAAGGTTTCACGGACCAATGCTTCTAGACTCGAAGGTTTATCTCCATTTGAATCTGATGGTTTACTCTTAGTTGGAGGTGATGTTATGGGAACTTTCTTGACCGGCTGCTTCTCACCTCTATCCCCACCGAAAAAATAAATACCAACAACTAGTATAAGAACGAGTGAGAGAGTCGAAAAAATAAGCGATTTCAAAACGGAGGTACTGCGTTTACGCATAACATAATTCCTTTCTATGGCATATTTTTCCAAAAAACACGTGCTCAAGGAGACTAGTATATTCATAGTATCTTATACACTATATATACTCAATCAGTATTCCCTACCAATTAATTAGCTATAGAATAGGTATGCTTACAAAACATCTTCTCTTTCTCTCAATTATCAAAGTTCTTAATTAGAATATAAAACTAAAAAGTGCTAGGTAAACCCAATTCCTCTGGGTATTTACTTAGCACCTTATTTTTCATCAGTTAACATAAGAAAAGCTTATTCACTACTATTCAGTTACTTATGATTTTCCTGTCATCCGCATTTGGTGGTTGCTCCATCCAATTTTTTTTAATGAGTAACTTACCAAAACTACCATATACAAGCAGATCATCGAGAATTGCTTTTTCACAAAGTGTTACAATATCTGCTCTCATACTATAAATCACCGCAGTACCGTAATAGGAAATAGCGGCAGCAAATAAAAAACCCGCATGAAACAACATTAATTTATCAGAAAAGGGTGATACATTTGAGTTTGTTATTTCCGAGTCATATGTTGAAGGTAAATGAAGGTCTTCAGTGAGTAATAAATTTGAAAAATTGCTCATGTGTTTATTAGCTGCTTGAATACACTTTTCTAAAAACTTATTTACTTCTTTGTCTTTACATACTTGTTTAAAAGCAATTAAAAGGCCTTTTGTAATCGCACTTTTTTCTAGATTAAAATAAATATTCCCACATTCGAGCGAATTCATCGCTCGTTTATTACCAAATAAATCAGTTGCATAATCAATCGAAGTGATAAATTTAATTTTATCTGGTGATGAGTACATTGGAGCTTTATATAGAAGATCCTTTTTCTCAAGGATTGCCAATGATTCGTTATATAAATCCATGGTGTTTATATTACATTGGTAATAAAAATCTCTAATGTCTTGACGAATGGAAAGTGTAAAAGCCAGGCTATAAGATTGTGCTGCGTACATGGACATGGTATGAATATAGTTTAAGCAAAAGAGTTCGGTAAATAAAGGGGGAGCCGCTAAATTCACATCTTTTTCATTAAAGCCTTTAGGTATGGGAAAATCTTCTTTATTAAATAATTCCTTCAATTTGTTTAGATGATTTTGACCAAGTTTTTGAGCATTTTGAAAAATTTTTATGATTTCAGGATCTTGAGTGATCTTTAGCATGTAATTAATCACACAAATCCCCATTGTCTCCCGTATGTAATGGGTCCATATATTTGCTATTTCTGGTGAGGTTAATCTATCAGGATTTTTATTCATTTTTCCATCCTATAATTTGTTAAGTTAGGTTTAATATCGTCAATTTTCCAAAACAATATGTATTAAAACGATTAATATATATCTTCTTCATCTATCCTTTCTCTAGTACAGTCAGCACAGATTCACATATATGTATTTGGCAATTAAAAAATGCTATAAACGGCTGTATCTTTTACTAATGTAAGAAGAGCCAAAATACGCTAGTAGTGCATAAAAACTTGCATATTTTAGGCCCCTTATTTTTATAGCTTTCATTTCTCTCATCCTTTTAATGTAATCTTAATAAGTTTTGGAACAAAGTTTATAATATATACGTGTCTGATGGAAACTAGAAATATGATTTAGTTGACCTTAATGTAATTTCGTGTTAATTTGTATATGCAAATGAATAAAAGGATTTGATTAAATGAATGAAGAAGAACAGGTGTTAATTCATTGTCTTTACTTTACAGCCAGCCGGTTTGCTCGTAACATTACAAAATTAACCGAAAAAACATTTGATTTTGGTGACCTTGCTCCTTCATATCTTTACATGATCATGATTGTGAAGTTCCATCCGGAAATCACACAGAAGGAAATATGCCACAAGTTATCTATTGCTCCTTCCACAAGTACGAGATTTATTGATAAACTTGAAAAATTAAAACTGGTTACCAGAAAAATGGATGGAAAACAAACCCTTATCTCTTTAACAGAAGAAGGAGAAAATGTTTACCGGCAGTTTCGGGTTTCTTTAAAAGAGTTGTTTACCAGCTATTCCAAAGTCTTAGGAAGCGAATTCAGTAAAGATTTAAGTAAAATGCTTCACGAAGCAAGCAATAAGCTAGAAAGAGAACTGTAATTTTTTTACCCTTTCATTTGCATATACAAATAAGTTAGGAGGCAGTTGTTATGTCAGGAAAGATATTGCTAATTGTCGGTGCTGGACCTGGGATTAGCTTAAATACAGCAAGGAAATTCGGAAAAGAAGGCTTTAATGTTGCCTTGATTTCCCGCAGTATGGAGTCATTAAAGAAATATGAAAATGAACTTAAAGATGATGGGATTGGGGCAAAAGGATTTCCTGGGGATGTCTCTTCAGTAGAATCTTTAAAAACAGCCATTGATGCGGTAATTAAAACTTATGGAAAAATTGATGTACTCTTATACAATGCTGCTGCAGGAAGACCAGGTAAACCAACAACATTAAGCGTGGATCAATTATTGGAAGATTTTAAAATCAGTGTAGCTGGAGCTCTTACCAGTGTAAAAGAAGTGATTCCTCATATGGAAAATGGAACAATTTTATTAACGGGCGGAGGATTAGCTCTTCACCCCTATGCTGACTATGCTTCATTAGCGATTGGAAAAGCAGGTATTCGCAATTTAGCCTACAGCTTGCACCAAGAATTAAGCCCTAAAGGAATTTATGTTGGAACATTAACGATTAAAGGGTTTGTACAAGAAGGAACCTATTTCTCACCTGAAAATATTGCGAATAAATTTTATAGTATGTATGAAAATCAAACTGAAACAGAAATTATGTTTGAAGAAAAGTAAAATTTTTTTGCAACATAATTTGTATGTACAAATGAAAAAATCTCTTAATGAAACAATACGTGTAATCAATACTAGAAAAGAAAAAAAGACAAAAGGAGACTTACTAATGAAAACTCTTGTAATTATCACCCACCCTAATTTGGAACAATCTCGAATTAACCGCACTTGGATGCAGGAATTGAAAAAACACGAAGAAATTACGATGCATACTCTTTATCAAGCTTATCCAGACGGGAAAATAAATGTAGCACACGAACAAAGCCTATTAGAATCACATGACCGTATTATTCTTCAATTTCCATTCTACTGGTACAGCACGCCTTCTTTGTTAAAACAATGGCAGGATGAAGTGCTCTCCTACGGCTGGGCATATGGCGAAGGCGGCGACAAGCTTCACGGTAAAGAACTAGGTCTAGCGATTTCAACCTTTGGACCAGAAGATTCTTATCAGCCTACTGGCTACAATCATTTTACCATGGAGACTTTAACAACCCCCTTACAACAAACAAGCAACCTCATAGGTACCCGTTTTATGCCGTTATTTGTGCTGAATGGTGTTATGCATGTCACAGATGAACAACTTGAAGAAAATGCAAAAGCATATGTAAATCACGTTCTTCAACCATCCTAAATTGAAGATTAATTAAAATATAAATAAAGGTATTTCTTCCACTGAAATACCTTTTAATAATTTTTGTTTGCGTATATAAACAATTGAAAGGTGATCAAGATGAAAACATTAGTTATTGTAGCCCATCCAAACTTGGAACAATCGAAGGTAAATAGAACGTGGTTGAACCGTTTTCAACAAGAAGAAAATGTTACGGTCCATAATCTATATGCACATTACCCATTGTTTGAGATTGATGTGGAAAAAGAACAGCAGCTTCTATTGGAGCATGATCGTATCGTTTTTCAATTCCCATTCTACTGGTACAGTTCACCCGCTTTGTTAAAACAATGGCAGGATTTGGTTCTTACTTACGGTTGGGCTTATGGGTCAGAAGGAACGAAATTACGCGGCAAAGAGTTTATGTTAGTAATTTCAACAGGCGGACCGGAAGAAGCTTATCAAGCTGGCGGATACAATCACTTCAGCATTAGCGAGTTAACCAAACCATTTCAGGCAACAGCCAACTTGACCGGCATGCGGTTCTTGCCCACTTTTACGAAACAGGGAGTGCGCTTCTTAACGAACGAACAAGTCCTCGAAAGTGCTGAAGAGCTGGTATACCATCTGAAAAATAACTATTAGAAAAGAGGTCTTGTAATGAATTATAAATTGTTAGGAAGAAGCGGCTTACGAGTATCTCAATTAGCTTTAGGTACAATGACGTTTGGGGAAGACTGGGGATTTGGCGCTACTAAGGAAGAAAGCAAAAAAATCTTCAATGCTTTCGTTGAAGCTGGTGGGAATTTTATTGATACGGCTATCAATTATACGAATGGAACAAGTGAAAAATATGTTGGGGAATTTATTCGTGAAAAGCGTGAACAGTTTGTCGTTGCGACTAAATATACACTGAACACTCGTCCACACGATCCAAATGGCGGCGGTAACCATCGAAAAAATCTCGTTCAATCCGTTGAACAGAGCTTAAAACAGCTTCAGACCGATTATATTGATTTACTCTGGCTTCATGCTTGGGATTTTATGACACCGGTCGAAGAAGTGATGCGTGCACTTGACGATTTAGTTCGTTCCGGAAAAATTCTTTATGTAGGAGTCTCGGATACACCTGCTTGGATTGTTTCACAAGCTAATATGCTGTCTACACTCCGTGGTTGGACTCCGTTTATCGGCTTGCAAGTGGAGTACAATTTGTTGCAGCGGACTCCAGAAAGAGATTTATTACCAATGGCACGCGCTTTAGATATTGGGGTTACTGCATGGGCACCAATGGCTGGTGGTGCACTAACGGGAAAATACAGTAATCCTTCAGCTGAAAAAGGGAGATTATCTCCTCAAAGTGCACGTTTAAATGAACGCAACCGGGCTATTGCTGCAGTTGTGGAAGAAATCGCAAAAGAACTAGCAGTTTCCCCTGCCCAAGTTGCAATAAACTGGGTCCGTCAACAAGCTGGTACCGTCATTCCGCTAATTGGTGCAAAACGAGAAGAACAAATGAAAGACAATCTTGGAAGTTTGACTTTCTGTCTTTCAGAAACACATCTTACTCAATTAAATGAAGCTAGCAAAATTGAAATGGGATTCCCACATGATTTTCTTGAATCTGAATCTGTTTTAAATGCCATCCATGGAAAAACGTTTGGAAAGATTGAAAAAAAATAATATTGAATTGCTTTTGAGAAGGGGAGAAATCGATGAAGGGGAAAATTTGTTTAATTACTGGAGGCAACTCAGGGATTGGTAAAGCAACAGCCCTAGAATTAGCTAAAAAAGGAGCAACAATTGTTCTATTATGCAGAAATGAGGAACGAGGCAAAAAAGCGATTCAAGATATTATTCAAGAAACAGGTAATACCCAAGCAGATCTCATTATTGCTGATTTATCATCTCAGCGTTCAGTCAAACAAGCAGCTGATCAATTTAAGAAAAAGTATAACAAGTTAGATGTTTTAATCAATAATGCAGCAGTCTTTTTAGCAAAACGTTCTGAAACTGAAGATGGAATTGAAACCACGTTTGCCACAAACTATTTATCTCATTTTATCCTTTCCCACCTCTTACTGGAGTCGCTTGAAGCAAGTGGTGAAGGAAGAATTATTAATGTAGCCTCTAAGCACAACGGAATTAAAATGAACTTTGATGACCTTATGACCAAACAAAATTATGCTTTTTTCAGAGCAGTAGGTCCTACTAAATTAGGTTTAATTTTATTTACTAAGGAATTTTCAAAGAGGCTTGATGGAAAGTGTGTTACCGTTAACAGCCTGCATCCAGGAATTATCCGCTCTAATCTTATGCATGACATGCCTTGGATCCTACGGACGATATTCAAAACTTTCTCAACTAATCCGAAAAAAGGTGCGGTTACACCAGTCTATCTTGCTTCCTCCCCTGATGTTTTTGGCGTTAGCGGTAAATTCTTTGTTAACTGCAAAGAAACAGAAACTACTGAAGCTGCAAATGACCATGATTCTGCCCGGAAATTATGGGATATCAGTATGAGCTTAATCAAGCCTGGAATCCTCTTTTAGGGGCACCAAGTTTTTTGGGATATGCACTTGCTTCCCGACCCATTGCAATGACAGGATGATTATCAACATAAGCTGTTTGTGACTGCTGAAATTGCGACCATAAAGTCAAGTTACCACCTTTCGTAAAAATTATTATCGTAGCAGGATAATATCATTAATTTGACTTGTTTAAATAAGAATATTGTTACTGATAAAAAGGATTTTATCGTTTCCTTTAAAAAACACATTGACCTCAACTTAGGTTTAGGTTGTATATTTTTAATTGTATCTAATCAATAAAATATAGGAGGAAATAATATATGACAAAATTCGCTTTTGTAACAGGCGCAAATAAAGGTATTGGGTATGAGATTGTCCGTCAATTAGCAGAAAAAAATTATCACGTATTTTTAGGAGCTCGCAATGAAGAACTTGGACAAAAAGCTGTACAATCTTTAGGCTTTTCCAATGTTTCAATTGTTCAAGTTGATATTTCAGACACACAATCAATTCAAAACTCAAAAAATAAAATCCTTGAAGTTACGGATCACCTAGATTTATTAATAAACAACGCAGGGATTGCACTCGATTTCAATATTTTACCCAGTGAATTAAAATTAGAAACCCTGCGTCAAGAATTTGATGTTAACTTCTTTGGCACATTTCAAATGATCCAAACCTTTTTACCACTAGTAAAAAAATCTCAGGGTGGGAAAATTGTAAACGTCACTACCGATATGGCTTCACAAACGATGTTTGACAATGGTGATGCTGGACATCTTAATATATTAGGCTATAATTCATCAAAAACAGCTGTAAATTCTTTAACATTAGCCTTTGGTAAAGAATTTGGTACAAACGGTCCTGAAATTTTAGGAGTTACACCTGGTTTTACCACTACCGACCTTAATGGCAATGCACCAGGAGGCAAAACACCTGCGGAAGGTGCACAAATCATTGTTAAATACGCCCTAAGCGAAACAAATTATAATGGTAAAATCCTTAATAAAAATGGGATTATTCCTTGGTAAACACCATAAGGGAAATTATATGAATTATACGATCGGACAAGTTTCAAAAATCAATCATTTATCCATTTCTAAATTACGCTACTATGATAGTCAAGGACTGTTCCCCTTTCTCAAAAGAACTGAAAAAGGGGACCGAGTTTTTAACGAAGATGCACTTAAATTTCTGGAAATTATTTTATGTTTAAAAAATACCGGAATGCCAATCAAAGACATTAAACAGTTTGTAGATTGGTCAATGGATGGGGATGATACCATCCCTCAACGACTAGAAATGATGAAACAACAAGAAATCAATGTTCTACAACAAATTCGTGATACCGAAGAAAATTTAATAAAGATTCAACAAAAAATTGCAAGACTGGAACGTGAGATGAAAGAATCATTAGAGAATTAACTAATACTTAAATTTAGAATCCCCTTGGATTGCGATTACTCTTTTATCCTCATTCTTTACTATTTTTACCCATAAAAAAACTAATCGGGAGTTTTTTCCGATTAGTTTTTTCATTTATTGATTCTCTTTTTCTTTTTTTAAAGTATTTTCTAGTTCTCTTACTTCAAACGGTAGCAAAACTTGTTCAATTTGTGCTCTATGAGATTCATACTGTGCTGGCAGCATCAATTTTTCACCCATTGTCTCTTGGGATTCATCATGAGCAAATCCTGGAGGATCAGTTGCAATTTCAAATAGTATTTCTCCATGTTCTCTAAAGTAAATGGCATTAAAATAATTTCTGTCTTTTACAGTAGTGACACCATATCCATTGGCGGCAACATATTTTTGCCAATCTAATTGATCTGCATCATCTATTGCCCTCCATGCAATGTGGTGCACTGTTCCGACTCCCATTTGTCCACGCCCAATCGGAGTTAATTTAAGGTCGATAATATTTCCGATTTCCGCAGTGGAACTGAAACGTGCGAAGTCTCCTTCTTTACCGACTAATTCTAATCCCATTACTTTTTCTAACAATTCAGCCGTTTTGTTAGGCTGGGTAGATAATAGAGTAGCTCCTCCAAATCCTTTGATAGCAACTTCAGGTGTTACCTCTCCAAAAGTCCAGTTATTTACTTCCCCCGCTTCTCTTTCCACAATTTCAAGGTGAAGCCCATGAGGATCATCAAATTCCAAATACTGCTCTCCAAAGCGTTCCATGACTGTAAAAGAAACATTGAATTTTTCTAGTCTTTTTTTCCAAAATTCCAAAGCTCCGGTTGGAACCACATAAGAAGTTACTCCTACTTGACCGTCTCCAATGATTCCTTGACGAGCCCCTGCCCATGGAAAGAATGTAATAATGGTTCCTGGCTTTCCACCTTCATTACCAAAATAAAGGTGATAAGTACCTGGATCATCAAAATTTACAGTTTGTTTTACTAATCGTAAACCTAATACACCAGCATAAAAATCTACATTCTCTTGTGGATGACCGACGATTGCTGTGATATGGTGAATACCCATAGTTTTCTTACTCATTTTTCAACACTCCTTTTTAATGTAAAATTCAGTTATATAAAGAAACTTGATAACTTATTTTATACTTACTCCAGTTATTAAAGTCTGGATGAATTTCCTCTTTAGTTTAAGAGTCTTTAATTAGAGATTTTTTAGAATAAAAAAGCATCTATCGCATATTGACCGGGACCAATTAAAGCAATACCTATGGCCACGACTAGCAAAGTCAAGTTATATTCATATCCATTTGATGTTGACCATAATCCATTTGGTGCATGCACCTTAATAATAGCCATTACCATAGTTCCTGCAATCATAATTCCTGCAAGTGGAGTTAATAGTCCTAATGCAAACAAAATTCCCCCAATAAGTTCTGCTAATCCTGCAAAAAGAGCCATGGTAATTCCAGGTTTCATGCCAATGGATTCAAACCATCCCCCTGTACCTTTTAAACCATATCCGCCGAACCAACCAAATAATTTTTGAGCACCGTGACCCACAAAAAGTAAACCTACAACCAAACGTATTATTAATAAACCAATATTTATCATCTTAAAATCCTCCTAGTTTTTTATCTCGAATTCGAAATATTACTTTTAAAAAAAATGCAAGTTTAAACTTTATTCCTTACTTTTTTCAAAAATGAACCAATGTCTTTGTCTCATCAGAATTTAAATCAACAAACATATCATCAACTAACGCATGATACTTCGGCATGATTTCCTCCATTAATTCATTTCCATTATCAGTTAATATCACATGAATCACTCGGCGGTCATCTGGACAGGCATTTCGGCTTAATAAGCCTCTTTGTTCAAGCTTATCTATAACATAAGTCATCGATCCGCTTGAGATTAATATGCAATTTCCAATATGTTGAATAGTTTGTTTCCCTTTTTGGTAAAGGACCTCTAAAACAGAAAATTCCGTTATATTTAGATTGTATTTTGTCATTTCTATTTTTATTCGATCATGAATCGCTTTAGATGTTCGCATTAATACCAAAAAAGGCAAATTCGAGCATTTCCTTTCCATCTAGTTCACCTCCCCAAAAAATCTAAAATTAAAGTATCTTGAATCTGAGATAATCATAATACTTATAATTTTTTTTGTCAATTACCTTTTTTAAGTTTTATATATTTTGTTTTTTAAATTGTTGAATTAACCTCCATAACTACAATAATCAGAAACATATTGATGCAAAATATTGATAGGTTTGTTGGTATAAACAACAAAAAAAGGCAGAATGCTCCTGCCATTTTGTTATTAAAATTTAAATTAAGACTGCTATTAACTTGTTCGTGTATCCAGTGACAGACTGCGAATCTTTCCAGGATTTCTTTTATCCTTCGCTTTAGGTTCCCATTGCCTGGCGCATTGATCATCATGGCGATGATGACAGAAACAGGGGAAAGGTTATTGTGGGTAAAATAGGATAAACTTTCCGTTTTGAGAATTATCGCTCTTAATGATTCTTAAAATAATCTTCAATTAACTCAATAAATAAGTTCATCGATTTCGTATGTAATTCAACCGATTCTGTAATAACGGAAAAATTTCTTTGTATCGGTGTCCCTTTTACATTTAATACTTGAATGGTACCTAGGAGCCTTTCTTTTTTAACCGTAAGTTCAGATAAATAACTAATACCAAGCCCAGCCTCAACTGCTTCTTTAATTAGTTGTGTGCTGCCGAACTCAATTAACCAGGTAGGACGTATTTGCAAAGATTGGAATAATTTTTCTGTTGCATCTCTTGTTCCTGATCCCTTTTCACGGACAATCCAATTCTCTTGTTCAACCTGGCCTCGTGTGACTTCCTTATTGAAATAAATGGGATATTTCCCTCCCGCCACTATATACATTTGATCTGTGGAAACAGTTTTAAAATGTAAATTCTGATGGGATATTTCACCTTCTACAATCCCAACATCTATCTCATGTCTTAAGATTGCATTGGCAATATCTCTGGTGTTGCCAATTTGAACCGAAGGAATAATTTTGGGGAATGAGTTCATTAATTTTGCAAGAATATGCGGTAAAACATATTCACCAAATGTATAGCTGGCGCCGATTTTTAATGGTCCGGCAGGTTCGTTATTTAATTCATTCACTAACATAGTCATTCGTTTATATAGGCCCGTTATTTCTTTAGCATGTAAATAGATTATTTCACCTGCTTTGGTCAATTGCACACTTTTATTTGTTCGCAGAAGCAGTTTTGCACCTATATACTTTTCTAATTGTTGTATCTGCTGGCTAACGGCAGGCTGAGTCATATGAAGCTCTTCTGCTGCCCTAGAAAAGTTCCTTTTATCAGCTACAGATATAAATACAGTCAATAGTTGATCCATTTGTTCACCTTCTTGGTATTGAATTTACTTATTATAACTATAATAATCATTTATTTTCCTTATTGTAAATCATTCGTTACGATAAATTTAAATAATGCAAATAAGGGGATGAAAAAATTGGAACAAAAAGCCTTGGTCATTTCCACTCCAAATGAGCAAAAAAAAGCTGCAAAAAAACTAAATGTTTCTTTGATAACTGGAATAAGTTTTACATTGATCATATCTGTGATAGGGTTTACTTTGGCACAGCTGCCAGGACTAGATCACATTGGTCCACTTGCGTGTGCAATCTTACTTGCTGTGATTTATCGACAGGTTTTTGGATATCCTGAAAGGTTACGTACTGGCATTCAATTTTCATCAAAAAAACTTTTAAGATTGGCTATCATACTTTATGGTTTAAAACTAAACATGAACGTAATTTCCCATGAGGGTTTGCCGCTTTTACTAAGAGGAGCCGGAACCATCATTTTTTCGATTGTTGTCCTGATGATCATTGCAAAATGGCTTAAAGCAGATTTTAATCTTTCTTTATTATTAAGTGTTGGGACAGGAATTTGTGGTGCTGCTGCCATCGCTGCTGTATCTCCAATTATAAAAGCAAAAGATGAAGATACAGCTATGGGGGTCGGCATCATTGCATTAACAGGAACAGTTTTTTCAATTATCTATACGATAATCTACCCTATATTACCGATTAGTCCGATAGACTACGGAACTTGGGTTGGAATTAGTCTTCATGAGATAGGTCATGTTGCTTTAGCAGCTGCGCCTGCTGGCCAGGATGCTCTTGCTCATGCATTACTAGCGAAACTTGCACGAGTATTCCTATTAATTCCGGTTTGCTTTATCCTTATGCTTTGGATGAAAAAGAGAGGGAAAATAGAGGGAGAGGCAAAATTAGAGTTTCCGTGGTTTTTAATTGGTTTCATCATTATGAGTTTTATGGGGAGCTTTATGATCGGAAATGAGTTTGTAATATCAAAAAAACATATGTCAGATATTGCAGCATTCACATCATTTATGTTAACTATGTCTATGACCGGCTTAGGATTAAATATTAGCCTAAAAGAATTACGCACTAAAGCAGTACGTCCACTCATAGCCATAATAATTACTTCTGTCCTATTAACTTTACTAACTTTTTATACTTGAATATATTTTCAGTCAGCTATGTTATTTGTAAAGGACTTACTTCTCATAAATAGTTTAAAATTAAGGGATAGTCCAAGACGTTTTTTGGGAAGTGGTTACAATTCATATTAAATATGTATACTTTTGCCCATTTCATTTAAGGGTAGAATAGTTTGCTCGGTAGACATTAAAAAAACCGTGCAAAAACCAATTACAAGGGGGTTTTCAATAATTGAACTTAGTGGTGCAAGTATCCATGTCTATTTCGGTCTTCATCTTTTATCTAGTTTAAAATAATGACTGCAGAACTGGTGAATTTTCTGCAGTCTTTGCTTTCAGTTAAAAATACTGACATATAGCAGACTAAACCTTCGTTACTTTTGTTTTGTAAGTGTATAAAATTCCAATTACAAAAATTATTGAATAAATTAACTAGTATAATTAAAAAGCTCTTTGAATAAACCAAACCAGTCCAAATGCTAAAATTGCTGCAGAGGTTCCTGGGATTACCCATTTAACTGGTTTCAAGGTTAATTTTTTAATCCATAAAATAATCGGGAAAACGAGCGAAACTATTAATAATTGACCGATTTCAATCCCGAGATTAAAAGATACAAGTGAGGCGGCCATATGGTTTGTTTCTAATCGCATTTCAGATAGAATTCCTGCAAAACCAAATCCGTGGATAAGCCCAAAACCAAAGGCAAGCCATGGCTGGTGTTTTGAGTCCTGATTAAAAATATTCATAAGTGCTACGTAAATAATACTTAAAGCAATAGCCGACTCTAGAAATCTAGTTGGTAGGTGAACAAAATCTAAAGTTGCCAGAGCCAATGTAATACTATGTGCAATTGTAAAGGCTGTAACTAAGGAAAGAATATGACGAATGGTTTTCGCCCCAAACAGCAAACTAATGACAAACAGAATATGATCATAACCAGTGAAAATATGTTTTAATCCCAGAACTAAAAACTGTTTAGCGTTCTGTAAGAAACTTATTTTACCAATCTCAAATTCCCTTGATTCGAATGTCAAAATCTTTTCTTGCTGTTTCCCGTCCATTTTTACTGTTGCAAAATTTGCATGACTTGGGTCGGAATCATCCATAAACATATTATATTCGACGATTAGTTTTTCTGGTTTATGGTTTGTATTATATGCCAAGTTTATAACGGCAAACGGACGCTCCTTAATCGTTTCTATATCCGTTTTTAATACACTGCCCTCAACCAATTCGCTGTCTGCATAAAGCTTGATATGGGAATTGATATAATGCTGCAATATCTTTTGGTCTATCAACTCCTTTTGATCCGTTGCCTTATTAAGTGCATGTCCGAGTTCCTCCAAATCTACCTTCAATTCATAGTCTAATGATTTCTCGTTGACTTCAATTGTAGAAAAACCTTCACTGTTATTGGTATGAGCAAATGCTGGGGAAGGAAGGAAAGAACTAAATGAAAGTAAGAGGAGAAACATAAAGGACCATAACTTTTTCATTATATCCACGTCCATTTCTTTTGTTTTTATATCAAAGATGTTTAACATAAGATAATGGAAAGACGAGGAGTTTTTAATGCCCCTCGTCCATTTTCCATATACCCAATTATTTATTAGATTTGATGAAAATTGGGTTTGAATAGAACCAAAGATCATTCCATGGATTTTCACCTTTAGGATCCTGTACGGGTTCTAATTGATCTGTGTTAGTACCACGTAAACGAATATAGCTATCTTTCTCCACGTCTTTTAAAGTATAAGTAATTGTGATGTATTCACCGTCTTTTTTCCAGTCACTTTCTGTGAAACGCTTTACGACTTTTGTTGTCGGATTAGAAGCTGTTGAGCGGTCTTCCACTTTTCCATTAACTTCACCCATGATTAAGTCAACACGTTGAACATTTGCCTTATCCCCATGAGAGTTCGCAGCGTTTGGATCTTTGATGCGAACTGTTACTGTTACATCAGATTTCTTACTTGGAAGTGTAAGTGTTTCACCGATTGATGCTGTATTTCCTTTTGCCTCTGCATGCAATGGTGATTTGCCTACTGCTTGTACTTTAACATCAAGTTCTGAGATTAGGTCACCCGTTGTAACAAATACATTACCTTTACGAAGGTTTTCCATTACATCTTCATAATTTTTCTCTGCTTTTACATATGTTTTCGAATATTCACCCGGCCAGAAGTCACTTCCTCCATCACGCCAGTTAACATGTGAGTCAGAGGTAGCAGTAATCCACCAGTGTCTTCCTTCACCTAACATCGAATCCCATAAACCGCCAACGATAGCACTCATCTGATCGAAACCACCCATTGTTGGAGCGTTTGCGTTTGAGTAACTACCACGAGATCCTTTAGGGTCAAGAGATCCATCTGGATTAATTGCACCTGCTTGGTGACCAGGAGCTCCTTCCATACCAATAGAGATATTTGGTGCTGTATCATTCCAATTACGGAACTCTTGTGGAGTATCTTGTCCCCATGCACCAACACCAGTCGCTGAACGGGATGGATGATGTGCGATAGAAATTGGAAGTTCGTCCATTTGTTTCATATAGTTAAGAGCTTCAATCATTTTTGATTCAGTGTTACGGCTTGGGTCATTTGGATAAGCTTCACGAGAATTAAACTTGCTTTCAAGATCATAAAGCACTTGTGATTCATTTTCCCCTTTTGGAATCATTAGCGTGCTGTGGTCAGCTCCTGGTGTGTCTAACTCCATTCCGTAGAATTGAAGAACCTCAGGAACAGCTTCACGGGATTTTAATAATTCAGGATAAGCTTGTTCTAAGTTAACTTTGGAATGGTTAGGACCCCCATGATCTGTTGTCATCATCCAATCAAGTCCATACTTCTTACCATTTTCTGCATTTTTCACAATTGGATAAATGGCATCACCACCTCGTATGGCAGTTGGAGGGTTTGTAGAATTGTCCCAGCCTACACTCCATTCACTATGTACATGGTGGTCACCTGCAAGCCATGATGCACCATTCTTTTTCACTTCTTCTTTTGATAATGATTGTGCTTTTGCGTTCTGATTGCCACCATCATTAAATATAGTTTGGGTTGTTAGTGAAGTTGTTGCAAGAACTGTCGTTGCGATTAAAGGTATTGCCTTCTTCTTAAAACGAGATTTCATTTTCTCCTAGCCTCCCAAGATTAAAGTGTTCAAATTTCTAATATTTGTTACGTTAGATTCCCAGTTTAATAATCCCATTGCTTCAAATATTTACAGCTTTAAATGTCCCTTTGTGTTCCCGCTCTTAACTACCCCTCTCGATATTTATTAAAATCAGATTAAATTTTTTAATCAAATTTTAATCTTTCTTCATACCAAATATAAATCAGAATTGTTAATCTATTGTTAAGGCTAGGTAAAGATTTACATATAATGAATAAAATAAATCGAGTACCATATTTTACATAATTTTTTGTAACTAATTAACAAACCTCCAATTATAAATAACGGCAAAAAAGCCCCTGCCTGTGTTGTGCAATGTCTTCTTAATATTGATGCTACTATTTAGGTTGCCGTACCCAATCCCCTCTTGCGCTTCCATTCATATTATCCTTCGAAAACAACATTGACGGAAGAACGCTGAATTTAGGATAAACAGTTTCACTTCAAAGAGAAATTAATCCTTTCCTATCTGCATTACAACATAGAGGAATTACAGTCACTGCTGTTCATAACTATCGGCTATTTGAGAATCCAAGATTAATGTTTATCACTGGGAGAATGTTGGAGATCCATTTAAGTTTGCTAGAAACAGTATTGAAGCAGCAAGAGAAGTAGGCTTTTTAGTTACCTCTTTCAGTATCTTACACAAAACATCATTCAAAAAATGTTCAAATTTTCATGTCAATATTTTGAACAATCCTATATCTCACTTTAAAATATCTCAAATTAAATATATATTTACAAAGTATTCATAAGGTAAATAATATTTAAGGAGTGGGATTATGATTAAAACATTAAGAGAAAATACAATTGCCGCTGGAGTATTAACAATTGTTCGAATATATTTAGGTTACGCTTGGTTAACAGCGGGTTTGGGCAAATTAACTGGCGGATTTGATGCTTCTGGATTTTTAAAAGGTGCAATCGCAAATCCTGTAAAGGGTCCAGATGGCAGCGTTGTTTACAGTATGTACATTTCGTTTTTAAAGGGTTTTGCTTTACCAAATGTAGATATTTTTAACACCATTGTTCCTTTAGGAGAGTTCCTAGTAGGACTTGGACTGATTCTCGGATGCTTAACAACAGCAGCGATGTTCTTTGGGCTTGTAATGAATTTTTCCTATGTTATGGCAGGCACTGTTTCACACAATCCTTCAGATATATTATTAGGAGCAGTTATCCTATTTTCCGGTTTCAATGCAGGTAAATTTGGTTTAGACCGTTGGGTAATCCCTTTTATTAGAAAAACTATTAAAAAAGATATATCAATAAAACAGAACATTTAACCACAAAATATAATTCGTTGAATAAACATATATTCGTGATAAATTTATATAAGTCTTTGACGTAAAAATAGAGAGTTTGGAATGACCAACTCTCTATTTTTTGTCTTTTTATGGCTCTTTTCTAAGTGTTTTTTGCTTTTTTACACAGAGTAAATCTGAGGTATAATAAAAAATAAGTAATAGACTTATATAATGATGTATTGAGGAGAGGAACTGATTGGCTAATAAATATTGTCCTATCTGTGGAGAAGAAAATAAGTGTATGACAGGTGCTGAAGAACAAGGTAACTGTTGGTGTGACAAAGAAATATTCCCAAATGAAATCTTTGAATTAGTTCCCGCAGAAAGTAGAAGAAAACATTGTATTTGTAAAAATTGTTTAAATAAATATAAGGAAGAACTGACAATACGAAAAAGTTTTAGTGAACAATATGAGAAAAGCGATAAGAAAAACGTTGGAAGACTTAGTTAATACTAACTAGGTCCTTATTTTTGACTAAAAACAATAATTTATTCGAAAAGAGCCTTTTTTATACTACTCTTTTCTCTTCATTGATGATGGCATGCACTGTTATCGCTTCATTTACCATACTAAAATTACTCCACATGTATATCATTTTGAACCAAATTTAATTTTAGGTCCGTGAGAAAACACAATTAGAGGCTATTAATAAAACTAACCGAAATTAACTGGTTCAGATGTTTAAAGGTATCGAAATATGAGAACTATATGATTTAGATGAAAAACTAAGATGGTTCATCAATGAGTTTACTAAGTAAATTATCTGGACATCACAATAAAGAGGTGGAAGAAAAAATGACAAATGAAAAACTAAAAATAGGTATTATTTTAGGAAGCACACGTGAAGGACGTGTCAGCCCCCAAGTGGGTGAATGGGTAAAGGGAATTGCCGATAAACGTGAAGATGCTAATTATGAAATTGTTGATATTAAAGATTTCAATTTACCATTTGTCTTCACAACCGCAGGTGATGAGCCAGGATTGAAAGCTTGGTCCGAAAAGTTAACTAGTTTAGATGGGTTTGTTTTCATTGTCGCAGAATATAATCACAGCATAACAGGGGCATTAAAGAATGCATTAGATTCTGCTCGTGATGAATGGAATAATAAAGCTGCTGGGATTGTAAGTTATGGATCAACTGGTGGAGCACGTGCTGCTGAACATTTACGTGGGATTTGTGGAGAATTACAAATTGCAGATGTAAGAGTTCATCCAACATTATCTTTATTTACAGATTTCGAAAACGGAACTAATTTTAAACCCAAAGATCTACATTTAAATAATGTTAATGCAATGCTTGATCAAGTTATTGCTTGGAGTGGCGCATTAAAGACTGTTAGAAAATAGTATTAGTCGAATAAAAATAAAAACGGTACCCAGCTTACATTGGGTACCCCTTTTTTATATCTATCTTAAAACCCCTCAAATTTATTTTAATTATTGGGACGGCTCGTGCTTTGCATTTTATGAGTGCCAAATTGCTTTTTTTCGTCATTTTTTAATAAAATAAAAAGGCTGAAATTCAGCCCTTTTATCATTTTTAATATTCTACTATTTTTTTACTTCTTACACTAACGATAACATTAAACCAAAATATAGGACTGCGATAAATCCAATCCCGAAAAAAACGGCAGGTAAAAGTCTTTTCTGGTGGAAACTGAATAAAATCAGAAATAAAAATATGAATGAAAGGATGATTAACAATACTGATTGGAACGAAGTTGCTAAATGAGTTTGTAAAGTTGTAAGAATAGCTTTACCCAATAACCATTCCACCCACTTGGATGCACCCTCTGACTTTACAGTGAATTCAACATCATGTGGTGGCGATAACGTTCCCATCACAGCGGTGAAATAAAACACGAATAATAGAATAAGACTTTCCCCTTTAATCCATGGTCTTGGATTGAAGGATAAATTCTTCAACGCTTTTTTTGTCAGTACACCATTTATAAAGGCGAAAGCTAAAACAGGGATGATACTGATATGTTTTAACAGTAGCATTTGGCCATAAGGTAACACCCATGCCTTTACATAATCTTTTGGTTCAACAATAAATAACATTAAATAGATACCACTAAGGATAATGATGATTAAGCAAATAACAGCAAAAGGAGTAAACCACCGTAAAAATTTAGACCAGTTAAGGTCTTCTTTTGAGAACCAGGCAACATTAATCAGTATACCTGTCCATAATGTAACTATTAAAAAATGAGTGCTGTGAGACCATAATCCCGCCCAAAATGACAGAGAAGCAACATGACTAGAATAACCAACTGCCAATATCATTAATAACAGGAAAATGGCTTGGATATATTTTGAGCCATTTAGGAAAAATGTAAGATATAAACATGTTGCTAGTAAACTTATAAAGATCCATGCTCTCCCGACTTGAAAGTCCAAGATTACGGAATGTGCAGCTAAAAAGAATCCAACTCCTCCTTGGAAATATGAAACTGTTTGAGCAATTGGTCCTAACGAGAGAATAATAATTCCAAGTGTGAAAAGGAGTAACACTGGTTTAGGGATATAAACTTTTGGTTTGTTCTCATTGGGTACAAACTGTAAAGCCACATGCCCAACTAGGATGGAATACAATAAATAATTTCCGAATTCAGTAATAGGAATTATGAACCCCATATTTAACGCTTCCTTCTAAATAACAGGAATAGACCAATGAACAAAACGACAACTACTGCCATAACTATAATCGTCTTCAAATTAGAAGTGTTATCCATAGAAACATTATCTGTTTTATCCTGTTTTACTTCCGCTTTTTTAGGTTCTTCTTTATTTGGAGTTACTGGCTGTTTTGTTTCCGCCTTTTGGTTCTCCTTTACTCCCTTTTGTACGGTAAATGGGATTTCACCCGTTATGGGATGACCGTCCTCACCAGCTATACTCCACTTAATTGTATAAGAGCCATTTTCTAATGGAGCTGATATTATACCTATTAGTTGATTTTCTTTTGGAGTAACCTTAACTAAAGGTATTTCCTTCCCATCTTTTGCCAAAGTCATTGTGCTTAATGATTCAATCTTACCTTCATATTTAAGGACGATTTGTTTTAGGTCTTCTATTACCACTTGATTCGCAGCTGGATTGGATGAAGTAAGTTCCGTATGTGCACTAGCGATGCTTGGAATCATTACTAATAAACTCATTAATAAGAATAGTAATTTTTTCATTGTGCAGTTCCTTTCTTAATTCCTATAATTTTTCTGTACATCCCATTCATCATAACACTTTCATCTTGAGTTATAATGCATTTGTTTTCAACAACTTTGTACAAATCATAAAAATCCAAACCTATATCGGTACCAAATATTTTTACAATCGGACGAAGGATTCGTTGTTTTTTCATCATTTTTTTGTTGTTAGGAACAAATTTATCAAAAATAAGGAAAGTGCCATCATTCTTTACGACCCTTACTATTTCGTTCAATGTTTTTTGGGGATCGGGGACCACACTTAGAATTAAACTGGCTACTATAAAATCAAAAGACTCATCAGGAAACTCCATCTTTTGTGCATCCATTTCAAGAAAATTAATCGATGAGTCAGGATACTTTTCTTTAGCCACTTTCAACATTTCAGCTGAATAATCAATTGCCGTAATAGAATAGCCTTTGGCCGTAAAGAAAGGTATATCTGCACCTGTGCCAACTCCAACAAAGAGAACGCTACTTCCTTTTTTATGGGACAAATCTTTAAAGATTTCTTTTCTAGCTTTTAAGAATATTCCTGAGTTAAAAAAACGGTCGTAAATGGGCGACCAGCATTTGTAAACGACACGATTCCAACCATTATTCACAATAGCCCCTCCCTTATCCTACTAAAACCTGTAAGCCCTCCAAGCAAATAGTATGAGATAAATAGTGACATCCGATCAATATATAATAATATCAAAAAAAATAATACCATAACCAACAACTTTTATAATCGTTGGCCCCCTAATTCTTCATGTTGTTTAATCTTCCAATAAAGAAAGCCATGTTAAAAGAAACGCATGTAAGTAAGAAATACATAAAGGATAATAAATTAAAGCTTTCCATATGTATGGAAAGCTCTAATTATCGAAACCAGTGATCCACCTTTAATTTCCTAAATCGTTACTTCTCTTTGGCTGCTTCGTTTACACTCTTCTTGAAATCGTTATACGTATTCCCCTCAAACTTAACACCATTGATATAAATGGCAGGGGTACTAGTAATACTTAGCTTACTAGCCATTGACATATCTTTTTCCCATTCCTCTTTTGACTCGTCATTTTTAAAAGAATTAACTACTTTATTCACTTCTGCCTCAGAAACAATTTCCCTTAATGTCCCCTTAAGAAAAGACTCTGTATAGACATCCATTTGCTCTGCTTTTGTATCTTCGGGCTGTTTTTCATATAATAGCTCATGGAACTTCCAAAAAGTCTCATTTCCTAATTCTTTAAACACCGCTTCTGCAAATTTAGCAGAACGAGTAGAATCCACATTGATAAATGAATAATTCATAAAGTATAAAGATGCTTTTCCTGTATCAATAAAATCTTTTTCGATACTAGGAAGAAGTGAATCGTTGAAATTTTTACAATAGGGACACTTATAATCACCAAATTCAACTATTTTTACTGGAGCGGATTTTTCTCCTAAAAATGGCTGTCCCGCATAGTCAATCGCTTCTTTTTTAGCGTTATTTGATAAAAAAATTAAACCAACTAGACAGATAGTAACAAAACCGATAATCCAAAATAGAAACTTCGAAGATTGTTTTTTAGTTTTTTTGGCTTTTTTGTTTCCTGATGACATTTACTCACCTTCATTCTAATCTCTAAGAATTAACTTTCTTTAACTGATCTTTTGAGAACAATTTTGAATCTAGAGAAAGAGTAGCATTTGAATTTAGAAATAAAAATGCCGCCATAACTGCAAAAGCAAGTTCAAGCTCGTACCCTGCTCCTTGACCATTTCCCATAAAGCCAGCTGCTATTTTTACCTTTACAATTGCTCCAATCATAATCAGTACAAAGAGGGCTGCTATGTATCGTGTACCAAGGCCGATGATTAACAACAGACCCCCAATTAACTCAATAATCGCAACTATGTACCCCATAAAGCCTGGAATTCCTATGCTTTCAAACCACCCAGCAGTATTGTCAATTCCATTTTGAAACTTAGATAGACCATGGACAAAGAAAGATAACCCTAAAAATACTCTTAAAATTAATACACCGATTTCTGTTTTTTTCATTTCATTTACTCCTCCCATTGAACGTATTTTGTAGGAAACCACGACCAACACTACGTTTAGTAGTGTTGAAACGTGATTAACCCCTTTTTAAAAAAGTCTGCGATAAATAACACACTACTCATTGTAGTGTAATTCACAACGATTGGTCAAGGATTTTAATTTTTCCCTTGTATTTGATAAAGGTTATAAACAAAGGATTGGATTTTGAATCCAATCCTTTAGAAAAATAAAAATGGTTATGCTATTACTAAAATGAAAAGTATGATAACGAACATATTTAATGAGATAATGACTGACCGTGCCTGCATCTTAACTGGTATGGTCTGTTGTGGATTTAATAGCTGTTTTAACCGATAATCAACTGTTTCATCCGCAAAATGTACAAGAGCTGGTGAAGGATTTGCAATTTTTAATTGATTCTTGATTAACTTTAATAAAGCACTTCCCAAACCAAGTTCAGAACCCATTCTTTTAATCGCAAATTCATCCGCTACTAGTTCAACCATGATCCTATAATTCTGATAGGACCATTTCGTAAGAGGGATATACCACATTATTTCTGAGATTATTTGTAAAACAAAAACCTTCAATCCATCATAATACTTTTGATGCGACGTCTCATGGTATATTACTGCTTCTAATTCTCTCGAATCTAACATGTCAATTAAAATAGTTGAAAGCACTATTTTTGGTTTCCAAAACCCAAAGGTAAATGCTAAAAGTTCCTTATCTTGAATAACCACAATGTCATTATTTTTTCTGTTAAAGGTTTCATTCAATTCACTAGATTTATATATATGAATACGTTGTTGAAGCTGATGTTGAAATGAACGTAATAAAACAATCTGGTCAATAACCTTTTTACTAATAATGAAAACCGTATAAAAAATATAGGTATTTACAATAACCTCAACTGCAAAATATCCAAACGTACCTGGTTTAAATAAACTCACGCAAAAAATAAAAATATTAAATAGCTCTATTGGTCCAATAAAAATATTTAATATGTACAAACCCATTTGAACAAACAAAATGATCGCAAAGAAGAGGGCTAATCCAAACACTGCGGCTGACTTTTGTTTCCAGACCATTTACTTTCTGTCCCTTTTTAATTGTTCCAGTTTTTGTTCCAGTTTTTCCAGTAAATTATCATCCACCTCTTTTAATGAATCGAGCATATGGTTAACAACTAATCCCCCAAATTCATCTAAAAGGTTTTCTGTTAGCTTTTTTGATTGGTTATTAATAAAATCCTCTTTGGTGGTGAGAGGCTTAAAGAGAGATGTACGTCCTTCCAATCTTTTTGTAAGAATGTTTTTATCAACAAGACGATTCATAACTGTCATAACAGTATTAAAGTTTATAGGTTTTTCTTTTTCTAAAATTAATTGGACTTCCTTAATACTACTTTCATTCCCATTCCAAAGAATATTCATTATTTTGGATTCAAGTGGACCGAAAAAACGATTAAGCCCTTCTTGATCAACACGAAAATTATTTATTGTCAATTAACACACCCTACCCTTCATTACAAATTGTAGTGTATTGTTTCTAATTTTTCAATCAAAGGATTAGTTAATTACAAAATATGATTTTAAAAAACCAATTTCTTATTTTAAATATATCCTTGATATAACATAATTTTTCTTTATTCTAAGAAATCAGTTTATTGATCAATTTAGTTTAATATGGTTCGATAGGGATATGATATGCAACTGGTGAAATATAAGTTATGTATAGGATAATAAAATTGAATAGACAATCACTTAGATCAATAAAATAATTTCTTTAAAAAGTTTATTTATAATCATAATGAATGGAGGTTTTGAACACGAATGGAAAAAGTAAATGTAATAACGAAATTAAAAAACTATGCAAGAAAATTGAAACAGTATTTATTTGTACTTTTTCTGTCATATAAAGATAATAGAGTTCCATGGTATGCCAAAATCGTTGCTATCAGTGTAGTGGCTTATGCATTTAGTCCCATTGATTTAATCCCAGATTTTATACCTGTATTGGGTTATCTTGACGACCTAATCATTGTTCCTCTTGGAATCTCCCTTGCATTAAGATTGATTCCTCCCCATGTTATCAAGGAAAACCGAATGAAGGCGGAAGACATGAGAAAGAATGGAAAGCAAAAGAATTGGCTAGTTGGTATTCTTTTTATTTTAATTTGGATAGTTTTTGCCGTTTGGATTGGCAAGTTGATTTTTGAATTATTTAATTAGACTCAGATGATGAAAACCATCATCTTTTTTGTTATAGCAAAACCACAAAAAAACATGAAAGTCCAAATTTGCTCGCCCTTAAAACATTGTTCTAGTAAGAATAATATTAGTATTTGATGGTATTTGAACCAAGTCTAAACCATCATAAAATAAAACACACACAGATGTTTAGTAAAATACTGTGTGTGTTTTCGTAGACGTTGGTATTGGTGGTGAAGTGACATCTAAACACTGATGAACATGACTCGCTTCCATTGAAGTATAATCAACAGAACCATGGTTATGGTGTGGTACAAAACCGTTTACAAAGTCATCTTTTCCTACCTTCGCCATAAGCACACTCTCCCTTTAACGCATTTCACTCATCTCTTTCGTATTTAACCTTAGCAATTTTCATTTAAAATTAATACTATTTCACAGAAAATGGGTCTTTATCCTCGGTAACTTGTCCAATCCACTGCACATCTAGAGAATAAGATGCTTAATAGACAGAGGAAAGGGAGTTGAAACAATTGGGTAGAAGTAACAGAGAATTTGATAATCAAGGAAATCAATCTGTGTTTAGAGGTTCTGCAAAAAACAATGACATTGACAACGACAATAACAGGAATAGGAATAGGAGCAGAAACAACAACAATAAAAGGAGCAACAACAGTAACATAAATACCGATGTTGCTGTGGACATTGATAATGAATTTGATAATGAAGTGAGAAATTCTTCGGAATCCGAGGCAGAAGCTGAAGTACGCAATGATGACAACAATAACAATGAGTCTAGAGCGGCTATGGATAACTCTGGAAATACTCGTTTTAATGTTCGACTAAACAGCAACAGTAATGCACGTGTTAGATCGGACCAAGAACAAGACAACGAACAAAACCAAGACATCGATGTGGATTTTGATTTTTAAGAGTTTTCTTATAGATGTTCACTATTAAATGCTTTAAAATAGTAATTTAAATTTTAAGGGGATGAAAAAATGGCAAGAAGAAACCAACGTAATAACACCAACACAGATGTAAACATTGATGTAAATAATGATATTGAAAACGATATTCGAAATCGTTCAGAGTCAGAAGCAGAAGCAGACGTACGCAATGTTGACAGAAATACTAATGTTGCTAGAGCAACTATTAATAACTCAGGTAATTCCCGTGTAGATATTACCTTAAATAGCAGAAGCAATGCACGTGTAAGATCTGAACAAGATCAAGAAAACGACCAAGATCAAAATACTGATATAGATGTAGATTTTTAATTTTCATACAATTGTGGGTGGGATCAATGTATTCCATCCTTTATTGGGATAGGTGAAAGCTTTTCTTGGTAAATTTATTACTTTATAAAAATGTCTTATAATAAAAATTTTCCCAAAAATAGTTTTTTGGGCCATCTTAGTATGCCTATTCCAAACTTCCATTAATGAACAAACTATTAAGAGAAATTAATCCTTTCCTAACTGCATTACGCCGAAGAGGAATTACAGTTACGGCTGTTCATAATCATTGGCTTTTTGAAGAACCAAGATTAATGTATATGCACTGGGAGCGTGTAGGAGATCCGTTTAAGTTTGCTAGAGATAGTTTTGAAGCAGCAAGAGAAGTAGGCTTGTTATAAAAATAGAAAGCCATTTGTGATAATTAATTACGTCACAAATGGCTTATTTCATATTAAATACTGAAACTTTTAGTATTAATTTATAAATATAACTATGTATAGTTTTTCTATTGAAAATAATCGCTTAACGCTCCAGAAGGAGAATAACCCAGAATTTCAAGCCCTTCAATCATGTCTGCTTATCCGTAGGATTTCAAATATGAACGAAATACAAGATTTTATTGTCAAAAGGGAACTGACCTATTCAATCGAAAAAAGGCAGTATTCTCCTGCCTTTTATTATGTTTTCACTATTTAAAATTGAAAACTGCTATTAACTTGCTCGTGTATCCGGTGACAGACTGTGAATTTTACCAGTATTCCTTTTATGCTTCGCTTTAGGTGTCCCATTGCCTGGCGCCTTGATCATCATGGCGATGACAACAGATACAATGCTTAAAACCGCAATCAGCTTAAAGGTAGGGATAAATCCACCCAATGAAGAAGCAATAAATGATCCTGAGATGGCACCAATACCGAAGCCTTGATAAATGATTCCGTAGTTCTTACTTTGATTTTTCAAACCAAAGAAATCTGCTACGATGGCTGGAAATACTGTAATATTCCCGCCAAAACAAAACGCAATCGCTGCCACACTAGCAAAGAACAATCCATAATTCAGGTGGACAAAACTTAATACCGTAACCGCTGCCGCTGTAACAAGCAATGCACCTGATACCACTCGTAATCGGCCTACTTTATCGGATAATGCTCCGAGAATGATACGTCCGCTTGTATTAAAGATTGCTACTAACGCTACCGCATTACTTGCCGTCGCAATATCAAGCCCTGCCATTTTAACACCGATATCCTTCACAATTCCAATCAGGAATAATCCGCTCATGCATGTTGTAAAGAAGATCACGAATAAGAGATAAGCTTCCTTCGTTTTCAACATTTCTTTCACAGTATAGTCTTTTTGAATGCTGCCATTTTGAATTTTCGATTCATGAATTACTTTAGCTTCCCGAACTAGAAATGAACCACCTACGACCATAATCATGACGATTAGTCCCCAGAAAAAGAAGGCTTGGGTAACTCCAGCTGACTGGATGAATGACCCGTTAATGAACTTGAATATCAAACTACCAGTACCGTACGCTCCAACCGAAATACCAGAAATAAGTCCTTTTCTTTCAGGAAACCATTTAATTAAATTTGATAAAGATGTGATATAAGCAGTACCATCAGCTGCCCCAACAATGACACCTGCCAAGATATAAAGCATCCATAAGGATGATACCTGTGAACTAATAATTAATCCTGCACCAAGGACAATGCCGGCGCAAATAAGTAAGCGGCGAATGCCCCATTTATCTTGCAGCTTCCCAGCGAACAACGTGGATAGTGCTAAGGCTAAGCTGGTAATCGAAAAAGTCAAAGCAACTGAATTTAACTTCCAGCCAAAGTGGTCGACTAAGGGCTGGTTGAAAAGACTCCAAGTATAGATAGTACCTAATCCCATTTGTACGATAATCGTTCCTATTACAATTAACCAACGACGATCCATGCTTGCTTTCATTATGATCTCCTCTTTTCTCCCAATAAAAATGATCATTTTCTAATTAGAAATTTTTAATTACCTTGTTGATGTGATCATCATACCATTGAAAAAAGGACAGAAATCGTTTTCAGAATGAAATGCTTATTATTTGGAATGAATGGATATTATAGCTGCATAATTTGTCGGAACGCTTTTACTTTACTTCTGCTTACCGGGATTTCTGCATTCAGATCTTTAAGACGCAGTAGGTAGGTTTGATTAAACCATGGCACAATTTCACGGATTTTTGTTAAGTTAACTGTATACGATCGGTGACAGCGAAAGAACATGTCTTCTGGTAGATGGGCATGAAACTCCGTTATACTCATCTGCATCGTATACTCTTCATTCAACGTATAAACCAATGTCACCTTTTCACTTGCTTCCGCATAATAAATGTCATTTACATCCGTCACAATAATTTTATCGTTCTTTTTTAAATTGATTCGGTTTGAAGACTTTGCATGGACCTCCATTTCTTGTACTGGAGCATTAGGCCTACTGTTTAGGAAATTACCCTGTGTCTGATCTCGTTGATAAGCAGCCTCAAGCCTGCTTAACATCGTTGCCATCCGCTTTTCATCATATGGCTTGAGGATATAATCAAAGGCTTCAAGCTCAAACGCTTGAGCAGCATGTTCCTTATAGGCCGTGGTAAAGACAATATAGGGCCTTTTCGTAAATTTGCTAATGGTGCTAGCCAGCAGCATCCCATCAAGTGATGGTATATTAATATCTAAAAAAATCACATCTGTTTCTTGCTCCTGCAGAAATTTTAAAACATCTAAGCCATCATCAAAGAAATGAGTGACTTCAATTTCACTATAAGCTTCAATTAAGTACTCCAATTCTTCACGAGCTGGAATTTCGTCTTCTACAATAATCGCTCTCATTTTTTCTCCTTTACCATATCAAAAAAAACTTCTGTTCCTGGTGATAACCGATGAATCACCAGACCATTTCCATAGATGAGTTTGACGCGCTGATGGACGTTATACAAGCCGATTTTGTTAGCCGGTACCGTGTCATGCTGCACATGGTGGATGACATCTTCACTAATTCCTGCACCCGTATCTTTCACGCTAACTCTTATTTTTTCTCCCAAATCTTTAACTGCAATCGTCACCACGCCAGGGCCTTTTTTCTTTAAGATGCCATGAATGATAGCATTCTCCACTAACGGCTGGATAAGAAGACTTGGTATGTTTACATTCACTTCGTCTATGTCATACTCTACAGTTAAACGGCTGCCGAAACGGGCCTTTTCAATTTCTACATAATCACGGACTTGCTCCAACTCTTTATGAATATCAATCAATTCATCACTTACCTCTAAATTATAGCGCATATAACCAGATAGATTGATGATCAATTCACGGGCCTTATCCGGATTCCTTCGTGTCGTGGAGGCAATGGCATTAAGGGCATTAAACAAAAAGTGCGGATTAATCTTTGTTTGAAGTGCCTTCAACTCTGCCTTATTTGCTTCTGCCTTTATCTGTTCAATCCGTGAAACCTCCATAAGTGTAGAGATGATCTGAGAAAGTCCGATCGCCATTGTCTGAAGCGAATAAGTCATCTTATAAGCTTTTCGATAGTAAATTTTTAATGTTCCTGTCACCTCTCCATGTTCTTCAAAAGGAACAATCAACAGAGAGTGAATTTGGGGCGTATGGTGATCCGCGATATGATTCCGAATGATGAATTTGCCCGTTCGGATCGCTTCTTTTGTCAATTCACTAATGATTTCCTGTCCAGTCACATATCTTTCTTCCCCGAAACCAACATAGGCGAGTACAGTTTCATTATCTGTAATGGCAACCGCATCGGCCTTGATATCATTTTTTATAATACTGCAGATTTGCCTTAAGGAATCCGTATTGATGGAGCGAAAATAAGGCAGAGTCTTATTAGCGATATCTAATGCAAGCTTGACGTGTCTTGCCGCAATCGTTTCCTTTTCACCTTCCACACTCATGACCAGTAATACAATCAGACCGATGTTTAATTCTCCGGCAATCATAGGGAAGGCTATCTTAGAAACGATGTCCAAACCAAGTGAAAATGGTTCAGCCAATGCAAGAATCAACAGCATGGTTAATACTTCACAAAACATCCCAGCCGCAATTCCATAGATCCAACGTAAGGACCTCTTTACTCTTCGGTTAATGTAACCAGAAACAATTCCCGCAATTATACTTGTGATTAAGCATGGGACCGATGTGACCCCGCCAATATCAATTAAATAGCGATGTAAACCCGAAACGACGCCAGAAATGATACCCACCCAAGGTCCAAACAAAATACCACCAGACACAACCGCGATGATCCTGGTATTCACCAGTGAACCTTCGACATTGATCCCTGAATAGGTCCCAAAAATAGCAAATAAGCAAAACAAGACGGTAATCACAAGCCGCTCTGTCAGAGAATGACGATCTTTTTGAAGAGATTCCTTAAATCTCGGAATCCGAATCATGAAAAACAGACAAATCAACAGCAAGGCCGCTCGTTCAAATAAATGGATCAGCATTTCTAATGATGTATTCATGGAAAAATCCTCTCAAATTACGCATCGATATTTTGGTTGATGAATGTTCTTCTGTACCTTTATTTATTTTGTGCAAGTACGTTCCATTGTAAAAGTCTGCCTCGTGATTGAAGGCAGACTTAATGATTCAGAGATATATTATCTCCCACAACACTTTTTATATTTCTTGTTACTTCCACAAGGACAAGGGTCATTCCGACCGATTTTCTGTCTGGTTGTGAAATCCACAATCTTCGCTTTAGGATTTGGGTATTGCTGTAATTTTTGCTGCTCATAGGCCCTCGATAGCTCACTTGGTGAATACCCTTTGAGGAACCATTGCCTCGTGTTATTCATGAGATTTACGACTTTGTCCAAGCAGGCCTTCGCGATTTCTATATTTTCGAATTCTAGTCTGCTTTGCAGAAATTGAAGAATATGATTTGGGCTCTCCCCGATGTTGGTCGCATAAACGCATTCTTCTACCATTCCCTCTGCTTCTTGCCTGCTCATTTCATAGTTTTGAATTAAGAAATGAACAAATTGAAGATAGCTATCATTTCGTTCGATATATCCGGGTTCACCCGCTCTAAGTAATTGCTCTTTAGAGAATGGGAAAAATGCCAGATCTTTTCTGGCTTTGTGTTCACCTCTTACTTTTTCTGAATCCAAGACTCGACTATTGGAAAAGCCTAACTGATCCAATCTTATTTGCTCGTAGTAGGAGATAGCATGATTGATGACTGATAGATAATCGGAAAGTCTGATAGGTTCATTCATGTATTTTTCTAGCAAATCATGCAGCTCAGTGAGGGTTAAAGTACCATAATAGTAGAGCAATCCTTGTGTAAGTTTGATCCATTCTGTATTACGTCTGCTAATGGTGATTAATGGCTTGTGGTTGTCTCGGATAAACGGATTCTGACCCAATTCTTCAGGTATTGCAATGACTTTTTTGCCTTGGAAAGTTCCTGTGAAGATGATCCCAATGCTGAAAAAGTAGTTTAGTTGATTTGCCGTTAATTTTGGCGCTTCCATATACCCGCCATGATGGACTAATTTTTTGATTAAGTTGAAACGCTCTTGGTCCAGATACATGCAAATCTTTTCAAGCGAAAGTGGAATCTTTATACTTAATACGTCTATTAATTCCCCTTTTTTTAGCTGACTAGCGCCTTTTATCTCTAAACGTTTCCTGATAGCACTTAATTCATCTTTAGAAAATCTCGTAAGTACATCGTTTAATGTTAACGGGATAAAAATATCACTCCACATTTTTAATTCCCGTTTCTGCTGATTCTTCCACGTCATTTCTCTTAGATCTTCTAAAGCGCCTTGTAATTTTTCATAAGTTTCTTTATCGATGCTGCTAGTATTCAAGTTGTTCACCTTCTGAAAATAGTAGTTTAATGTATTTTTGAAATTGCTATATGTAAAAAAGAGCTCGCCTTTTTAGATGTTTATTATATCAGAAAATAGTTTTAATAATAAACTGTTTCATCTATACGCTATCTAAGGCTTAGTTTCTAAATGTTCCATTGCATCACGCAAGTATAAATCATTTTTAGGTACGCTTTCTGCTTTGACGGGAGATTAAAAAAGCATACTAGGTTCTATATTGGTTAGAATAAGTGGGAAAAAACGAGATGATGAGGTGTTGCTATGAAACATAAAGTTTTGCCAAAGAATGAATGGAACGAAGCCAGAAAAGATCTTCTACAGAAAGAAAAGGAATTTACGAAGTTGCGGGATGAACTTACGCAACAGAGACGAGATTTGCCGTGGGAAGCTGTCAGCAAGTCTTACACATTTGAGGGTCCTCACGGTAAGTTGTCACTAGCAGACTTATTTGATGGAAGAAGTCAACTGATAGTATACCACTTCATGTTCAATCCTAGTTGGGAGCAAGGCTGCAAACATTGTTCTTTTTGGGCGGATCACTACAGTGGGATGATTCCTCACCTAAATCACCAGGATGTCTCTTTTGTCTGTATTTCCCGTGCACCCTTAGAAAAGTTGGAAGCATTCAAAAAACGTATGGGTTGGACATTTCCTTGGTATTCATCTGGGCAAACAGATTTTAATTATGATTTTCAAGCATCTTTTACCGAAGAAGAAGTAGAAAAGGAACAAGCATTTTACAATTATACAATGCAGAATCCTATGAGTACCGACAGGGAAGGCGTAAGTGTTTTTTACAAAAATGAAGGTGGAAATATATATCATACATACTCGACTTATGCGCGTGGCATTGACATGATGAATATAACATATCAGTTTCTCGATCTGGTGCCGAAAGGTCGACAGGATGATCGCGGACTGCGGCACCATGATCAATATGTACCAAAAATATAAAACTAGGCGGGGGAGTACCTCGCTTTTTTGTCGTTTAATATAATTTCAGTGTTAAACTAAACTCCCGAGCTTAATAAAACTCCACGAGCTAACGACTATGTTTGATAACTTGAACCTCGCGATCTTAAATTCCAAAAAAAGTAATTAAAACTGATTGTTATAAAAAGCCGGTTCTATGAATAACGGGTACTTAAAGTCTCTGTTTAAATTATTTATTTAGGTATCCATTTTATTTGTAAAATACTTACTCAAAGTAACAAAATCCAATTTCCTTATTTTCATCCCCTAATATTTTACATAGTAGCTGTCAATCAATTGATTAAGTACAACATTTTAAAAACAGTCTTGATAATCCCCTGTTCGTACCCTAAAAAAGGATTCAGAATTATACTTCTATAGCTGTGTAAACATTGGTATTATAGGGTTTTTCAGCCCTTTTAAGGATTACACACTTTACGGTAGTCAGAATGGTAAGTCATCATCATTGATATTAAAGTGATTTTTGTTTTTTTTGGATTGTAGTATAGGCGACGTTTCAGAATCTTCTTCCATTTCCTCTCTTGTTAAACCAAAGGGCACTCCGTTTTCGGTATATCCCGCTACAAAGTAAAACATATCTTCCCCAAAATCTTCTACCTGCTCTTTGTCAAGCTTCCATTTCTTCTTCTGTTTTTGTCTTGCCTCAAGCGATTTCTTTACCTGCTCTTTGTATGACTGTTTAAATTTATAGACCAACATTTTTAGTTCTATAATGGCACAGTATAGGTCTACTCCAAACCAATTACTATATCTCTTTGCAAGGTTATTACCGTTGTTTTGTTCAGCCCATTTTTTAGCATTCTGAAGACAATCTCTACGATTATAGAGTTTCCTTCTTGGGGTGTTATTTGTATTATGCTTCTTTTTTGCCACACTAGCTGCTTTTTTTCGTACGGTTTACATAATATCATTATAGTCTACTTATTCATCATTCTGATGTTTACGTTATTCTGTCAAAAGTTTCTCTAAATAACCTTGGGGATATGCTCTATGATATATTGGTAATTATTACTATTCTATCATTGATTTTCCGATACTACTATTTGTCGATATGTTTTTCTTTCTGGAGCCTTTGTCCATTCTTTTTTCCTATAAAAATAGTAGTTCAATTTGGCTCAATCATATTTTTAGCCAAACTGAACTACTTTATCATGTATTGAATTCCTACTACCGTTCTCTGTACATCTGCCTGAAGATTTATTCCAAGGGTCCTTTTGGAACTTGCTCTTTCGGTGGGGTAAAAATTGCACTCTACCACAACCGTCTTCCGCACGATATTTAATTTCTAATCAGAATAATCAAAAAATTCATAACAGACAAATCTTTTATTTAATAACTTTTTAACATAATAAAATTTATTTCTTATTAGTAATTAACCTACTTTCACACTTTTAATGCTCAAATCAATTAATTTTCCCAAAATTCCCACGTTTTAATGGTTTTTTTTGGCTCTTAACTTACTGTATTTACCGTTGGTTGCTCAGTTACTTTAGGGTTATTTTTACTGGACGGCAGTGAAAATGCAATGACTCCTGCGATTAAGCAGCAAATGGTTAAGAATAAGAATGCACTTTTGTAAGATCCTCCTGACGAAGCAATCAGAGCTCCCATGATCATCGGGGAAAAGATACCTGCTGCTTGACCTCCGAAATTTATGATACCAAAGGCAGTACCTACTACCTTCTGTTCCATAACACGGTGGGGCAGCGTGAAGATAAAGCTCATGATAAAAGAAGTAAAAATAAAAGTAATACACTGATAGATAATCACCTGGCTAATACTAGTAGCTAGCGTCATCAGATAAAGAAATACTCCCATTATAAAAATCCCAACGATGACTCCATACTTGGCATAAGAACCAAACTTATTGATGATTCTTCCACTAATCACCATTCCTACTGCCATGAACAAGCTAGGTATGGCGCTGATAAGTCCTACTGATTTGAGATCAATTCCCAGAACCTGCATTAAGTAGGTAGGCATCCATGAAGAGAGACCCCAGTTTGTAATATTAATAAAGAAGAAAACAAATAGAACCTTCCACAAATAGGAATTTCGAAGAAGCTGTTTATATTCTTCTTTATTAGGCTTATGCGCGGTATCCGAACCAGTGTATTCACCTTTAGTTCTAGTAGCTAGAAGGAAACAGACAACTACAATAATACCAAGAAGTGATACAACCCAAAATACATGACGCCACCCCAACAAAGCTAGTAAAGGAGCACAAATAATAGGGGCAAGTGCACCACCCAGCGCATTTGAAGACATCATGGTTGATTGAGCTTTCGTCCTTTTAGCAACCGGAAAATAATCAGATATGGCTTTGGTGCTAGCCGAAGGATATCCTCCTTCCCCAATTCCAAAAAGGAAGCGAATCAGAATTAACGAGGTTAGTGACCAGGCTATGCCAGTAAGTGCTGTAAATATGGACCAGAATAAAATAGCAGTTGTGATAACCCTCCTTGATCCGAAGCGATCTGCAAGCCATCCACCCGGAATTTGCATCAAAGCATAACCCATAAAAAAGGCACTTAGAATTATTCCCAATTTTGACGCATCAAGCGATAAATCTTCGCTAATTTGCACAAGTGAAAGACTTATAACTGTTCGATCAATGTACGATACGATCCAGCCAAAAAAGAGAACTGACAATATTATCTTGCTATTCGAGGCCCTATTTTTTTCAACCATTACAACACGCTCCTTTTCATAACTCTTCTACTATACATTTACTCGATATACTAGATGTCCAAGATATTTTAGGTAGAATGGGTCGTTGTATTGGAATCATTATTTTTTCCATGCCATTCTACCTACCCCTTATACCTTGAAATCATCATTTATTTTTAATAGAGTTCCTTTACATGTAAATTACATTGTTTAATAATTCTGTTACAATTAATGTTTATATTATAGTGATAATTCAATCTTATATTACTGTCACTGAAAAAAGCTCACTATGTTTCACAGGTGGTTTAATCTTATCCGGAATACCTGGCTTGTAAGCCTCACCTTTAGTACTAGCTGTAAATTCTGCTTTTGCTTTTTCAAGAATACCATCTTTATTCAGTAATAATTCGTAAGCAGAAGATGCCATTAGTTTAGCTGCATAATGCATTCCTTTCATGCCAATGGATGATCCAAAAGAAGCTGTTGCCTGCCATGTATGGAGCTGGACTCCTAGAGGTGCGCACGTTGTCATAACTTGTCCGAGCGGTGTAATCCATGAGACATCTCCTATGTCCGATGATCCACCCATGGTTTTACCAAAATCCTTCTTATCATTATAAAATCCAGGATCAAGTATTTTATCATCTGCACCAATGGCTTGGTGTTTAGCAGCGGCCAACACAGATGGATCAACTTTTTGGCAGAGCTCTTGAGCAAATGCCTCTTCTTCTTGCGTATAGACGATTGAGCCAATTGATTCAGCTTGCTGATACATGAGATCATTTAGAGTTTCATTTGGCAATGTATCGTAGCAACCAGATTTGATTTCCCATTTTACGGAAGTCTCGGTCATTAAAGTCGCTCCCTGCGCCACTTTTATTAATCTCTCCGTTAATTCATCCACCTGCTCACGATTCTCACCGCGTAAGAAATAATAAACACTTGCAGCATCAGGCACTATATTAGGAGCCATGCCCCCGTTTGTAATCTGATAATGGATCCGAGAACCATCTGGTACATGTTCACGTAAATAGTTGGCACCTACATTCATTAACTCGACAGCATCTAAAGCACTGCGTCCAAGATGTGGAGCTGCTCCAGCATGGGAAGTTCGACCAGAAAAGAAAAATTCAATCGCCGTTAATGCCTGCATACTGAAATTCGCCGTCACATTGTTCGTTCCCGGATGCCATGTCAGCGAGCAATCCAAATCATCAAATACCCCAACGCGAGCCATAAACGTTTTCCCGGAGAGTAGTTCTTCAGCTGGACAACCATAATATCGTATCGTTCCAGGCAGCATTTCTTCATCCATTTGCTCCTTAAGAGCCATCACAGCTTCCACTCCTGCCGTTCCTAATAAATTGTGTCCGCAGCCATGACCAGGTCCATTCTGGACTACTGGGTTACGTTCAGAACTTATTTGTTGTGACAAGCCTGGCAGTGCATCAAATTCACCCAGAATACCAATTACTGGTCTATTTGATCCATATTCTGCAATAAAAGCTGTTGGTATTCCTCCAATATTCGATTTTATCGTAAAGCCCGCTTCCTTTAAAATCCTTTTTTGTAATTGAGATGCGAAGATCTCTTGATAGCCAACCTGTGGATTTTCCCAGATTTTTTGCGCAACATCTGTAAATCTTTCTTCATTTTTACTAATCCAATCTAACAATGTTTCCTTACTCAAATTTTACTCCTCCTAAATAATTATTTTCCTATCAGCATTAAAGAAATGTGTCACTTTTTATGCTGATGTTGGGTTTATTAATTACAGGACAACCCTTTGGCAACAAAAAAAGGACAGAAGAAGGTAATGTTTCTACCTTCTCTGTCCTTTTACCTGAAAGTTTATCCTGCAAAAAAGCAGATCCCCTTTGGTGGCATATTAAGAAATATGCACTCTCCAGAGTTACGTCATGTAATGGTTCTCTTTACCTGAGAGATTTATTCCAAGGATTTTATGGAATTTGCTCCTTCGGCGGCGACATTCGTCACTCTCTCCCAATACAATCAACCGTAAAAATATTCAATTACTCTATGTAAAGAATATCCTAATGTAAAATAGAAAACTAGTAACAGGTAAGATAATCTAACATAAATTTTATTATTCCTATACTGTTACAATTTCCTCAATTCTTAACACCAAAAAAATTAGAAATCATTATTTCCACAATTAAGATTGAATGTGGGGGGACAGAAGCTGCTCAATTTCTTTTTAGAGCGAATTTTCTAAATATTGAAAACGAATTCATGAAATTATATTCTCACAGACTCTTGCCATTGTCAATCAAAATAAAAACAAAATGTTCAATTCTCTGTTATAAAATGAAATTCCCTCTTTTAAGGAAAATACCAGAATCAAAATCAAAATAAGAGCGCAAAGTAATGACCATTTAAGGTTGTTACTTTGCGCTCTTAACGTCAGCCCGACTTTCAAGGAATCAGGTTGACTTTTCCTAAATATATCTTAGGACACCATTTTAGTGTCTCCTCACACCACATGTCCGTATTGTAATTGCGAGATCATCTTTTTAAGAGGTTAGGAACTGTTTATAGCACCTTACTTAAGAAAGCCTTTGTTCTCTCATGCTGAGGGCTTCCGAATAACTGATTCGGTTCATTTTCTTCTACAATATACCCTCCATCCATGAAAATAACACGATCGCCAACTTCCCGAGCAAATCCCATTTCATGTGTAACAACGACCATTGTCATTCCTTCTTTAGCAAGCTGCTTCATAACCTCTAATACATCACCGACCATTTCCGGGTCAAGTGCAGAAGTCGGTTCGTCAAACAGCATGATTTTAGGATTCATAGCCAAGGCCCTTGCTATAGCAACCCGCTGTTTCTGTCCACCAGATAATTCTCCCGGATAACTGCTAGCTTTTTCTTTCAGTCCTACCTTATCAAGTAACTCAAGGGCCATTTTTTCAGCCGCCTCTTTACTAATAGAAAGAATTTTAATAGGACCTAAAGTGATATTTTCTAAAACGGTTTTATGAGGGAATAGATTAAATTGTTGAAATACCATTCCAACATCTTGTCTAACTTTGTTGATATTAATTTTTGGGTCCGTTATATTATGTCCGTTAATCACTACCTCACCACCTGAGATTTCTTCCAGGCGATTTAGGCACCTAAGGAATGTACTCTTTCCTGATCCAGAAGGGCCTATTACACATATTACTTCTTTTTCTTGCACTTCAGCGTTAATATCTTTTAAAACCTCTAGTTTCCCAAATGATTTGCTTAAGTTTTTTACTGTTATAATGCTCATCGAACCTGAATCCTCCTTTCAACAAAATTAGCAAGAAGGGTTAACAAATAAATAATGATAAAATAAATGACACCTACAGCCAGCCAAATCTTAAATGCTTCAAAAGTTGCTGAAGCCTGAATTTGACCCTGCTGTGTTAAATCTGCAATACCGATAACGGATAACAGCGAAGTGTCTTTTAAACTAATAATGGATTGGTTCGTAATCGTAGGAAGCATTCTTCTAAAAGCCTGAGGCAGGACCACGTAACGCATTGTTTGTGCTCCTGTAAAACCAATCGATCTAGCGGCTTCTGTTTGTCCTTTATCAATTGATTGAATTCCGGCTCTGATAATTTCTGCAAAATATGCCCCCGCATTAATCGCAACAGTGATAATACCCGCTGTTGTACTGTTTAAGGAAATCAAATGCAGCGAATTCACTCCAAAATATATAAAAAACAATTGTACAATAAATGGAGTTCCTCGAATCGCATCAACATACACCTTTGCAATCCAATTCAAAATTTTAAGAGGTGCGAGCCGTAACAAGGCCATCACTAAACCAATTAAAAAACCTAGAATAATAGCAATAACAAATATATAAAGTGTGACTTGTAATCCTTTTAGTAATATTGGTAAAGCTGCAACAATTATATCCACTGTTTCATCCCCTTTCAAAAAGAAAGCGCGCTTTATGCGCGCCCAATCAGTATTTATTCACCAAGATAAGTTTTTACAATTTTATCATATGTTCCATCTTTTTTGAGTTCAGCAAGACCTTTATTAATTTTTTCAATTAAGTCCTTGTTTTGCCCTTTCAAAACAGCAATTCCATATTGATCTCCATTTAAGCGGTCACCGACAATTTTCAAACCAAGGTCCTTTTGGGCAATAGCGTAAGAGATAACAGGGTAGTCTTCAATAAGTGCATCTGCATTTCCATTAGAAACTTCCTGGAACATTGCTGGACTATCATTAAACTGAACGACATTAATTCCTAGTTTCGATGCATTAGCTTGTGCATATTCAGCACCCGTTGTTCCTTTTTTTACAGCAACTGTTTTTCCTTTAAGATCTTTAACTGATTTAATAGTTGAATTATCTTTTTTAACAACAACTGTTAACCCTGCATCAAAATACGGAGTTGAGAAATCTACTACCTTTTTTCTTTCATCTGTAATACTCATCCCTGCAATAGCTACGTCAAGTTGATTGGCTTGCATGGCTGGAATAATACCACCGAAGTCCATAGGATTAAGTTCAATTTTAAAGCCCTGATTTTTCGCAATGGCATTAATCAAATCAATATCAATACCCTTATATTCATTTCCATCCTTATATTCAAATGGAGGGTAAGTCGTGTCCACGCCGACTTTATATACCTTTTCACTATTCGTTTTCTCTCCTGATGTTTCCTGGCTACCGCACGCTGCGATAAAGACAGTCAGAATTAAAAATAAACTAAATAAACCAAATTTTCTCATCAAATAACACCCCTACTTTTTAGATTATTTTTAATATAATAAAAACAATACTTTTTTAATATACCACAGATATCAAACAGGAAAAAGTATTTTTTGTATAATAATTCTATCAATTTAATAAAATACAAAAATTTTTATACCCTAGGAGTATTTTAATAGTAACCCGACAATAGGGTAAAAAACATATTTTATTAGAAATTTAATTTTTTAGAGTGAATTGCGTTTATTATTTTAATATTCTAATTATATTATTAATAAAGAACAAGTTTCCCCATTCGATTAGTCTGGGGAACGAATTTTTATCTTCTGGATAAATCCTCTACATACCGCTTAAAACTTGCTAAACTGGTCAAAAATTCAAACACAAACCTAAATCTTCATTTCCTCTTTGACTTGTGGCCTTTAACAAAAAAAGCACAAAATGATTTCCTGTATAAGAAAATTACTTTGCACTCTCTTGATTTACTATTTTACTTTACAACTTTCTCCCGAACACCTTCAACTCTCAACAATTCTTTTACTTTCTGGTCAATTCTCTCAATCTCCGAGGAAGAATTCTTCCACCAATTTCGGCTCCAGATTCGATCAATTGTCCATCCCCGGCTTTCAAGGAACTTTTGACGGTATACGTCTCTTTCCTTTGCATTCGCTGAACTATGATACATAGCTCCATCACATTCAATTCCTAGGATATATCTGGATGAATCCTGTGGATGAACAATCGCCAAATCAATACGGTACCCCGACATACCCACTTGAGTAGCAACCTCATAACCAAGATTTCTTAGCTGCCTATAAACTTGTTCTTCAAACGGGGAATCAAAGTGCAGTTCTCTAGCCTGAACATGAGTACTTACACTTTCATTTACCTCTTGTATAACCGCCTTAATTTGATCCAGTTGCGAATAGGATACAGCCCTTACGTATTTTAAATAGGCTTTCAGTAATTTAGGACCCATCTGAGCAGTATTGGCAACGTTCAGCTCTTCTGGTTCAATACTTGAAACAACCGTAATTCCTTCTTTTGCCCGCGTAACTGCAACATTAAGACGATTTTCTCCACCTTTTTGGTTTAGCATCCCAAATCGGTTATAGACCTTGCCTTCCTCATTTTTGGCATATCCAATGGAGAAAAGGATTATGTCCCTTTCGTCCCCTTGGACATTTTCAATATTTTTAATAAAGACTCTTTCATCAAGATCTTTTGTTAACATTTGGTTGTAAACAGCGCTGAACTGCTCATCCTCATTTAACCTTTTATCTATGAAATCCTGAATTTTTGCTTGTTGTTTGGAATTGAAGGTAATAATTCCAATTGTTTTGCCCGGCTGATTTATTAGAATATCTTTTAGTATATTGACTACCTCAATGGCTTCCACTTCATTTGATTGATTTAACCATCTTCCTTCGACCTTTTTCCATTTTATTGCTGGTGGATTCTTAAACGGAATCACATTCGGTGCAATTTGGACATGACCATTATAGAAAGCATGATTAGAGTAATTAATAAGTTCCTCATATTTAGAACGATAATGCCATTGAAGAAGTTTTTCTGGGAATCTTCTCTTTGACAGATTTAATAAACTAACGGAATCGTCCGTATCGTATTCTTCTTCTTCATCATCCTCGTTAACAAAAGAGGATTGAAACATATTAAATGGAGGCAGCTGTTTTTCATCACCAGCAATAACCACTTGCTTTGCCCGATAGACCGCAGGGATTCCACTTTCAACAGTACATTGGGATGCTTCATCAAAAATGACTAAATCAAATATTCCCTCTTTTAATGGAAAAATGGATGAAACAATTTCTGGCGAAGCAAGCCATACAGGCATAATATCGACAAGACCATTCCCTGCAAATTTATTTACTAATCTTCGTAACGGCCAAACCTGCCTCTTTTTTCCGACCTGATGTTTTAGTTCTCTTATATTTCTTGAATCGGAAGTTTGAACTGATTCAACCTTCTTCGTCAGGGTATGAATAAGGAATTCACCACCTAGTTTTCTTTTATCCTCAATAAGGTTTGCAAAGGAATCCCTAATTCTTGAAAATTCATTGGTAGATACCTTTTGGACTTCCGGGTGTTTCTTTTCAACTTGATCAATCCAATGAACATACGATGAATTTTTAAACAGCTCGACCCAATAATCAGAAAGAGTCGATTCATTTTTATTCGTTTTCTTTTGTAAAAGAAGAATGACTTTCTTCTCAATGTCAGAACAGTTATTCCAATATACATCCATCTGCTGCAACTCTTCAAAATCTCGATGGATGTACTCTTTCATCTTATCTAACTCACTCAGAGGGATATCACCTTCTGATACTCTCGCTTTTAGGTCATTTACCTTTGAATCATTTAGATATTTTTTGAGCTTTTCTATTTCTTCTGACATGGTTTTCGTCACTTTACCTAGCTGATGCATAATTATCAAAGACTTCTTAATTTTGAGCCATTCGGAAGAACTTGTCCCTTTAAATTTTTCGCCTTCAAGCAATTCTTCGATAATATTCTTACCTGAAACCGAGGTCCACCACCACAAACGTAATCCTTGTAATGTCCTTTTGTTTCCGTCTTCTAGATCGGGATAAATCTTATCTAATTTATTCTCAATTAACCAAGTGTACCCAGGCGTTATTTTCTCATGATCTAGGGTATCAATGTATTCAACTGCTTTTCTCGCCTTTTCAATCACATCATTCAACAATTCAATGACTTCAAGTTTCTCTTTCATATTAAAATTGGCGAAAGTTTTCCGGTCTTTAAGTGGAAAATCATCGTCCCCAAAACGTTCATACCATTCTGCAAAAGTATAAACTTTTTCAGATATGTCCACTAACAAATCTTTATTTAAGGATTGCAATACCTCATTTAGTTCAATAATTTGCGTGGTATCCTCTACAGCCTTTGCTAAGCCATATAAATCATATAATCTCAGACCAAAGTCTTGGTAACTGTATAGTGCTTGAGCGATGCTATTTAATAAATTCTCTTGAGATGACAGTTTATTGGAAGTGGATGTTAATTGGTTTAGGGCATTTTCAAACGATACTTGATTTTGCTCGAGAACTGCTCCCACTTTAGCATATAGTTTTTTTCTATCATTCTTTTCATCGTGTACAAGGGCAACGTGATTACTTAATCCCAATCCATCCAAACGCTGGTAAACTACGTCTAAGGCAGCACGCTTTTGACAAACCACCAAAATTTTCTTATCTTGTTTCAATGCGTCCGTAATAAGATTAACGATAACTTGGGACTTCCCTGTACCAGGCGGTCCATGAACCACCAATCCCTTTTTATAACGAGCATCTTTTAATATTTCCTCTTGTGAACCATCTGCTTGTAAGAGGTTTAAAATCCCAACCTCTTCAAGGGTATCCACTTTTCTTTCTTGGTCACCAAGCTCACTATCAAATTCAATATCCTGCGGCTCGATTAATTCTCCCGCTAATGATAAGTCACTTTCTTCAGATAACAAAATCAACTCCTCGTAATCTTTAACTAACGAGGATCCTCCCTGTGGAAAATTTCCGATGATCGCGTTTTCTAATAAGGTCAAGTTTCCAACTGCCGGTTCTTCTTCTTTATTGTACTCTTTTAATTTTGTTAACCCTTTAGGCGCAAAGGAAACATTCATTTCATACTTTTTCAAAAATGAAATCCATTCCTCGAAGCTGAAGTTAGCAGCTATCTCTGCTGCTTGATCGTAAAAATCTTCAGTGAAGGTAAGGTTGTTTAGCTTTTTAAAGGCTAAGAACAACGTACGGTTTATTTGAGGCTCTCCCTCCTCTAATTTTAAAACCCACTTTTGTGAATTCACATTATTCTTTTCAAGTCTAAGTGGGTATAAAAAAAGTGGAGCTTGGAAAAACGTCCCGTCCGTTAAAGTTCCAGATAGAAATGGGAAACCTAAATAAAAATCATGAATCCCTGATTCATCCTCAATTCCTTTTATATTTCTATATAAATCAGTCAACTTTTTAGAAATGGCCATTGAGGTCTCTTTTTCAATCGTTGGCTTTACTAAGGTAATTTCATTTTTTGATTGCTTTACAATTTGTTCAACAATGGACTGACTTAATTTTTCCTTTGATAGCTTAGAGAGAGTGTCTAATTCGGTTAAATCAAAACTCCACTTATTATAGAGCTTTAATAAGCGGATGGAACGATTACGCCGACTAATATCGTTTAGTTTATCTCTCATGTGTAATAATTTTTCTTTCATTAACAGGACCTCTTTCTGTCATTCCTTGAGCATATTAACCTTTATACAGTGGAAATTTACTAGTTATTCTTGTTTTTGAGTTAAATTCATATTGAATATAGTAAAAAAGTTGGAGTTTTTATTATGAAAGTATTATATCAAAAATATAATAAGTATGTTTTATGAATGAAAAAAAATCCCAAATATACAAAAAGTGCATAATATCTTACATATTTTAGACTATTTAATTTTATTCCTTATCAACCAACATGAATGATTGAAACGAGGGAAATGGATGAATTTGAAACGAAGAAAGGCTCTCACTTATTTAATGACAATTGTTTTATTCTTTCTTTTTATCATACCTTCGGTGGATGCCCAAAATGTTAACCCGCTGGTCTTGGCAAGGGTAAAAGAAACGCTTACTGTCAATGGAAAAGTATTTAAAGACTTAAATTCAAATGGAAAACTAGATGATTATGAAAACTGGGAGTTATCAGTTGAAAAGCGAGTCGCTGACCTTATATCCAAAATGACCCTAGAGGAAAAAGCCGGACTTATGATTATACCTGAATTTCGGAAAATTGAGGGGCCAAAGCTGGGACATCCGAATAATTTAATTGATCAACATGCACGTTATTTTGTTTATCGCAGTACACCTAGTGCTGATGTTATTGCCAATACAAATAATATACTGCAAGAAAGGACTGAGGGAACAAGATTAGGAATACCGGCAGTTCTTATTTCAAATCCCCGAAACCATTTCACTATGATCGCAGATATTACCGATTTTAAAAATACAAAAGATTACTATGTACCAGCAAAAGATGGTCCTGGTCAATTTTCCATATGGCCAGACTCCTTAGGACTCGCTGCAACCCGAGACCTTGATTTGGTTAGAGAATTTGCTCAAATTGCACGAAAAGAATGGGCTTCTACTGGTCTTCGTAAAATGTATGGCTACAATGCTGATATTGCAACACAACCGCAATGGGCAAGGATTATCGAAACATTTGGAGAAAGTCCTAAACTTGTTTCAGATATCAATTATACGTTAATCAAAGGTTTTCAAGGTGAAGAACTTGACAAAAACAGTGTTTCTTTAACTACAAAGCATTTCCCTGGTGGGGGATCAAGATATTTGGGGAAAGATCCGCATTTTAAGGACGGAAATTTTAATATTTATCCAACAACAGGTAGCTTGCAAAAGTATCATCTGCCACCGTTTATAGCAGCCATTAAAGCTGGAACAACTTCAATACTGCCTTACTATGCTTATCCAAGTAATAAAAGTGCAGATCAAGGGCTTCCTCCCTATAACGAAAAACAGCAATTTGAAGAAGTTGGTTTTGTTTTTAATAAAGCGTTTATAACCGACTTATTGCGTGAGAGACTTGGTTTTAAAGGATATGTCAACTCAGATACGGGGGCAATAATTGATATGGCATGGGGTGCTAAACATTTGTCGAAGGAAGAAAGAGTAGCTAAAGCATTGGATGCTGGAGCAAATATTTTTTCCGGACAGAATAATCCACAGCCATTCATAAATGCAGTAGAACAAAGTTTGGTAAGTATGGCGCAAATCAATCAATCCGTATCATATTTGCTCACAGAAATGATGGAATTGGGCTTATTTGAAAACCCCTATGTGAATCCGAAAAGGGCTCTTGAAGTGGTCAATAATCCGGCATCACAAGAAAAGGCAGACTTAGCTCACCGGAAGTCGATCGTCTTATTACGCAATGATCAGAATCTTTTGCCCCTTAATAATAAAAAAATAAAAGATATGAAACTTTATGTTGAGTCGTTCCCAGCTGCTGAACAGAATGCCAATACGATTGCCTTTAGAAAAACCATTCAGAAATATGATCCGGACATCACTTTGACGGATCATTTGGAAGAAGCTACACATGCACTTGTATGGATAAAACCCGAACAAGATCTGCTTTCGAAGCAACCAGTGATTTCTATAGGACCTGCTACGCAAATTCAGAATAAAAATCGGATTATCAACATACAGAAAACTTTACCGACTATAACGGTCATCAACTTTAGTAATCCCTGGCTGATTCAAGAAATTGAACCGAATGCGGCAGCTGTCATTGGAACGTTCGGAGTGAAAACGGAAGCTTTAATGGATGTGATTCGCGGGAAATTTAATCCGACAGGAAAACTTCCTATCACAATACCAGCAAATCAGGAAGCGGTGGCAAACGACAAGATGGACGTACCAGGCTTTGATGAAGCCCCTTCCTATGTATACCAAGCAAAATCTGGGGACAAGTATGGTTACGGTTTTGGACTATCGTATAATACGGAGCACAAGAAAGCAAAGTCTAGCAATATCGGCAAATACTTGAGGAATATCTTCAAAAATTAATACGAAGTGGGACAAAAGACAGGAACAAAGTTGTCTGAAAAGTTCCAAGTCTTGAAAATGGGCTTACCATTGTAAATCCGCATTTTGCTGACGTACCCCATATACGGCCGATTTTCATAATCCAAATAAGTGCGTAATGCCGGCGCTGCCACATAAACAAAATGCCATACTCTATCTACATAAATCTAATAAATAGCGTATGGCACAATAATTTTATTTAACTGGTAATTCTACAATAAAAGTAGAACCAACTTTTTCTTTACTTTGAACAGTAATATTCCCGGAATGAAGCTTGACAATAGTGGCAACAATCGACAGACCTAAACCTGTTCCCTCAATCGTTCTTGATCGTGCCATATCTGCCCGATAAAAACGCTCAAATATCCTTTCTAATTCCATTTCGCTCATCCCTATTCCTGTATCCACAAACATTACGATGACCGATTCTTCTCTTTTTTCAATTGATATCTCGATGCTTCCATCAGGTTTATTATATTTAATAGCATTTGATAAAAGATTATCCCAAACCGTATTTAGTAGGGATGGATCGCCAATAATTTCTATATCCGGCAGGGAGTAGCTAAGCATTATTCCTTTTTCACTTATAGCCCATTGGTAATTTCGTATCAATTCCTTCATTTGCTGTCCAACGTTGAAGAATTTTTTCTTCACAATATCCTCATTTCGATCTAATGAGGCAAGGAGTAACAATTGCTTTGTTAATGTAGATAGCCTTCTTATTTCACCGTTAATAATTGATACATATTGAGCTCTTTCTTCTTTGCTTATTGAATGATTATCCAAAAGATTTGTATATCCTTTTATATTAGAAAGAGGGGACTGTATATCATGTGAAATATTCGAGATAAATTCCTTTCTCATTTCATCCATTTGTTCTAATTTTTTTGCCATTCGTAAAAAACTATGGGAAAGTTCCCCTAACTCATCATGACGTGTTATTTCTACTTCTACATTAAAATCACCATTTGCTAGTGATTTTGTAGCTTTGGTTAGGTGGGAGATCGGTTTTACTAAGTATCTTGTATTAATAATCACCATCACAATAGTTAAAGTTATCGATAATATAAGGATCCATGCAAATAAAATGTGCATCTCCTTAAAAAGAAATTTTATATCTGGCCTAACAAAAAGAGCATAATTACTAACTTTATATTTCAAAGGAACGCCAATTGTGTTCTTTAGTTCATTTGAAAAAAATCCTGTGACAAAGGTTTCCTGCGGAAAATGAAGCATACCGTGAAAAATATGACCGTTTAATACATCCTGTTGAGTTGAAACAGAAAGACCTTTGTCTCTGAAGGATTCTCCAAAATAAGTTCTGTTTCCATTGCTATCTACCAGACATATTTGATAGCCCACTGTAGAAATGCTTTTTAAATAGGCTGTCAAGCTGATCTCAGGATGTTGTTCAGCAAAAGAAGCAATATCAAGCGCTATTTTTGTGTTTTTATGGTCATTATAAGGCTTTAGTTTTTGTTGATAATAAGTATTGGAGATGATAAAAGCCAGGATAAAGCTTATAAACATCATTCCAATTGTTACAACAATGAATTTGACATAAAGGGTTTTCATTTACGATGGAACCTCCAAGAGATATCCAACACCCCGTACTGTTTTTATTTGAAAATCATTCGTTAATTTAGAAAAACGTTCCCTTAATCTTTTAATATGAACATCTACCGTTCTCGCATCCCCTTCGTAATTCAACCCCCAAATCTGTTCAATCAGGTGTTCTCTAGAAAACACTTGTCTGGGGTTAGAAATTAGATAATATAAAAGTTCGAATTCTTTTAAAGGTAAAAGCAAGGTTCTATTCCCAACTTGAACTTCGTAGCTCTTTTTATTTATCGTAGTAGTGCCAATACGCAGAATGGATTCATCCGGCTGGTGGTCATATCGCCGCAGCAATGCTTTTATACGGAAAATTAATTCCTTTGGTTCAAACGGCTTAACCAGATAATCATCCGTTCCAACTCGAAATCCCTGCTCCTTATCCTCGATTTGGTTTTTTGCGGTTAAAAGGATCACTGGAATATCATACTCTTTTCGAATTTCTTTCGTCAGCTCATAACCGTCTAGATATGGCATCATCACATCCACTATTGCCAAATCACAGGCTCCCTTTTTTAATATTCCCAAAGCCTCCATACCGTCTTTTGCTTGGAATACTTTATAGCCTTCATTAGATAAATATATATTGACAAGTTTTAGTATATTAATGTCGTCGTCAACCATTAAAATATTTGTCATATTTTTTCTCCTATTTTTGCAAAATCTGTCCGTCGCTCATTTTAATGATATGATCAGCATATGCGAGCATTTCTTCGTCATGGGTAACCATTAAAGTAGAAATGTTTAGGGTTTTCGTTAGGTTTCGAATTAACGTCATAACATCTTTAGACCTTTTAGAATCCAAACTGGCAGTTGGTTCATCTGCAAAGAGAATTTTTGGTTTATGGATAATGGCACGGGCAATTGCAACCCGCTGTTTTTCCCCGCCTGATAATGAAGAAGGATAGGCATTTTTCCGATGATCCATTTCAACCAATTTTAGGATTTTGTCTATTTCCTTTTTCTGTTCACGTTTCTTTATATTCGATTCTGATACGTCCAGCATTAGCATCAATTGCTCTTCTACCGTCAGAAAAGGAACGAGATGAGCAAATTGGAAGACAAAACCAAATTTACTTGCTCGTATTTTTCGCACTTGTTCTGAATTCATTGTAGTCATATTCTCCCCATTGAAAATTACTTGCCCAGCTGATGCGGGTTGAAGACCTGCCGCTATGGTTAGAAGTGTACTTTTACCAGAACCTGAAGCACCCACTAATGCGGTGACCTCACCTTCGCTAAGGGAAAGATTAACTCCTTTGAGGATTTCTTCTTTCACTTCACCATTTGTAAAGGTTTTTCTAACCTCATCTATTGTAAATATCGACACATTAAACCTCTCCTTGTTGAATGGCTTGTAATGGTTCAACTTCTTTAATTTGTATACCTGAAATCGTAGCACCAATTAATCCGATTATAAGGAAGACTAGTGATAATTGTACGGTTGTTTCAGGGGTTAGACTAAAAGGCATTCCCTTAGGTGCAATCCGATTAAAAACCTGACTGAGTGCAATGGATATACTAAGGGCAATGACTGTAATAAAAATCATTTGTGTCCACATCATTTTGAATAAGGTACTTGTTTTTACACCGATTGCTTTTAGAATGCCGTATAAACCCATTTTTTGAACGTTCATCATGTAGAAAAAGATTGCAAACAACATACCGCTAATGACAATTAAAAACCAAATAATCATATTTAGAGACATCTGTTCAGCTTTATAACTCGAAATGGTATTCAGGAACTGATTCTTCGAAAATGATTGTAAGCCAGGAAATGCTTGTGTTGAATTCCCCCCAGGGATGAAAATCAATTGTAATTCATTAACTCGGTAAATTTCTTTGTAGTCCTCGATACTGATATAAGCGACTGGTGCATGACTGTATTTACTGTCGTCAACAAAACCTTTTACAATAAACTTACTATTATATTGATTATTCGTTAACGTATCTCCAACCTCAATACCATCATCCTCCATAGAACGATCCAGTACGATTTCCCCTTTTTTAACATTTTTAAAAAACTTTGAATGAGTCGATGTAACAAAGGCCAGGCTGCGCTGCTTACCATCACGATCATTTAAAAATCCCATTTGAACTGAAAATGCAACAGCTTCCTTGTGCTTGTCTAAAATTTTATTTTGGATACTACTATCTATTTTTGACAAGTTATAGGTTTGATCTGCCTCTTTAGCCATATAAAATTGTCCGTTTGGTAAATCTTTAATTAATGCAGCATTGTCTTGTGATAATCCATTTGCCAACCCAGATATAATAAACGTTAATAAACTAATGAGAAAAACAATTGAACCCAAAATCAAAAACCTTATTTTATTTTTTCTAATTTCTTTCCAAGCAATGTTCATCTTTCATTCCTCCAATCTCCTTTTGACATCCTTAGTTTATAATCAGATTGTGAATAGAAGATGAACATTAAATTACATTTAAAGTGAAGATGAAATGGTTTTGAGTGGAGATTATTATGTAGTGGTACTTGTAATTTCAGAGTAAACCAACGATATAAAAATAGTGATATAATATTTTAAATGATAAGTGGAAAACCCTGAAATAAGTACCAAAATTGAATGAAGAAATATAAGAATATTGAGGTGATAAAATGCAAATTAAGGATTTTATAGTTGACCAAAGTTTAAAAGAATTAACGGAACATCGGACAGTTGTGTTACCGCTCGCATGCTACGAAACAACGATTAACCAAAATATAAATGGATATATACCACTTCATTGGCATGATGAATTTCAGTTCGTTCTCGTTGTAAAAGGAGAAGCCCTTTTTCAAATAAATGAAGAATATATTACTGTTCAAGAAGGCGAAGGGCTATTTATAAATAGTGGCTGCCTGCATATGGCAAAAGATAAGAATGATTCTGGCTGTACCTATATATGTTTAAATGTATCACCAAGTTTCGTTTTATCACAAGAACTTTATACAACACATGTAAACCCTTATATTCAGGCTACTAATATTCCTTATTTAGTCTTGGTTCCAAAGGAGCTTTGGGCGAATAATATTTTAAGCTCTATTATGAAAATCAATCAGTTGATAAAAGAAAATCCACCATACTATGAAATTGACATCAGCCTACATCTAACATTAATTTGGAAGAACCTAATTATCAATGGTATTGAATTAGAATACGAACAGACGGCAATGATAAAGAATCATCGAATGAAGCAGATGTTAAATTGGATCCACCTTCATTATCCTGAGAAAATCCTTTTAGACGATATTGCACAAGCTGGTCAATTAAGCCGTTCCGAGTGCTGTCGATACTTCAAACGAATTTTAAAGAAAACACCTCTGAATTACTTAACTGATTTTAGGATTCAAAAAAGTTTAATTTTATTACAACAACCAGAATCCAATGTTACAGATGTTGCCTATCAAGTAGGATTTAACAGCACAAGCTATTTCATAAATAAATTCCGAAAGACAATGAACATGACACCATTGACTTACAAAAAGCATAAAAATTCAGGTTTACTTGAGAAGTAGTGCACTTAAAACAAACTGGTGCTTTAACACATTAAGAAATCGTATTAAAGAGCCTAAAACATACAAGTTTTTATGCACTACTTGTATTTTTTATTTTGCATTCATAAAACACTGTCATAAATCGCATTTTTAATTGCCAAAACCATTCAGAGGGATCGGCTATTTTGGGTTAAAATTGACCCAACCGTTAATTAAAAGATCGATTTCATTTTCTTCGAGTTTACATAATTATATTATATTAACCACTATTCAAAATAAAGATAGATTCGATATTTTTAACCATACATAAAAAGCACCCAATAAGGATGCCTTAATAATAAAAAGGTATTCAATCTGCTAGTCATATCTTTGTAAAACTCAAGAGTTAAAGTGAGTTAAGAATTTCCTTCAACTTGTCTAACTCTTCTTTAGACAATGTAATTCCTTTTCCCATTTTCTCATGATTCTCGGACCAGTCACGGATATCATATTTGGGTTCACGTCCATTCCAGCTAATCAGATTAAGTTCTCGCTTCCATCCCTTTGCGGATTCTGAAAGTACGGCAATCTTTTGTGTGATTTCATATTTAATATCTGTCAAGTCTGTTACCTCCTTGCCAATATCATATAAATTTTATCCAAATTATATTTTTGGCCATGTAAAGTAATTCTTGTAATACTTTTTCTTTAATTGAGCTAAATCATACTCCCATTCTGTTATGGCATGTCTATTATTAATTATACCATTTTTCATTGCCTTTCTTCCTCAAATTAGAAAAGAACTGGTGTCTAATACCATCTTCAACCAAAGCTTAGGGACAGCACTCTCAGAAAGAATTACCCACCGCTTAATTCGAGACACCTCTGTAATTTGATAGCCAAGATTTCTTAAACAAGGGCATGTAGAAGTGCCTTAAAATTCCGTAAAATTATATCACTCTACTTTTTCATAATAATTCTGTCTCTACTTAAGTTTTCTACAATTATGTGAACGCTTCGAGTAAACTAAATTTCTTGAAAGGTTAATTCACCATAAAGCAGTTCACTTTTATTACGCAGTATTAGGGTGCTTCTAGACTTCATTTAAAAACAACTTTCTCCCTTAGTGCTTAAATGCCTAGTTCTTTGGAGTAGCTTCTCCAATCACGTTAGGAACGCAAGTGGGTGAAGAACAATTGAATTTAACTATGAAAAACTTAAAGGGTGGTATAGTAATGGAAGAATTTGCCCCAAATTATAATGAGAAATTATCAAAATAATGGGGTGGAAAAAATGCATCCATTTTTTCAAATTCATTCTAATCTTCATTCTTTCCGTCTTTTTTCAGTGGAACACTTTTTGCCACTTGGTATAATTTTAGTTCTATGCACTCTCCTGTTTATTTTTAGAAGCGAGCTAAAAGAGAAAAGTAAAAGAAGATATTTAAGATTCTTTTTAGCCTTCCTCCTTTTTTTTTCTACCGCTATGGAGCAAATTTGGCTTCTATATGAGCATGCATGGTCATTGAAAAGGGCTTTACCACTTCAGCTTAGTGATCTTTCTGTCATTCTAGCTATTGTGATGCTCTTTACCAAGAGTAAAAAACTTTTTCAATTCCTCTACTTTGCAGGGTTGGGCAGTTCTATTCAAGCTATTTTAACTCCTGACCTTGGAAGATATTCGTACCCGCACTTTGAATATTTTGAGTTCTTTGTGTCACATGGAGGGGTGGTGCTGGCTTGTATATTCATGGTTTTGGTTTTAAATTACTGCCCGACTCTTCATGGGATGTGGGTAACCATTTTTATTGTAAACATTTATTCAAGCATTGTCTTTTTCCTCAATAAATGGCTGGGAGCGAATTATCTATATATCATGAAAAAACCAAAATCGGGTTCTCTTTTAGATTACCTTGGACAGTGGCCTTGGTATCTTCTCTCCCTTGAGATGGTAATGATTTTAAGTTTTTATATTTTGTATAGTCCGTTTTGGATAAAAAGAAAATAAAGATGCAGTCAGATAGAAAATTCGGTCGTACCTTATATAAGAGGGGGCATTTTGGGATCATTAAGTCCTACTCATCCACCATATTAACCCGTATGTTTCCCACTAGGTGCATCCGGATTGGTATCCGTCTCGATGGTCATGCGGCAAATTCACGGTTTTCCCTTGCTGTCCATATCCAGGTATCATGGAAGGTTTACCGTTAATAAAATCCCAACCTTGGTCAATATTTTTTCTTAGCATATAAATCTCCTCCCTATTGGATGTCATATTTGTTGTAAGTTACTTTCTTTCCAGCGTTCCTGATTATTAAACGTTTCCATTTTTTTCTGACATCTGTGTACTGCAGCGTAATATATAGTCAACCTCTGGCGTGTAGAAAAACTCCCATTTTCCACTATATAATTCAACATGCACCCGGTTTTCAAACTCACTTGATTTCATTTCTGCATCGACTAAAGGTTTACCATTCATAATTACGTTTCCTAGCTATGCATCTGGTAATTCAACTGTAGTAGCAGTGTTGAACGGAATAAGAAACTTAAATTTCAACTGTCCTTCGTCATTCAATTCCCACTGACTTTCGTATAATCCTGCAGCAGGATTCAGGGTTGCCTTAACATGCTTTAATCTATAATCAGGCTTCGGTGCCAACCTTACCTGTCTAAAGCCAGGCTTTTCTTCTACGGGATTAATTCCAGCAACATTTCGATACATCCATTCCTCGATTGAACCATAAGCATAGTGATTTAGAGAGTTCATGTCGGTGCCCCTAATCTTGCCGTCTGGTAATACAGAATTCCAACGTTCAAAAATGGTTGTAGCTCTCATCGTTACTGCATATAACCAGCTTGGATAATCTTTGTTTAGCGGTAAAGTATAAGATAAATCATTGTTTCCGTTCTCTGACAGAACTCTGCATAGATATGGTGTTCCGACAAAACCAGTCTTTAAATGGTGGTTCTGCATAAAAATAGCCCCTATGAATTATTATAGGTTACTGAGAGTTTACCATTGGTATATTTTAATTCTGCCAGCAATGATTTGAAGACCGTTTTACATATAGAAGTCTCACTTTTCATTTTTTAATTTAATTGTCTTAAGAATGATGACGTTTGTCCATACCACTGTTATCTTACGACAATATAATAAATTGTACTTATTAGATAATTAAAAAATAAAATGGGTAAATCTAATCCTTCATTAAAAAATCAGCAAAGATAGGATGAGGCTTTATGCGAACCATTGTATTTATTGAAACAAACAAATCCGGATCTAGTAGAGAAGCTATAAAAGCCGCTGAAAGACTCGGCTATTTTACGGTGTTATTCACCAATAAACAAAAATTTATTCACCAAAGAACAGAATTTCCCGACGTCCATCAAATGATTTTAGTGGATTTATCCAATTATGATGAGTTAAGAAAAAACCTTAACCAACTACAACAACAAGGTAAACAAATAAAGGGAATTTTGAGTTTTGTCCATTCTTACGTTCATCTAGCAGCCGGCTTAGCAGAAGAATTTTGTACAAGTATAGTCTCTACCGATTCCATTTTTATAATGGAAAATAAAGTTTTAACTCGTGAGCTTCTCAAAGGACACCCAAATTCTCCCCATTATGCCCTTTATAATCCAGATGATTTTTCCTTAGAGGAATTTATTGATCAAGCCAAGGACTATTTCCCTCTTATTGTAAAGTGTCCCACATCTGCCGGCTCAAAGGATGTTATGTTGGCAAATAACGAGGACCAGTTAAAGTTGGCATTACAAGATTTACTAAAAAAACATGAACAGATTTTACTGGAGGAGTATTTAGAAGGACCGCAATATTTAATTGAGGTTTTAGTACACAATGGAAAAGTTCATATTGTAGCAATCATTGAACAACAAATTACTCTTTTTCAACGATTTATTGTAACCGGATATTGTTTACTACCAAATATCAATCAAAGAATGTACAATCGTATCTTTGAAACAGTAAGTTCCATTTTACAAGCTTTTCAGATGAGAAATGGTGCCTGTCACCTCGAAATGCGTTTAGTAAATGGAGAATGGAAAATAATTGAGATTAATCCAAGAATCTCAGGCGGAGCGATGAATCGTATCATTGAAGTTGGATATGGAATTAATTTGGTAGAGGAAACCATTCAATTAATGTTAGGAAATGAGCCTTGCCTTACTAAAAAACACAGTAAGTATGTATATGCACATTATTTAACCGTTGATTCTAAAGGGAAATTAAGTAAGGTAACGGGGAAAGAACTCAGCTCTCAATATCCCGGTGTAGAAGAGGTGTATATAAAACCCCGAAAAGGACAGATCGTACGTCCACCTTTATCAATGGGAGATCGTTGCGGATACATTTTGGCATCCTCAAGTAATAAAATAGAAGCGAAAAGAATGGCCATACGAGCAGCCAGCAATATCACCTTCTACCTTGACCCCCTTTAAATTCCTGAGTGACAAAGAATGAGTATGATGTTCCTCGTGAGCTCTTAATGATTGAACAAAAATTAGAAGAAGTATTTGGAGAGGTGGAAAGAAGTAAAATGACGCTAATTGGCATGCTTCATCATCGTAGAGATCCAAGTAAAGTAAAGAAAGCATATGCTTATGCCGCTGTCGCAAAAGCTGAAGGTGTAAATTTTTTTTACTTTACCCCAGGTAAGGTGAATATCAAACAGCAAAAAATTTTAGGAAAAGCCTATGAAAATGGACAATGGATTGAAAAGGAATTTCCTTTCCCTGATGTCATTTATAATGCAAGTTATCTTGCGAGTGAGAAAACAAAACATATCTTTGATTATTTGTATGATAGAATTCCGTTTACAAGTCATTCGATTGGGGACAAATTATCGGTATATAACAGAATTAAAAAGGCAAATAAATTTAAACATTACCTTATTCCTTTTTATGAATTAACCGACGTTCAGATTTTTTTTGACATGATCAAACGATATCAAAAAGTGATTATCAAACCGTTATCTGGGCATCAAGGAGGCGGCGTTGTTTTTATCGAAAAAAATGGTTCAAAACATTACAAAATGAATGATGCAGGATTAGAATCATCTATGAATGAAAAACAATTGTTAGACTGGTTATCTCCTAAAATACAAGAACAAGATTACGTCGTTCAACAGTTTATTACTAGTCAAACAAAATCTGGTCATGTTTTTGATTTCCGGTTGCATGTACAAAAAAATGGAGAAGGCAAATGGGTGATTACTTCTATCTATCCAAGGATCGGGCGTTTAGGGACCATAACTTCTAATATGGGGAGTGGTGGTTATAGTACTTACCTGGATATTTTTTTAAAAACAGAGTTTGGTGACTCCTGGTATGATATTCAAAGGTATCTTGAACAGTTTGCGATCAGTTTTTCCAATCATTTTGATTCTTTATATGACAGTGAATTGGATGAATTAGGAATTGACGTCGGAATTGATGAAAACCAAAAACTATGGCTTTTTGAAGTGAATTGGAGACCAGGTCCACCTAATATATATAGTTTGGAATTAGATGTAGCCAAAAATACGATTTTATATGCTAAATATCTAGCTGATACAAATAAACGATAGACGTGAATTCATATAAAACACTAAATACCTCAACATTTCATTTCCACCATTTTGTGATATTGATAGTGTTATATAGTGCCCCAGATATTAAGGCCGCTGTTATGGCGTCCTATTTTTTTTTTTCATACTGAAATCCCTAAAAAGGCAGCTTGCCGCACATGGACTTCACCTCCAAGGCTGAAATTCATTAAAGGAAAGCTGCCTTTTTATGTGATATTTTAACTTCTTAAATATTCGATGACATCATCGAAGTCCGAGTCATCCCCTCCAGTTTTGAAATAAACAAGGTCATTCGGGATTAAAAACGAATCAAAAAACCTCTTCATTTCATCTGCATCTGAAAAATGATAAACATGATCAGGATTTACTCCAGCCTCGATAGCTGGCTTCTGAAAATCCTTTGCAATAAACCCTTTGGTGATGAGTACATCGACCCCCGAAGCAGCGATTAAATGTCCTGCCTTTTCGTATTCTTCATCTGCATATTTTCCCAGGGATGCCATTCTGCCCAGAACAGCAATTTTCCGTTGGGATGGCAGTGCTATTCGGCTTAATGTTTCTAAGCCTTTTCTTAACGAGGCAGGATTTGACTTCCACGTATCATCCACCAGTGTAATTTGATTTCGTCCTTCCATTATTTGAAAATGAGATCTCATGTGATGATAAGAGGATAATCTCTTTAAAGCATAGCGAATATCCACTCCTAACAAGCTAGCTGCTGCTAATGAAGCGACTGCATTATAGACACTATGCTCACCAAGCCCTGGTATATATCCTTTATATTCCCTTTTCTTATATTCCATCCAAAAAGTCATGCCAGATAAATCATATTGAAACTTCTTAATTCTAAACCTAGCATTCTTGTTTTTTCCGAATGTGATAATCTCTCCCTTAAATTTAGAAGTATCGATGGAGGAGAGATAAGGGTCGTCCGAATTTAAAATAAGAATTCCCTCATTGTTCATACCTTGCAAGATTTTTGCCTTTTCTGCTAGATAATCATCAAATGATCGAATTTTATCCGTATGATCTATATCAATCATGGTCATAATCCCAATCGTCGGGTAAAAATACTTACAGGACTCCGTCATATCCCCTTTTTTAGATACGGCGGTTTCAAACACTGCCACATCCGTCTCTTCATCCATTCCCAATAAATAAGGAAGGTTGTAATAATCGGCATTTTTGCTGGATATGGTTGCCTGGACATTGTGTGTTTCTTCTAAAATATGTTTTAGCATTTCTTTCGTAGTCGACTTTCCACATGTACCCGTAATGGCGACTACGGGAATGTTAAACAGATGCCTATAATATGAAGTGAATTTAAAGAAGGTGTCTTTGAGGTCCTTTACCAGAATGATTTGCTCAGGATTTAATCTTTCCATTTGAGAAAATGGCGTATCTGTGACGATGAATACATTTTTGTAATTCTTTATTCTTTCAACAGGAACCTCTCTATTGTTCCAACGAAAATATAACGTATGACTCCTAATTTCAAATCTGTTATAAGTGACCGTCTTGATCCGTATTCCTTTTTGCTTTTCATTAGGCTGAATGTTCATGGCAGTTAAAATGTTCTCCAATAATAATGTCTTCAAAATGTCCCCCCTGAAGTTCCTTTTTAAAGCATCTCCCCCAATAATCCTTTTCTATAGGTAGTAGTGATTGAATCACTATGAATTTCCTAATGTATCATATGATGTGTCCCCTCATGCAGGTGTGTGATAAATACACATGAATCTTCCTCCCTGGTTTCATATTTTTAATGTTTTCCGTTTTTCACATTGTTTTAATCTGAAAGTCATTCATTTTTTCGCAGAACAGCTATTAAATTACCTAGTCATGGTTGCTCTGTAACTAGCCTAACCCGCCAAAATTCATACTTTACCCGCCAACCACTAAAAAGTTCTCTGAACACAAATAAAGGGACATATAATTGTCCCCCTATAAAAGTTATCAAAGACTTCGATCAGTTCTGGATCTGTTACTTTTAGAGTTGATTGATGATTTGGAAACAATTCTTCGTGGTTTTTGTTTGCTGTTTCACTTATACGCACAATTAATCCTCCCTTTTTATCGAGAGTGGGCTGCATATATACAGCCCACAACAAAAATATTAATCTATACCAAGCACTGGATGCGGTACATATGGTTCTTCCATGTACGAAATTTCTTCAGCTGTTAACTTTATTGATAGAGCAGCTGCTGCATCTTCAAGGTGAGATACTTTCGTAGACCCAACGATTGGAGAAGTAATGGTGTCTTTTTGCAACACCCAGGCAAGTGCGATTTGAGCTCTTGGTACACCACGTTTTTCCGCCACTTCCGCCACTCTTTCAACCACTTGTCGGTCTGACTCGGACGTTGCTGGGTAAAACTTTTGTCCAACCGCTTCTTTTTCCCAACGTGCACTTGATTCTTCCCAATTACGAGTCAACTTTCCTTTCGCAAGAGGACTCCAAGGAATGACGGCGATTTTTTCTTCCTTGCAGAGTGGGAGCATTTCTCTTTCTTCTTCACGGTATAAAAGGTTGTAATGATTCTGCATTGAGACAAACTTAGTCCATCCATTTTTCTCCGCAATATTGTTCGCCTTCAGAAACTGCCATGACATCATAGACGAAGCACCAATGTATCTTGACTTTCCAGCTTTCACGACATCATGAAGTGCCTCCATTGTTTCTTCAATCGGTGTGTTGTAATCCCAGCGGTGGATTTGGTACAGATCCACATAATTTGTGCCCAGGCGTTTAAGGCTTTTATCAATTTCGCTCATAATATGCTTTCGGGAGAGACCTTTACCATTTGGGCCTTCATGCATCGGAAAATAAACCTTTGTCGCAAGGACAATTTCATCCCGATTTGCAGATTCTCTTATAAAATTCCCAACGATTTCTTCACTTGTACCTTCTGAATAAAAATTCGCTGTATCAAAAAAATTGATTCCTAAATCAAGGGCTTTTTTTAGGATAGGACGACTGTCCTCTTCACCAAGTGTCCATTTAGGATAACCACGGTCAGCTTCACCAAAACTCATACAACCAAGGGTAAGGCGAGATACATCTAATCCTGTATTTCCAAATTTCACATAATCCATTTGAATAGTCCTCACTTTTTAATAATTTTGCTAGAACAAACTTGGCACCTTTGGATGCAAGTTCCTTTGCAGTAGCCTTTCCAATACCACTGGAAGCACCAGTAATAATGAGAATTTTGCCTTGAATATGAGACATACCAGATAAAACATACCTCTATAAAAGATAAATAATGATTCATTAATGTACTTATGTCTATTATTATAAATAGATACAGCTTACTTACAATTGTTAAATCAACGCTTTTTGTTAATTAGTGAACAAATCCATAGAAATTGTTAATTATCTGTTAAAAATTTAGTGGACCTATCATGACTTAAGTGGCTTTAAGATTCCAATAACCAATAATAGTGACGTAAGAAAAACCGCCTCTACCGAAGCGGTTTATTTTCTAAGGAATCATTATTGGGGTGCATCATTTTTAACATTATTGTGATCAATGAATTGAGCATCATTTTCAGTAGCAAACTCATCATTTACTTGGCTTACATTTTGTTCCTGGTTGTTATTTTTGTCGGTGTGATTTATGACAAATTTTGCGAAATTACCATTGTTAGGAGAAAAGTTTTTCTCTTGGCTCATAAGAAGCCCTCCTTGATGTTAGTAATAGATTGACTGAACTTAGGTAATAGAGAAAATTAGCTATAAGAATTACATAGTTGATATGTCAATAACGAATCGATAACGAACATCACTACGTAGAACACGCTCATATGCTTCATTTATTTGTTCAGCACGGATGATTTCAATCATAGGAGCTATACCGTGTTTAGCAGCAAAATCCAGCATCTCCTGTGTTTCACGAATTCCACCTACAAGGGATCCTGCAATGCTACGACGACCCATGATTAAAGAAAAAACATGATACTTATCTGCCTCAGCTGGGGCACCGACATTTACAAGTGTTCCATCTACCCGAAGCATAGATAAATACGCATCAACATCTAGATTTGCGGAAACTGTGTTTAATATTAGGTCAAATTGACCAGCCAACTCTTTGAATGTAGCAGGATCGCTGGTTGCATAATAATTATCCGCACCCAGCTTTATTGCCTCATCTTTCTTTTTCATACTTTGGCTCAATGCAGTTACTTCGGCACCCATAGCATGTGCAAACTGAACAGCTACGTGTCCAAGGCCTCCAACCCCCACAATGGCAACCTTTTTACCTGAACCTATGTTCCAGTGTTTCAAGGGAGAGTATGTAGTGATGCCTGCACACAATAACGGAGCTGCTACATCTAATCCTAGAGCATCTGGAATACGGACAACGAAATCTTCCTTTACAACGATTTTTTGGCTATATCCGCCGTAAGTTGGATTACCCTCATAATCTAATGAATTATATGTGCTGATAACACCTTTCGTACAAAATTGCTCTTCACCGCTCTGGCAGTATTCACATTCTCCGCACGAGTCAACAAAACAACCAACACCAACATGGTCCCCCACAGCAAACTTTGTAACTTTTGATCCCACTGCTGCCACAACTCCTGCAATTTCATGACCAGGAACCATTGGGAATATTCCACCGCCCCATTCATCAAAGGCACTGTGAATATCCGAATGACAAATACCACTAAATTTAATATCAATTAAAATGTCGTCAGGTTTTAATTCTCTTCGCTCAATGGTAGTGCGTTCGAAAGGTGCTTTTGCCTTTGGAGCACTAAGAACACCCGTCGTAGTTGTGTTTTTTTGATTATTTGACATAAAAAACAACACAATCCTTTCTAGTTAACACCGAATAATTCGATTAACAATAATAGAATTACCCCTATCTTGTTCCCTATACACAATGATAACTAAACACTTTTATAGGATTTGTTGATTATTAGACAAAATAATTCTAATTATCCACTATCTTTATTAATTTTGTTTTACCCTACCATATTTAAAGTAGAGTTGAGCATGCTCAAAACTCAAGGGACTGATAAGAATAAGACCTAATTCTATAATTTATTGTGCCGTATTATTTAATTATTCTGAACTAAAAATGGGTCAACCCATTGATTGACCCATTCTTTCATTTAAATAGAGTTGTATTACAATGTAGACATATCAATAACAAATCGATAACGTACATCACTACGTAGAACACGCTCATATGCTTCGTCCACTTGGTCAGCACGAATTACTTCAATCATAGGGGCTATCCCATGTTGTGCAGAGAAATCGAGCATCTCTTGTGTTTCTCTAATTCCACCAACGTTTGAAGCAGCAATACTGCGACGGCCAGCGAATAGGGAGAAAACATTGTACTGATCTGGCTTGTTTGGCAAACCAACATTTACAAGTGTTCCATCAACGTTAAGAATGGATAGATACGCATCAACATCGATATTTGCAGACACTGTATTTAAAATAAGATCAAATTGACCAGCCAACTCAGTGAATGTAGCAGGATCACTGGTTGCATAATAATGGTCTGCTCCAAAACCAATGGCTTCCTCTTTTTTATTCATAGTCTGACTAAGGACAGTAACTTCAGCACCCATAGTATGGGCATATTGTACAGCGAGGTGACCAAGACCTCCCATTCCTACAATCGCAACTTTCTTACCCGGGCCGACATTCCAATGTTTCATTGGAGAGTAAGTCGTGATGCCTGCACACAATAATGGGCTTGCTACATCGAGATCAAGTCCGTCTGGAATACGGACAACAAACTTGTCCTTTACAACGATTTTTTGGCTGTATCCACCGTATGTTAGATTACCGTCGTAGCCTATTGAATTAAATACAACGACAACACCTTTCTTACAAAATTGCTCCTCGCCTCTAAGGCAGAATTCACATTCTCCGCACGAGTCAACAAAGCAACCCACACCAACTCGATCACCAACAGCGAATTTTGTAACTTCTGAACCTACAGCTGTCACAACGCCTGCAATTTCATGACCAGGAACCATCGGGAAGACACCACTGCCAAAATCATTGTGTGCATTATGAATATCGGAGTGGCAGATTCCACAATACTTAATATCTATTAAGACATCATCTGGCTGTAAATCTCTCCGTTCAATTGTCGTCTTTTCAAATGGTGCTTTTGCACTTGGAACACTAAGTACACTGGTTGTAATGTTTTGATGTTTATTACACATAAGACACAACACAATCCTTTCTTGTTATCGCTAAAATTTGGATTTACATTAATGGATATTTGGCTAACCATTAACCATCAATAATATAAACACCAATACCTTAATGTACATCTGTTTATTATTATACGTTGATTCATCATGTTATCAATGGTTAAATCAACTCACTTTGTTAAGTAATGAACAAATCAATTGAAATTGTCTATTAACTTTAAGAAATTTTTCATTAACCAAGTCTTCTTTGTAAAGCACAAAGATATGGCCTGTTTATTAAAATAGAAATGGGCTACCATTGCGTAGCCCACATTCTAAAAATTATATTTAAGCTTTTCGTTTTTTATTAAAACAATACTTTAGATCATAACAAACTTACATAAATGTTCTTAATCAAATTGCATGATATTTATTCCATTTTCCATTTATATATCGACCGACGAAAATGAATGCTTTCACAATCCAATCAATAAACATAGCCACCCAAGTACCGAACATTCCCATGTTAAAATAAATACTAAGGAGATAAGCCAACGCAATACGACAGAAAAACATCGATAAAATCCCTACCCACATCGGGAATTTAGCATCTCCTGATGCACGGAACGTTACAGGCAAAGTGTAAGCTAGCGGCCAAATGATGACTTCGAAAGCTGCATGCCACCAAACGATTTGTGTCGTCAATGATCTTGCAGTCTCTGATAATCCATAGACATTTAATATGGCAGGTAGTAAAACAAGTACCACTGCACAGCTTACTACTTGTGCCGAATACACAATCCCCATAATTTTTTTGGTAAAATATTTAGCCTGTTCATAATCTCCTGCACCGATACATCTTGCTATAATTACAGTCAGCCCAAGGCCGATTGCCATACCTGGCAGGACTTCAAACATTACAATAGTGCCTCCCACCGCATTAGCTGCAATGGCTGCTGTACCAAAAGTGGAAACAAGACTAAGTACAACAATTCTTCCGAAATAGAACAAACCATTTTCTAATCCATATGGAACACCAATACCTAAGATTCTTTTAATCATGGACCAGTTAAATTTGTGTTTTAAACTTTTCTTTATATATAATGGCTGCTTTTTGTTAAAAGCCAACGTGATAATAATCGCTGCTGCCGTAATACGTGATAGAAGTGTCGGTATGGCCACGCCTTCAACTCCAAAGTGAAAGCCATAAATAAGGATGGCATTCCCTACTGCGTGAGCAATGTTCATGGCCAACATTACATACATGGGAAGTTTTGCATTACCCACTGTCCTAAATATGGCAGCTCCAGCATTATATAACGCAAGGAATGGAATAGATATGCCAGTGATCATCAGATAAGTATTTGCACTAGTGCGTACTTCATCGGTAATTTTCCAAATAGTCCATTCAAAATTAGTGGTTTGATTAGATAGATAATGAGCGTGATGATAATAGACACAGCGCCAGCAAACCATACCAATTGATTTGCTGCTTCCCTTGATTCTTCCAGCTGCTTCCTACCCAAGTATTGTCCCGCAATTACTGCCCCACCTGTTGCGAGTGCCGCAAACAAACTAATGAGTAAAGCCATAACAAAGTCTACAAGGGAAACTCCAGATACAGCAGATTCACCTACGTGGGCTACCATAATGGAGTCTGCCAATCCCACCAGATATTCTAAACCCTGCTCTATGATAAGTGGCAAAAATAATACGAATAAATCCCTATTCGTAAATAACTTGGTTGATTGTAACGCTAAAGTCTTCTGTTGTAACTTAATCCCCCCGATTATACTGCTTTATATGATACTGCAAATATCCGTAACTCCAGTGTTTCCAAAAATAAATATTGATTCATTAATGAACAACTGTATATAATTATAAATAGAAATTGAATACTGGCAATTGTTAATTGGACACAATTTGTTCATTAGTGAACATATAAATAAAAATTGTTAATTATCTTTAAAGGAGTTTAAATCTAAATGACTAAAGTGGATAGAAGAATAGCTAAAAGCCAAGAAGCGATAAAAAAAGCAGTAGTTGAACTAATGTCAGAAAAAAGTTTTGATGACATCACGATACAGGATATTTCCGACAGGGCAAATGTTAGCCGGGGAACCATCTATCTTCATTACATGGATAAATTTGACCTATTGGATAAGCTCATTGAAGAGCATATTGATAAAATGGGGGAAATTTGCGAATCGACATCTGAAATGGAGTATAAAGATGCGAATCTGCCATGGTTTGAATACCTCAAAAGTCATTATTTATTCTTTTCAACCATGTTAGCAAGTAAAGGAGCCCCTTCTTTCCGTAGGCAGTTCCATGAGTTTCTTATTGAAGAGTTCAAGGATGAAGTCGATACATCACAAGGAAAGAACCATGAATTAAATGAAGATGTTCTTCTTCAATTTATTGTCACTTCATATGTTGGGATTGTGGAATGGTGGATCACGAATGGAATGTCTTATCCACCTAAAGTTATGGCAGAACAAGTAGGAATTTTGTTAGAGAGAAATCTATAATAATTTTTATCACTATAACCGAATAAAAAACTTTATAAAAAAGGCTAGGAAATGTGAATACCTAGCCTTTCTCATATACTTTTTATTTACACGGTATTGGTAATTAGTCCCAATTCATTTCTTCAGAAGAGGATACTTTTTTATCATTTTCAATTAGGAATACATTGATCCAATGCATCATTAGGAATTGTTGGTCCGATTTCCTTTACGTTAATAATACTACAATAAGAGAAGAAAATTGTTAAACAGCATGCCTATGTAATTTGTGAACATAGACATCCTACTTTTTATTTCATTCTTCGAACAGCTTTAAAAATTTTAAGAGCTTTTCCATCCAACGAATATTATGTTCTGATTGACTAAATGCATGTTCACTAATAAATTGAACCGCCCTCTGCTGTTTCTCATCAAGTAATTCATTTCGCACTTTGAATTCTTCTTTATTTTTAGCCTCTTTATATCCCGCCCACCGATTCTTTTCTCGTTTTAAAGTTTCCTCAAGGAAAAAAGCTGCCTTCGCTGGATCAATGTATTTTAACAGATAAATGGATATGTACAAATCTTGTATCTTTGAGACTTTTTTAAAGCTGTTATAAATCTCTTGCTCAAGGAAGCGCCTTCCTTCTTTAGTTATCCCGTACAGGGTTTTGTTCGGGCGATTAACTATCTCAATTGTTTCAACAGGTTCAATTAGTCCTTTTTTCTGTAGTGCCTCAAAATTATAGTAAAATTTTCCTTCACTTATTTTTATGGGAATTACATCTAATAATGCTTTCTTTAATTGATAGGGGTTACTATTTTCATTAGCCAAACTCCCGAGTATAAATAACGAAAGAGACATTGGAAAATCTCCTTTCTTATAATTAGTCCTTTAATCCTTTAAATTTTATCATAATAGTAATCATCATACCTCCATTTGTCTTCATTCTCAGCCGCTGAAACGTTTACTTTTCTTAAACCAAATTGCTTCTGAAAGCGTGTAGTCGCAAGAGTAATAAAGCCCATTTATATAATTTTGCAACAGAACAAAAATAAAATTCTTTAGTACAATTTACTCTATATAAACTACTCTGATTAGAGTAAATTTGTAATTAGTAAAAGACATGAAGTAATACATAATTAGCAATTAACCATTAATATTACTTTGTGTAAATTTATTTACAGGAGGAAGAATATTATGAATAAAGAAGTAATTCCAATGAATGAAATCACTAATTTCCAATCACGTACGGAAGAGTTTTTTCCTATTAATTGGTACAAAGAAATGCTTCAAAATCATCCTATTTATTATCATGAAAAAACAAATACATGGAATGTTTTTAAATATGAAGATGTTAAACAGGTGTTAAGTAACTATGAATACTTTTCAAGTGAAGGTCCAAGAACCACAATTTTTGTTGGAGCTAAAGACAAACAAGAAAAAACCTCACCTATTATGAATATTACACTCATAGATCCACCTCAGCACCGGAAAGCACGCTCCTTGTTAGCAGCTGCTTTCACTCCCCGCAGTTTAAAAAACTGGGAACCGCGTATTCAACAGATTGCAACCGAACTTGTGGAAGCCATACAAGAAAACTCTACTATTAATATTGTTGAAGCCTTGGCTGCGCCATTTCCTAGTCTGGTCATAACAGATTTATTTGGGGTACCGGTACAAGATAGGTATCAGTTCAAAAAATGGGTTGATATTCTTTTCCAACCTTATGACAAAGAAAGATTGGAAGATATTGAGCTGGAGAAACAAAATGCTGCCAAAGAATATTTCCAATATCTCTACCCGATTGTCGTTCAAAAACGATCGAACCTTTCGGATGATATTATCTCTGACTTAATCCAAGCTGAAATAGATGGCGAAGGGTTTTCGGATGAGCAGATTGTACAGACCACAATGTTGCTTTTAGGTGCGGGGGTTGAAACAACAAGTCATGCGATTGCCAATACTTTCTATTCATTGCTCTATGATGACCAGTCATTATATGGAGAACTAAAAGACCATATAGAATTAGTGCTAAACGCAGTCGATGAAATGCTCCGATATCGTTTTCATATGTCTAGAAGAGATCGTACTGTTAAACAAGACAATAATTTATTAGGCACTGACTTAAAAAAAGGAGATGTTGTCATTGCGTGGATGAGTGCTTGTAATATGGATGAAAATATGTTTGACGATCCATTCTCTTTAAATATTCATCGTTCAAATAATAAAAGACATTTGACATTCGGAAATGGTCCACATATCTGTTTAGGTGCCCCTCTTGCACGATTAGAAATGAAAATTGCTCTAGAGGCAGTCTTACAAAAGTTTTCTCGCATCGAACCGGTAGAAGGGTTTCAATTAGAAGAAAATTTAACTGCTTCTGCTACGGGACAGTCCTTAACTTATTTACCGATGAAGGTCTATAAGTAAAGATTAAACAGTCATTTGAAATATGATTGTGGAATGGTGGATCACGAATGGAATTCCTTATCCAACTATAGTTATGGCAGAACAAGTAGGAATTTTGTTAGAGAGAAGTCTATAATAATTTTATCTCACTATGTCCGTTTAAAAAACTTTATAAAAAAGGGTAGGAAATGTGTGAACTGTACCCTTAATATAGACAGTTAAAAAAAGATCCTTTGCAGCTAAAAGATGACCTCGGTATTGAGCCGTGGTCATCAAGGAAATTTGGTACAAAAGGTCCTTAGCTATCCATAAGTCTGTTTTTCGCTCAGGAAAGACCACTTGCTCAGATCAGATTTGAGTTAGAACTTTTCCATGCCGCTCTATTACAGCTTTTCCTGAAGCAGCAGCCTCTCTTTTAGCCCTATTTTCTTTCCTAATATGATAAACATAAAAATACACCAAATGATCAACTTCTAAAAAAGCATTTGATGGAGACTTTGTGGAAATTGATAAGATGGAGAAAGACTGGTACTTTGTAGGTTCTTATTAAGTTGAAACGGCAGCTAATTTGCTGCCGTTTTTTTCCTTTTTTTATTAAGTTAATTTAGGTTCTTTTCTTTCAATCAATGCTAGGTGTCCCATCAACTACAACATTCAAGACATTTATTACTTCCTATTTACAAAATCATTTATTTTGTCCCGATGCCCAATAACAGCTAACTTATCTCCGTCATTCAAAATTTGATCTGGAGAAGGAGAAATGAACAATTCCTGATTTTTTACGATTGCAATGGCATTTAAATCATATTTTGCTCTTAGATTAAAATCCCGTAAACTTCTCCCCGACATACTTGGAGGGATTACAATTTCCTCTATATTGTATTCATTTGACAGCTCAATATAATTCAATACATTAGGTAAAAGAAGCTGATGTGCTACACGTGCCCCCATATCTCTTTCAGGATGAACAACCCAATCTGCACCAACTTTTTCTAATACTTGTCCATGACGTTTATTAAGGGCTTTGGCGATAACTTTTTTTACACCTAATTCTTTTAAAAGCAAAACGGTTAATATACTTGCTTGCATGTCGTTTCCTATCGCAACAATCACATAGTCAAAATTACGAATACCTACAGATTTAAGTGATTCTTCTCGGTGGAATCAAGTACAACGGCATGCGTAACAAATTCTTTTCCATTCTCTACTCGATCTTCATTTATATCAATCCCCAGCACTTCTTGCTCTGCTTCAAATAATTTAGATGCTATACTGGTTCCAAATCGCCCTAACCCAATAATTGCATAACTTTGCTTTACCATATTTCTGCGTTCACCCCATAAGAAAACATTTTACTAACCAATTAGTATTTTCTCTTCTGCAAATCTTACTTTTGATTCTTTTTGATTTTTTAAAAGTGCAAAAGCCATCGTTAAGGGTCCAAGTCTACCTATAAACATCATGATGGTAATCAATATTCTTCCAATGGGCGTCAGATCCGTTGTTAAACCTGCTGATAAACCAACTGTCCCAAATGCGGAAATTGTTTCAAACAAGATTTTGCTCATTTCAGCCTTTTCTGTATATGTCAATAAAAAGAAAATGATGAAAATAAAAATGATAGCTGCAACGACGATTGATAAAGCCCTATTCACATATTGCCATGAAATTCTTCTTCTGAAGATATTTACATCGTTCCGATCCGTTAGGACTGTCCAAAATGCGAAAATGATAATGGCATAAGTGGTTACTTTTATCCCACCGCCTGTAGAACCCGAAGAAGCTCCTATAAACATTAAGGCCATCATAAATACTTGAGATGAAATGGTCATTTGCGAAATATCTATGGTATTAAAACCTGCTGTTCGAGGCACAACTCCTTGGAAATAGGATGCCCAAAGTTTATCTCCTAACCCAAAGTTTCCAATCGTCTTTGAATTATCATATTCTGAGGCCAATATTATTAGAGTCCCTACAATGTTTAGAATGAGTGTCATCAACAAAGCTACTTTAGAGTGTAGGGACAACTTACGTAAAGATTTTTTATTAAATAAATCCAGGATTACTGTAAAACCAATACCTCCAATAATAAAAAGGAGCGTTATTACAATATTGATAGTTGGATCTCCAACCCATTTACTAAGGCTGTCAGATTCTAAGCCGAAACCAGCATTATTAAAGGCTGAGATAGAATGGAAAATCCCATAATAGATGGCTTTCTTCAATGGCATCTCAAACGCCCATCTTATTGCTAAAATTATCGCACCCATCAACTCAACGATAAGGGTAATAAGAATAATTCGCTTTCCTAAGTGACCACTCCTGAGAGAGTAAATACATTTAATGAATCTTGCAATAATAAACGCTCCTTTAATCCGATTCTTTTTCCTAAAATAATGAACATAAATATTCCTGTCGTCATAAAGCCCCAACCGCCCATTTGAATCAAACAAAGAAGAACGATTTGACCAAATAATGTGAACGTTGTTCCCGTATCTACAACGGCCAAACCTGTAACACATACCGCTGAAGTTGATTCAAATAAAGCATCTATAAAGCTTAGTCCATGGCCCTTTTCGATTTATGTTCTTAAGGTTATATTCAATCTCCCAGTCAATCCATTTACTTTTTTTCATGTTAGGCGAAATAATTATTATTGTAACACTTGTATCGTACATCATATCTGCCAAATTTTTTTTTTATAGTTTCGGTGGATTTATCCGTTAAATCAGGAGAATCAGAAGTTTCACCTTGATAATAGAAAGCATCTTCACCTAATGATTTAATTATCGAATCTCTTAAACTTCTTGCCTCACTGTACTTATAGGATATGAAAGTTTTATGAGCCATAATCTTTTTCCACCCTCTTAGATAATTTGCAGGTTTTTAATGATTTCACTTATTAAATTTATTACTAAATCAGGTTCAGTTACTTCTCCTAATCTATCTATGTATCCATACAAATATGGATAGTGCTCACTATTTTTTTAAATTTCACTATAAATTGTTGCAGTTGCTCCACCAGTGCTCCCAACTGGTATTATAACTTTTTTTTGTTCCTTTGCTATTTGGAACTCTTCAATCATCCCATCTGCCTCAATAATGTTCCCATTTTCATCTTTTTTGTTGCCAAAGATAAATACTGCGATTCCAGCTTGCTGAATCATATCCTCACGGTATTTCTTTTTTAGTTCATTCATGGGTATGTCCCCTGATGAGAAGTGAGGGAACGGACGTAAACACAGATGTTCATCGACATGCTTATATTTGCTCCTCATGATTTCTTCTAAAGCACCATTAATAATTGTTGAGCCGATACCATAACCGAAACCGGAAACAATTCGGTAATCTTCAATAACTAGTTTTCTAGCTAATCTATGAGTAAAATCATTAACTTTCTGCTTTGTCCATACCTCCCCAAACTCAGAAATACTGCCTGAGATAAAAATATTTTTCAACAGATATCCACGCTCTATTTGTTGAAGAATCTCCGTAATTTCGTCATAACTATCTAAAATAACGGCTTGTATCCCATAACCGCGTAAATCTTTTATTCTCAAATCTTGGCGAGCTAAATTATACTGATAATCCGCTTCACTCTCGCCAGTTTGCTTATATACTTTTTGAAAGAAACAATAATGATCTCGCTGTGACTCACCTAAAAGTACGCGTATTTGGCTTAGTTTTTAGGCTTTTTTCTCGCTTTTATTCAGGCAAAAAGGATGGGATTTCTGTTCCCACCCTCTTTATTTCTTTTCTTCCTGCATTTACACAGACGTTATCCACAGAATATCAGAACTAAGTTTTGATTATGCCAAGAATGTGTTTTGAATATCAGGAGTGTATTATTGGTTTACCCTTTTAAAATGCGTTTCGCCGCACACTCCACATGCGAAGAGTGTATGTAGCAACACATGGGGTGCTGATGAGTTTACACTTGTTTTTTAAAAATTTTAGTTTAGAACTCAACCAATTCTTTCATTTTTTCTACATTTATTCCCATATGGGAATAACTTATATCTTACCTCCAAGTTCGGTTGTATAATAGACTCTTACGCAATTGTTATACGCCCAAGTAAATATAATTCAAAAATCTCATTTATTAAGATGGGGCAGACTTTAATTTTCACAAAAAATAACTTCAGGATAGAAAAAGCAGCAAAAATCTAGTAAAATATCCACATGTGACATTAGATAAGGGGTTAAAAAATGAGCGTATTAAACGTACAAAATTTAAGTCACGGTTTTGGTGATCGTGCGATTTTTAATAATGTGTCTTTTCGACTTTTAAAAGGAGAGCACGTTGGACTAGTTGGGGCAAATGGTGAGGGTAAGTCTACTTTCATGAATATTGTTACTGGGAAGTTGCAACCCGACGAGGGGAAGGTTGAGTGGTCACGAAAAGTTCGTGTTGGTTATTTAGATCAGCATGCTGTACTTCAAAAAGGTACCACGATGCGTGAGGCTTTGAGTACTGCTTTTCAATATCTTTTTGATGCTGAATCAGAGATCAATGAACTTTATGCAAAAATGGGTGAGGAAGGCGCTGATATCGATGCATTACTTGCAGAAGTTGGAGAGCTACAAGAAACTTTAGATAGTAATGATTTCTATCGAATTAATTCAAAAGTCGAGGAAGTTGCTCGTGGTCTAGGATTAGACGATGTTGGACTCGATCGAGATGTAGATGATCTTAGCGGTGGGCAACGTACGAAAGTTTTGCTAGCTAAGCTTTTACTAGAAAAGCCTGAAATCCTATTACTAGACGAGCCTACGAACTATTTGGATGAACAGCATATCGAATGGTTGAAGCGCTATTTACAGGAATATGAGAATGCATTTATCTTGATTTCACATGATATTCCATTCTTGAACAATGTTGTTAACTTGATCTATCACATGGAAAACCAAGAGTTAAATCGCTATGTTGGTGACTATGATAACTTCTTAAAAATATATGAAATGAAGAAGCAACAGCTAGAGTCCGCTTACAAGCGTCAACAACAAGAAATAGCTGATTTGAAAGATTTCGTTGCTCGTAACAAGGCAAGTGTTGCGACTCGTAATATGGCGATGTCTCGTCAGAAGAAGCTCGACAAAATGGAAGTTATTGAATTGGGGAAAGAGAAGCCGAAACCAGAGTTTATTTTCAAAGAAGCTCGTGCAACTAGTCGTTGGATTTTCACGACTGAAGATCTTGTTATTGGTTACAATGAACCACTTTCTCGCCCTCTGAATTTGAAAATGGAACGCGGACAAAAAATTGCATTCGTGGGTGCGAACGGTATTGGTAAGTCTACTCTTTTAAAAAGTATTCTTGGGTTGATAAATCCAATTTCGGGTAAAGTGGAACGTGGTGAGTATCAATACATCGGTTATTTCGAACAGGAAGTTAAACAGTCCAACTACAACACTTGTATTGAAGAGATTTGGAGCGAGTTCCCAAGTATGAATCAGGCTGAAGTCCGTGCTGCTCTTGCAAAATGTGGATTAACGACGAAACATATTGAAAGTAAAATCGAAGTCCTTTCTGGTGGCGAAAAAGCCAAAGTTCGATTGTGTAAAATTTTAAACACAGAAACGAATTTATTAATTCTAGACGAACCTACCAATCACTTGGATGTGGACGCAAAAGAAGAATTGAAGCGTGCTTTAAAGACATATCGCGGAAGTATTTTGATGGTATCCCACGAACCTGATTTCTATCGTGAAATTGCGACCGATATTTGGAATTGTGAGGATTGGACTACGAAAGTGTTTTAAATAAAGATTAAGGGGTACCCAATGAATAAAATTTCACTTGGGTACCCCTTTTTATAAACCATCCAAAATTTTTAATAAAAATATACTTTAGATTTCTTATAAAAGCTCATCCAATCTAAAGTTAGAATCTATTTCAATATTAATTTTGCAACAGCTTCCACATGCGTGGATTGTAGGAACATTTAATTAATTTTATTAAAAGTATATTCTTGAATATATTTTGATAATCCTTTATCACAACAATAAACATAGCACCCCTTCATCCCCCTAGTCATCAACGTTTTATATGTATTTCTAACTAGTTCATCTAAAGGATCAACTTGACCTTTTTTGGGCTTCGCAGGCCTTGCCCCTTTATCTTTAAACTCATCTCTTCTTACAATGATTTTCTTTGTTTCCTCATCAAAACCAAGGTCTTTTCCTATAATCACACCAACATAATCCATCTCAAGCCCTTGAACGGTATGAATGCACCCAATTTGATTCGCGCATTCCGGATGAATAGCCCAGTCAAGTCGATTCGGATCATTCCACGGCAAGGCAAATTTATGTTCCTCGATTTCCACATCCTTCGCAAGCTCTCCATCAACTAGCTCTTTTGTCCATTCCCACGCGTATCCAGCTAATAGTCTACCGCCGCGTTTATCAACGATTTCCTCTTTTAACTTCTGGGGACTTGAAACAATTTTAAAATCAAAATCTCCTTCCAAAGAGAAATTTTCTTTTTCATTATGTAATAAGCTATTTAACCATGAAATGTAATTACCTGAACCTGAGCATCGATATTGAGATTCAAGCTCTACAGCGTGAACGTTTGCACCTAACCTTGAGGCTTCCAATTCTACCTCCTTAACGCTACCGATATCTTTTTTGGAGATTTTTTGAAAATCATCAATAAAAAAACACGCTTATACGAGAGGAGCGAATAATTTGTGTAATTTGATTTTCTCCCTCAATTTTCTTCTTCATATGACCATGTTCTTTTAACCGATGAGCCTCGTCACAAATAAGGACATCAAAATAGTTTTCAGGTGTTTGTACATAGGAAGCGGAACCCTTAAACAAATCCCTGACTTCCACATGACCAGATGAACCAATTAACTTCTTGCGAAGCACTTCCCTGAATGCCTGATTAGGTGTTATATACTCTACATATGCTCTTGAATTTAACATATGGCTCATTAAATTTAATCCTATAACCGATTTCCCAGTACCTGGACCTCCTTTAATAATAATCACATGCTTTTGGTCCGTCTGAATTTTTAATTGGTTATAAAGACTTACTACTTTTTCATAAGCAACCTTCTGTTCATCTAGTAATACAAATTCTTCATTACCAGCAATTAGTGATCCCACAGTCTCTACTAATTTTTTGGAAGGACGGATTTTGCCATTCTCAATCGTATCGGCTATTTCTTTACCATTTCCTTTTGACACTAAATGCCGGATATTCTTAGCTAGATCCCGATCACTAAATTGAAAATACAATGGAGATTCTTTAATATATTTGTCATATCGTTTGTCGAGCAGCGGCTCACCAATACTAGCCATAATATAATTATGTAAATAGGCGCATGAGTGAAGTTTTATAGAAGTATCACTATACAAAGACTCGTTAAAATTTTGAAGGTATCGTTTATATGATGATGCTTGGTATGCAGGATGAACTGTTTCTCTTTCTCTCCCGCCCAAGAAGGTTCGAACAATTCCGTCCCCATCAGCAGTTTTTGCCTTTTGCCATTGCTTTAATTCAATAATCACCGCATTCTTTGTACCTTTGTCATCCTGTCCGGTAATCAGAAAGTCAATTCTTTTCTCAGTGGAAGGTAGTTTATATTCTAATAAAACGTGTGTGTCCTCTTTTAAATCAGCATCACGCAGTACCTTTGCCATTTGAGGAAGAGATCTTTCCCAAGACTGTAATTCACTGCTTGAAACGACCTTATTCATTTTACTTAATACTTTTTCCTTTAGTACATAGCCAATTTTATTTTCGTAGATATGATTTAAAAAGGCGGAAGATGTCTCATTATAAATGATCACTTGACCGTGTCCTCCTATTTCTTAACTGGGTACTTCTCTGCATTTTTAATCAACTTTCTTGTGACCTCTTCTTCAAGATTAATTTCCATTTTATCTGCTAACTGGATTAGATAAATGAATATATCAGCTATTTCATCTTTAATATTCTCTCTTGATTCAGCTAGTGCTTCTCCAGGGGTCTTCCATTGAAAGTTCTCGAGCAACTCACTTGCTTCAAGAGAAATAGAAATCGCCAAGTCTTTTTCGTTGTGATACTTTTTCCAATCTCTTTCATCCCGGAAGGATAAAATCTTTCTTTCAATCTCTTTCATTTAAATTTCTCCCTATGCTCAATTAAAATAATGCCACTATACTTTTATTACCTTATTTTAACACTTCTGTTTTAATTAAACACTTAATTAATGTTTATAAAGCTAGTTAACCAATTTAAATATATTATCAAAAAATAGAGCATCTGCTCTCTTTTAATACGAGTATTAGTTTACTTTACAGAGCCCGTGGAACGGCTGCTGTCGGTTCTTTTGTTTTAACTTATGAACGAAAAAGGCCATGAAAACCGTCCCTGTGTTCCTTTAACGTATAATTTTTTTGCCATTACTTAACTAAATAAAAAACGGTAAAAATTTTTTACCTAGTAGTAAAAAAATTTTACCTCAAATTGTATTTTTCCAATTTATAATTTAATAATTGTTTGGAAATTCCTAATCGTGTTGCCAGTTCTGTTAATTTCCCATTTGTATTTTTTAATTCACTAATAATGATCGATTTCTCAAACTCCACAATCGCATTTTTTAAAGTCCATTCCTTCGTATTCTTTTGATTACTTATTGCTACCTCAGTGTATTTTCTAATTCTCTTAGGTATATCCTCAATAGAAATCTGATTAGAAGTAGCATTAATATAAGCTGTTTCGATTGCATTCTTTAATTCTCTAATATTCCCTGGCCATGAATACCTTTTAAAACAATCCAACACTTCCGGTTTTACACCGTCAATAGACATATTCATGTGATTATTGTAAAAATGAATATAATACTCAAGCAATGTTTCAATATCTTCTTCTCTTTCAGCTAAAGTAGGTAAATCAATTTGAACAACTCCCAATCTGTAGAAAAGATCCTCCCGCAATCTTTTTTCAGAAACTAGGATTTCCGGATCTTCATTTGTTGCCGAAATGATCCTTATGTCCACATAAATATTTTTGTTCCCACCAACTCTTCTTATCATTTTTTCTTCAATCGCTTTGAGCAGTTTTGCCTGAAGATAAAAATCTAAAGAATTAATTTCATCCAAAAATAATGTTCCACCTTCAGCTTGTTCCAACAATCCTGGCATATCTGTGGCGCCTGTAAAACTTCCTCTCACCGTACCAAACAAAGTACTCTCCAGCAGGTTAGGTGGAATCGCACCGCAATTTAGTGAAAGAAAAGGCGATCCGTATCGATCACTTAAATTGTGTATCGACTGGGCAACAACCTCTTTTCCTGTGCCTGTTTTACCATTTATTAAGACAGTAGAATTGGTTTTTGCAACTTTCTTTATCTTATTCTTAATGGCTATCATATTTGGATTGGCAGTAATCATATTTTCAATTGTATAAATGGTATTATTTTTTCGATAAACTTTATGGCTCGCCATTTTATCTAAAGACTGGATATTTTCCTTGGAATAAATGTGTTTTGAGAACTCAATTGCTCCAATTACTTTATTGTTGTCAATAATCGGATATGTGGAGTTTATCGATTCGAAATGATTTCCGCTTTTTGTAACTAACAGTTGTCTAACATTACTTTCGGCTTTTCCACTTTTTATAACTCTCATAATGGTGCTGTTTTCATTTGTAAGGTTTTTATAAAATGAGGTTATATGTTTTCCCATAAATTCCTCAGGTCTAAGACCAATTTCTCTAAGAACATTTAAATCGGCTAAATCAAAAAAAATGATTATTCCTTCTTTATCGGCAACTAAAATATTATCATAATCCACTAATTTTTCGATATTTCTGATATCTATTTTCAAGATTCAACCTCCATTCCTCTATTGTTAAAGGAAGAACACTATCCTTATTTCAATTTGTATTTTAAAGAAAAGTTATACCAAAACACTTTATCATTATTATAGGGTAAATTTAAATTCAAAGAACAGCCCTTTTTAAAGAATAGAAAAAGATACCTTATCACTTTGATTTCTTTAGTAATAAGGTATCATTCATTTAGAAAAAATATATTTTTAGTTATTACTTATTGGAATATTGGTTTAACCAATTTATGGCTGTCTGAACAACGACTGCTACTCCCAATGGAATAACTCCTTCGTCTAATACAACGTTCGGATTATGAAGCGGATAATTGTTCTCTCCTAAACCGTTGGCACCAGCCCACATAAACATCGTTGGCACAATATTGCTGATATAGGAAAAATCTTCTGTGCCCGCCAACGGCTCCTTGTTGACCTCCAAATTGTTCTCTCCAATGACTTCTTTTACATAAGGTGCCATTTGCTCACACATTTCTTCATTATTAAATAAAGAAGGGGTTGAGACTGTTTCAAGGCTGTAGGTACCGCGTAACATTTTAACGGTTGCATCAATAATCTCTGGAACTCTTTTAAATAAATAATCCCTTACTTTCGGATTAAATGTACGTAAAGTGGCATCAAGGTGGGCAGAATCAGGAATAATATTTGCCACAGTTCCTCCACCCATCTTCCCGATAACAAGAACGGCCATTTCTCTTGGGTCTACTACTTTCCCAACTAAACTATTTAATTGCGAGTAGATCGCATTAATAATCATCAATGGATCGATGGCTTTTTGTGGTTCAGAACTGTGCCCGCCTTTTCCCTGTACTTTTAGGAAAAAGCCATCCAATGACGATGCTGCAATCCCCGGCTTATATCCGAATTTTCCGACCTCTAAGCTTGGATCAACATGCAGGGCCAGTGCCGCATCTACTTTTGGATTTTCCAATAGCCCATTCGCCACCATATCCTTAGCACCTGCGCCAATTTCCTCGGCTGGTTGGAACATGATCTTGACCGTTCCATTAATCTCATTTTCTTTTTCCTTTAATAACTTTGCCGCACCGAGCATGAATGTCGTATGGATATCATGACCGCATGCATGCATAAATTCATTAGTGGATTTAAATTGCAGATCTGTATTTTCCTTTAGAGGTAAAGCATCCATGTCTCCTCTTAACAAAAGAGTTTTACCCTTTCCCTTACCAATAGTTACAACTAACCCGGAGGTCCCTACCTTTATAGGTTCAAGACCCATGTTTTTTAAAATTTCTTCCACGTAGGCAACCGTTTTTGGTAAATTAAAGCCGATTTCGGGATTTTGATGGAGATATCTACGATATTTGATTAGTTCCTCTTTTATTTCCTCCGCACGTGCTAAAATATAATCTTTTCCTAGGGTTTTATTCATAATAATGCTCCTTCACTTTTTGCTCTATCATCATTAAAAGTATTTAAATCAAACTTTGGTTTTATTTTAGCTGCAATGAAAAATAAACCAAATTGGACAATAGAAAGAACCATTAAAACAGTTAGAAGTGAACCATATGAATGGCTTATATTGTAAATAGCACCTGACACGATTGGCGTTATGGCTGCACCTAATGAAATAAAAATTGCTACTACTCCATATTTTGCTCCAAATTCCTTCTCACCAAAAAGAGCTCCTGTCATGTAGGCAGGTGTTACAGTAACCGCTGTTGAGCCTATTCCTGAAAAAACAGTATAAAGTATAGCTGGTAAGATTATGTTTGCTTTCATTAAAAATAGAAAACTTACCAGACTTCCTGCAGATATAATAAGTAATGTTGTGACTAATCCCAGCTTGTCAAATAACCGACCTACTAACAGTTTTCCGACAATTACCATTCCCGAGCCTAAAGATAATAGCAATGCAGCTGTTTTAGCAGTTGTACCGATACTAGCCAGATAGGGGGCAAGATTGATTAGCATTGCGTTAACAACGAGCCCGCCAACTAAGATCGCTAAACAAAGAGTCCAAAATGATAGGGACTTTAATGCTTCGCCCTGAGTTGTACCTGTTAATTCTTTCTTTTGTGTACTTATTAAAGTCGTTTCTTCACTAAGCGGTGATAGACCTTTGTCAGCTGGATTTAATCTTATTACAAATACAGCCAACGGAACTAATACAGCAGCTATTAAAATTCCTAAGACTAGATAGGCTGATCTCCACCCGTAGACTGTAATAAGCCAATTAACTAAAGGACTAAGGATTACGCCCCCAAATCCACTACCTGACAAAGCAATCCCTAAACATAAACCACGTTTTTTATTAAACCAGTTGGTGATGAGAACGGATGCAGGAATCATTGCACCTCCTGCCATACCTGCCCCCATTAGGATCGCAAATAGGTAAAAATGAATCAGTTTAGTTGAAAATGAAAAACCAACAAATGCAGCAGAAGCAATTAAAATAAATAATGTTATATATACTCTTACATCCATCTTTCTCATTAATTTACCTGCTATTGGACCTACAGCCATGGCAGCCAAAGCCATTATGGTAAAATACAGCATAAACTGAGGTGGACCAAATCCAAGTTCTTTCGTTACAGGCAGAATAAATAATGAAACCAAGTTGGCAATCGGAGCATAAATTAAAGTCATAATCAAAAAGGTTGCTACAACAATCCACCAACCATAAAAAACCTTCCCCTTTTCTTTCATACCATCCCATCCTCTTTTAGTTGAAATTTTATGATTCTACTACTAATTTTTCGATTGAATCTAATTTATAAACCAAATTACCAGCCATATAGGTTTCCACTACTTGTATCTGATCAATTTCCTCCGGATCTATGACCAATAAATCTATATCCAAGACAATGAAGTCGGCATGGAAGCCTGGTTTCAGCTGGCCAACATTTGGGATCCGGATGATTTCCTGTGCCGCTCGGGTATACAGCGTAATCGCTGTTTCAACATCTACCCTTTGTGTTTTTCCGGTATCTGTTCCGTCGTGGGCAAGACGGGTAACGGCCGATTTGATTCCGACGAAAGGATTTACGGGGTCAGCCCATGCGGTGGCGGGAGCATCGGATGAAAATGCTACTTTTATTCCAGCCTCTAACATAGCTTTAAATGGATAGGTTTGCTTAGTTCGTTCCGCACCTAAATTACGAAGATAGGTTTCAATTTCTGCAAACAGGAAGATGGGTTGCGAAACAAATGCAATTCCCGTTTCTGCTGCCCGCTTCAGTGTACCAGGTGTCGGCATGGCCGCATGCTCAATTCTGATCGATGGTGCGTCTGTCAGCCAGCCTTTTTGCCCATAGAAGGTATCAACAATCAAATCGATTGCCTGTTCACCCATGGCATGGATCACAAGCTGGATGTTATGTTTTTTTGCTGCTTCTGCGGCAGCCAATAATTCTTCCCTGGTTGTCATTTGGATGCCATAATTTTCTTCCTCCCCTAAAAATGGCGGGTTGACCCAGGCTGTTTGCCCGGAGACACTTCCGTCGGAAAACAATTTAATTCCGCCAATGTGTATTTGATTTTCTCTTACCATTTTTTGCTGTTCAATGACAGGATGTTCTTTTAAATCTTCCCAAATATAATAAAGAACGGAACGCTGCTTTAGTCCTTTTTCAGTAGCCAATTGATACATTTCTAAGTAACCATTTGGCTTTGTCCGCCCCATTAATTCCGTAATGGCTGTAATCCCGTGTGAAAGTAAAACAGGGCTGAGTTCTGCAAGTAATGCCGCATCATCTTCCAATGTCGTTTCAGGCATGACTTGATTAACAAGATCTTTGGCATTCTCACGTAAAATACCTGTTGGCTCACCGTTTTCATCACGGTCAATTTTGCCACCCTGCGGGTCGGGAGTATCCTTCGTTATCCCTGCCAATTCCAATGCTTTACTGTTGACTGATATGATATGGGCGCAAGTTCGAGTAATGACTACCGGAACATCGGGTGCTGCCTGATCCAAATCCCAGCGCGTTGGGGCTCTTCCTTCTAATAATTTACCTTCATCATAGCCCCAGCCTTGAATCCAGGAATCTTGACATTGTAATGCAAGCACCAAACGAATTTGTTCTTGTAAATCTGATATGGAATGAATTAGAGGCTGGGTACAAGCTATTTGCTTGGCAGCTCCAGCCAAATATAACGGATGTAAATGGGCGTCAATCAATCCGGGAAGAACTCTTTTACCATTAAGGTCGACACACTTTCCTTCTATTTTTTTCAAATCTTCTTCTTCACCGATCCAGGCAATCCTGCCATTTCGGACGACCATGGCACTGGCATAAGGCTGTTCTGGATTGGATGTAAAAATTTTCCCATTAATAAATGTTAATTCATTGCTGCTTTGGCTCATGCTTTCTTCTCCTCTCATTTTGTTAATACTGAAATCGCTTACATCGGAAGGATGAATTCATCATTTGCTTCCTCGCCTTTAGATATTGCAATAATTGTGCCAATTTTTTAAACTTTATTTGTAGATTTTGTGAATGTTCTTCTTTCAACCTTAAAATCTTTTATTCTCGGCAAAATTAATCACTTAATTCCTGAAGATTTAGTAAATAAGACAACGAATATACCAAAAAATTTTGAGACTCTGTAAAATATTTTTTATTTTTTGTAAAAATATTTTTACAAAATTCGAACCATCTAATTAATTATAAAATCATCTAATCTGTGACCAAGTTGTTACCAAAGGTGTGACCATTTTTTATAGTCATTGTTAAAGTGGAACAAATTTAAAGATACAATGTTTTTATTTTTCATTGAACACTATTTCGTGCTTAAGAATGATGCATAGAATAATTAGTGATAAAAAAATTCAGATAAACGACATTTCTTGTATTTTGACAATGAACCTTATAATGCTAAACCTAGATACCAGACCCATTCGTCTAATTTGTTTTTTCTAATCCACGTTTACATGAAAGTTAATTTTAACCAATAAATATAATTATAACTAAATCATTAAACTTTAATCTTTTTATACCAAATCAGATTAAAGTGTTAGTTACAAGACATTGTGATGGGAGCAATGAAGAAAAACCTCCATTTCTAGAGGTTTCTCATTCATTAAATATTATAAATAAAATCCTCAGGTATGACCCGTCTTAAGAAATGCTGCGTTCTTTCTTCTTTTGGTCTTGAGAAAATTTCCATTGGAGAATTCTCTTCTACAATCACACCGCCATCCATAAAGATGACTCGGTTGGCTACATCCTTTGCAAAAGACATTTCATGGGTCACCACTAACATGGTTGTTCCTTCTTTTGCAATATTTTTCATGACGGTTAAGACTTCGCCGACTAATTCTGGATCCAGTGCAGACGTTGGTTCATCAAATAAAATAATATCTGGATTTAACGCAATCGCTCTTGCAATGCCAACCCGCTGCTGCTGACCGCCAGACAGTTCACTAGGGTAGGCATTCAATTTATCTGCCAATCCGACCTTCGCCAAGGCCTGTTGCCCCAACTCATTGGCATCTGCTTTCGGAACCTTTCTTCCAATGATAAGACCTTCTGTCACATTCTCTAATATTGTTTTATTCGTAAACAGATTATAATTCTGAAACACAAAAGCAATCTTTTGCCTGATTTGATGTATTTGTTTTTTGGTTGCTGATTTAAGGTTTACATGAATATCACCAAAAATGGCTTGCCCCTGATCGGCTCGTTCAAGAAAGTTAATGCACCGAAGCAATGTGGTCTTACCAGAGCCACTCGGGCCAAGAATGACAACCACATCACCCCTATCAATCTGTAAATCTACTCCTTTTAAAATCTCATTCTTACCAAAGGACTTGTGGATATTTTTAATCTCTAACATGACTTTGCCTCCAATCATGATCTTAGGCAGCGGCTGCTTTATACTTCCTTAACCGTTTTTCATACAGCTTAAATAAGGTTTCCACTAAGCTGCATAAAATGAGATAGACAAGAAAGATATCGATGTACGCTTCAATAAAATTGTAGCCAACATTGGCCGCCACTTGAGCTTTTAACGTAATCTCTCTCAATGACAAAGCATAACCCAAAGAGGTAGCTTTAATAAGATTGACCGTTGCTGTACAAATATTGGGCAATGCCACCACTAATATTTGTGGAATGAGTATTCTTCTAAACGCTTGCACATTGTTCAACCCAACGGAATAAGCTGCTTCCAGCTGCCCCTTACTGACCGTGCTAATAGCAGAACGAAATACTTCTATTAAAATAGCCGTTGTATTCAACGAGAAAACAATAAATGCGTACCAAATCGGATTGATATCGTAGATACTCGTTTTAACATGATACTTCTCGAATATGGGAGCCAATAGTAACGGAACACTTGTAAAAATAATAAAAATTTGAACAATGACAGGAGTCCCTCTCACAAACGAAACATAGACTCGTGCCAACTGGCTTATCACTGGAATTCGATTAATCCGTGATAAGGCGAGCAAAAATCCTGAAGGCAGAGCAATGAGTAAGGAGACAATCGTAATGAGTAAGGCTATAGGCACTCCAGATAATGCAACAAAAAAGGTTTTTACTAAAAATGAAACATCCAATCCGACCGACATGCTGTCACCCCCTATGTCGTTTTTATAACCAGTTTACCTTTACTAAAAATCTTTTCTAACTTTGAAAAGAACTGTTCAATCAAAATGGATAAAACCCAGTATATAAGAGATAAGGCAAGATAAATTTCTAAGGAATGAGAATTATAGTTATTTGAAATAATAAGGCTTGCTTTCCCCATAATATCAACCAAACCAATAGTATACGCTAATGATCCTTCTTTCATTAATTCAAGGAGGCTGTTGCCGAAATTGGGCAATGCGACAACAAATGCTTGCGGCAACACAATTCTCCGAAATGCCTGGGCAGGACTAAGCCCGACACTAACCGCTGCCTCATATTGTCCCCGGTCGATCGCTTCATAGGCCGTTCTCATCACCTCAGACATGAAGGCCCCAAATTGCAGCGAAAAGGTAATCACAACATAAATCGAAGTGTGAAGATGATTCAGTTCTGTACCAAAGTTACTGGCTATTGCCGGAAGCCCGTAATACACTAAAAATAAAAGAACAATAGAAGGGGTACACCTTAATATGGTGGTAAACCCATTGGCAATTTTTCTGGCAGCCGTACTCGTTCCGAGTTTCATTACGGCTAAGATAAATCCTAGAATCGTACCGAACAAAACCGATAGACCTGCAACTATAAAGGTTACGTGTAAAAACGAAAGAAGTTGTGGCAATGCTCCCCAAATGTAAGTACTATCAAAATACGTTTGCATATTCCACCTCTATTTAGATGGTTACCTTTTTACAGTATCCAATAGTTTAAATAAATCAGTATTATAGAACTTAACCATCAGTTTGTTTGTCTTCTTTTCCCCTTTTATTTTCTTGATGGCTTGATCATAGGCATCTGCAAATTCTTGTTCTTTTTTGTTGAATAATGGCCACGTTTTGACAACTGCAAACTCATTAAAAACAAGGTCATTTGCTAAATTATGATAAGGACCGTCCTTTGCAAGAACTTGCTTTTCATACGTTGCTCCCAAATAAATGCCTCCATCTACACGTCCTTCATTTACCCATTGAACGACATCCACTGAGAATGCATCTCCGGCTTCCAGTTTAACTTTATTGTCTGGATTGGCTTGGTTATACTCATCCACAATGGTATATTGAGCATTACTTGCCGCAATAGGTGCTAACGAAAGCTTAGCTTTAGCAAAGTCTGATAAGTCTTTTATATTTTCGTTTTTCTTTTTTAACAAAATGCCAACGCCGCTGAGTCCGAGGAATTCTTTCGGAAAGATATAACTCTTCGTTCTTTCCTCTGTGAACCAGGCATTTTTTACCCCTACTTGATATTTGCCTTGCTGCACCCCTACCAATAAGTCTTCACTGGATGTTGGCACATATTCGAATTCATATTCTGGCAATGCCTTATCCACTAATTTCATGACTTCAATTTCATATCCCGTTGGGTTGCCCTTTTCATCTAGGTATCCGATTGGTTTACCACCTTGATCAAACGCTACTTTTACTTTTCTGACTTCTTTCTTAACAGCTCCCGCATCCGATTTTGCCCCAGTTGTTGCCGTTGAGCCGCAGCCTGCGATGAGGGTTACTAAAGCGATTCCTGTAGCGGCGATTTTAAAAAACTTATTCATTTTCATTGTCTTTTCCTCCCTTAGATTCATATTGTTGAATAGCTGTTTGAGCTAATTTTAAAATGGTTAGATCATCCATTGGCGGATTATGCAGGCCTGCCCGAACATCTCGGTAATAACGCTGCAGTGGATTGGTCAGCTGTAAGCTTTTTGCTCCGACTAATCGCATAGCTTTGTCGACCACCCTAATCGCGGAGTTGGTCACAATATGTTTGGCTACAAGTGCTTCATTTGTGATATCCGATTGACGATCCTCATCAATGTAAGCGTCTGCCGTACCATATAGGGCAAATCTTGCTTTGTATAATTCCAAGTCCATCTCGCCTAATAACGCCTGCACGTTCGGCAGCTGAGCGATTGGACCCTTAATACTATTGGGTGAATGGGTATTGGCAAATTCGAGTGCATAGTCCCTGGCCGCCTGCGCGATCCCTAAATAGGTGGCAGGAATCAGCAGACCCCAGCCATTCAGTTTAAACCCCGTATGATAACTGGGAATTTCGACTAAGTCCGACTCATCCACTATCACGTTTTCTAATACAAGATCATGGCTGCCGGTACCACGCATCGCGATCACATTCCAATTTTCCTCGATGGTTAGTCCTTCCGCTTCTTTTGGAATCAGCAAAAATCCTACCGTTCCTTTTTCTTCTATCCAAGCAGAAGTTAAAAAATAATCCAGTTCCGGTGAGCAGGTTGTATAGCTCTTCCGCCCATTAATCACCCATTTGCCAGCCACACGCTTAGCACTTGTTTCGGGCCGGCCCCCGCGAATGGGGCTGCCTGTAGCCATTTCGCTTACTGCTCGGTTAATGATGGCCCCATCGTTCACTTCTTCAGCAAAAAAGGCTAACTTTTCTGGATTCCAATACCGATTTTCAAATAATTCCCCAACGGTCATTAATGTCCATCCAATCGATAACGCGGTGCTGCCATCATAGCTTCCCAGTTTTTCTTGTAAGAGAATGGTATCATATAGAGAAAATCCTGCCCCGCCAAATTCCTCTGGTAAGGTCAATTTGGTATAACCGATTTTTCTTAACGCCTGGATATTCTCCCTAGGGAAGCTGCCCTCCTTGTCGATTTGCGAGGCTTGTGCTTTAAAGTCCGCTTCTAATGGGTACAGCCGTTCAAGCCACTTACGCTGTTTGCTATTTTTTACAAATAAGTCCTGCATGCTCTTTGCTCCCTTCTAACACTAAATAAAAAAGACTGCTCCCATTTAGAATGGAAGCAGCCTTCAGTTGACTGATAAGCTAAGCTCATACGTTTTATATACATTTTTGGAATATTATGTATCTATTACATTATAATAAACAAATTAATCCAATGTGTCAACTAGGAATTTAAATTTGAATTTCCATTAACTAATTTACATACTGCTTTTAACTGATTGAAAGTTTTGGAGAGTCCTAGTTTGTGTTCACCAGCGCTAAATTGACAGGCTTTAATGAACTATATTCGGAAGAATCACTAGTATTTCTCAAAAGAAATCACTTGTACCTTTGTCAAATCCGCCAATTTAAGAATTTGCTTGAACTTATTTAACATTAAGTTCGATAAGCAATCTTGGCTCTTCCAAAATTCAAACAAAATATATACTAATACTTCCTATACTGAAAAACTATTAATAGAACATGCAATGCAGAGGATTTTTCACCTATTCTTTTTAGGAGTAATTACTGAAAATAAACTTTTTGTTGGATCGGATACATTGAATTACATTATCATTTATCCATTTTCTCCATCTTTGCATTCGTTTTTCCTTGATGTTATAAATTGGATGTTTTCCATTGTTCTTACTTCTTCCCTATCAAATTTCTCCCGGAAGGTAATATATGGCTAAAAATATGTGCATTAGTTTTTTGTGATTTATCATGCATAGTGCCCAGTACTTTATGTAAAATTCATTAGGCTTTAACTTAGGCTGCCTTAGCCTATGTGAGTATCGAGCTAAGGCAACTTAAGATATTAATCGATTGATTAGATTGGGTCCTTCTTCAGATTCCAGACAACCAACTACCATTTTCAAGACTCAAGAAGTATCCTTTTTGCCACTGTTTACTTGTCAGACGAATATCCTAAACATTATTGAACAACTTTTACTAGTGACGTGGGTAACTCTACTTGAGCAGTCCCATAATATTATACGAACTGTGCTTTAATATTTCTAACAGAAAACCATCATCTGGAAAATAGGACCTCACATTGTGAAGTTCCTATTCTTTTTATTTCCTTTCTGATATAAAAGGACATCATTTAGAAATCACTTACCAATATGCCGATTGAGAAATTGTATCATTTCTTTATAGGCAGTACTTTTATTTTTAAGTTTTTCGAATTTATGGCCTTCATCTTCAAACCGAATAAATTCAACTTGATGATTTCGTTCCTTTAATTTATTTACCATTTGCTCGGATTCTGTTATCGGGACACGGGGATCATTTTCCCCATGGAGAACCATTAGCGGGGAAGTGATTCTATCTGTATGATTCAATGGATCAATTCTATCAAAAAATTTTCCGTCTCTTTCTATTGTTCCATATTCAGTCTCCCTTTGCTTCTTACGCCAGGGGCTTGTTGTTTCAAGGAAAGTTCTAAGACTTGACATTCCCACAATATCAATGGCGGCAGACCAATACTTAGGAAAATGGCTAATGGCAGCAAGAACCATAAACCCACCATAGCTGCCGCCCATTATGGCAATCCTTTCAAAATCTATGCTCCTATTTGTCTTTAGCCATTCAACTAAATAAATCAGATCCGTTACAGCATCTAATCTTTTTTGGGCATCATCAAGATGGGTGTACGTTTTTCCGTAGCCCGTACTACCCCGAACGTTTGGTGCACAAACAGCATAACCAAGATTTAATAAATATTGCTGGATCGAGTTGTAAACAGCACGGCTTTGGCTCTCAGGACCCCCGTGAATATAAAGGACAACAGGCAGTTTTTTAGTGATGTTTTTCGGTTTGTAGTAAAATGCTGGAATCTGAAGGTTGTCAAAGGAGCGGAAGGTTATGATTTCAGGTTCAATCAATTTATCCCTCAGAGCTGGTGATCGGGAAACATATGTAAGCCTCTCAGCTTGTATTGTTTTGAGATCAAGTTCCCATATATCAGGTGGATATGCTGGTCCATTAAATTGATATGCCAGTTTTTGATTATCAGGGGAAAATTTCATTTTTGATATGACACCAAGTGGTGTTTTCCATGTATAAAGATAGCTTGTGTTTAAGTCTAAAATAATCCCTTTGGAAATTCCCCCTTCATTTATCGTAAAGGCAAGCTTATCTTTATCATTACTCATTTCTAGATTTTCGAAATCCCACTCTCCATGCTCCATCCAATCGAAATGTTTTGTTTTTAAGTTAATAAATGCAAGCCCAAAGAATTCTCTATCTTTATTGGATAATAAATAGAGATGAGTTCCATCCTTATTAAAATGAACATTTTTAAAGCTTGCTTCCCCTGAATGTTTTGTTATCCAGTTCACCCTTCCAGTTGAAAGGTCAAGTATACCTAAATCATTATCAAGAGGTGTATTTGTTTTCTCAATTAATAGAGAATTTCCTTTTGGAGCCCATTTAAGGGATGAAAATAGCCCATTATCCGAATAAACAAGAAGGATTTCTAGTGTTTCCAGATTTTGAATGTATATATCAAAATAGGCTGGTTGCCGGCGATTACTAGACCAGGCAATCCATTTTCCATCAGGAGAGCTTCCTCCATAATGATGAATATGTTCTGGTGAGTTTGTCAGATCTATTAGTTTATTATCTTTCTTTAGTAAGTATAATTGCTCATTTTCATTTCCCTTAATATCCATCCCAATAATTAAATTAGATGTACCGTTTACATACTTAATAAGGGTTATTCTATCCTGTGTAAAAGAGACTTGGGCAGGCCAGGCTTCACCTCGATCGAGCTCCCATACTTGAGGTACACCAGTATAATCAGCAATAAAGCGTAACTTGTTACCAACAGGAGCGTATACTGGATTTTTCGCAGTACGAACATGTAAATAAGGGTCTAAACTTAAGACATCCATAAAATCTCCCTTTCTTGTATTAAATCAAAAAAGATCTTTACAATTGAGAGCCATTGAAAGATCAAATGAAATAAAACGGGATAAAACTCTCCAATCCATTTTATTTAATCGAAGTGGAATTATGCTATATTAGCCCATACTTGATACTCATTTATTCCACTGAATTACTGCCGGTTTACTTATTGGAGTAAGAATTGGTGCAAAAGTTGTATCAGCGAATATGACATTCGACAATTGGTTTCACGATAGACAAATATACTCATGTCTAACCAAAGATGCAAAAAAAAGCTGCCCTTCAATTCGAGCAGCTCATTAAAAGCTTTAGTAAATTGTTTATAATCCAAATTTACCAGGATTGGACTAAAGATAATTTTTTCAGTTGTTGGCTAACGACTTTTACCAACCTGGCAAGCAGGTCTCAAGCAGTTTTGAAGTTTGCTGGCACCTGTTTTTATAGTATCTTCATGGACCTTGAAGTACTGATAAATCAAAGGTCCTTGACTTCTAGTGTTTTCTTTTGTTTTGTAATTTTAAATATTTGGGCACCAAGCATGGCACCATTTTTGCCCAAACTTCCAGTTTAAACAATTATTCATTGCTTTTTTTTGATTCTCATCTTGCTTTTGTCCTTCTTTAAAATAATAGAAGCTCTATCTTTTTTCACTCATAATAATTCCTTAATCCTCCATAAAAATTAAGAATTAGTTAAGGTTGATAATTTAAGATAATAAACATGAAGTGAAATACTTTTTCACTGACCCCCTTTTATATATTTTTTGATGCCCTTAAGAATTGTTCTTAAGGGTTATTTTTTCTCCATGTTGTGTGCTCACTCGCTCACACCAACGACTGTTTTGTGACACACAAAAAAGGACGTTCCGCACTCAGGCATGGAACGTCCTTTTACATACTGGAAAGACGAAGAAACCGGAAGTTGTCACTAGATCTGGTGGAATCGTGTCACCTAAATTTCCATTTTCCTATTTTAATTGATTCACAATGTCTTTCTCTATTTGAATGTATTCTTTTGATACAACGGCAGCATTCGTGCAGCAGATGCTTTTGGGTCATATTTTGCCGCGGATGCTCTTGGATGGAACCATTGCGGACCCTTAAACTCTTGAGCCAAAAGCTCTGAACCTTTAGTCGATTGACTAGCCAAATTGTGTAAACAAAATGCAAAGATAACGATTTCAGACTCCCAATTTGATCAAGCTCGCTTTTGTGCCAGCAAACCTTGGTTGACTATCTTTTTATTATTTAAGAAACGTGATAATCCAAATGTTGTAATACTTGCAAACACAACACTTAACGCACTGAACCATGTAATTGAAGATAATGATATTTGCCCCACAATTACTCCACCTAAACCTGCACCAACTGCAAAACCTAATTGCATCATCGATTGGTTCAAACCTAGCAACACATCTGAGGATTCAGGAGATATCGTTGCTAAATTATATTGCTGAGTTGCACCTGATGACCATCCTGCAAATGACCAGACTATCAATATAATAAATACTGCAATAATTGAATGTGATATGAATGAAAGCACAACTAAAGATGTTCCGTTTACAAGTAACCCTCTTTTTAATGTAAAAATTACGCCTCTTTTATCTGCACTTAAGCCACCTAGTTTAGAACCAAATAAGCTTGCAACTCCAAGAACAAGTAAAGTAATGCTTAAAAGATGATCACTCATACCTACAGTATTTACAAGGTATGGAGATAAATAAGTAAAAATAATCCCGTACCCTGTCATTAAAAAGAAGGTGATTGATAATGCTAAAGCAATTTTTGGTTTTTTGAACATAGCAATTTGTCTCGTTAAAGGAATTGAAGCATCACCATTCATTTTTGGTATGGTATTTAAAACAATAAAAATGACAAGTAAAACTAATAATGCGATACCGATAAATACAAATTTCCAGCCATACGTAGATGTTATAAAACGTCCAATAGGAACACCAATGATTAATGATGCGGTAAATCCCATGACAACTGTTGCAATTGAACTTGCCTTTTTATTAGCAGGTGTAATCTTTGCTGCGATACTTAAAACTGTAACGACCGCTACACCTGTACTTAAAGCCATAATAATGCGAGCAATCATAAATAATCCATACCCTGGAACAATTACTGAAAGTAGATTTCCTATAATAAAAACAAATAACGTATAGATCAGTAATTTACGTCTTTCCATTTTAGCCGTTAATACCATTAATATAGGTGTACCGATTGCATAGGCTAATGAAAAGACTGTAATTAATTGACCAGCCGCTCCAATTGACACTCCTAGGGCATCTGCCATTTTATCTAAAATACCTGAGATGATGTACTGTGAAGTACCAACTAAAAAACTTATCAATGCTAAAATATAAATCTTTGCTGTATTTGACATGTGAAATTTTCTCCTCAATATCACTATTAATTTCTATATTTCCATAAACACTGAAATATCATACAAAATGAAAGAAGCTATATAAGCTTCTTCCTATTCTAGTGCTTTAAATTAATGTATTAAGATGCTTCTTAACATCGTATTCTTCCAATTCTTCACCACTTTTTAAACGATGAATAAAATCAGGATTAGAAATTAATGGACGTCCGAAAGCAGCGACATCAATTATTCCTTCTTCAATCGCCTGATTCGCCAATTCTGGATTTAATGTACCTACCCCAATAATGACACCATCCCAGTATTTTCGGACTAATTGATGCATCGTTTTTCCATTTGCAAGCACTCGATCAAATTGCATAATCGATGGGTGAATCATTGTTGCACCCGCTTCCTTAAATGCCTCAACAAATGTACGAATAGCCATTTCTGGATCTTCCCACATGTAATTTGGTATATCTGCTTTATGAGCAGAGAATCGGATCATTGTTCGTTCTGTACCGATTGCGTCGATAACTGCTTTAATTACTTCCTTCATGAACGTTAATCTTTGAGCAAGGTCACCACCATATTCGTCTGTACGATGATTTGTTATATCTGAATTAAATTGGTCAATTAAGTATCCGTGGGCACCGTGAATTTCCACACCATCAAAACCGGCTGCTATTGCATTTTTCGCAGCTTGCGCATATTGATTGATTACTTCATTAATATCTTTAATTGTCATTTCTTCAGGAACATCATATGGCTTACGGAAACGAGAGACAAGGCCTTCAGCTGAAATAGCTGATGGTGCTTGAGGAGGCAGATTTCCAGCAAGCTCGTGATGAGATAAACGACCAACATGCCATATTTGAGCGATCATTGTTCCTCCCTCTTTATGCACAGCATCAGTTACTTTTTTCCATCCCTTTATTTGTTCGTCTGAATAAATGCCTGGAATTCCAGGATAGCCTTTTCCACGAGGACTAATGACGGTTCCTTCTGAAATGATTAAACCAACTCCATCGGCAGCACGTTTTCGGTAATATTCAACAATATCCTCTCCTACTACGCCCGTCTGATCATCTGCAAAGGATCTTGTTAACGGTGCCATTGCGATACGAGAGCGTAAATTCCAAGCTCCGATTTTTATCGGTTCAAACAATTTACTTTCTAAACCATTTTTTAAATTTCCCCAAGAATTTGTTTCTTTGTTAATTTGACCCATACATTTTCCCCCGTTCATTTCAATTATTCGGTATTTCTATAAATACTGAAATTAAAATTAAAATTATTCCGCTTTAACATTAAAGCAAAGCGGGAGCGTATTGTTCAAGGACTTCTCGTTGTAAACTGTAATATCTGAAGGTTCCCTCTCTGCGAACTGCTAATAATCCGCAATCAAGTAGTGGTTTTAAATGATGTGTCAATGTTGAATTGGCAGGGACTTTTAATTGATTTGCCATTTCCAGGCAAGCTAACTCTGATTGTTGAGCAAGTAATTTTACGATTTGTAAACGAGTCGATTCACCTAGTGCCTTATAGACTTTTACTGCAATATCATCACTCACCGCTAAAAACCTCCTTTCAGCAATGGTTATTTCAGTATTTCTAGAAATATTGTATTTTATCAGAGATGCTCTGTCAAGAGAGTGCTTTTCATTTTTTAATTCAAAGGCTGTTTTCTTAATTTAAAACAAAATATCCATATGGTCCCAACCAAAAAAACACCATAAACAGTATGTGTTTGTGATACTTTATCCCAAGAAAAAAGTGTTTCTTTACACTGAGTTCAAAGGAGAAGAAAATTACCATCTCCCAAATACTACTGATAGTATCAAAAGAATTCAGTTTGATCGAGCGAACCTTCAATATTTGAAAAACAAGGCAGTTGATTTAAAAGCTTCCGAACCGTATTAGAAAATCTTAGATAAATGGCTAAAAGAAGACTTCTCTAATTTCGAAGATGACTATCTGACAATTAGGATTTAAAAGGTGACCCTACTGAGCCAAGCGGAAGTCCAGTAGTAAGAACTACTGAAGAGGAGCAGAAATACATCCAGCACTTCTTGGTAAAGAGGATTATACTTTTTATGTAGTCTTCAACAGGTCTAATTATATGTTCACCCATTTTATGCGATGATTACTTAACAAATGAATATTAGCATACTTACTCCATAACGGGATTTCTTCAAGAGCAGGCAAAGGTTTAATCACAGATAATAATTTGGTTGCGGCATATTCACTAACCATTGTTGGGAACCTTTCTATCAACTTAGCCCAAAATTCTTCATCTTTAATTTTCCCCTTCCATAATTCTTCACGGACTTCCTTTCTAAACTTAATAAGCTCATCATATGAGACTTCAAATTTTGAAGATAAATCCTCTCAAAATATCGGTGAAAAATAGTTGCAATCATTCCTGCAATATCTAAAACTAAGTCAGTTTTTTTTCTCATCTATTCCATCCTCCAATAAAAAAAGGTAAAAGTTTTTTACCTAGTGCTTCCTGAAACCACAGGGGAAATACTGATGAATAGAAGATGATTCAAATATGAATATAGTACCTTTGAATTTCTTGTTAAAGAGAACCATAAAGTTTTATAAAATCAAGCTGTTAAGATATATTATATAACGTCTTTAGTTTCTTGTTTTCTTTTGCATCGAAATCTGGTAGAACAGCAACACCAACATCTCCGTAGTGGCCATTTTTCCTCGATCTACCGAAAAAATTAAAAAAACCGCACTAGTAAAAAATTCACCGTGCGGCTGAATATCAGATTTTTGTAGTTTTGGCGGGACTGCGTGGGAATCGAACCCACTAGACCTTGCACGCAGGTCACAAGCGGTTTTGAAGATTGGACGTCCTTCACTGATTAAAATGGTATTTTAAATTTTTCCATAAACCAGTCATCATTATATTTTCGTCGTGCAATATAGGAGCTTCTTTGGGCCGAAATATTACTATTTTTCACCATCGTTTCAATGGTATCCGGGTCTGAGTGTTTTATCATCTTTTTTAATTTTTTTATTCTAGATTCATTGAAATGACTATACACCATCCGAAGCCGATTAAAATTTAAATCGTCCCAGCTAAAATGGAAGGGAGGAGCTTCTGGCCGAAAAACATGAAGTATTTTTACATCAGGTCTCACCAAACAAGTATATCCAAATAGCCATAGTTTGAGAGAAATCTCCTCATCATCTACACCCCAGATTTTAAAATTCCGTTCAAAACCACCAATATCCTCAAATGCTTCCTTTGTAATCGCCATACATCCTCCAGCTAGAAGCGGCGATTGAAATATTTTGTTTTTATAAATATTCCACTTTGGTTCTAATTCTTCATTCCAAGTATATCCATATCCCACATTGTCCGGATTTGATGCATCTGCTATACCGGGGCCAACTGCTGCTGCTTTTCCCTGTTCGATCAACTCGAGCAGTCGATCCATCCAGAAATCCTCAAAGAAAAGATGCGCATCACAGAATATTAGAAAATCTCCATTTGCACGATCTGCTCCGTAATTCCTGGCATTGGCAACCCCTAAGTTTTCTCCTCTAAATAATATTATGGGCCGTTTACTTTTTAAGGAAGAGATGAAATTACAACAACCATCTGTAGATCCGTCATCAACAATTATAATCTCGTATGAATAATCTGTTTTTGCTTCCATTAGAGATTCTAAGGTATTTTGTACATGGTTTCCCTCATTTTTAACAGGAATTATAACCGAAACAGTGTTTGACTGAGTATTCATTTCCGAATAACTCCTTTTTAAGAATTAACGACCTAAATCAGTGAAACTAAATTTAATTAGGAGGCCAATTGCTGGTTGATGTTCATTTTTGAAACTTTAGTCCTGTTGGTTTTTGCCATTCTTGCATCCGTTTTTTCTTCCTCTTATTTTTTCTTCTTATTCCGCTTGGGTGCTTCTATCGGTTCTGGCTTCGGTTTTGGCTCCGGTTTTGGCTTCGGCGGCGTTGTCGTCGGTGGCGCTGTCG